>NZ_CP152050.1:1685000-2285000 GCF_038632915.1 Paenisporosarcina sp. FSL H8-0542
TTCATCAATCTGTTGCCAGAAGGCTATAAGCAAAAAGTAACCGAGCGAGGCTCAACCTTCTCAAGTGGTCAGCGTCAACTCGTCGCATTCGCCCGTACGGTGGCAACGGATCCGAAGATTTTGGTGCTGGATGAAGCAACAGCAAACATCGATACGGAAACAGAAGTGGCAATTCAATCAAGTCTTGAAAAAATGCGACAAGGACGAACAACGATTGCCATTGCCCACCGTTTGAGTACGATTCAAGATGCAGAGCTGATTTTAGTCCTTCATCAAGGCGAGGTTGTTGAACAGGGCAATCATCAACAGTTGCTTGCAAAAAAAGGCTTGTATCACAAAATGTACCTGTTGCAGAACGGCATAGTGGAAGAAGCAGTATAAAACCCATAGCTAATCAAAATGTCTATCAAATTGTAAGTAGATTTGATAGACATTTTTATATAGCAAATAATGTACAAAGGTTTGTTAAATGGAAAAATATTGTATTAATTTAAAGGGGAATCAAGGGTTCGTGTCTAATATAGAATTACTGGAAACAGTAAAGTTGTAGACAACCTCTATATGTATATCGAAATGTTGAAGTAGTACTCAAAAGGCTTTACTTTCTAAGAAAGTAAAGCCTTTTTTCTTATTGAACTAAAGCAGCAGTTTAATTAAAAAATGAAACATTTCTGAAATCTAATCGTACTAAAATAATGTAATAGGTAGCAGGGAGGGTTTATTGTTTTTGGAACAATTTTAATCATCGTGTTATTCGTAATGTTAGGAATTATTCTATCGAATGGTAAAGGCTCATTTTTAATTGCTGGATTTAACACGTTGCCACAAGAAGAAAAAAAAAATATGATACGGTTGCATTCTGTAAGTTTATGGGGAAAATGATGTTCGCTTTATCATTCAGTATGGTATTTTGGGTACTTAGTGAAGCATATGAAAACAATTGGTTATTTGTTTTTGGTCTCATATTATTTATCGGTATTGTCGTGTTTACTCTTATATACGCTAATACAGGGAATCGGTTTAAAAAGTAAATGTTTATCAGTTAATACTTGAATAGTTAATTTGAAAAATTATTTAAACATTTGTGAAGGATTGTACTTCAATTAACGGGTGCGTTTGTTCATTAAGAGCAACCGCTATTGTGCTAACAACCAGGATTGTGGGGAATAAAACTTTGGAAGAAAAAAACCAATCGAAACTAGAAAAATGGAGAACGAAATATGGTTCATTAGCTGTTGCTTCGGGATGTTTATATTCTTTGATAGTTACTTGGGGAGAAGGCTGGTTTTTTACAGCAATAATGATTTTAGGGGTCTGCATATGTGGTGCTTTTGCATTTTTTGATTTAAAAATAGTACATACAATCGGATTGATTAAAAAGGTACAAGAATAATACCAAGTGTATTATTTGTCGATGTTCCACTCTTAAACTAACGGGCGCTTTACTTCAAGAAGGAGTGAAGCATTTTTTCTTGTTGAACTAACGAGACTGTATAGTTGAGGAAGATAAATTAGCAAAGGGAAGGGGGATGTCTTAATTCATGAATAAATTTGTAAACATCTTTGTGTTTGTAATTTAATTCTATGTTTTTTATACCTTGGCTGAGGAGTACGTAGGTTGGATAACGAGCCCTGATCACAATTTACTGTTACAGCTTATGTATCCACTTAGTATTTTTATAGTTGCAATCATAGCTACTGTGATTTCAATTAAATACATAAAGAGAAATCAAATATGATTATATGCAATAGCTTCTTTAACTAACGGAACAGGTTAGTTGAAGAACAATTGATTTTAAAAAGGGGTGCCAAGTGAATGAAGTTAAGATTTTTTTCCTTAACATTAACAGTATTATCAATTTTACTGATTTGTGGTTGTTCGACTAAACAAGATGAAGTGAATTCCAAAGGCACAGATAGCTATGAAAGAATTAGAAAAGTTGCTTGGGATTTCATCGAAGAAAAAGGTTGGGGTGGCAGTGCTATAGCGGACTGGAAAAGTGCTGATGTGAAAAAAACGATTGCTGATAATAGCTATGAATTACTGGATAAAACTTATGAAGGGAAAGAAGTATTAAGGGTATCCTTTATAGACCAAGAGGACGTTGTAGTTGGTCCACCTTTAATACTTGTTGACCCTGAAACCAATGAAGTAATAGGCTATATGCCGGGTGAATAGAAATGAATGATCTTCAACTAACGGGTGCTTTACTTTAATAAGGAGTAAGACCATTTCTTCTTCAACTAACGCAGCAGTTTAGTTGAAGAAGAAGATTTTTTGGGGAACACCAGAACTTCTAATCGGGAGGTAATTTAGTGGAAATAGTGGAAAGAAAATATAATTTGTGGTCTTTTCTTTTATGCTTGTTAGTAACGGTTCTTTCTTTACAGACTTTATATGCTTCTTATAACCATTCGTGGTCAGTTGCACCACCTGCTTCGGTTTTATTGTTGCTCACGTTTACTACTTGTTTTATGGGTATTTCGGGATTTAGAGACAAAAGCAACAGGGGAGCAAGATGGAGAAGTTGGATGACTGTCTTAATTGCATTTCCCCTTTCAGCAATTTTTCTATTAGGGATAGTAGTGAATACATTTGCAAGAGAACCCATTGCAACAACCCAATCACCCGATTCTAAAACGACAATCAACTTCTACACATTAAATGGTGGTGCAGCTACTTCTATTAGTGTAGTAGGAATAGTAGATGGTCCCCTTTGGTTCAAGAAGAATATCTACTATGATGACAATATGCACAAGGCAGATGTGGCTTGGACAAATAACGGTATTATTACAATAAATAATCACACTTTGAACTTAGATAAAGGGGAAACTTTTTCGGATTAATAATTCTTTTTACTAACGGTTACTTTAGTAAAAATCTTTGGGCTGTTTTGGTAGCCCTTTTTTCTTTTTCAACTAACGGGGCAGTTTAGTTGAAGAAACACTGAAAAGAAAGGGGCTGTAAAAATGAAATATTTATTATATGAATTGCATTTAGCTCAAAATATGGATGGCACGAATGATGAAGAATTGGATAAATTAGATAATCAATGGATGGAAAATGCGAAAAAATACAAAGAGGTATTCAATACATTATCTGATAGATTGCCTCAAGATATTTTTAATCGTTTTAACTCTTGGGGTTTTCACGATTATAGACTTATAAAAATTGAAATTGAACATAAAAGTCTCCTTCACTCAAACATTCACTTCACTGTTTCCAGTGACGATGTTTGGATATTGAGTTTTGACAATGTCTCGTTCTTTCAATTTCAACACTTGAATTATGATAATGATAAACCTATTAATAATCGTGAAATAGATGACTGGTTGTTTGAAGAATTATTACCAATTAACGAATCAACATTATCATTTGAAGTCATTTTGTCATCAGGAGGAAATATACTCTTACACTTCCCAGATAAATCGGTTTCGATGAAAAAGTTAAAATAGCTACTGCATTATTGTTCAACTAACGGGTGCTTAGTTGAAGAACATCGAGATGCTTAAGCGGTCTTTTTCTCATTGAACTAACGGGGCTGGATAGTTGAACAAGAATATTGTCTTATCATAAGGAAATACTACCTTTAAAATTAGGTAGGTGATTAGATGAAAAAAATATCAGTTATATTTTTGCTATTGCTATTAAGTTTAACAACTCTAATATTTGTAATTTGGGAAAGACCACCAAAAGCAAAGGCAATAAATGAAGAAAATGATGAATTATTAGAAGTGATTTCAGTGCCCTGTAGCCTAACATTGGAGTCTGTTGATAAAAGTCTGACGAATACAAAAGGTGTAGCATTAATCTATAAAGTGCAATTAAATCCACCAAGTTTTGCAAGAACTAATATAAGTATTCTCGCTGTTCATCTTCCTGAACCGTCTTCGTATGGAGACTTCGATAGCTATGAAGGTTTTGCGTTTGTTCCAAAAGAAATAAGTTGGCGTTTTAAGCTTTATCCAACCCCAGAGGAGAATGGTCCAAGTTGGGCTGGACGATTTGATTTAATTACAGCAGAAATGAAGAATGTCGAAGTTCAGGTGCGTCTCTCAAATTCCAAAACAGGTAAGTTAGGACCAAGTGTTCTAACAAACAGTATTAATTATTGTAAATAGTTTCTGCTTCAGCAGCAATCATGCTCATTTTATTTCCATCGATTCCACGACGAGCAAATACTATTGGGGCTGCCCTTTAATCTGTTCTTTACATCCGTAGTGTACTTTGTAAAAAGATAAAAACGGGAAAAAACAAATTTCAGGAATTTATTTACTTTATTGAATGTTTGTATTATTATAATAAATAAGTGAAATTCGTTGATTTCAAAACGAGCAAAACTGATACCATTTAAACCATTAATAAAACTAAATAGTTAATTTCTACTTATCAAGAGAGGTGGAGGGAAAGGCCCTTTGAAACCTCGGCAACAGACTCATTATGAGCACTGTGCCAATTCCTTCAAGCGATTATGCTTGGAAGATGAGTTGAGATCTTGTCACATATTTTTAATGATGAGCCTCTTCTTGCTTCCAAGAAGAGGCTTTTTTGTTTTTAGAAATATGGGTTCATTTGCTCTGTTTCAAATAGAAATGGGCATGAAAATATAAAAATAGAAGGAGTGTAAAAAATATTATGAGCAAAGTGAAAAGTTCGAATTTAGGTTATCCAAGAATTGGTGTAAAACGTGAATGGAAAAATTCACTGGAGCAGTTATGGGCAGGGAAACTAGAAAAAGAATCATTCTTAAAACAAATTGAGGAGATTCGGCTAAACAATCTGCAGAAACAAAAAGATTTAGGAATTGACTTGATACCAGTTGGAGACTTTAGTTTGTATGATCATGTGCTTGATACAGCCGTTATGTTCGGATTAGTACCGAAACGCTTTGAATACGACGGCGGTAAAGTATCGCTTGAAACGTATTTTGATATAGCACGAGGCAATAAAGGTGCTGTTGCATCTGAAATGACAAAATGGTTTAACACAAACTATCACTATATTGTTCCAGAGCTTAATGAAGCAGTACCTACTCTTGTTGAAAACCGGCCACTTCAATTTTATAAAGAGGCTAAACAGAAACTTAATATCGAAGGAAAACCTGTAATCTTAGGACCTATCACATTTGTAAAACTGTCAAAGGGTTATAGAGAAAATGAATTTAAAGCAGTTGTTGAAAAATTTGTACCGCTTTACGCTGACATTTTACGTGAATTACAAAAAGAAGGAGTAGAGTGGGTACAAATCGATGAACCGATTTTATCTACAACGATTTCCAAAGAAGATGTTGCGTTATTTAAGGATATCTATCAAACATTGCATGATGCAGCGCCAAACATAAAGCTGATATTACAAACATATTTTGAAAGCATTGAACATTACGAAGATGTCATCTCACTTCCTGTTAAAGGAATTGGACTTGATTTTGTATATGATAATGGTCAAAATCTTGCTGCTTTGAAAAAGTATGGTTTCCCAAAAGATAAGGTTCTTGCTGCTGGTATTATTGACGGGCGAAACATATGGCGTGCGAATCTTAATGATCATTCTGCAATTCTTGCAGAGATTGTGGATGTTGTTTCAAAAGATCGTCTAATTGTACAATCTTCATCAAGCTTATTGCATGTACCTGTGACAGTTAAAAGTGAAGAAACGCTTGATGACGTCCTAAAAGGAGCATTATCATTTGCTAATGAAAAATTACATGAAATTGTTCTACTGACAAAAGGCTTAAACGATGGAAAAGAAGCGATACAAAAAGAAATCAGTGCAAGTACAGAAGCGATTCATGCGTTACAAAAATCATCATTCCGAAATAACACACAAGTTCAAGAAGCCATTCAAAACTTGCATACGTATAAAGCGGAACGAAAAGCAATATTTAAAGTCCGTCAAGAGATACAAAAAGAGGCTTTTCAGTTACCACTGCTTCCAACAACAACAATCGGAAGTTTCCCGCAAACTCAAGAAGTAAGAAAGAACCGATTAAAATGGCGTAAAGGCGAGTTAACGAATACAGAATATGAAACATATATAAAAGCAGAAATTAAAAAGTGGATTGAAATTCAAGAGGAACTTGGTCTAGATGTGTTTGTACATGGAGAATTTGAACGTACAGACATGGTTGAGTATTTTGGTGAAAAATTAGATGGCTTCCAATTCACGAAATTTGGCTGGGTCCAGTCATATGGCTCGCGATGTGTGAAACCACCACTTATTTACGGTGACGTGTCATTTATAGAACCGATAACAGTTAAAGAATCCTTATATGCCCAATCAATAACTGACAAACCTGTAAAAGGAATGCTGACAGGTCCAATTACAATTTTAAACTGGTCGTTTGTTCGCGATGATATTTCACGCTATGTTGTTGCCAATCAAATTGCACTTGCGCTTCGAAAAGAAGTTGAAACGCTTGAGGAAAATGGAATTCGTATGATTCAAGTTGATGAGCCGGCAATTCGTGAAGGGCTGCCGTTAAAACGTGAAAAATGGGAAGGGTATCTTGACGCTGCAGTTTATGCGTTTAAACTTGCAACAACGTCAGTACAAAACGATACACAAATTCATACCCATATGTGTTATTCGGACTTTAAAGATATTATCGATGCGATTAAAGCACTCGATGCTGATGTTATTTCGATTGAAACATCAAGAAGTCATGGTGAATTAATTCAATCGTTTGAAGAAAACACGTATGACAAAGGGATCGGTCTTGGTGTATACGACATTCATAGTCCACGTGTACCAAAGCTTGAAGAGCTGAGTAGAAACATTGATCGTGCCCTACAAGTTCTTGATCCAAATCAGTTCTGGATTAATCCTGATTGCGGTTTGAAAACACGAGGTCTTGAAGAAACGGTTGCAGCACTTAAGATAATGGTTGAAGTAGCAAAACAAACGAGAGAAAAGCTGCTCGTGAATATAGGGTCATAAACTTCCAGAGTGGAATATCCGAATAATGAAAGTGAAATAGAAAATCTTGGGACCCTTTCGCACAAGCATAGGCTGTTCCTTCCATATAAGAACTACCTTTAAAGAGTCTTTGAGACCAAGGCAACCACTGAATCGAATTGTAACAGTGCCAATTACAGCAGAGTTATTCAAATCTGCTAAATAAGAGGGCCATGTATATTGAGTTAATGTAAGCATATGGGAGTTGAGTGAATGGGAGATTTGGTGAAAGAAGGTAAGGAAAAGGAAAAGGAAAAGTTTGAAGTTATCGCAAAAGCACTTGAAGGCTTGCATTTTGGAGAGCTACAAATTACGTTTCATGAAGGAAAGATTGTTCAAATAAATCGCATAGAAAAGCAACGGTTTTCTGTTTGAAAAAATTAAAATATTAAAGAAGCTCACCGGACAACTGGAGGCCTCTTGTATTCAGTAAGATTGTTTATTGACAATTTTATGGAATCAAGAGGTCTTTTTTATATCCTAGGGTTAAGAAAATAGATTGGAATAAGTTAACGTTGTAAGAATCTGCAGTGAGAGTATCACTAACTGATGATCCACAATGGAGAACGCTGTTTTAAAGTGCATCAACATTATTATTAGAGGAGTGATTGGGATGTATAAAATCGATACACAACTTGCTCAAATTGGAAATCGCAGTGATACGGCTACAGGGACTGTGAATCCCCCTGTTTATTTTTCTACGGCCTATCGTCATGAAGGGCTTGGGCAACCGACGGAGTTTGATTATAGTCGTACGGGAAATCCAACACGTCAGCTCCTTGAAAATACAATATCAGATTTGGAATATGGTGATCAAGGCTTCGCCTGTAGTTCTGGAATGGCGGCAATTATGACAGTTTTGTCCCTTTTTCAATCAGGTGATGAATGGTTAGTTAGTGAAGATTTATATGGAGGTACCTATCGTTTATTAGAACAAGGATATAAAAAATGGGGATTGAAGTGTCAATACGTAAACACATGTTGTCCGGAAGCGATCGAATTAAAGATTACCCCTCAAACAAAAGCCATCTTTCTGGAAACGCCTACAAACCCCTTAATGAAGAAAACAGATATTTCCGCTGTTTCGGAAATTGCCAAGAAACACGGAATTATGCTGATTGTCGATAACACTTTCTATACGCCTCTCTTGCAACAACCAATCACTCTTGGTGCTGACATTGTAATCCACAGCGCAACCAAATATTTAGGCGGTCATAATGATGTTCTTGCTGGCATTATTGTTGCTAAAGGAAAAAAACTATGTGAGGAACTAGCGCATTACCATAACAGTACGGGAGCTGTGCTTAGTCCATTTGACTCCTGGTTATTGATGCGCGGTATGAAAACTTTATCCCTACGAATGAATCGGCATGAGAAAAATGCTCGGGAAGTTGTCCTTTACCTTTCCAATCTTCAAACTGTAACCGACGTTTTTTATGCAGGAAAAGGTGGAATGATCTCTTTTCGCCTAAAAGAAGAGTCATGGATTAATCCTTTTTTACAAGGTTTATCTCTTATTACATTTGCCGAAAGCCTTGGAGGTACAGAAAGCTTCATCACCTACCCTGCCACTCAAACACATGCTGATATCCCTGAAGAGGTTAGAATTCAAGCAGGTGTTTGCAATCGATTATTGCGTTTATCAGTTGGAATTGAAGATGTAGAAGATTTGCTTTCAGACCTTGATCAAGCTTTTGTGAAAATAAGAGAGGAGATGATTATGTAATGGAGAACAGAGAATATTCCTTTGAAACAAGACTTTTACACAATCGTCATAAGATTGATCCGAATACTGGCGCAGTGAGTGTAGCGATCCAACATGCGTCAACTTTTCATCAATTTGATATCGATCATCTTGGAAAATATGATTACAGTCGCAGCTCTAATCCTACAAGGAATGCACTAGAAGAAGTTATTGCGGAACTAGAAGGTGGAACAAATGGATTCGCTTTTTCTTCCGGGATAGCAGCGATTTCAACGGCATTTCTGCTTCTCTCTTCAGGAGATCATGTCGTGATTTCAGAGGATGTTTATGGTGGTACCTATCGATTGATCACCGAAGTCCTGTCCCGATACGGAATTGACTATAGCTTTGTCGATATGACGGATCTGATCCAAGTAAAACAAGCCATTAAGCCAAATACAAAAGTGTTTTATGTTGAAACACCTTCCAATCCTTTATTGAAGGTGACCGACATCAAAGCGGTTAGCAAGTTAGCAAAAGAAAATAATGCCTTAACATTCGTCGATAACACTTTTCTCACTCCAGCCTTGCAAAAACCACTTGAACTTGGGGCTGATGTTGTGCTGCATAGTGCAACCAAATTTCTATCAGGGCATAGCGATGTCGTCGCTGGATTGGCAGTTGTCAAGGATGAAAAATTAGCGAAAAGACTTGGTTTTTTACAAAATTCGTTTGGGGCTATTCTGGGTGTTCAGGACGCATGGCTCGTGCTAAGAGGGCTCAAGACGCTTTATGTCCGTCTCGAACAATCACAAAAATCTGCAATATTACTCGCCGAATTTTTACAAGGCCACCCGCTAATCGATAAGGTTTATTATCCGGCTCTAGAAAGTCATCCGCAGCATCAGCTTCAAAAAAACCAGGCAGAAGGTCCAGGTGCGGTTTTATCATTTGAACTTGCCAATGAGGATGCACTTCGTTCATTTGTTTCGAATGTGAAATTCCCTGTATTTGCAGTAAGCCTTGGGTCTGTAGAGTCGATTTTATCGTATCCGACTAAAATGTCCCACGCGGCGATGCCAAAAGCGGAAAGAGAAAAACGTGGCATCAAAAATAGCCTTCTTCGCTTATCGGTCGGCCTTGAAAACCCGAATGATCTTATCAAGGATTTTTCACAAGCCTTTCAGCACGTTCAAGATAGACAGTTTATTTATCATGGAGGAGAGAGCCAATGAGTTTTTTGGAGAAATTAAAAAACCAAATATTAATTGGTGATGGCGCCATGGGAACTCTCCTATACTCGTACGGGACAGATTGCTGCTTTGAGGAACTGAACCTATCCCATCCGGAACAAATTCAAAACATCCATAAAGCGTATATAGGTGCAGGTGCGGATGTGATACAGACGAACACGTATGCAGCAAATTATTTAAAGCTGCAAAGGTATGGACTGGAAGATTCAGTAAAAGAAATCAATAGTGCCGCTGTCCACAATGCCAAAATAGCAGCTAAGAACGACGCTTATGTTTTTGGGACGATTGGTGGTAATCGGGGAGTAAAGCCCAATTCTATTTCATTAGAGGACCTAAAACGAAGCTTTCGGGAACAGTTATATTGCCTTTTATTAGAAGGGGTTGATGGGATTCTCCTCGAAACTTTCTATGACCTTCAAGAGCTTGAAGCCGTTCTTACAATCACTCGTAAGGAAACAAATCTGCCAATCATTTCACAACTAGCACTTCAAGAGCCAGGGATTTTGCAAGATCAAACACCTGTCAATGAAGCATTTTTGCGGCTCGAAAATCTTGGTGCTGATGTCATAGGTCTGAATTGTCGCCTCGGACCACATCATACGTTGTTATCACTTGAACAGATTGAGATTCCAGCACATGCTTATCTTTCTGCCTATCCAAATGCAAGTCTGCCTGCATATACGGATGGGAAATTTCATTATGAAGGTGATGCGGAGTACTTTCGAAAGTCAGCACTGGCATTCCGCAATGAAGGAGTTGGTCTTCTTGGAGGATGTTGCGGCACTACACCTGAACATATAAGAGCCATTGCTTCCGAATTAAAAAATGTGGTTCCAATTACACAAAAGGTCGTGAAAATAAAACCACCTAAACAAGTTGTGGAAGTAGTTTCAATAAAAAGGGATTTCCCGCCTCTTGAGAAAATTGTAAAGAAGAAACCATCGATTATTGTTGAGTTAGATCCTCCTCGGAAATTAGATACAACAAAATTTTTCAAGGGAGCAAAAGCTTTAAAAGAAGTGGGCATTGATGCGATTACACTGGCGGATAACTCGCTTGCCTCTGTTCGTATTTCAAATGAGTCATTGGGTTACCTAGTTAAAACTCAACTGGAGATGCGTCCACTTATCCATATAGCTTGCAGGGACCGCAACCTTATCGGTCTGCAATCCCACTTGATGGGCCTACACACTTTAGGGATGAATGATGTACTTGCGATAACGGGCGATCCAGCTAGAGTAGGCGATTTCCCAGGAGCATCTTCTGTTTATGATGTGTCATCCTTTGAGCTAATTCAAATGATAAAACAACTTAATGAAGGTTTATCTTTTTCAGGAAAAGATCTTGGCCAAAAAACATCTTTTAGCATTGCTGCTGCTTTTAATCCAAATGTCCGTCATCTAGATAAAGCGGTGCAGCGCCTTGAAAAGAAAGTTCAGCTTGGCGCCGATTATTTTATCTCACAACCTGTATTTTCAGAGGAAAAATTACTCGAAATTTACGAATCTACCAAACATCTTAATGCGCCTATATATATTGGTTTAATGCCCTTACTAAGCAGTAAAAACGCTGAGTTTCTTCATAATGAAGTACCGGGAATCAAAATCTCGAAAACGATTCGTGACCGCATGGCAAAATTTAATGATAACCCGGTTCAGGCGGTACAAGAAGGAATCGAAATTACGAAGTCTTTAATTGATACAGCATTAGACTTGTTTAATGGGATTTATTTAATTACACCATTTTTACGTTATGAACTAACCGTTGAGTTGGCTCTATATGCCCGTCAGCGTGCAAGCGAATTGCAGAGGAACAGAATTGCCGTAAGCACTATTCATTAATTCAACTATGCAAACGGTATATCGGGGCAATATTAAATGGATCTTTCTATTTATTTTGTTATATTTCAGATTATCAGAGCATCCAGGAATGTTTATCAATCTGATTCTTCCATATAGCTTATTAGTAGGGGGATTAAGTGGAATTCTTTATTTTACTCCAATTGAAATTATGCGAGCTAGTAAGACCAAAGTGGATCATAGGAACAAAAAAATGTATAAATAGATTTGTTCTTATCTCGGTAGTGATCTGGTGCTGTAAACAGGCATGTATTATAATTTAATACTGGAAAATTGATGTTAATTAGTAATAATCGGCAAACGCGTGTTACTTATTTTTAACTATCCAAAAGATTAACCCTATAGCGTTTTATTAACTAAAGGGTTTTTGTTTTCCTCTATTATATATTCACCAAACACTTCTGGTTCCATTGATGGATTGCATGACGTTCCTTTGCAAATGCTTTATCTAAAAAAATCATCGTTGTTTCTATCTTTTCGTGGCCAAGAGATATCATGATGTCGTAATTAACCTGAATTTTCTTGTTCGAGATAACCGGCTTAATCCTCTGATATACACTGGGTTTTGGCGGTTTTTTATTGTGACATATTGGAATGGTAAGAAGGATCAACGCAAAAAAGGGGGGGAATCCACCCAAAACAGAAGGAAGGAATGAACACTAGGTCCGATTGGTTAAAGAACAGAAACCCGCAAGAATGGCGTGACAAGGTTGTGATTCATAACGAGCATAGTGGAACAATTAAAGTTGAAATGGGTGAATTGGAACAATGGAGCAATTAGCAGTATTTCACACCATATCGTAAACAGCAACAATATAAAATAATGTAAATTGTTTAATTGAAATAATATTTTGTAAATTGAAAAAAATAAGAGGTTATTATACAATATTCGAGAGATTGTAACAAATGCAATACAAATTTTATGAGGTAAATACGCAACAAGAAAGCTGGTGAATAAGATGAATGCCATTCTTTCCGAAAAAATTTACCAATGTATGCAAAAAATGAAATTAAGCAGAACAGATTTGGCAAAACAATCCGGCATCCATTTAAGTGACATAAGCCGTATTTTGAATCATAAACAGTCACTTTCATTGTACAATTTGGATGTAATCACTCTTTCACTCGGGCTGACGGAAGGCGCTTTATATTCTTATTTTGCTGAGGAATGTTTTAATGTTAGCCGGTATTTGGATAAGCGGAAAAGTGAGCAATTTTTATATAAATGTGCAGTGATGGGATTTGAAGAGCAGCTCCACTCCATTTTGGATGCAGTATTAGAAGAAAGGTCTAAAACTATTCGAAACAAAAATTTCGTTCACATTTTTGCTGTGGCTGAGCAGCTTTTTGAAGAAGGAAAAGAAGAGAAGGCATTGTCACTGTATGAATTCATCATAGAGAACATGCCCGATCACTTCTCGCAAGAAGTAGCGATTAGTTATTTCAGACGGTTTTATATAGTTCGATTGACAGAAGAAGGACAATACGCCCTTGGGCATGTGCTGGAACATATAGCTTATATGCCAGAAGAATTTCAGATATTATCCTATATGTGGATAACAGCTACATTTTTTATACGAGAGGAATGGAAAAAAACACTCTATTATGCTCGTAAACTAGAGAAAATAGCTAAAGAAGGGGAACATTATGGAAGAGCCCTTGTGTACCAGAGTCTTGCATTACAACGCCTAGGGAACTCTTTAGAAGAAGTATTAGCCCTTATAGATCGTTATGAGCAAGTCAATGATTATTATGCAGGTGCAGCTATTGGGAATCGATTTTGTGTTTTTTTAGATTTCGGTCAATTCGAATATGTGGATGAATACTTAAATTGGTTAGAAGGCAGGGACGATATGTTTGCCGGTTTACCGCGAGTATTGGAGGCGTATGTCCATCTGCATCGATTAGAGGATGTTGAGCGATTGATATATAGATTTCAAAATGTTATCCAAGACTTAGCTGTGAGTATTCATCCGCATCAGCAGCAATTATACTTGCGTTTCTGTTATGCTTATGCTTTGTACCATTTTGCAAGCAAGCAATTTTCAGAAGGGCTGTATGAAGTGTTGGATGTAGCATATGCGGCAAATCAAATCGGAAATAGAGAGAGATTTAAACAATGCATTCTTATTTATTGGGAATATAGAGAATACGTCACAGTCGAACATGAAGCAATGTATGTGAAGTTATTCCAAACAGAAAATATGAGCAAACAACTTTTAAAATAAAAAGCGGTTTATTTTCCTTTAATTTGTTGGTTATTCGCACTTAAAAGAAAGAAATCAAGCGGAATTTTTCATTATTAAATTAACCTGCGCATGAATAAGTAATAAAAAAGAGGCCTCAAAGGAGGGCACTGCAAAACGAATACAGAAATTAGGGAAAAGCGCTAGATTCGCTTTTCCCTTTTTCGTATAAAATAAAAAGCTCTGAAAGTGTGTGTTAATCATGTTAAATCAATCAAAACAAACAAACTACTTTATCTTTCCACGCAGAACTTTACATCATTGTTCCAAAAAATCATCAGCAACGACAAATCCACGAAATCATAGATTTTAGTTTTGTCCATGACATTGTCAAAAGTTCATATTGTGAATTCTATGGTCGCTCAGCGAATGAACCTGAGTTATTATTCCGCCGGCTTTTTCTTCAGACATTATCCAATCTTTCTGATGAACGAATCATTAAAGAAGCACAGGTCAATATGGCTTACAAGTGATTTTTAGGATTGAATCCGGATGATTCCTTACCAGATTCATCTCAATCAAGCCGTTTCCGAAAGCATCGTTTGGGTGCTCAGAATATCGAGAAAGTTTTAACTGAAATAGTAAAACAAGCACAGGAAAAAGGACTAATCGGTTCTAAAGGCTTATTTATTGATTCAACCCATACTCTCGCAAACGCAGCGAAAAAAAAGCCATTGGCTTAGTAAGGCTGCCTCTAGACTTCGAAGAACCGTAAGAAAGCAACACAAAAATCTTTACGACAAACTACCTGCCTATCCAACATTTCCTAAAGAAATATCGGAAGAAGAAAAAGGGAAGATAATGATTTCATACCTTGCTCTATTAGGAGAGACTGTTGAGAGAGTAGAGAGCACTTCCGGATGCTGAAGGCGCAATTAAAGAAAAGCTAAAAGTGGCAAAACAGATTATTGAAGATGAGCGTCTACTTGCGAACAAAGGAATTCGCTCTGCAATTGACCCAGATGCTAGATTTGGATGGAAATCAGTCTCTCGTTCATTTTTTGGTTATAAATCTCACATCGCCTTGACTGTAGAAGAAATTATTACTCAAGTAAAAGTAACAACTGGACAGAAGATGATTGAAAGCAATTAAAACAATTGGTGAACCAGACGAAGGCTCAAGCGTTAGAAGTAAACGAAATATTAGCAGATACAGCTTATTCTTCAAAAGATAATTTGAACTACATAGATGGTGAATAAATTATAACTACAATTCCCTTAATCCTTCTGTTTACGGCACCAGAGAAGATGACTGTTTTCGTTATGACAAAGAATGTTGCGCTGAAAAATCGTCAATAAACGAATAATTTCATAAAAAGCCCCCTTAAGAGGGCTTTTTGTATGTCTGAATAGTTCGATTAAAAAATAAATTAGATATTGATGCTTTTTAGCAAAATCAAAAATGTCATCAACCCTCTGTATAGTAAGAGAGTAATAAGTAAACAGGGAGAGAAGGAGAAAATATGAAACAATTTTTCAAAGGGACTGCGATTGTCGCATTGAGTAGCGGACTGTTATTTAGTTCGATACCAACTAGTCAATTTCATTCGGTTCAAGCAAAATCAACTGAATCAATTGAGCAAGTACTCGCAAAACTTTCACCAGAACAACGTCAAGCATTAGAAAAACTACAAGTAAGTAGTGAGGAAGGATTACAGTTATCACCTTCAGTAGATTTAGAGAGTTCAGATAATCTATCAGTAATTGTAGAATTCAAGGACAAGCCGGCAAAAGTTGCAGTAATTGAAGAAGTAGCAAATGGAAATAGTTTATCACTTTCAGATGCCGAACAAAAAGCAAATTCCGCACAAGAAACGTTTAAAAGTGATTTACAAACAATTTATAAAGATGATTTAAAACAAAATAATAAATTGTTTAAGATTAAACGCACATATAAAAGCTCACTAAATGGGGTATCAATCGAACTGCCAGCAAATAAAGTAAAATCATTATTAAAATCAAAAGTTGTTAAAGCTGTTTGGCCAAATAATGTCTTTAAAGTTGAGCCACCTACTAGTCCAAAAGGATCTAGTGATTCGAAAAAAGTAGCAACTGAGGTATTTCCAGGAATCAATAAATTACATGACGAGGGATTTACAGGTAAAGGGATTAAGGTAGGGGTAATTGATACAGGAATTGATTACAACCATCCTGATTTAACGGATGCATATAAGGGATACCGTGCTCAACCAGGTGTTGATCCGAAAACAATTAGTCCAAGCTCGGTGAAAGGTTGGGATTTTGTCGATAATGATGCCGATCCGATGGAGACTACATACGACGATTGGAAGAAATCAGGCCTCTCCGAAAAAAATCAAAGGGGATCAACCTTTTATACGGAGCATGGAACTCATGTTTCTGGAATCATTTCTGGACAAGGTAAAAATAATACAGATTACGCCGTAACAGGTGTAGCTCCAGATGCTGACCTTTATGTTTATCGTGTGTTAGGACAATACGGTTCTGGTTCAACTGAAAGTGTATTAGGCGGAATTGATAAATCTGTAGCAGATGGAATGGATGTTATCAATTTATCGCTTGGTAGTAATTCGAATGATCCAGAGAATATTGAAAGTCTGGCAGTAAACAATGCTGTACTTTCAGGTGTTACAGCAATAGTTGCAGCAGGTAATGCTGGAAACGGAATGTACACACTTGGGGCACCAGGTGCATCTGCATTAGCGATTACAGTTGGAGCAAATGATACGACTCAAGAAATTGCTACTTCAAAAGCGACTTTGCATGGAATAGAAGAGGTATCTGCGGATTTAAAATTATTAGGTAAAGGTTTTAATGACAAAGTAGATACATTACAAGGACAAAATCTACCAATCGTCTCAATTCCAAATTCAGGATCACCAAATGATTATAATGGAAAAGATGTAAATGGGAAAATCGTATTAGTAAATCGAGGTATTACAGCTCTTGTTGATAAAGTGAAAGAAGCACAAAAACACGGAGCTAAGGCAGTAATTATTGCCAATAATGTGGTTGGAGAAGGCTTTATTCCGACTTATTTAGGTGCAGGGTATGGAATGATTCCAGCGTTCTCCGTATCAAAAGAACAAGCGACTGTCATTCAATCAAAACTTGGTACAGGAACACCAACATTCTCATTTGACGAAATGGGAAAAGAAACTGTACAAGGAAGCAAATTGGCAAGCTTCAGTTCTCGTGGTCCAGCTCGTATCACATACGATATTAAACCAGAAGTAACGGCTCCAGGTGTATCAGTCTTCTCGACTGTACCATCTTATATGCACGGAGCAGATCAAGTTGGTAATTTTCAATATGCATATGATAATTTATCAGGTACTTCAATGGCTACACCAAATGTAGCCGGTGTTGCAGCTTTATTATTACAAGCAAATCCAAATTTAACGCCTGCTCAAATTAAAGAAACATTAATGAATACTGCAGATCCATTAAATGGAGAGTACAGCGTGTATGAAGTAGGCGCAGGGCAAGTTGATCCTTATGAAGCGATGCATTCACAAACAAGAATTGAAGTATTAGATGAAACACTAGGAACACATGATAAAAAAGGTAACCTAAAAACAGTGAAAGATTTAACGGGCGCACTTGCATTTGGCGTATTTGCACCGGGTGGAGCAAATGTAAGTGAAGAGCGTTCACTATTTTTCTATAATAATAGCAATCAAGCAAAAACATTCGATGTGAACGTTACATTCCAAACAGGTCGCAGAGGCTCATTGGATGCAGATGCAAATGGAGTCATGATTGAAACAGACAGGTCGATTAAATTAGAACCTAATGCGAAAAAGAAATCAGTTGTTTCGATTGCAGTTCCTAAATCAGCAGCACTTGGTACGTATGAAGGATATGTTACTTATACAAATCATGAAAATCCAGATGAAACATACCAAGTACCTTTTGCAATCAAAACAGTCGAAGAAGGAATAAACCCAGTAACAATGAGTCCACAAGCATTTACGCAAGTGTTTGATTCTGCATATAGTGGACAATTAGTTTATACGAATGCAATTTTTAGCATCAAATCTCATATGCGTACGTTTGATGTTATTCTTGTCGATGGAAAAACCAACAAAGAGCTAGGATTCGTTGGCACGATGAATGGTTTAGGCATGAGTGAAAATGTGAATTATGGAGTTTCTAAAATATTTAATGGTTTTTACTATAAAGCAACAGGTGATGAAGAGCATCCATTCGCTTATGATCAAGATCTAGCGAAACCAGGATACTATAAACTAAAAATAATTGGAACAAATGATGCGGGGCGTACATTCTCTCAAGAAGCACCTTTCTATTTTGATAATACGGCTCCAAAAATGACGGTTAACAGTCCTGACGTTGTTGAGTATAAAAATGGTCAAAGTACAGTGACGATTACTGGTTCAGTGTATGATAAAGAAACAGATGAGATGAAATCACTTGGCATGAATTTTAATCAAGGAAGTACGAGAGTGTTTTATAAAGACAATCTTGGAGGAAGAGATGTATCTGTTCCTGTCAATGCAGATGGTACATTCACTGTTAATATTCCAACAAACCCAACAAGAGCAATGTTACCTTCATTCTATGCAATGGACGCAGCATCAAATAAAACATTTAAAGAAGGTAGAGATATTTTTGTTATTCGAGACGATGTTGCATACGGTTTTATGCAACCTGAAAAACGAACTGCTAAGATGGGCGAAACAGCCCATGCGACGTTAACTTTAAATAAAGTAAGCAATGTAAAACAAGTTGTTTATAGGTTTTATCATCACACTGATGTTGCGTCAATGAATGTCACACCACATCCAAGTGTGGCAGATAAAGTCAATGTAAATGTTGCGGAGAAGCTTTTTTCTGGTAATTTATATGAAGCGACTGTAACAGTTACATTAAAAGATGGAGCAACTCCATTATCAGGAAATCTTTCTTTAGTAGATTTAGGATTTACTATGAGTAACACTTATACTGCACAGCCTGTAATGTGGCCAGCTTATATACCAAGTGTTACGTATACAGATATAAATAATACGGCAAAAACAGCATTAAGCGGTAATCCTGCAATTTATTTTATGGAACCAACGTATTCTTTAGCTCGTGGTATCAATCGTGCTGAGGCATTTACGATTTATTATGGAACACCAAATCAGCAAGCTAATCAATCATATGATTATTCAAAAATGGGCATTAAAGTAAAAGCAACAAGTTCAAACGGCACGGTATACAATGGAGTAATTCCTTCGGGTAAAGGACCTTCAGTAGCATATCAAATACCAAAGTTACCATTAACTGATGATCAATACGAACTTGATTTCAATGTTCCAGGACATTTTACAGTACACAAAGACTTTACAATTGGCTTCCATGAAGATGGAAAAGTCACATATCAAAATCTATCCCTAAGACTAAATCCGGCTATTGCAGGTGATGTAAATAAAGATGATGTAATCGATGTAATGGATGCATTGTATATCCAAACATATTGGGGAACAAACAATCGTGAAGCAGATATTAACTTTGACGAAAAGGTTGATGAGAAGGATCTTGCATTTGTAGAAAAGAATTACTTGATGCAAAATCCAACGATCAACTATGCACCTGCTCCAAAGAAGAAATATAAATCACAAACATTAGAAACTCTGAAGCGTGCATTAGGAATACAATAATCATAGAAAAAGAGCAACTACTTGATTCGTAGTTGCTCTTATTTCTGTATGCCAGGCATGTTCATCAACTAGACAGGGAAAGCCATCGGAAGATTTATTCGACTTCCCTGTTCCTAAAAAAGCTGAAGTAAAAATAATATTTTTGAGTGGTTGGGTAGAAAATGTTAAACTATCAGAATTTATACACATAACAGATCAAAATTGATAAAAAACCAGCAATAAAGGGATCCCTAGATGGAGATCTCATTTATTTTTATTATTTTGATAGTATTTAGAAACGTAAAAATTCATACAAATCTCAATATAATGATAGTGGAAATAAATTTAAGGAGAGAAAATGGTTTTTTAAACTGCTTAAGAGAATTTATAGAATATTACAACCTTACACAAAGAAAAATTGAAATTCTATTAGCTAACAATGAAAATAATTTTTTTTGAATGTAAGAAGTGAAAGACTCGGCTTTTCTCTATTATGGATTATACATTTATAAGCAGGGGGGTATACCTAAAGCATGATTCAAGTATTTTTAATTGATGATCATACCATTTGGAAACACGGGATCTGTAGTGTATTGGACAGTGAACTGGATATTAAGGTAATTGTAAAAGCTTTCTTAGAAGATGAAATTTTGGAAAAGGTGCATCAGTGTGCTCCTGACGTGATTGTATTAGATATTAATCTGCGTAAGAAAGATGGGATTGAGGTCATTTCACTTGTCAAAAATTATTTTCCAAACTGTAAAGTTCTGGTGTTAACGATGGATGAACATTATGAGCATTTGATGTCTGCATTTCAGGCTGGGGCCGATGGATATCTGTTGAAAGATACATCATCTAAACAAGTTGTTCATGCCATCCGGACGGTATATCATGGGAACTCAATCATTCATCCGAGCATGATGCAAAAACTTATTAACTTTCGTCAGAGTCAAAAAGAATTTACCTTAAATAAGAATGTACTAACAGATCGAGAAAAAGAAATTTTATCAGGTCTTACTAAAGGAATGAGCAACAAAGAGATTGCTAATACACTGTATATCAGCGATAGTACAGTTAAAAGCCATATGAGAATAATTTTCAAAAAGCTGAATGTCAATAGACGTTCACAGGCGGTTTACTATGCGATACAAAATCACCTGATTCCGCCTTATTAGCAAAGATATTTGTGGTCTTGTTTACGAAGGATAACATCTATTATTAGTTAGTGATAGGATGAAATGAAAGCAAAGGAGAAGCGAAAAAAGATTATTGTTTCCTTTCAAAGGATATTAATGACCGAGATTGATAGTAGAATAGAGCAGAGCTCCTTTTCCGTAACGGTTGAGGGGTTCTTTTTCATATACAGGATTTTCCTTTAACCTTTCAATTCTGACATGCAGATTTCCCATATCACTCCTACTAGAGTGGAATCGATTTTTAAATCATCCACATTATCATCCGGATTGAGGACACAAATCCGAATTTCCTTGTTTGAAAAAATTTTCTCCCTAAGCCGAAAATAGTGAGGGATGTTGTATGGTAATGCTTTATTACTATTTTATTTTCATACTAATGCGCATAGAATTTGTGACTTTTGTGTAATTTTACCAATACTGAAAATTTGAAATAATTAAACAAAGTGTTAAGGAATGAGTGAGAGATTAACATAACTATTCTTTGTAATACGTAGTGAAGATGAAGAAAAGCCAGATTCGCACTATTCAATCGTACTACAAGGATTGGAATGTTACATACATCACGCTTTGAAGATTAACCAGCACAATCAGTTATTTCTTGCACTTTTAAAAATAGGAAGAGAGGAGGCTACTTAAATCATAAATATATAGGTAGTAAAAAAGTGATAGAGAAATGAAGTGAAAAAGAAGGAATGCATACCTATTTAAGTACTGTTCTGTCACTTAGTACGTTTCCATCATTCAATGATTTCGAAGGTTATATCTACAACTACTGCCATTACTCGATCCATTTAAAATGCGGTACAAGCTCTAGGCCATTTTAAATTTTAGTGAGAAGCAATCCAATAGCTAAAAACAGCTGAAGAGAGCGGTCTATTTTTTACATGATACCTATTTAGAAAGTGAAATTGAACTACTTGTCATCGAACAATACAAGTCTCATCCTACTATTAGAAAGAATTCATTTGTAAAATAGAGAGAAATCTGTACGTTTATGGTTCCTGGACTATTAAAGGATGACTGCACTTTCGCTGAGAGCGGATCCCTCTTTTAAAATTCACTTATTGTACAAAGTTAGGTAAGTGGACATTTAGTAATGCTTGATTGGGAGAATGATTGAGGTTAAGGAAAATTTATACAAAAAGAGGAGACAGAGTAAGATGAGGGTAAGAAACCGTTATATCAGGTTGTTTACTGTGTTATTTTGTTTGATGCTGATCATACCTGCCAATGTATCAACAATTTCATACGCGCAATCAGATTCGAAATCACACACTATTAGTACCGAGTCGAATATTAAAGCGGAAGACAAGATTAGTAAAAGGCTTCTTAATCAATTTGATGATAAGCAATATGTGACCTTTCTGATTAAGTTTAAAGATCAGGTCGATTCTATTAAAGTGGCAGCTCAAGCTGCTGAAAATGCCAAAAGTCAGAAGCTAACAGAGGCAAAGAGCGAGCTAATGGGACGCTCAGCCGTAGTATCGTCATTAAGATCAAAAGCAATGGAAACTCAGGATAATGTAAAAGAATTTTTAGAGAATAAGAAAAAAGCCGGAAACGTAAAAGAATATGAGTCCTTCTATATTGTAAACGCCATGGCGGTTACCGGAACGGAAGATGTGATGAATGAGCTGGAAGCATTTGGGGAAATCGAAAAAATTCTTCCGAATGAGATAAGACAGCAGATTCAGCCGGTACAGCAAAATACTGTAAAGGAATCCGTAAAAGCAAACAATACGGCAGAAACTTCAACCATTGAATGGAACATCGAAAAAGTCGGTGCTCCACAAGCTTGGAACATGGGGATTGACGGTTCTGGAATCGTTGTTGCCAATATTGATACAGGTGTTCAATGGGATCATCCTGCGTTGAAAGAGAAATACCGTGGGTATGACCCAGCACATCCGGATCATCCGAATAATGAGTTTAACTGGTTTGATGCAACCAATGGGGAAGACATTCCATATGACACGGGAGGCCATGGTACGCATACAATGGGCACTATGGTAGGGGCTGATAAAGAACATCATATTGGTGTTGCTCCTGGTGCAAAGTGGATTGCTGTTAAAGCATTTACGACATTAGGAGCTACAGATGCAGACTTGCTGCAATCTGGAGAATGGATTCTTGCTCCGAAAGACAGTAAAGGAAATCCCCATCCGGAAAAAGCACCGGATATTGTTAATAATTCATGGGGAGGCGGACCAGGATTAAATGAGTGGTATCGCTTAATGGTTCAAAACTGGCGTGCGGCAGATATCTTACCAGTGTTTTCTGCAGGAAATGCCGGCTCTAGTTCCGGCACTGTCTCTGCACCTGGGAACTACCCGGAATCTTTTACAGTAGGAGCGACAGATATTGATGACAAATTAGCCAGCTTCTCATCAAGAGGTCCAGCCCCTTATGATGAGATAAAGCCGAATCTTTCTGCACCTGGTGTTAATATTCTTTCTTCTGTTCCTGGAAACGAGTATCATGCAATGCACGGAACATCGATGGCTGCACCTCACGTAGCTGCCGCTGCGGCCTTACTGCTCCAGGCAAACTCTTCTTTGACAGTGGATGACTTGGAACAAATTTTGATAAAAGCGGCAAAGCCTCTTACGGATAGTAAGTATACGGAAGTGCCAAATAGCGGATACGGTTATGGACTTTTAAACGTGTTCAAAGCTGTGTCTTCTATCACTAATGGTTTTGGTACAGTAAAGGGGCAAGTGCTTCAAGAAGGGCATGATACAACAGCACCAACCTTTCAGCATTATGTTCCTGCAGAAGCATATGATGGATTGTCTTTACCGCTTGAAATTAGTGTTAAAGACAATGTCAGTGTTCAAAAAGTGGAGCTGCAATATCGTACTGTTGAAGGACAAGACTGGAAAAATGTTGAAGCGTTACGTACCTCTGGTAATTATCTTGATGGAACGTACCAAGCAACCATTCCTGATGATACAATAGCTCAACCTTCAATTTTTTATCGTTGGAATATTGTGGATTTTGGAGGGAATGCAGTCACAAGTGACGATTATTCTGTAAAAATTGTTTCGGGAGTTTCTGCAGGGTACAAACAGGATTTCGAAGCTATTCCAATCGGTTGGTACAGCTATGGAAAAAATAATAGTTGGGAATGGGGAGTTTTTTCAACTTCTGGACCTATAAAACCAGGGGCTGATGCCAAAAACAAAATGTATGCCACAAACTTGAGCGGTCCTTATGGAAGAGACGCAGATATGTCATTAGCCATGCCGCCGATTAACGTGCCTGAAGGTCAAACATATTTAAACTTCAAACACTGGTATGGTTTTGAATACAAAACCGATTTTGGTCGCGTTTTCGTTTCGACGGATCAAACAAACTGGGAAAATGTTGCGGAATTTGGTACCACCGCTAGCGGATGGCAAGATGGCAAAGTCGACTTGACCAAATATGCCGGCCAAAAAATCTTCGTTATCTTCAATGTACAATCTAATTCAAGCTATCAGGCTTTTGGATGGTACTTGGACGATGTCGATGTCTCGAATACACCTTTAAATGGTTCTAATATAGAAAACTTGGTTGATGTTCAGGAGAAAACGGGCCTTGATTTAAAGTATCAGCAGAAAAAGTTAGTCAATACCGATAATGTTAAACCTGGAAAACAAATAAATATAGCACTGCCAAACGTTCAAGATGAAGATTCTAAAAATTCTAAATCATCTGTATTGCCTCTGCAAGCACGGGTCAGCGTTCTTGAAACTGGACGCTCTGTGAATACGAATCCTGCGGATGGGAGCTACTCCTTAGGCCATGAAAGTGGATCTTATACATTAAGAGCTGAGGCATATGGATTCCAGTCAGCTAACCATACAGTTGAAATTACTAATGGCAATGGTACTATAGAAAACTTTACGCTAGAACCAATTCCTCAGGGAACCGTGACAGGCAGGGTGATGAATAAAGCAACAGGCAAACCAATTAAGAATGCAACTCTTATGTTACTGGAAGATGCAGTGATTCACCCAGTAAAAACGGACGAGAACGGGCAATTTACGATTACTGCTTATGAAGGAACTTACACCATGCATGTGTCGGCACCAAACAACTTTTACAATCAAGATATTAAAATCACTATTTCCGGGGGCAAAAATACGGAACAAAATGTTGAGCTAAAACCATTCATTGGTCATCCTGGTGAAATTGGTTACGACGATGGTACAGGTGAAAATGGACACGCAGGGTACCAATCTATTAAATATGCTGTTAAAATGTCTCTTCCTGAAGGAAAAGACAGGGCTTTGGTTACTTCTGGAGTATTCCGATTTTGGGAAAAAGGTTGGCCGGTACCTGGTGGAACGCAAATCCAAGTTGCCATCTATGACGCGAGTGGTCCGTATGGTAAACCAGGAAAGCAAATCGCGGGGCCAATCGACGCTACTGCACAGCTAAATGGAGAATGGACGGAAGTTGATTTGACTGGTGAAGGGATTATCGTTGAAGGCGATTTCTATATGGTCTATATACAGCCTAACAAATTCCCTAATGTTCCTGGCATAACAGCAGACAAAGATGGGGAAATTGCCTATCGAAGCTGGATGTTTACGGAAGGAAAATGGACACCAACTCCAAATGATGTAGGAAATTTAATGATCAGGGCCCGCGTGAGTTATGAAGTGGATACGCCTATAATAACAGAACCGGTCAACGGAACATATACAAATCAAAGCAACGTAACAGTTAAAGGTGTAACAGCTCCTTTAACACCTGTACACATTTTAAGGGACGGTAAAGAAATTGCAACAACAACAGCGAACGAGGATGGAAAGTTTATATCAGATATATCAATTGTAAGCGGGAATAATGTCATTACGGCAACAGCCTCAACGGAAACTGAAACGACAGAGACTTCAGAACCAGTTAAGGTCATTCTTGATCAAGTTAAACCGAAACTTACGATTACAAGTCCAGTTGATGGCATGAAAACGGATCGCGAAGCCGTTACTGTAGAAGGCACTGTATCAGATGAAAATTTCGATTCGGTGGAGGTTAACGGAAAAAAAGCTACAGTGAACGAAGCCGGATTTTACTCCGTACGGATCCTTTTAGAATACGGTGAAAATAAGATTAAGGTCGTTGCTGCTGATAAATCAGGAAATATAACTACTTTATCGAGAACGGTATCCGTTGATAATGACAATGTCAAACCTGTCATTTCGGGTGCTACAAACAAAACCATTAATATCAATTCAACATTTAATCCAAAAACAGGTGTAACAGCGAAGGATAATGTTGATGGTGATTTGACAAATAAGATTAAAATCTCAGGTACAGTTAATACGAAGAAAAAAGGGACATATACGTTAACGTACTCTGTTTCCGATAAATCAGGAAACAAAACAGAGGTTAAGAGAAAAATCACAGTTAAATAATTTAAAAATATAGGTACACATAACCAAGAATGACCTATTTAAACGGTACTGCTTAATGTGGGAAAAATTATAATTCAGGATTTTAGATTTTTAAAGAGGGTGTTCCAAAAGTATAAAACTTTTGGGACACCCTCTTATTGTTACAAATTTTTACGAGATTTGTTACATACCCGATTATATTCAATATTTTATACCTAAATAATTTAATGGGTTAATTGGATATTTATGTTAAAATAAATCAGAGAATGTGAAGGCTTTCACTTAAACTAACGGGGCAGCATTCCTGTTTGAAGGATTTGTGCCATCTTGAAAGAAAAAAAGCCCTCTAGTATGATGTGAGTGTCAACGACCATTGACCCATCAGCTAACTAGGAGGACTTCTCTATGCAGTTTAAATGCAATGAAAAAATTAATCAAGTGACTGAAAATACACTCGTTGTCGGTATGGATATTGCCAAGCGTGTTCATTATGCGTGCTTTGTCGATGAACGAGGGCGTGTGATTGAAAAATCCTTTGCAGTAAATCAATCAAAAGAAGGCTTTGAAAGTTTGTATGAAAAGATTCGTCAAACCATGAAGGAAGCTAAGAAAACAGACGTTATCGTTGGAATTGAGCCTACAGGCCACTATTGGATGAACTTGGCTTATTTCTTAGGTAACTATGGCATTCCACTCGTCATGGTAAATCCAATGCACGTCAAACGTTCGAAGGAACTGGACGATAATTTACAAACAAAGAACGACAAAAAAGATGCGTTGGTCATCGCACGCTTATTGAAGGATGGCCGTTTTAGTTATCCACGTTTGTTAAAAGAGGTAGAAGCTGAACTTCGTATCGGATCTACTCTCCGTTCAAAGTTAACGGAAGATTTAGCGAGTATTAAAAATCGAATCGTCCGTTGGCTTGATCGCTATTTTCCAGAGTTTACTCAAGTCTTTCCGTCTTTTGGAAAGATGGCGTTGGCGGCATTGGAAATGACTCCATTTCCACAGGATATTGAAGGGAAAACAGCTGAGGAGTTGGTTTTTCTATACCGTGAGGTAGAGGGTATGAGAACGCCACAGTTGCCGAAAGCAAAGCTTCTCATTGAAGCTTCGACTAACTCAATCGGCCTGAAAGAAGGAGAAAAGATGGCCCGACATGAAATCGCCACGCTCCTACGTCAGTATCGCTTATTAGAAACCGAAATTGCCTCTGTAAATAATCAATTAGCCGAAATGGCACAAACAACAATGGAATATGAGTTACTCAGTTCCGTTCCTGGTTTAGGAGATGCGACGATTGTTGATTTACTTTCTGAAGTAGGGAGCTTTTCACTTTATGAAAATCCACGCCAACTTATCAAACTAGCGGGATTAACACTACGTGAAAACTCGTCTGGTCAACATAAGGGACAAAAACATATCTCGAAAAGAGGGCGAAAGAAACTCAGATATATCCTCTTCAAAGTAATAGTTCCACTCATACGTCATAACGCGGCGTTTAAACAGCTTCATGAATACTACACAACACGCAAACAAAATCCCTTACGGGGTAAGCAATCAATGGTGGTCTTGTGCGGTAAATTACTGAAAGTATTACATGGCATATGTAAAAAGAAAGTCCATTTTAATGAGCAGTATATGATGAAGGATCTTTACTGCCTCTCAGAGGCAGCGTAAACATTTCGATGATCGATTTATGACAAGAAGGATGACACGGAGAAGCCAGCAACATAACTAAACTAAGACCATGAGTCCCCGGGGCAGCTTAGCAGGCCTCTGCCTTATGAATAGACCAAACGAAGGAATGTAAGCGCACTGACGCTAAGAGACATGGGAGGGTCCGTCATCATAAGTTTCGCAGAGATCCATTGTGCATCACATAATGGCAAAGAAAAGCTAATGATTTCCATTAGTTTTAGCGAAGCGTACTCTTAAGTTGGTAATAAAAACTATATATTCAAATCTATGTTTATTGAAACCGTCAAAAATATTTTTCCTCACATCACGAAGTGATGTAAACCGTTGATACATCAATGTTTATAGAGGGAGGTTAGTTGAATAAGGAATTGGAACTTTTAGGATAAAGAAACGTATTAATAAATGGTTTGAATTTTCCTGTCACTTAAGGGGGATGTATTTGAAAACATTTATAAAGGTGTTAATGGCATTATTAGTAATTGTTTTATTAGCATTTATACCACAGAGGGTGAAGGACTTCGAATTTAGGAAATGAACTTCAAACTAATACCACATTACCGGCGATATTTAAACAAGACCAATTCAGAGAGGGGAACAAAAGATGCAAAGTAAATATTTCTTACTTTTATTAATAACTTTATTAGTTTCTGCATGTAGTAATAATAATGTTAAGGTCGTGTCCCAAAATGCTGAAGAAGCCTATACCCTCTTGTTAGAATCACTTATGAATGAAGAAGAATCATTAAATAACGATATTGAATATGTATCTATTGATTTGAGTAATATCAATGGTTTGAGAGAGGAGCAAAAACAAATAGTAAAAACTTTCTTCAAATCTCCGGACGAAGTTGAAGTTTTGGACTTAACTTTAGATGAATTAAGAGAAGAGAATTTATTTGATGCTGATTCAAATACGTTAACTGGTATTCTATTAACAATTGAGGAAATTAATTTTTACCAAGACGCTGAATTTGCTAACTTCAAGGGTTCAAAGTATAGGTCAGATGAAGATGTGGTAACTGTTGAAGGTAAAATGCAGTACACTGATGGGCAATGGGAGTTAATAGAAATCAAACAAACATCGGAAAGTTAATTTCTATTTCAACAAGGTACTTTAGTTCAATATCATTGGGTTGCTTAGGCAGCTCTTTTTATTTAACTAACGGGGCAGGTTAGTTAAACAGTAGTATAGAATCAATAAGGGAAAAGTTGTTGGGGGAGGATATCTTTATGCAAAATAATTTATTTTTTCACATTCCGTTTTATACACACGATAATTCAGCCTTTCCAAAACCTGTGAATGGAAATTACAATTATTGGGTGTCGCTAATAAATTACTTTTTAGAAAAAACGGACACTATTGAAATTCATTGTTGGGATGAAGAAGTTGATACTATTGAAGAAATTAAAGCTCTCCCTTTAAGTACATTTAAAATGATTAAAGAAGAAAATATCACTATTTTTAAGGGCAATAAGACCTCAAATCTTTCGAATTATTTATTGAATCACTATACGAATAATATTGAAGAGTTCAAGTGGTTCACAGTTAATTTAGATTTAGGTATGGTTCCTATGTTTCATTCAGGTCACTGGGGAACGGAATTCTTTGTTCCTAATGTTACAGAAAAAGAAATTGCAGTTATTAAAAGTGTAACCCCATCTGAAACAAGGTTTCATCAATATTAGTAACATTGCATATTCTACAAACGTGGCAGCATCCCTGTAATAAAAGTTAAGTTTGTGAAGTAATGTACTTAAGCTAACGGGTGCTTTAGTTGAACAACTGGCTGCCTTTACATGGTGGCTTTTTCTTATGGATTATGAAGTTGAATACTACCTACTCCGGGTGTTATGTCAATTTATTATGTATACATGACGCAACATGTTTGAGTAATTGAATCGATGTTTTGCGGACGGATCATCCAGTTTCTGTTCAACTAAGGGGGAAAGGTTTGTTGAAGAGTAATGCTATAATTGGAAAAAAACTGATTTTAGGAGAGAGGATCTTTGATGGAAATCCGAAAGTATAATTCTTCAGACATAGTACAATTTACAGATATAATGACAGATTTAGGCTATCCTTCATCTCTAGAAGAAATGAAGTTAAGAATGGAACGTATCGAATCAAATCCAAATTATTTTACATTCGTAGCAATTCTGAATAAAACTGTTGTTGGGATGATTGGGATAACATTTCATAATACATATACAAATAACAATGTAAAAACTCAAATAACATCACTTGTTACCAAGAAAGAATTTCGTGGGCAAGGGATAGCAAAAAAACTAGTTAGTTATGTAGAAGAATGGGCCAATAGCAAAGGATCAGATTTTATATATCTATTAAGTGGGATTAGTGAACAGCGTATTACAGCACATGAATTATATAAGTATCTTGGATATGAAATAACTGGATATAGATTTGTAAAACGTTTAAAGACAGACGTCTTATAGAAGTCAAGTAGGTGTTGCTAAGCGTAAAGGGCAGCTTTTTCTAAGGGTCTTCCTTCCTTTTGTCGAAAATGTTGATTATTATTTCATAAAAAAAGAGTAGCAAATGCTACTCTCTTCCATCTCGTAATTTCCTGCGGTTTACTTCTTTTTAAAAAACGAGCAGAAATAGCATCATATATGGAAAGATAAAAGAGGTTGCTTTAATTGATGTATCTAATAAAAATAAAGTCTCATTAATTTATTCAAAAGAGTTATTAGAGTAGCGGTGCATCTTATTCAACTAACGGGTGCTTTAGTTAAAGATCATTAGGCTGCCTTGGCAGCTTTTTTTCTTCTTCAACTAACGAGGCAGTTTAATTCAAATAATTATTAGAGAAAAAAGCTACTTAATATCTCATTTGAACTGTACCCCTAATAGTGGCCACATAAGGAATAATAAAATTTTTAAAAAGTGGAGGTTGGAAGAATGAAAAAAAAATCAGTGATTATAAGCATCGTTTCACTAGTAATTATTCTGGCTGCTGCTGTTGGAGGTTATTATTACTTAACACCACGGGCATCAGTAGAAGAACAAATGGAAAAAGATGTGCGGGAATACCTTTACACAGAACGGGGATATACTGAGGAAGAAATTCGCGAAGTTGATATTAGATTTGACGCTCTGAAAGAAACGGGGATTCAACGCTATAAAGCTATTGTTTATTTTTCAGACGAGCCAGAAACTGATTATGGATTCATGTATATTGATGGGGAAATAGCACCGGCCTATATTGGCAATGGCAAACACAATCCGGAATAAGTGGTTGTGACTAAAAAAAGACTGTATTACCGAATAAACGCAAAAAAAAATCGTATAATTGCAATAATTTTGGGGATTTGCATGAGTTGTTGAACTAATGGGTGGCTTTTTTACAATAAAATTTATCGGTAGTGAACCAACTGTTGAATGCTTACACTGGGAATATATAGATATATATAGACCGTAAAATTAATCTGTCTAATTCAACTAACGGGTGCTTTAGTTGAAGATTCGATTTCCGAAATAATAAAATATTTTTATAAAAGTGAATAGCAATAAACAGGTAAAACCTTGTATTTTGATCAAACTTTGTTCAAAATATGAGGTTTATTTTTCACCTAAAAATTGAGGAATCTCGCTAAATTTTAATCAATCTTTATTCAAAGGTTACATTGACGCCATCTAATTTAATTGTTGGTGGTTTGTTTAAGCCAATTATTTCAATTGATATTGTTTTGAATTCATTCGCTCCATCCTTCATCCCTCCACAATCATATTTACTATTTAACCGATAGCTCGAAGATAATAGATCACTCTCCATTTCTCGAATTTAACTTAGAGTATTGCAAGAATGACCACCGACCTTAATGAGCTAGAAAAAGCACCCACAATTTGTGTGCGCCTAAATGCTTCAATTTCTTTTTCAAGAAAATAAAAAGCACCTCCGAAGAGATGCTTTAGTTCACATAATAAGTATTCACGGATAGTAGCAATGTCCATTATTAGTACAGATAGGCTTAGGACCATTACCTTCGTGATCGTCCATGGCACTTGCTCCCGTAGCAAAAGATAAACTCAATAGTAATAGAAATCCTGTAGCTACTGACAATAATCTCTTTTTCTTTTTCATAATTTCCACCCTCCATTTTTTACCATTATTGTGTTACATTTGTTATATTCTACAAAATTTTCTAAATTCCTTTTTATTTATTAGAATTTTTAAACTTTTCTAAAGTAAACTTAGACAGTAGTCAATCCTTAATTAATCGTGAATGAACGTATTCATATTGGATATACTTTTAAAGATGTTCTAATCAAAAATCGAACTGATGATTATAATTGTAGTTTTGAAATAAAGTTGCGTTGATCCGAGCAGGATTAACGCTTTTTTTGTTGAACTTATTGAACTAACGGAGCAGTTTATTTGAAGAAGAAAGTAAATGTTCTCTAGTAGAGGGGGGAAAGTAGTGGGAATGATAATAACTATTTATTCAAATAAACATATTGGTATTGAAAAATATGCAAATTCATTTTTTGATTTAATATTCGATAAAGGACTTAAAATAGAGAAAATAGGGCTCTTTGAACCCATTAACAAAACATTTGATATAGAAGATGCAATTAAGATGTGGACTAAACAAGAACCAGGTATATACGATTTTGAAACCAACAAAATGATTGGAAAGGCAGGAGGTATGCTCGGAAAGGGAAAAGGATTTTGGTTCAGTACTAATTGGTGGTTGCATCCAAATGAATTAAGTTTGAATCATTTCACATTATTCATAAACAAAAAACTATTTAATAAAATAAAGAAAGATATTTTAACTTTATTTGGAGAGTTAGTATATAGTTTCGAAGCAATATATGGTTATGTAACAGAAGAAGTGGCTGAAGACAGGCAACACACAACAGGCAAATTGACTGAAAGAATACCAGGAGTGTTTTGGCTTAACTTCTTTTCTTCAGTTTTTGTAGACTACTTAAATAAAGATAATAATTTATTTGAATTTCCTTGGGTAAATATAAAAGATTTTAAAAAAGGCGGGATTATTACTCAATTGACTGAAAGTCCTTTCGATGAAACAATACTTGATTTCGAAAAAAAAGCACAAGAAGCATTAGGTTTAAGCAAATTTAATGGAAATGTAAATGATTATCCCAACCTACTGATTCTTTGATGCTTTGAAAGTTTCTTATTTAACTAACGAGTGCTTTAGTTCAATATCATCGGGCTGTTAAAGTAGCAATTATGGCTTATCCTATTAAAAATCAAGGTGTGGAAAAATGGATTTGAATATTTTATTAAGAGATATCTTTAAGAAAATACAGAAATTTTCTGGAGAACACGAAAAATATATATTAGAATATTTAGAACATAGAGAATGGGAACTGGCTTTGATAAGTATCTGTAGTGCAATTGAACAAGGTAATATTACCATAGACAAGAAAGATTTTTGTAAAATTGAAGAGGCTGGTCTCTATATGGATCTGGATAAACTTTTCTGGGAATCAATACAAACACAATGAATTGGCATATAGGGCTACATTGGTAGCTTATTGTTTTATTTTCTACGCGTTAATCCAAGAAGGATTAACGCTTTTTTTGTTGAACTTATTTAACTAACGGGGCAGTTTAGTTAGAGATGTCCGATTAGGTGAGTGTTTTAGAAAGTTGAAGGAAATAAATTAAAGTCGGTGACATTCATTGGAAAAGGATACTCAAATAGAAATTTTTAATATGTTCCACGACGGTACATTAATTGGAATATTAAATAAGTCGGGGAATATTGAATTGAAAATTGAAATACCATATTTAGCTGAAATGATAAATGAAAAGTTTAATTACTTTTATTGTGAATTGGTTAATTGCAAAGGGATTATGTTAGAGACCTGGAGCGATGAAAAAGAAGATACAAGTGATATAAATACAATAATTGAATATGAATTAGAGATATTGGATGCTCAAGCTTCGAAAGAAGGGATACTTGTAGGTTGTCGAAGCGAAAAAATCATAGGTGGTAATCTCCATATTAATTCGCAAAATATCAAAATCTATGATGAGAGTAAAAAAGAAATTTCTCTAGATGATTTAACTCGCACTTTTCACTGGTATTGGAACAAATTATAAATTTCTTATTGAACTAACGAAGCAGGTTAGTTCAATAAGGAATAATAATTTCCCCCAAAGATTAATGCAAAACATAAGAAAATGGTGATGAAACCGATGGGAAATTATAAAGATAATGATGACCTAGAATTATACAATTCAGTGATCGAAGAACTATGTATTAACCATCGTGAAAAAAGTATTACCTTTCAAATATTAAAGACCATATCACGCTTAGATAGACATGGCGGTTTTACCTATCGTGTAAAAAAAGGGACTTTGAAATTTGAGGACGTTTTTCATGCGAACATTCCGTATAGTTTTGAGTGGGATGAGTGGAGTGAATTTTATCGTTCGGCAGTATTGGAAAGTTCAAATGCAATTGATAATGTAAGAGAAATCGCTAAGGGAAATAAACATTTGAAGCATATTTATTTAGGGATTGATTATGGTGTTGAATATAAAGAAATAGACATAGTTTGCTCAAACCATTATCTATTATTAGAAGATCAAGAATATATCCTACATGATGAATTTGACTGGTTATATGAGGAATAAACAAAATGGTACGTTGATCCAAGAAGGATTAACGTTCTTTTTTATTGAATTAATTGAATTAACTGGGCAGGTTAATTCAATAAGCATAAAACAATAAGAGGGGCTGAATAATTGGGGGATCATGAGAAATATATTAGTGAAAGGTTCATAGAAATTATTCGTCAACTTGCGGCAGGCGCTTTAGAGCAGGTTAAGTCCGAAATGCCAGGTTGTATAACCTGTGATTTAATTGATGATTTTGAATTGGTATGAAGATTTCATTAAAATTAACACTTCAACATTATCTGAGAAACAAATGTACTTACTTAATGAGATTAATCGCGTTTCAGATGAGTTGTTTAAGGATGATGCCTTCAAGTGTTTGTACATTTATTCTGAAGAGGAAATAAAACAAAGCAACTATAAAGAAATCTTAGAGTCTGTTAATTGGAGAACAATAAGATCATTGGCTAATGACTTGCTAATTACATTGGGGGAAGAAAATAAAAACTTGCATCAATTTATCCAGATTAGTGACAGTGTTTGGAGAAAAACAGAATAGACAATGATTTTCTTATTCAACTAATGCAGCAGTTTAATCTAAGAAGAAATAGATATTGTTATCATTTTTTTAAGAAGAATGTTGGTGAGGGGTGGCTTTACAAGTGACTATTTTTTCGATAAACAATTACTTGAAATTAAAAAACCTTAATTTACACGATAGTGAACTCCACAATATACGGGTTGATTATTTGAATAAAGAAATACAAGTACAGTTTGTTACAGCCGTAACTCCAGAAGTTAATTCGAATCAAATTTTCTGGGTTTTTAAAGAGGTATACGACTTTAACATTACAATGAAAGAACCTTGGGGAAGTGGATTTTACGTTAACTCAATCGAATTTGATGAGTTTTCGGATAGGCATATTAAGACCATAGTTTTATTGAACTCAGGAGACGAGATAAATTGTATATCTGAAATAATAAAATTAGAGTAAGTTAATTTAACTAATGGGTGCTTTAGTTAAAGATCATCGGGCTGATTAGCGGCCCTTTCTCTTATTGAACTAACGGGGCAGGTTAGTTCAATAAGAATTATTTACAAACTAGAAGAGTTAGGACAAATTTTATGTACCACAGTTTCAACAACGCCAAAGGGATGTGTATTAATGAAAGAGTATTATCTCTCTAAAAAGAAGAAAATTAGGGGATGGAAGCGTCACAAGAGGAAAATAGAAAAATGGAGACAAAATGTAATCGACTTAGAAATTGATTACATACGAGAAAACCAAAAAGATTACGCAAAGTTGTGGATTCATCCCTTTTATTCGTTAGTCCGTACAAACCCACCAAATTGGTATAACCGTTTATTATTAAGCAAAATGATAGATGTATATCTAAACTGGTATGAAAAAATGGCGAAAGAAAATAAAGACTTTTATCTAAAGATTTGGTTATATGAACCTGAATTTATCAATTCCCAAATTGTTGTCTCGTACAAAGACTGTATAAATTTTTACAATGATACCTTTGATAAAAACACTATTAAAAAGGTATTTCCACTTCATAAATATGAGTCATTAAAGGATAAATTAGCAATGTTTGATTGGGAAGCCCACATTGATGCCGAAAAGTATTGGGAAGAGGAAATTAAAGAAGATATAGAGACAGGGTACAGAACAAAAGAAGAGGTAAATGAGATACTAAATAAATCTTATAAAACCGAAAAAATTAAACTTAGCTATGGAAGTGACACCATTTATAAAGTAAATGTTGGAGATGTTTGGGTGGGAACTTTGAAAAGATGATGGAGTACCCCTATGAAGAATGCTCTCAGTTCTTCATTAAAATATATACCTATACCATTTAAGCCATATTGAACTAACGGGTGCTTTAGTTGAAGATCCTCGGGCTGATTAGGTGGCTCTTTTTTCTTGTTCAACTAAAGGGGCAGTTTAGTACAATAAGTACTGACTTGAAATATTGTTTTGCATCTATTGAAGAAAGGGATTTACTACATTTCTTAATTGTGCAAAGAGATGAAATGCTAAGGTTTGATTTTGAACGTAATATAATTGAGTAAGCAGGTAGAAATTTTAGAGACCGTAAATAGTAATGAGACTTTGTAGCAAAGTTGGTAAACCCACCAACATCTCAGTGTTGCCACAAACACTCCTCACATGTGAAGTGTATAATATTGATGGTACGAAAAGAGATGTGACAGTACCACTCAAGGAAGTTGAAAGAAGGCAGACGAGTCACGTTGAATGCTGCGTGAGGATTGAAAGGCTGAAAGAGTGATGAATAAAGGGATGCAGGCGATTCGCAAAGCTAATAATTTAGATCCTTGAGAAGATAAAAAAGATATTTATAAAATATTGAGGTTTAATAAAAGGTGAGGGTTCAAGTTATGCCAAAAAACGATAATATGCTGGCCATTCTATGGATGCTGAATTCGGGCGTGAAAATAACTGCAAAACAGATATCAGAAAAGTTAGAAATAAATATACGAACAGTTTATCGGTATATTGATGCACTATGTGCCAGTGGAGTGCCTATAATATCCGATACAGGTCATAATGGCGGGTATAGCTTGCTGAATCATTTTATCAGAGCACCTCTGCTATTTGATATTGAAGAAAAAAAGGCACTTCTTCATGCTGCTGTTTTTGCAAAAGAAGCCGGATACCCTTTGAGTGAGGCATTAGGCAATGCGACATCAAAATTGAAAATGTATTCGAATCAGGAGCAGGAAAGTATACTTAGCCGTCATTTAGCTGGATTTGAAGTTATAAACCGCATGGGATACCCTTCTGTTCAGCCGGTATTAGCGGAATTGGAGCAGGCTGTAGCAAACGAATTCTCTGTAGAAATTGATTATCGCACAAGCCATGAAGAACAATCCATGAATAGGGTGATAGACCCCTATGGAATGGTTTACTGGAACAATAAATGGTATACTGTTGCATTTTGCCACCTAAGGAATGAAATGCGCAGCTTTCGGGCAGATCGGATTCTACAAATCAAGCGTACTCAAAAAATATTTAAGCGATCCGAAGCTTTTTCAGCCCGTGAATTTTTTATGCAAAATCTGTTACCTGATTTAGCGGGCAAGGATGGGTTAATTTCTTTAATTATCGGAGGCAGGTCAGAGGCATTGGATGACTTATGCCTGCATTGGTTTTTGGGACATCATCTGAAAGAGCGGACATCAAATCAAGCAATCTTTTTACTTGAGGAAAAATCAATTCATACATATGTCCCTTATTTTCTCCTATCATACGGGAAATCCATTCAAGTAATCGAACCACAGAGTTTGAAAGAAAAACTTGTTGCTGTTGTGTCGGAGTTAATGGAATATTATCAAATAAAATAACTTCACTGACAGCAGATGTCAGTGAAGTTATTTTATTATGATGATAATCATTGATTACTGATGGATGGTTGGTATCACTTGATGAATTGTAAAATAAGGAGAACTTGTAAATGAATAATACGGTATATCTTTATGTGTTTGACACAATGGCAGACTGGGAAATAGGTTACTTAACTGCCGAACTGAACTCGGGAAGATATTATAAGAAAGGGTTGCCCCCATCAAAAATAGTTACCGTGGGAATTGAAAAGACTCCTGTAACTACTATGGGGGGATTGAAAATACTGCCTGACATCAAACTGGATGAGTGCAGCATTGAATGCACAGATACATTGATTTTACCCGGTGGAGATACATGGACAGAAACAATTCACCAACCCATCTTAAAAATCGTTGAGAGGTGTTTAAAGGAAGGTATATTGGTTGTAGCGATTTGTGGTGCTACAATGGGGCTTGCCCAGACAGGATTGCTGAATTCACGTTGGCATACAAGTAATGATCTGGAATACCTTAAAATGATCTGTCACACTTACACGGGCGAAAAGTATTACAAAATGGAGTCTGCTGTAACTGATGGAAAACTGATCACTGCATCCGGAATAGCTCCGTTGGAATTTTCTGTACAAGTCTTGAAAGCTCTGGGTGTGTTTTCTTCAAAAACATTAGATGCCTGGTACAGTCTTAATAAGACTCATGAATCCAAATATTTCTATGAGTTGATGAATTCAATCCAATGAAGGTATAAGCATAAAATTGATATATTATGATCATTTAAAGGAGGAGTAAAAATGACTGAAAGCAAAAAATATATGGCAGTGTCAGGTAAATATACAAAGAATGGAACACCCAACGGCTTTACATCTATTACCCCATTTATAACAGTGAAGAATCCTTCTGAAGCAATAGAGTTCTATAAAATTGTTTTCAATGCAAGGGTTAAGGATATTACTGAATATCCAAATGGAAATGGCAATAAAATAATTGTTCATGCGGAATTAAATTTTGGAAATGGTTTTTTGCAACTGGGAGCAGCGAATCCGGCATATAAATTGGCCTTGCCGCCAGATGAAGACAATGCGTGTTATTCTTTAGGAATTTACGTAATTAATGTTGATCAGGTATTTGAAAACGCGGTAGCAAGAGGAGCAAAAGTAAGGGAACCGGTTGCAAGCTTTGTTTCAGGTGATCGATTCGGAAGTATATTGGATCCTTTTGGAGTAAGATGGTCTATTATGACTAGGATTGAAGATTTGTCAGAAGAAGAAAGTAGTCGGAGAGTTGCTGAATGGGCCAAAAGCTTTAGTGGAGAATAAACATGAGATTAATCGCGTTTCGGATGAGTTGTTTAAGGATGATGGCTTTAAGTGTTTGTACATTTATTCAGAAAGGGAAATAGAACAAAGCAACTATAAAGAAATTTTAGAGTCAGCTAATTGGAGAACAATAAGATTATTGGCAAATGACTTGCTAGTTAACATGGGAGAAGAAAATAAAAAGTTGCAGCAATTTGTCCAGATTAGTGACAATGTTTGGAGTAAACCAGAATAACAATGATTTCCTTATTCAACTAACGGGTGCTTTACTTCAATAAGGGGTAAAGCCTTTTTCTTATTGAACTAACGGGGCAGGTTAGATAAAGAAGGAGGGTGTTTTCTAATTGGTAAATTATGTTATAATTTATTTATAAGGGGGGTTGAGTGATGAGAACTAAGATTTTTGAATGGATTGGTTTCATTATCGTTTGCGTCTCGATATATGCTAATGCAACATTTCGTGCAGATGGTACTAACACGGAGACAGGAATAAACTTAACAGTAATCGGGATGATTATGGGTGCAATTCTTACTTGTACTTTTTTCTATATTAGGAAGTTTGGAAATAAAGGGGTACATACGAAGTCGACAAATTAACCTGCAATTTTATTTAACTAACGAGTCCGCTTTAGTGGAAGATCCCTAAGTTACTTTTACAATTATAGAGTAGGTCATTTTATTAACGGGAGGATCATATGTTCTTGATAAAGTTGGCACTCTTTGTGTTGATAGTGTTTGGTTTAAATGTGGTAGTAAAGCTTCTTTTGAAAAAAGTACTTAAGATTGAAAAAGAAAAAAACTCCTTTTTTTCTTACAACCACATAAACAATCTGCACAGGAAAATTGATTGGGGTATCAGAATTACTTCTATTATCACAATTACAATTACCAATATATTGGTGATAGTTGAAAATTATCCAAATTACCTTTTACTAATACCAATTTTCTGCCTTGGACTAGATTATCCAGTAAGAGCATTTTTTGAGAGGAAATATTCGCAGAACCCCAAACAATATATTCTAACTCTTAGCGAAGGGGTAATAATGTTACTTGCAATAGTAATAGTCATTCAATTTAATTTATTTATTACACAATAAAACTGCTTAGTTGTAGACAGTGTGGTTGCTAAGAAAGTAAGTAAGTCTTATTCAACTAACCGGTGCTTTAGTCAAAGATCTTCGAGTAGCTTAATCACTCTTTTCCTTATTGAACTAACGGGGCAGTTTAGTTGAAGAGCGGTAGTCAGGTACATGAAGAAGGAATTTAAACTGGATGAGTCGAATAATGAATGAGAATTTCATTGATTTTTTCATGTCTTTTAACTTTGAAAGATTACACTAAACAATGAGGAGATTGGTCTTATGCAAGTTGTAACCAAAATGTTTTTAGAACAACTCGACATGCATTGTTATGAGAATGAGTGGTTTGCATCCATGGAACAGGCACTTCATGGAGTCATCGCAGCTGAAGCAGTGTGGACATGTTCGGGAATCAGCAATTCGATTTGGCAGATTGTCAACCACTTGATATTTTGGAATGAAGACGTGATCCATCGAATTAAGGGCACAGAGAATCCGCATAAAGCAGAAAGCAATGATGAAACTTTTGGAAATCCAGGGGATCCAGAAGACGAAATTGGGTGGGCCCAGACAGTTCAGCGCCTTTATGAAGTCATGAATAAATTAAAAACGGTCATTGCTGACCTTGACGATGAAAAGTTAACAGCTCCGTATGCAACTAACAGATACTCTATTGAGCGTTTACTCAGCAATATTATGATGCACGATACGTATCATATTGGCCAAATTGTTCTGTTGCGAAAGTTGCAACCCTCCTGGAGTGGCGGTGATTGGTGAAATGAATAAGCTGTTTCCGTTAATCAGAACTTAAATACTTGTTTCCTTTTTTGGTCTTGGCCGATTTCTTCTTACCTGCACTTTCATTCTGTTCTGGTACAAGGCAGGCCCATATTCCTTTGTTCAATCATCGGGCGCTTTTCTTTAATAAGAAAGCGTAAGAAATGATGATTTATCCGCCGATGGTAACAAACTGACTGATACTTGTGTTTATTCTATAATAAAGTAACATTGTGAACAATTACACTTAAACTAAAGGTGTGCTTTACTTCAATAAGAAGTAAAGCATTTTTTTATATTACAAAGGGACAGGATAATGAATAGGGCATTTTGTTTTATCAATATGCCCTTAGAAATGGGCATACATTAAATGGACGAAAAAATTTCTTAGGTACCTTTTGTGATGCGAACCGGTGATATATCAATAAATAAAGAGGGAGCTTTGATTCTTGAAAAGAAATATTGCCTTAGTAGGTACACTTGGTTGTATGTTATTGGGTGGAATATGGATTCATCATCAGCATCAAGAAATTGTAGTTGCTTCAACTGTAAAATCTGAGAAAGAACAATCGGATGAGGTTCTGATCCAGAATACCCGGATGTTATCAAAACAAATAACAACTCAACTAAAGAAGGAACAAATTTTAGATATAGCAGGAATCAGTATAAATCACCAAAGTAAAGACATTGGTGTACGGGTAAATGGTACCCCGCAGTATCTGAATAAAGTGGAAAATGACATTAAGAGGATAGTTGAGATGTTGGCAGAAGAAACAATTTTTAAGGATTATGCAATCGGAGCTTATATTCAAATAACAAATGATAACAAAGCTGAATTAGATCAAATGGGGCAATTGAGTAAATTAATAAATACAATTCAAGAGGACCTAAAAGGTAAAGGCTTCGTAGAAATTGAAAATGTACTTATAGAAAAAAATTATAAGATGTTAATTGTGGTAATAAACACAACCATCCAAAAAAACGATTCAGCAAGCATCGATCGTGGAAAGGAAATTGAAAAAGAAGTTAAGGGCGCGTTAAAGGAAGTTAAATCCTCTTTAATAACTGAGACTGTAACAGTACAGGTTATAGTCAATAACTTTAGTCGCAAAAAAATAAATTAAATTCAAGATAAAAGTTCATAACGTTAAATTAGTCTTCTTCAACTAACGGGGGCTTTAGTTAAAGAAGGATTATTATAAATAATACAGCATATAAATATTGTGGCATCAAATGTCAATACTAAATCAAGTGGAAATGGAGGGAATTTAATATGACACACCCAGCATTAAAAATGTACAACTACCACGTATGGGCAAATGGAGTTATAATTGATCGTTTAAAAGAACTTCCAAAGGAAATTTATCATAAGGAAATTCAGAGTGGTTTTTCTTCGGTATCAAAGGTGTTGTCTCACATTTATCTCACAGATTATGCATGGTTTGACATTATCTCAGGTAAAAGTATGAATGATGCAATGGCGTTCACGAATCAATTAAGAGAACAGGTGGAAACGAAAAGTATTGAGGAAATGAAAAAAATATTTCTAGACTTAGCTGAACGAAACAAAGCACTTCTGAACAGTCAAGAAGATATTGAAAAGTTGATTGTGGTGGATAATCCATATGCTGGGTTGCTTGAAACTTCTATTTCTGAATCGGTACTACACGTTGTCACTCACGGATCATATCACCGTGGCAATATAGCTACTATGTTGCGGCAAATGGGGCACACCTCCGTTATGCAAGATTTCGGACTTTACCTATATTCAAAATAGATGAGAGTAACTCAAGCACCATCCACTTTAAATGGAACAGTTCCTCAACTAAAGGGTGCTTTACTTCAATAAGGAGTGAAGCATTTTTCTTATTGAACTAACGGGGCAGGTTAGTTGAAGAGGAAGGAGTTCTTTTATTTCATCGATCTTAGTCATATAATTAAGGAATATTTAAAGAAAGGAGTAGAAAAATGGAAAATAATTCTTTGCACATCAGAAATTACAATCGTCATAAAGAACATAATAAACGTGTAGCTGAATTTCATAAAAACCACGCTTCTCAAATAGCCAATGGAGAAAACGGAAATAGTTGGTTAGCTAAACTAGAAAGATATGTTTATAACAAAGGAATGACTCTTTTTAAGATAGTAAAAAAACATTTAATCAACTGTTCCTTTTAGGTACAGTTCTTTTTTTTGAAATTGATGATTATTTTGTTACACAGTTTAGGTCAACTCTACAATAAGTCTTCTTCAACTAACGGATGCTTTAGTTGAAACTCAAAGAGCTGTTTTATCGGTTCTTTTTCTTATTAAACTAACGGGGCAGGTTAATGGAATGGGAGGAGTTGTATGTTCTGGGTAAAATTCGGTTTAATTGCGATAATTGTTTTTGTCCTTATTTCAATAGTTAAGCTTCTTCTGAGGAAGCTACTCAAAATTGAGAAAGTAAAAAAAGAGCTATTTTCCTATAATCATATAAACGATTTACATCGAAAAATTGAAAAAGGTTTGAGAATTTTTTCTGCGATTGCTCTAATACTTCTATCTTGTGTGCTGTTGTATTATTTTGAAGATTTAATTTACCTGGTTTTAATTGCAGTAATCGTTTTTATGGTATTGGATTATTTGGTAAGAGCATTTTTCGAGTGGAAATATACACAATATCCGAAACAATCTATTTTAACTTTAACTGAAATGTTTTTAATTTTAATAGCAATAATAATCGTTATTGAATTTAAATTACTTGGTTCTTATTAAGCTAACGAGGTGCTTTAGCTGAAGATTATTTAAGCTTCTTAGACAGCTCTTTTTCCCTATTCAACTAACGGGGCAGAATACTTGAATAAGAAAAATGAAAAATATTGTTAAAATGAAAGTTCAAACCAATAGGGGGGTAATTATGATTGATGATAAAAAAATGAACCAATTTACATTAGTTGATGTTATTGAAAGGAAAATACATTTCACAAATACAAATACTATATTCGATAAAACAGAGTTTAAAGATATTAATGAAGGTGAATTGCTGGCTTATTATGAAATGTTGGCGGATGTTAAAGAAATGAAGGAAAATGAATTTGTAAGTAAGTACCTAAATATAATAAATAAACTTACGGTACAGTTTGAAAACGAAGAACTTACGGATAGAAGAGAGATAGAAAAAATGTCTGGATATAATAATGCCATTGTCTCTATCTTAAAGTGTATAAACCCGATTTATGAGTATGATTTAGAAGATTAGTCCATCAAAATTTAATTTGTCTTATTGAACTAACGGGTGCTTTAGTTGAATAACCAGCTGACTCATTTTCAGAATAGGGGGTTTAATGTTTGACTAGTAAATCACGCAAAATCTTAGGTGTTATATTAATTGTTTTGGCATTGATTCCGATTAGTAATGCGGTTAAATATTTCACATCTCCTCCCATATTAGTCGGTTATTCTGAAAATAAAGATTGGAAGGTTGAATATGTTTCAACAGGACATTATTGGGAGGCTCAGTTGTTCCCCTTGAAACAGGGTTTAGGACAACCTGAAAATTTAGTTTTTATCGAAGGCAATCAAAGGAATGAATATCCAGGTAAAGGTTCGAAAAATGAAGAACCCAACGATGCAAGATTATATTACTACTGCAATACATTAGGAAGCAGTCCGAAAGATAATGTATCTTATAAATTTGAATTCATCTCGAACAATGGACAGAAACAAATGATAAATTTAAAAAGACAAAAAGAAGAATTTTCAATTTGGAAAATATTTTAGCCTTTAATAGAGGGCATACTGAATCGATATGGTGTTCCTTCTTCAACTAACGGAGCAGGTTAGTTGAAGAAGTAAGATAAAAATTACATCAAAATTCAAGTGAGCATAAGATTCGAATAATTTTCTTTTAGAAATGTGCTTGAGAGTAAATATTGTAAAGGTAAAATGCACATAAATTCCTATCTTAAGGATTATGTGCATTGTGAATATTTGATATTTATGAATTAGTTTTTTTTGCCTCATAATAACCTAATTTATGGAAAGTGTAAAGTTGATTAATATGCTCCTTAGGATATGCTTCTAATAATTCAAGAATTTCTTTTGCAAATTCTAATGAAGCTGTTCCATTTGCGGTCACAATTTTTCCGTCAGAAACTGCTTGCTCTAGTACATAATTCATTTCATTTCTGTAGTGATCTTTTGCATAAGTTTTCAAATCATTAAGATCATTGCTTGTATGCTTTATTTCATTTAACCATCCATTGGCTCCCATAAAAACTGTTGCATCACATATTGCCCCTACTGGAATATCCATAGTAAGTGCCTTTTCCATTATTGGAATGACGTTATTGTTTAGTGGCTTACGCCAAGAATTTCCCCCAATTAATATTAAACCATAAAAGATTTCAGGTATACTTTTTAAGGTGTAATCTGGAAGAACATTTAATCCGCCGATTGACTTTATAACACCCTCACTTACACTAACTATCTTAGTGATGTACTTATCTGTATTATTTAAAAAAGCTGCTACATAAGACATTTCCCAATCAGCGAATTCCTCTAACACTACAATTAAAATCTCTTTTTTCTCAGTTTGGTTCATTCTTAATCCCTCCTAGTTAAATTATAAAAATTCTATTAATTTGATACTGTCTTCAGTATATATTGTAATAGTGACAAATGATGACACAATTAGCAAATGAGTGAAAATTTTGAGTAAGGCAATTAGATTAAATGAATTAAGGTTGTATATTAATCGAGTCAACAAGTTTAAGGTAGATGATTTAGCAAAAGAATTTAATGTTTCAAGAAGAACGATTCTTAGGGATTTAGAAGAACTAAGTATTTTAGGGGTTCCACTAATTTCAGAGGTAGGAGCTAATGGAGGATATCAAGTTTTGGAAGAAAAAAATCTACTTGCTGTCTCTTTTACAAATGAAACAATAAAAACAACATCAGAATTATTAAATATAAAAAATTATCAATTTAGTTCAGTAAGTATTAACCCAACTACATCGAATCCAATTATTGAGATAAGAATTGAAGGAACAAAAGAGTACTTTAATGCAGTGAAGAATGAAATCAGAATACTTGTAGCTGATGCAGTTTCTTCAAAAACAAATATAAATTTTGATGTTAAAGTAAATAGAAGAAGTGAAAATGAAATAAGAGATGAAAAATGGCATCCGATTTTCACGAGCGTAAGGGAAGAAAAACCGCTAAAAATTTTGAGGAATATAAAGGATTTGCCTATTCCTTCCACCCAGAACCTTTACAGATTATCATCAAAACAGATTTGGAAAAATCTAAGTGGTGGTGGGATTCCGATGAAAAAGTAAAAGAAATAGAAAAATATGTACAAGAGATAATTAAACTTAAAAGTGAAGAATTTTTAATCGAAGAAATACCTCATGAAATCATAATAAGAGGTAAAGAGAATAAGAAATTGAATTAAAAAGAACACTTTTGATTTGTTGAGTTAAAAGCGTTTTTCTTATTCAACTAACGGGGCAGGTTTGTTGAAGAAGGATTATCCTCCAAGATTATCGAATAAAAGGAAATCCCGGGTTGTGGAGGAGGAATAGCTTATGAAAAAAAACAGTATTATTTTCTTTGAAAGAAATTTTCCAAGTGCAAACATGATCCTTATTAAAGATCAACTGCCCATCCTTATTGATACCGGTTTTGGGAGTGAAGCGAAAGAGACAGAGCAATTAATTAAAGAAGCAGGCGTTTCACCAGAAGAATTACATCTTATTGTGAATACGCACTATCACAGTGATCATGTAGGAGGCAATTTTCATCTTCAAAAAAATTATGGTGTTTCGATTGCTACGCATAAATGGGAAGCCGATTTAATTAATTTTCGTGACCCTGAAGCCTGTAGTGCAGAATGGTTAGATCAGCCTGTAGAACCTTATCGAGTCGATACAAAGCTCTCAGATAACGATGAGATTAATACAGGAAGTAGAACCTTGAAAGTCTTGCACACACCAGGTCATACGTTAGGGCATATTTCTTTATATGAACCTGAAGAAGAGATATTAATTTGCGGGGATCTCTTTCACAAAAATGATATTGGATGGTTAAATATCTTTCGAGAGGGTGTCACATCTATCCAACGATCTATAGAAAGTTTGGATCGGTTGTCCATGCTCCGGATTCAAAAGGCATATTCAGGACATGGACCTCAAATGGAGAATCCTCTGGATGCCATTGATGCTGCAAGAGAAAGGCTTGAAAAGTGGCTCAAGATGCCAGAAAAAATTTCATGGCATGCCTGCAAGAGAATTTTTTCATTCACGTTAATCATTAAAAACGGATTGGCAAAAGAAGAAATCGATAACTACCTGCTAACATGTGGTTGGTTCCAAGATTTTGCACGCCACTCTTTCCAACTTCAGCCAGAAGAATTTATTCAAATCCTACTCGATGAAATGATTCGCTCGGGAGCAGCAAACTGGCACAATAATCATTTAATAGCCGCCACCCCATACCAAGCACCACAAAAAAATTGGCTGAATAAGAACATAAAGCCGAAAGATTGGTAACCTTAGGGATTAGGGTCTTAACTGCAAGATAGAACGTGCAAAGCACCTAAGGCTGATGCTACAACCAGAGTGGAATTAATCTCCCATGTCAGAAACTGAAGGGCTCTTTGGCACCATAGTTCATCGACCATCCTCACACATCCGCCTCGGCCTGTATCCATTTTCATCCTCTGTGGTGCAGTGCTGAATTTGTGTTGCATGGATGGCTAACGGAACAGGATAGTTTAACAAGTAAATGCTAAAATGTAACTGAATTACTGTGGAAAATCCTAATCAAAAACAGCTATATGAATTCACGGGGATAAAAAAGCACTAACAATCAGTAGTGAAAAAAGGGAGAAGAAGGTTGAAATATTTTAATTATAAAAACTCTGTTTCTGCTTTAATAAAGGAAGAGAGCGAGAAAATCGAAAATGTTGACATAGAAAATGTTGCATTTTTCAAAATGATGATTGAACGATATGAAATGGCGTTGAGAATTACCAGACATTCCGTAAGAAGAAAGAAAATTATTACACAAATTAATATGTTAAAAAATATGAATACGTTTTGGGCGAACGTCGTTACCGATAGTTCTAAAATTAGGGAAATATACATTGATGAAAATATAACTGAACGGGAGTTTGTTGAAATAATTTCTGAATTATACAAACAAGAATTTTTTATCTATGCGATTATTCCCGAATGGGAGGAGGAGTTACTTAATATTCTCTCCAACCAGTTCGTTTTAGTTAAAAACATTATATTACCTAACGTATTTCCAAAAAGCACAGGTTATGTTGGTTTCGTTAAAGACAGCCAAAAACAATTCGTTTATGAATTTTATTTAAGGTCTATGAGTATGGCTATAGTTTTTTCAGATGAAGATGTTTCTAAGCACTTGGATAATACAAGTAACGAAAATATTGATATTCATAATATTTTCGAATCAAATGAAATCTCTCATATAACAATAGGCTCTGATGGTGGATGGTTAAATATAACTGAATACTAAACAAACGTGGGTTAATAAAGTTCTGGCAGTTCCGGAAAATCTGCAATCATCTATATTTGATGGCGAAGCTGATTCAATTGAAGAGGCTAAAGCTAAGAGTTACATGGAAAAAGCAGTTTTCTTCAAAGGTGAAGAAAACTGCTTTTTTATATTAAACTTATCAGGAATTATGGGATTTTTAATAATTCCTTCTGTTTAATTCGGGATATCGGGGGAAGAAGGTTATATTAGATATCCAATTTTATAGTTTTCGCTTTTTCAACGTGTTCACCCACGCCATCAAGAACATCACTTGTTAGAATTTCAATTGACTTAATATCATTTGTGTTTTCCAAAATAAACCCCATATTGCCTTTCTTAACATCATTTCTTTGTATTTCACCAGTCAATTCTTCGAGAAAAATGTCTTCTTCCCATGTTTTCAGCTCACCTTTATTCGTCTTAACAAAAGCAACTGGTGTGAATTTTATGTCCTTATCAGATGTATTTTTTACTTCAATTCCTACTTTAATAAAATCAAACTCTTCTTCATGAGTATAGGAATGGAAAAAGTCAATCATGCTGTAATCCGGAACGAAATGTAGCAGCTTAGCATCTTTTAAAACCATTTCAACCCCACCTATATTAACTGTCTTATTTAAGAGTTTATATGATTTTAATGTGAGTTCGCCTTTGGCATCGGTAACGGTTTCTCCAACTGTCATAAGATTAATGTCATCCGTTATTTGAGGATTCGGGACATATACATCTTCTTGTATATTAAGTTTTTTTTCCGTTTGGTCGATAGTTTTGACCTGATTCTCAGTAGCTTTGTCCTCGGTGGTATATACTGATGAACAGCCTGAAAGAACTAATAATAGAATCAAGAAAAACAAGTATCTCTTCATAGGAATCCCCCTAGCATAATAAAACACCCGTCGCATTTAGCAACGGGCTATTTTATTGTATCTGTTATTTTTTATTTTTTGTTTTATCTAAAAGATCAAAGATAATTTTGGCATTGTCTGTATTATCAATTTGTCCTGCCAATCGTTCTTTGTAAGGTCCGTAGGCAAATACTGGCACGTCTTCACCAGTGTGACCACCAGTTGTCCAGCCTGTATGAGAACGCTCATCAAAGATTTTTTCGATTGCATTATCGATATCAGTGACTTTTTTAGTCGTTGCAGCATCTTTAACAGATTGGATTTCTTGTGCTGTTAATGCTAATAGATTTTGATCTATATACGTTTTTAATGTCTTTTCAACATCTTCACCTTTAGCAATTTCAGCTGCCATAAAGTCTGGTGTGCGCTTAGCTGCTTTAATAGGCTGAGCAAACCAGTTATAAATTCCATCAGAACCAATAGAGTATCCGCCAGTTGAATGGTCAGCTGTAATAACAACTAATGTATGTTTGTCCTTTTTAGCAAAATCAATAGCGGCCTTCGCAGCTTTTTCAAAGTCTGCCATTTCACTCATTGCTCCAACTATATCATTATCATGACCGGCCCAGTCTACCTGGCTTCCTTCAACCATTAAGAAGAAACCATCTTTATCCTTGCTTAAACGTTGAATAGCTGATGTCGTCATATCTTGAAGAGAGGGAACTTCTTCTGTACGATCAATCATTTTAGGGAGACCGCCAGATGCAAACAATCCAAGAACCTGTCCTTTTTTATCTTTTGAAAGTTCCTCTTTGTTTGTTACATAACTATATCCGGATTTTTTGAATTCTTCTGTAAGATTGCGGTCAGGACGAACAAAATTTGAAGAACCGCCACCAAGGAGAACGTCAATTTTATGTTTGCCATTTATTAATTCATCGTAATAGTCATCAGCAATTGCATTCATATTTTTACGGTTTTCATCGTGTGCACCAAATGATGCTGGTGTTGCATGGGTTATTTCAGAAGTAGCGACAAGGCCAGTTGCTTTTCCATTTTCTTTGGCAGCCTCTAAAACGGTTTTCACTTCTGATTTATCGTTATCGACCCCAATTGCTGCATTATATGTTTTTACGCCAGCAGACATAGCTGTCGCAGCGGAAGCCGAATCAGTTATGTTTTGTGTTGGATCTTCCGGATAAGTCATCTGTTGTCCTATGAGATATTTATCAAATACTGTTCTTTCTACAACAGTTGTTGAAGGATCATCATTAAAATAACGATAACCTGAAGTATAGGTTGACCCCATCCCATCCCCGATTAAGAAAATAACGTTTTTTATTTCCTTGTTTTCATTGCTTCTCTCTTTTTCTTCAGCTTGTACGTTGATACTGGTAATTGATGCAGCCAAACCACCTAATGCAAGAGTTGATACAACACAGATTGGAAGTAGCTTTTTCGTTATTTTAGTTTTAACCATCTGATTAACCTCCACCATTCAATTTAATATGATAACAAGTTTTACTATAAAGGTAGATTGTTAATATCCTATTAAACCAAAGTAAAAGTAAGTTAAGATGATGTAAATCTACAATATTCATTGAGTAACATTTGAAAAATAGGAGGGCTAACGATGCCCCAGGTGTCATAGTACTTGGAATGGTCATTATTTTACTGGATGTCTTATGGGAGCGTTGATCCAAGAAGGGATTAGCGTTTTTTTATTAAAATTTTTTCTAAAGAGGCAGGTTAGTTTAAGAAAGAACTTTTTTGTACTTTGTTTCTTGATTACTCATTATTGAAAGTTGACATAAAACAAAAGTAAGAATAAACTGAATTTAACGTAAAAAAATTATTTTTACGTGGAGGTAATAACATGAACATAAATAAAGCAAAGAAAATGCTTGTTACAGAAACGGAACAATTGATGATGATTCGAAATCCGTTCAAATTAGAAATTTTGCAGCATTTGTCTCACCCTCATTCTGCCAGCGAAGTGGCAAAGTTTATGAACCAAAGCCCTCAAAGGATGAATTATCATTTCAAGAAGCTCGAAAATGCAGGATTAATATGGAAAGTGGGAACACGCAACATACGGAACTTGGTTGAGGTACTTTATGAATCAGTAGCCGAGCAATACGTTGTCACGGAAAAAACAGATATTCAAACGGACTTTATCCAGCAATTAAGAGATCAGGGTCCATTGATGCATTTGTATGATTTGTCTGAGCAAATCAAAAAGGATACCGTCGAATTACTAAACATTGTAGATGATGCAGTTCATGTCCCAAGTGCCGCGTTGGATTTTCAAGTTCAATTTGTGAATGAAGATGAGCGCAAAGAGTTTTTGAACAAGTATATCGAGTTGGTTCATGAACTGGTTTCAAAATATCCGGCAGAAAAATCAACAGAAAACATTCATTTTAAAGCGCTAATCGCTGTATATCCAAAGATAAATAAAGGAGGAAAGCTTAAATGAGTAAGGTTATATATGAAAATGAAAAAGTGGTGTACATTCCTTCGGAAAAAACTGTTCAAGAACAGACACAAATTCATACGGTAGGTACAGAGAGTCGCAAAGTCGAGATTCGGCAGGTTTCTTCCGGGTTTGGCGAAAGAAATTCTATAAAAATTCAAATGGCAGCATAAGGAGGTCAAACAAATGAGCAATGTTCCATTTGTGGTTGAAAAAAGTAACAGTGATGAAAGGTCTTACGATATTTATTCTAGATTGTTAAAGGATCGTATCATTCTAATCAGTGGTGAAATTGATGATTTGCTGGCAAGTAAAGTAATTGCACAGCTTCTATTCTTAAGTGGAGACAATCCTAATGAAGATATTCAACTATATATCAATTCACCTGGAGGATCTGTTACCGCAGGTTTTGCCATTTATGACACGATGCAGCATATTAAACCGGATGTCAGTACAACTTGCGTAGGAATGGCTGCATCCATGGGTGCATTTTTGCTTATCGGAGGGGAGTTGGGCAAAAGGTATGCCATGCCCAATAGCGAAGTTATGCTTCACCAACCATTAGGGGGAGTTAGGGGGCAAGCTGCGGTTATGGATATCCATGCAAGGCACATTCTTGAAACGAGGAATCGTATGAACCGCATTATGTCTGAGCGTTCTAAAGTATCAATCGAAAAAATGAATGAACTGACAGATCGCGATCGCTTTTTCTTTGCCGAGGAAGCAAAAGAATTGGGATTGATTGATATCATCTTAAGTAAATAATAATTTTCAATAGAGTTTCCTACTTCTGGAAAATGAAGTTAACAGACTTTGAGAACTGGCGCTACCGTCTTATAATTCAAGAGGTGCCTGTTCAAGAAACAGTCATAATATTTATAAATGATTAAACTTTCCTGTTTATTGTTCCTCTAAAAAACCGTTGGCGCGAACACGCCAACGGTTTTTTAGCTTTCCTTATTAATCGGGATTATTGAGAAGTACCTGCATTAACTAGAAAATAATGGCAATTCTGGTGCAGTAACAAGATCAGAATTAATCTCCCATAAGTGCTACCCATATTGGGTGCGACAGACTGTGATGCACCGTGGTCGTTGGTGTCAGACTCACGGGAGGGCTTTACCGCACCATAGTTCAGCGACCTTCATCTCCTAGCCGTAGTAATTTATACGGCTGGTTATTGCGATGCATGGATGGCAAACGGGGGAGGTTAGTTGTGAAATTTTGTTCTTTAAATTGGAACTTATTTGAATATTAACCGTATGAAGTAAAGGATAGCTATCACCGATAGCCGAATTTTAGGAAAACCACTACGATGATTGTGGTGTTTCATACAGAAAGGCAATGAAATTTGAGCTGATTTTTACTGAAGTTTTTTGGAAAAGCGTAAAACGGGGAGGGAAATGTATCTTTGAACAACAGTTTTATCATAAAGTAGCGAAATCATCTGCGAAATTTTTAATATTTACAATCATCATTATTCTTTTTTTTACGGGAATCACATTTACGTTTGTGATTCCTGGATTGAAGGGATTTAGTTTGTATTTTATGATTGTTTCTTTATTGATATATTTTGTGGTTGCGAACATATTTGTAGGGCTATCTAAAGAAAGAATATGGTTTGTCTTTATTGGCAGCTTGATTTTAAGTAGCCTTGGGATGGGATGGCGTTTATGGCTTGAATGGGGAGAATATAGTTTAGTTGAACATATGAATCCAGTAGTTTACGTTGGTTACCCAAGTATTATCGCTTTCATCATTACAGCAATTTATAGCTTTAGTAGTTCGTATTTGGAAAGAAAGTTAAATGAAAAAAAGCGATCTGTGTTTTGATAGGTAGTATTCCTGGACGTTTCTGTATTAGGCAGAATGCTCTTTCGCTAACTGGCAGAATTCCGGTGTACACGAATATTGCTAATCATTATGAATGAAGATCGTATGTCTTTATTTAAGTAACGGGTGCTTTACTTTAATAGAACGGTTTAGGAGGAATGATATGAAAAATATTATACAAATTTTGTTGGGAATCACTGTTATTGGTTTGGCTACATACTCACTAATATCTCCTGAATATGACTATATATTACTTCCAATAATGAACTTGGTAATGGCTTTACTACTTGCAGTGATAGGTTTATCTGTAATGAAAGATAATCATAAAAATGTAGGTATTTTATTGTTGATTACGTCTGGACTTTTATTTGTTGTTGCAAGTGCTAAACTTATTTTAGAATAACGGAGCCATAGTCAAGTAGAGCAACGTCATTTGAGACGTTGCTTTTTTTATATTTAAAAAGTAATTCCGATAAAACTTCTTCAGCAGCCTTCGAGTTAGTAGAAAACATAAACTCAAAGATCGCTTTCTCGATAGCAAAAGTTCGATTTACCTTTACCTCCCGGTTAAATAATTGGGTATTTGCTCCTTTTTTATTTGAAAAATAATCCAATTTTTCTGTCTCCAATGATTTTTTCTAAGTACGTAATATGTAATTTGATTCAATTATTTCATAAATCTTTTAATTCAAACCCAACTTGTGTTAACCTATTAATTGATTAGGTTAACACAAGTGTTTTTTAGGTTAATCTTTAAGATAATAGGAAAATGAGGGAATTACATTGCAACATTTTTGGGTGGTAGGTACTGATACAGATGTTGGAAAAACGTTTATCACAACAGTATTCATGCGTCATCTCCAAATGCAGGGACATAGAGTAATACCTTACAAACCTGTACAAACGGGTGAAGTCATGGATAAAGGTCGCTATTATTATCAGGACACAACCAGTTATTTAGAATATAGCTTACATCCCTTAGCTCAAGAGGCACTGAATACATACTCTTTTTCGACACCTGCATCACCGCATTTTTCAGCGGAACTTGAAGGGGAAACTATAAAAGAAGACAGGCTGCTTAAAGCGATTGAAAAGTTAAAACTAGAATATGACACGGTTATTTGTGAGGGGGCTGGAGGACTATATGTGCCACTTCATTCGGATACTACTTTGACATTGTTAGATGTTATCCAGCAATCAGCACTTCCTGTCATACTCGTAGCAAATACGAAGCTCGGCACAATCAATCACACTTTGTTGTCTGTAAATGCGCTGAAGGCACGTAATATCGAAATACTAGGTATTGTGTTCAACAAATTCGAGCAGAGTGCATTAGAAAAAAATAATATCGACACAATACGTCGATTTACCGCTGTTCCATACGTGGTAATTGAGGCGAATCGTACGATTGAAAGCTTTGATGATGAATCGGTTTTTGAAAGGTTGTTGACCGATGACATATAAAGAACTTCAAGCCCGTGACCTTAAACATATTTGGCATCCTTGCTCACAAATGAAAGACTATGAATCCTTTCCACCGATTGTGATAGACCATGGCAAAGGGGTGTGGTTGTACGACAATCAAGGAAATCGCTATTTAGATGCAGTTTCCTCATGGTGGGTCAATTTATTTGGTCATGCGAATCCGCGTATTAGCAAGGCTTTAGCTGAGCAAGCACAAAAATTGGAGCACGTTATTTTTGCGAACTTTACCCATGAGCCTGCGATACATGTGGCTGAGAAACTCGTTGCACTGACACCAAAAGGTTTGGAAAAAGTGTTTTTTGCCGATAACGGATCCGCCGCCATTGAGGTCGCACTAAAAATGAGCTTTCAGTACCGTGCCCAAACGAATCAGCCGAAGAAAAAACGGTTTTTAGCATTTACAAATGCCTATCATGGCGAAACACTCGGTGCCTTGTCCGTTGGAGGAGTCGGTTTATACAACGAAGTATTTGCTCCTCTGTTATTAAACGTTGTACATACACAGGGACCGGATTGTTTTCGCTGTCCTTTTGGCGAATCACCAACGACCTGTAGCGCTCCTTGTACACAGTATGTAGAAGAACAATTGAAGCAATATGCCGATACGATTTCTGCTGCCATTATTGAACCGTTAATTCAAGCGGCAGCAGGAATGAAAATGTATCCGCCTGTTTTCCTGAAAAAATTAAGGGCATTATGCGATGAATATGATGTGCATCTAATAGCTGATGAGGTGGCGGTCGGCTTTGGCCGTACGGGTACATTCTTTGCATGCGAGCAAGCTGATATTACACCGGATTTTTTATGTTTATCCAAAGGCATTACGGGTGGCTATTTACCGCTTTCCGCTGTATTGACAACGAATGAGATATTTAACGCCTTTTATGACGACTACGGTACGATGAAGGCATTTTTACATTCGCATAGTTATTCAGGTAACCCACTCGCACTACGTGTAGCACAAGAAGTATTGGCCATTTTTGAAGAAGAACAAGTGTTGACAAAGTTAGTAGCCAAACAAGAATTGTTAAAAAAATTAGCAAAAAGAGCATTTGAACATTTACCTTATGTAGGTGAATATCGTCAAACTGGCTTCGTTGGGGCAATTGAATTAGTTGCAAATAAAGAGACGAAGTCGTCATTCCCAAGTGAAGAGCGAATCGGCTATCAAATTTATCAGCGTGCACTAGAGAAAGGGCTCCTGATCCGTCCGCTCGGTAATATTATTTATTTCATGCCACCTTATGTCATTTCAGAAGATGAAATCGAATGGATGATTGGGACAACGAGAGTAGTTATCGAACAATTTTTCAAAGACAGGGGAATATAAATTGAAAAACTCACGAACTTTATCGCTTACCCTTGTTGCGGTTTTTGCTGCAATGACCGCAATTGGCGCTTTTATTAAAATTCCGTTACCCGTTGTGCCCTTTACACTGCAAATTATTGTCGTGTATTTAGCAGGTTCATTATTAGGAAGTAAGCGAGGTCTTCAAAGTCAGTTGGTTTATGTCCTCGTCGGTTTAGCGGGACTTCCTGTCTTTACTCAAGGCGGAGGTATTATGTATGTATTACAACCGACATTTGGTTATTTAATTGGCTTCGTTGTAGGTGCATATGTGATCGGCTTCATCATTGAACGCGTCGAGCAACCTACACGCAAACACTTTATTGTTGCGAATTTGATTGGAACTGCTGTCATTTATGCGATTGGTGTACCTTATCTTTACCTGGCATTAAATCTTTGGCTGGACGTACCAACTAACCTATCACATGTACTGGCAGTAGGGCTGTTAAATACGGTAGGTGTTGACATTGCACTTGCTATTTTTACGAGTTTAATAGCTACTCGTATATATCCATTTTTGAAAACAATACATTCAACGAAAAGAGGCACACAAAATGAACTGGCAAACATTAGCTCAGGAAGTCATTGACGGTAAAGAAATAACAAATGAAGAGGCAATGGAAATTTTAACAACGGACGATGATGAACTACTACCCCTACTGCATGGTGCTTTTACAATCCGTAAGCATTATTACGGGAAAAAAGTGAAATTAAATATGATTATGAATGCGAAAAGTGGCTATTGCCCAGAGGACTGCGGTTATTGTTCACAATCGTCAAAATCAACTGCACCAATCGAAAAATATCCGTTTATATCAAAAGAAGAAATATTGGCAGGTGCTAAGCATGCATTTGAAAATCAAATCGGTACATTTTGTATCGTTGCAAGTGGCCGTGGTCCAACACGTAAAGACGTAAATGTTGTCAGTGAGGCAGTAGAAGAAATTAAAGAGAAATACGGATTGAAAGTATGTGCTTGCTTAGGACTTTTAAGAAAAGAACAAGCCGAGCAGCTGAAAAATGCTGGTGTCGATCGCTATAATCATAACTTAAATACATCTGAACGCCATCACGATTACATCACGACTTCACATACATATGCAGATCGTGTGAATACGGTGGAAATTGTAAAAAAACATGGTATCTCTCCATGTTCAGGAGCAATAGTTGGTATGAAAGAAACGAAGGAAGATGTAGTTGATATTACACGTGCACTTCGCCGCCTGGATGCGGATTCGATACCAGTAAATTTCCTGCATGCGATTGATGGCACAAAACTGGAAGGTACAAACGAACTGAATCCGCGCTATTGCTTGAAGGTACTGGCACTGTTCCGTTTTATGAATCCAACAAAAGAGATTCGTATTTCGGGTGGTCGCGAGGTGAATCTTGGTTCACTTCAACCATTGGGTCTATATGCAGCAAACAGTATTTTCGTTGGCGACTATTTAACGACAGAAGGTCAAGCGGAGAATAAAGACTATTTAATGTTGCAAGATCTAGGCTTCGAAATAGAGCTTGCAGAAAAGCAAGCATCATTATGTGAAGCTTAACTTAATCAGGCAGTGACATATATTACATGTTTCACCAAACAAAAGTAGTGCTCATGGGAAAAATAGGTAAATGTGAGTTAGAAACTACTCTGTTTAGTCTAAGTAACTTTCAAAATTCTTTTTTAAAACTATTTTTTATATAGAAGAAACCATTTTGATTTTTGTCAAAATGGTTTCTTTTAGTTTGATGCTAAAAAAACATTCCAATATTTTGAATTTTTCGGGATGAATATTACATATATTTATGTTAAAATTTTCTAGTTAACGAGACTATATTTCATAGATAGGGAGGGTGATATAGGTTAGGAAGATATTTGAGCTAGTTTCAAATATTTGTGTTATTTGTGGATACATATTAAATACTGAGATTAGAAGTTGAGGGATGCCAATGTGGAACATTTTAAAGACTTGTTTAGTCCTAGAGAAATCAAATAAAAAAAATATTTTTGCTTGTATTTTCGTAGCAGTAGTTATTTTTGGCTTGATGTTATTTGTGAAAACTGAGGATTTAGGAAACAAAGTTAAAGAAATATCTGGTGAATCTCAATCGCTTTCATTAGCGTTGAGTAAATTTCAAAATGTAGACGCAACTGATGACGGAAATGGCAGTGACTTATATAAGAATTTAGCACTTCAACGTCAATATGTAGCTAAGCAAAGCATGTCACTAACAATGGAACGACCAGAATTATTTGTAGATACAGCGATAGACCTTGCAAATTTAAGAGCTAACTCATTTGATATGGAGGGCTTTGATAGTGTTGCGAGTTATCTACCTACAAAAGTAGAAAATCAATTAGATCGAGTGTTTTATCAATCTATTAAGAAAACCGGAATGTCGTTTTCCATAGATTCATTATCTTTCTTTCCATTTCTTGCTTATCTATTTGGTGTACTAGGTTCAGTTTGGTTTATTTTCACGTGTATGTATTCATGTGGAATCATGATTGAGGACTTCCAACATACATCTTTAATTAAGGGGTATCCAATCACGTTTGATAAGTATGTAATAGCTAAATGTATCTCATTAATGCTCATAGTAGGTATATTTCTTCTAGAGTTATTTGTTTGCAGTCTACCGTTAATTTATTTTAAGGGATTTGGTAATCCTTCATTTCCGATTGCTATCTTTGATGGTATTTTTGAAGTTTATCCAATATACCAATATCTAGGTGTATCTATGCTTTATATGATTTTGATTTCCATTTTTACAATACTATTATCAATAATATTAAATGTTTTATTGAAGAATATGTATTTGACGCTTTTTGTGCAATTATTATTGTATATTTTCCCTATATTATTTCCAAACATGATAAACCTTGTACCGTTTAATCCGTTTAATTTTTTGAATTTTCCGGGTATTTTGAATGGGCAATCTCTCGGCCTGGCAAACCCAGTCGTCCTAAATAGCACACATGGTCTTATCTATATCGGGATTAGTATTGCCATAATGGTAGTCGCTGTAAAGTACTTCTTGACTACTGGGAAACTTAAAAACATATAGGGGAGTGAGGAATGTTGGCGTATTTTAAGTTTGAATTTTTCCAATTTATTAGGAATAAGAAAAATATTGCAATTTATGTCATTCTACTTTTTTTCTCATGTTATTATGCACTAATAATTGCTCCAACATATAACCCTATTGAAAAAGTAGATGAAAGTGAAATTGAAGCACGGTATCTAACAAGGGAGGAATTTCTAAATAATGTTGAGTTTAGTGCAGGAACACATTTTTTAACTCTTTTTGCTATAGAAATATACCCAGAATGGAATGAATATGATAAAGGACGATTAGAAGCTATTAAACATCACAATCTGAAAGAGTATGCTGAGGCCACTTCTAAGTGGTATGCGTACGCTGATAATATGATTTTTTACAGGGGAATGGGTGTCCTATTTTATAACCCGGGGTATTACACATTTGGAAATAATTATGCAACGATGGACGGACACTATGCCTATTTACATTCTGCAAGTCGATACGAAGGATATACAGAAGGGAAATCGAGTTTATCTGTAAATGTTTTCGAAGAAAGGACAGCCTTACAAACATTGCAACGTCTGTTACACTCTTACCTTCCGCTAATTCTCATTGTTAGCTGTATATTCTTCACGGTGGATATCGTGTTGAAGGATCGCCGGAATTCAACACTGTTACAAGGCTTACCACTATCAAATTGGAGAAAGTTGCTTGTAAAAGGAGGAGTTGCCTTACTAGGTAGCATCCTATCAATTATTCCACTCTCTGTTGGTTTATTGATAATTGGTGGACCAAATGGATTTGGAGATTTTGATTTACCTGTACCGATATATTCTGCTGATGAAAAATTATTTTCAAATATAATGCTATGGGAATATCTAATACAAAACATGCTCTTTATGGTTTTCTGGTTTTTATTCATCATTTCATTACTACTTCTTGTGAGTGTAATGTTAAAAAATGAGTTTGCAAATTTATTGGTAGGTAGTGTGTTTGTTATTGCTGAATTTATCTATTTTGATAGAGGTAATGGGACAGTTTGGAATGTTCAGTGGACTCCAACGAGCTATGTTCAAGTTGGGCAAATTATCTCGGGGTATCGAAACTATCTTTATAATTCCAAAGCACTCACATTTGAAGGCGGACTCTCCGTATTAGGATTGTGTACGTGTATTTTTCTGTTATCCACTTTCTTGATTAGTAATCAAAGAAAGTTTAAGCTACTTTAGTTTGATAGAGATGGAGTGAAGATATGATTGAATTAAAAAATATTGGTGTTCACTTTTCAAGTAGAGACATTTTAAAAGATGTTTCGGTGATGTTCAATCCGGGAGAAATTATTGGTTTGGTGGCTCCGAATGGGACTGGAAAGTCAACGCTTATGAATGTAATCATGAATTATATCAACCCAAACAGTGGGAAAGTCATTCTAAATCATAAGTTAGAATATACAAATAAAAAGAATGAAGTGAAAATACATCAACTAGTATCCATGATGCCTGATCAAGGTGACTTATATAATCAGATTTCGGGAAAAGAGCATTTAAAAATTTATTCCTCTATGTGGAACAGTAACCCAAAATTGATTGACAGTATAATAAATGAACTAGGAATGGCGTCATATATAGACAAGAAAACAGGAACGTATTCTTTGGGGATGCGCCAAAGACTTTGTTTTGCAATGCAAATTGTATCAGATACCCAAGTCATGTTAATGGACGAAGTGATGAACGGATTGGATCCTACTCATGTCGAACTTATTTCAAAAATACTAGTTAAAAAGAAAATCGAAGGAAAGACGATTATTGTGGCTTCTCATTTATTAGAAAACTTAGAAAAATATGCGAACCGTATTTTCTTTATGAAAAATGGAGAATTGATACTAGTCAATGCCATATCCCCAGGGTTTGAAGAAAGAGAAATCACAACCGTAAGAGTAAAAGAAATGACAGAGATGACAAAAGAAAAGTTTTCAAAAGAGTTTCCAGATACAAACGTACGATCATTGCCAAATGGCGGTACTCTATTAGATGTGCGCGGATATGATTCGGGGAAATTAGGAAATATAGTAGAGTTTCTTAATGAAAATCAATTAACAGAGTTTAGTTTCGGGAAAATAACATTAAATGACTTGTATTCAATGTATTATCAAGAAGGCTGAGGTTATAGTAAAATATCAAAGCCCCGATTATGCTTACGTTCTAAGCTATCGTAATCATACTTTTATTATCTACTATACTCTTGAATTTTTAAGACAAAGATGTATAAGTAAGACGGTTTAATCACTATGTAGGATAGTTAAGATGGGATAAAACTCTTTATCGTGGGAAAGCTAGCCTTGGTGATGAAAATGAAAAATGGATGGATATTAATAATATTTATTGTTTTAGGAGTGTTTTCTTTATCTATACATTCTGAAGAGGCAACACTCTTCAGTGATGCATCTAATAAAGATGAAATACTGGAGAGTTCATATATTTCTTCTGATGTAAAGATGCCTGGAATTAGGGAGAAAGTATCCTTTGAAGGGTATGAAATTGTCGCAAAGTCAACTGAAGAGAATATTTCATTGTATGCAAAAAAAATGGAGGACTTAGAGAGCCAATATCGAGATTTTAAAATCGATTTCAAAGGTGAAACTTACTCCAGACCTTTTTGGATGAACGTTACTAACCCTACGTATGCCCCGGAAATTTTTTACGAAGATATTAACAAAGACCAGAAGAAAGAGCTAATAATAATTTTAACGCTGGGTTATGGTACTGGTGCTTTACTTGAAGAGGTTTATGTTTATAGATATACAAATGGATTGATTGACGTGCTAGTTGATGATCCTATAGCAATAATCAATAAAAACGTAAAAACCAAGTTAACGACTGAAAAAGCAGAAATAAGAATAGGTGACAAAGAATATAAAATTGATTTGGCCCCTTTACAAATAAACCCTACAAACTTATTTGAGGAAATTGCTTTTGGCGGTGTAATAAAATATGAAGTAAAAGACCAACAACTTACCGCTACACTCCCAGCTCAAATTACTGCAGCTGGCTATCTTGGTGAAATAGTTATTGTATATGAATTTCGTGACAAAATGTATCAAGCAAAAACAATTGAATTCCAACCTAGTGAGTTATTGAAAAAACGGGTGGAGTAGTTAAAAGAGCAGCGATTAAAAAATCATTGCTCTTTACTAATTAATTTATTTGTTCAATGAAAGGACCATTATGCATGTTTACTTCGAGTGACGGCTCATCTTGACGTTTCTTGAAATTTAATATTAACTACTTCTTCAGTTTCGGTATTATATTCAATTCTTACATAAACGCCGAATTCTCTGTTACCATCTTTTAACCATAATTTAAATTTTTCAATGGTTGTATTCTCTTTAGATTCGCTTCCTTCATGTAGATAGTCAATAATATCTGCATTGGGATATTTAGATTTTGTCTCTGACATAGCGAGCTGTCCCCACTTAGCGTAAGCTGGAATTTCTCCTTGTGCATTAGCAATAGACGGAATATGTGTTGGTGTTGAATTAGCTGTAATAATAATTCCAAGTGCAATAATTGTTTTTCGCATAATTAATCTCAACTCCTTTTTTATAGGATGAGTCATTTGCTTAAATTCATTCAATCCATACCTCTTTAGATGTTACTGACTCAAGGCCAGCTCGCCAATATCTCTGGTACGTAAGAGAACGCGCATTTTATAAAAATATAAAATGTGCGTTCTCTCATTTTCATTAAATAATCAATTCTAGTTTTTTCGCTTACTATATTATTTCAACAACTCTTTCACACAGTGATGACAACTTTTCCTTGAGCGTGACCTTCTTCAAAATACCTGAAAGCATCAGGTACTTCACTGAACTTATAACATCTATCAATAACCGGTTTTACTTTGCCGGCTTCAAGTAGTTCTTTCATAAAAATCAGATCTTTTTGGTTTGCACTTTGTAACATGGTACCCATTTTTTTATTGCTGATAAATGAATGCCAAGGTCCAAGTACCATTGCCTGGGTTAGTTGTGCACCGGCACCTCCGACCATAACATAATTTCCTTTGGGATTTAATGAACGCTTATAAGCAGAAATGGGTTTGTATCCGTTAACAGCAAGAATCAGGTCATAACGCTCCGCTTTTTTTGTGAAATCTTCCTTGGTATAGTCAATGACATGGGCTGCTCCAATCGATTGCACGATGTCCACATTTCTCGTACTGCAAACAGCAGTTACCTCAGCCCCAAAAGACTTGGCAATCTGTACTGCGAAAGTACCCACGCCACCAGAGGCACCATTAATCAATACTTTTTGACCTGACTGAATTTTGCCTTTATCCCGGAGACCCTGTAAGGCTGTGACTCCCGCCATAGGTACAGCAGCAGCTTCCACAAAGGAAATATTGGCTGGCTTTATGGCCAATGCATTTTCAGGAACAGCTACATATTCGGCAAATCCAGACCACCCACAACTAGATAGATCTCCGAATACCTCATCGCCTGGTTGAAACTGTTTAACATATTTTCCGACTGCTTCAACACGACCCGCTATGTCACCGCCAGGTATGGAGTATTTGGGTTTTAGAAGTCCGAAAGCAAAGCGGGCTAAGAGCGGTTCTCCTCTCAAAAGTACCAGGTTACCATAGTTCACGGATGCTGCATGAATCTTAACGAGTACTTGATTGTCCTCGGGAGTGGGTTTTTCCACCTCTAACATTTCAAGAACATCAGGTGAACCATATTTGTAACACACAATAGCTTTCAGAATTATTCCTCCTAATTCCCTTCGAATTCTTCCTTAAAGACTATAAAGATTGTCTTATTTATAGATATTCCAGTAAAGAGTTAATCAAGACTGGTATTTGTAAAAAATCACACTAGTTAGATTAACAACGATTGACTACAAGTAAGAGCTGGATACTTAAAAAATGTTAAAAAGTCACTAGCATTTTCATTTGGACAAAAAAATGTCACAAGCATTAATGACGTCATATGACTGATTATTTGATACGATGTTAGGAGTATCGTAAAGGAGCGACTTTGATGACGACAGATATCAATTTACTATTGGCATTTGGAGCCGGATTTTTAAGCTTCATCTCGCCGTGTACTCTGCCTTTATATCCAGCATTTCTTTCTTATATAACTGGCATGACATTGGATGAATTGAAAACGAATCGAGGCATTTTGCAAAGAAGAGGTATGTTGCATACTCTATTTTTCTTGATTGGTTTTTCAAGCATTTTTATTGCACTCGGATTTAGTACAAGTTTGTTTTATACGTTTTTCCAGCAGAATCAAGAATTAATCCGCCAAGTTGGAGCGATTTTTATCGTATTATTTGGTCTGCTTGTTGTGGGCGTGTTCAAACCTGAGTTTTTAATGAAAGAACGAAGAATTCAGTTTAAAAACCGACCATCCGGTTATTTAGGGACGGTATTAATAGGAATGGCCTTTGCAGCTGGATGGCAACCATGCACGGGGCCGATTTTGGCGTCAGTGTTTGTATTGGCTACAGATAACCCTGGTTCAGGTGTATGGTATATGCTTGCTTATGTTCTTGGATTCGCTATTCCGTTCTTCGTACTGTCTTTATTCATTACAAGACTTGGGTGGATTCGAAAACACAATGCGAAAATCGTGAAGATTGGCGGATATGTCATGATCGCTGTCGGGATATTACTATTCTTTGATGGGATGACATACATCATCCGTATATTAAGTCCGATTTTTGGTGACTTCCGAGGGTTTTAACAGGTAAAATAAATGGTATGTGGCAGAGGTGGTGTTGAAGATGAAATCCATATCAACTTATGAACAATGGCAGGAAGTCGTTCAACGCGAGAAGCATCTGCTGCTATTTGTGAAAACGACGAACTGCTCGGTATGTGAAGGGTTATATCCGCAAATCGCTGCACTTGAAGATGAAGTGTCTATTCCGTTTTATGTCGTGAATGCAGCAGAGGTACCTGAACTTGCAGGGCAGCTCAGTTTATTTACAGCACCGGTTGTCATGTTGATGTTACAAGGAAAAGAGTATGCAAGGTATGCAAGGTTCGTACCTGTAAAAGAAGTACTAGGAAAATTACAAGAATTACAGAAATGGGAGGAATCCAATGTTTGAACTGTATAAACAAATTCCTTCACAATGGCTAATCATTGGTTCAACCATCATGGCAGTGGTCATGGGGACAATTGTGATGATGGTACGCGCGAAATCTGCGAATAGACCGGTCAGTGCGAAGAAAATAATACTGCCACCATTGTTCATGTCTACAGGGGCTTTGATGTTTGTATTTGAATATTTCCGTGTTCCTCCAATGCAAATTGCAGAGGCACTTGGTGTAGGTTTGCTGTTTTCATTGGTGTTAATTTGGACGTCCAAATTCGAAGTGAAAAATAACAACATTTACTTGAAACAATCGAAAGCCTTTATTTTTATATTAATTGGTTTGCTGATTATAAGAGTCATTGCAAAAGTCATTCTAAGCTCGACGATTGATGTAGGCGAGTTAAGTGGAATGTTCTGGATCCTTGCTTTTGGCATGATAGTGCCATGGCGCATTGCGATGCTGATTCAATATAAAAATCTCGAGAAGAAAATCATCCATAATCACACAGAAAAGCCGACCTTAACTTCATAGGTCGGCTTTTTTCTATATTTGTTAGCTATTTAGCTCAATCCGCACGGGGGCCTGACGTGAGTCGCTTTCAGGTTTAAAACAAATGTTCATAAGGAGTCATATCAATTTTCATAGACTCAAGCTTTTTACGTAGGAATTTATGATCCCGCTTCGGTGTTGCTTGAATATATCCTCGAATAATATGATCATGCTCAATGGAAGTCGCTTTTTCCTCCAAAGCAATTTGACCCACTTTACCCGCAATCTTTTGTTTAGCAACTGGTCTGAATAATTCAGGAACAGGCGTGACCAGCTCATTCAACATCAACTTTGCTTGATCTCCCCATAAGTGTAGAGACTCCTGGACGTAATGCTCTTCCCAGTCAAGTACGGATTTTCCATCATCTTTCGGCAACACTTTCAAAAACTTGCGGAACATGAAGTAGCCACCAATGGCAAACAGGCCGGCAAGTACAAATACCCAAAATACAATAAACCACAAAAACCACCCATCTAAGCCCAACATTCTCACCTCTTATACACGATTCTTCCATTATAGAAGGTTTTGACAAAAAAAACACGCCCTATGTATCTTTTTTCTTGATTTCTCTCTATGTAATGAGTGAAAGGAGGTGATGCAACATGGCAAACGTTGATTTCAAAGAAGCGGTTGTACGTTTAACGTATGACGCAGGACTCACTCAGGATGGGAAAATGATTAAAAAAGCGAAAACGTACCGCAATGTAAAACAAACTGCAACAGCTGACCAATTATCGGAATTAACAGGCATACTATCTAGCTTTTCATCGTTTCCGATTATCGCTGCTGAGAAAATTGAAACAGGTAATATCCAAAACTAATGGAGAGAGGAGACTAACAAATGGCACAAGTACTCGAAATGCAATTTGAAACAGCTGGTGGCAAAAAACTTTCTGTTTCCATCGATGATCCACGTGCGGATTTAACTGCACTGGAAGTGGAAACTGGGATGCAAGTAGTAATTGCAAGCGCAGTCTTTGAAGTGGATGGATTCGGTTTAGCCAATGCTTATAATGCACGTTTAATCGAACGAAATGTAACGGATCTGGTGTAATACCATAAAAGGCTGCCCCGCAAAGTGGGGCGGCCTTTTATTTTACAAGGAGGTTAAAATATGGAGCAATGGCTGAAGTTAATTCAAGAAGTAGGTTTTCCGATCTTCGTGTCGTTTTATTTGATGCACCGTGTGGAAACAAAACTTCAACTCATTCACGAAGCGTTGTTATCATTAAAAAACGGATAGACACAAATTCGTTGAAATCGCTGGATACTCCCTCCTTGAATTCATAAATCCGATTCGATAAGATGAATAGGAGCGAAAGTGGGGAGAGTCCATGACGAAACTAACAAAAGCGTTCATAGTCATAACTTTGAGCGTAATCTTATTGGCTGGATGTAATTCAAATAAGTTTAAAGCAGAAACTGACTGGGAAGTAGAATCTTTTTCACATGAATCACAACGTGGGGAAGACGTATCCTTGGATAGTTTAAAAGGGAAAGTATGGTTGGCAACATTTATTTTCACTAATTGTGAAACGGTGTGTCCGCCGATGACAATGAATATGACAATGGTGCAAGATGAATTAATCAAATTGGGTGTGGAAGATTATAAAATCGTCGCATTTAGCGTAGATCCAAAAGTGGATACACCTGAAATCTTAACAGAATACTTAGCTAAATTTAACCCACCTGACGAAACCAAATGGGAATTGCTTTCGGGTTATGATCCTGTTTATATTGAACAATTTGCGAAAGAATCATTTAAATCTTTAGTCAAAGCTGATCCTTCCTCCAATCAAGTGGTCCATGGGCAAAGCTTCTACTTAGTCGATCAAAACGGTGTAGTTGTAAAAAGCTACAATGGCTTTCAAGATGTGCAAAAAGAAGAAATCGCATCTGACATGAAAGCATTAATCGAACAAGGAAAGTAAAATGAACAGGCTAAGATAGATTTAGCTAATATTTAGTAGGATAGTTAGTCCTTTATGAGGACTAACTATCCTTTTTTTATTGATTGTTTTTGATTTTCTTCTTCAACTAATGCAGCAGGTATCTAAGGAAAAAGAATAACCATAGGTTTTCGCGTTATTTTTCCCATATACTGTATAACTTAACTGAGGAGTAGAACGTGCTGAAGTTAAGAATATGAATGAAACGTAACATCTTTGTTAATCTTAGATAATTCAGCAGGGAAAGAAAAATGAGAAGTATCTCACTTAACATTCACTAATTTCTTAAAAAAAGTCAGCTGTCTTTTCATACACGTCTGTCACAATAAGGATTGTAAGATCGTTTCACACTACATTTTAGGAGGAATTCGGTTATGAGAAAGAAATTAATCATTCCAGCATTGGCTTTAACTTTAGTGGGAGGAGCAGTCGTAGGTACAAGCCATATGATGCCTGCGTTTGCCAAAGACAATACAAGTAACACCAATCAAGAGGAACATCAAGATAAAGAGAACAGTGCACAATTGCAAAAAATCGCAAAAATTTCTAGTAAAGAAGCAGAAGCCATTGCCTTAAAAGAAGTTCCCGGAACAGTGAAAGAGTCTGAGCTGGAAGAAGAAGATGGTGTCCTTGTTTATGGATTTGAAGTGCAAACAACTTCAGGTGATGTAAAAGACGTCAAAGTAAATGCAAAAAATGGTGATATTTTCAAAGTTGAAAATGAAGACAACGATGAAGGAGACGGTGAAGAAAATGACGACAACATCAAAAATCTTCAAAAAAGAGCTTCATTATCAAGTAAAGAAGCAGAAGCTATTGCTTTAAAAGAAGTTCCAGGTACAGTAAAAGATTCTGAACTAGAAGACGAAGATGGCGTCGTTGTGTATGACGTTGAAGTTAAAAAGTCTGAAGGGATTATCAAGGGTGTCAAAGTAGATGCGTCTTCAGGCAAAATCATTAAAGTTGCTGACGAAGAAGAAGATAATGATGATGAAGTCGAGAATGACTAACATCAAAAATAAATCTATAAATAGTTCAAAGGAATAGATGAGTTTATTTCATCTATTCCTTTTTTCTTGCCAATTGTTATTAGTGATTTTAATTTATTCAGGTACGATTTAGAAAAAAGAGGGTCGTTGTGATTAAACAAAAGGATTTACAAAGGAGCACGAAACAGGTTAGTTGCGATGAACCACTTAAATTAGCATATAAAAAAGATGATGTTTATGGTCTTTTAGGAATAAATGGGCAGATGAGACCACGACCCTTTACAAGTTAATTGGTTATTTAAGCCTTCAAATGGCGAAGTTAAGTGTTAAGTGAAAATAGATTGATGTCGAACAAAATTGTAAGGCTCACTGTTGTTCGATTACATAGACATTACCTGATTTCTTGGAGGGTTCATATTGAAGAAAATATTGTTAATTGAAGACGAAGATAGTATCTCTGAATTTTTAGAGTTAGAACTCAAACATGAAGGTTTTGATGTCAAAGTTGTCGATGATGGGAGAGAAGGCCTGGACGCTGCGATGAATCAAGAGTTTGATTTAATTTTACTCGACCTAATGCTTCCACATTTAAATGGAATTGAAATATGCCGTAGGTTAAGAGTGGTAAAAGATACACCGGTCATTATGTTAACTGCCAGAGATAGCGTTATGGACCGAGTCATGGGTTTAGATGTGGGTGCAGATGATTACGTTTCAAAGCCTTTTTCTATTGAAGAACTATTGGCCAGAATGCGTGTGATTTTTCGGAGACAGGAGAAGCATGAAGACAGCATCGCCAAACATTTAAAGTTCAAAGAGATTGAAGTCGACACCATCTCTCGGACTGTAAAGAATAGAAGCAAAGAGGTTACATTGACAAAAAGGGAGTATGAACTTCTCTTGATGTTTATGCAAAATGTCAATCGAGTTTTAACACGTGAAATCATTTTAGAAAAAATTTGGGGATATGAGACATTTATTGAAACGAATGTGGTTGATGTATATGTTAGGTACTTACGTAACAAAATTAGTATCGAAGATGAAAACTACATCCAATCCGTTCGCGGGGTAGGGTATGTGATGAAATAATGAAGTTCAAGACGAAGTTAAAACTCAAATGGAAACTTGTTTTATGGTCGACTCTCTTAATGATAGGTTTATTTCTATCTTATAATTTATTGCAGTACTTCGTGATGAATAGTTGGATGGTTCGATATGAAGAGCAATCGATTGAGAGAAAGATGGATGCTACTCAAGAGTATTTCTCGGAGCAAGATAATCAAAACTTATCGATAAGTACGTTTAAAGAGAGTGAATCTTTTTTAGAATCTATCAATGAAAAATCAGAAACGATACGAATATATGATCGATATGGTAGAAGCGTTGTTGCAGTAAGTCAAGAGGAGGAATTAATCGTAACCGAAAAAACTGTTCAAAATGAACAGTTTGAATTACAAAAGATTGGTGATGATAGGCTCCTCATTTTCAGAAAACCACTAGTAGGAACGAATTTTGTTGGGACAATCGAAATCGTGAAAAATCTAGAAATTTTTGATGATTTGTTAGAACAATTTGGAATGATGATGTTTTTAACAGGCATTGGCGCCTTTTTTTTAAGTTTATTAGGTGCGTTATTCCTGTCAAAACAATTTTTAAAACCCATTCAGGATATTTCATATACCTTAACGAGGATAAAGAAATATGGATTGGAAGAGAGGGTAATGGTTCATCAAAATCGAGATGAAATTGCCCAACTTGCAGTTCATTTTAATGAGCTAATGGACCAATTAGAAGAGTCTTTTAATCAACAGAGACAATTTGTGGAGGATGCTTCTCACGAACTGAGAACACCACTATCTGTATTACAGGGAAACCTTATGATGTTGGAGCGGTGGGGGAAGAACAATACTGAAGTTCTCAATAAATCATTAACTTCCTCATTACGAGAAGTTGAAAGAATGAATAAGTTAGTCAAAGAATTGTTAGAACTTTCAAGGCTTGATTCTGAAACAACGAATGATTCAAACATTACACAAATTGAGCCGAAACTTGTGATTGAAAAAGTAATAAATGATTTTAGACTGACTCATCCTGATGTTGATTTTAATCTATTCTTAGCAGATAAAGCACCGATTGCGATGACAGAAAGCCATTTAGAACAAGTCGTTACCATATTAATCGATAATGCGATTAAATACTCTGACTTCAAAAGTAAGCTGGTAATTCACTATCAGTCAAAAGATCTCGAAAATGAGATAATTGTGCAAGATTTTGGAATAGGAATATCTAAAGAAGAAATCCCATTTGTCACGCACCGATTTTATCGCGTTGAAAAATCACGAAATCGTAAAAAAGGTGGTTACGGGATTGGACTTTCCATTGCTCAAAAAATCATGGATACATACATGGGAAGTATGAGAATAGAAAGTGAGGTAGGAAAAGGAACATCCGTGACACTTACTTTTCCCAATCCAAAATGATTCAAATCGTAATGATTTTATTCCCGGTAAATACCAAAAAAACTCTTCCATATTAAAGAGTGTAGGAGGACATTTTTTACTATTAGTTCGAAATGGTGTGATTCATGCATGGATAAAAAAATTAAACTTTCGATTTTTTTAATCATCGGCTTATTTTCCTTTATCGGTTTTGGGGTAATGGCTATTTTGGTTCATGGTCAAAAAGTGATTAAATTTGATGATATAGTCATCAACTCAATTCAAGGATTAGAGACCCCTTTTTTGACGACAATCATGAGGTTTTTCACTTTCCTTGGGTCTATTACAGCCATCGTATTGTTGGCGGTTGTAATTATGTTAATTTTCTATTTTGTGTTTAAAATCAGATCAGAATTACTTTTATTTTTAGGCGTGATTGTAGGCGCGAATATCCTTTTTATCACGTTAAAACTTATTTTTCATAGAGCACGTCCAGACCTGCATCGACTCATTGAAATTACGGGGTATAGTTTTCCTAGTGGGCATTCCACGAATGCAATAGCTATCTATGGTATCCTCTCATTTATTCTGTGGCGACATATTCCCATCAAATGGGAACGAACTGTTGTAGTAATTTTAAGCGTTCTGATGATTTTAGCAATTGGTATTAGTCGAGTTTATTTAGGCGTTCATTATCCGAGTGATGTGATCGGTGGATATTTTGTTGGAGGTTTTTGGTTAATAATTAGCATTTGGCTATATCAGTTCTACAAAGAAAGGTTATATGAACGAAAACATAATCTCAAAGTTGATAAATAAGCAATGTCTTTTATCTATATCGTACAGTTTTTCATAGGACTTCACTTTTCGAAAACTCGGATGCTGCCTTTCTTACAACGCTTAACCTGAAAATTCCCAAACAAAAAGACCCTCTCAAAGTGTCCCGAGAAGGTCTTTTGCATTTTTAATATAATTCAACCAGTGCAGGATATCCTTTGGAGTGATCAATTGGTAACGCTTTCCTGTGTGTGTGAAAAATTCAGTGATAAATCGTTGCCATGAAGAAAAAAGACATCAACTGGTCCGAACGGTCGATTCATATCCCGAATGGAAAACGGCCAGTATCGTCCTCTTCACGAAGGAATGTGAGGAACACTTGAAAGTCTATCTTGAACCTCAGTGGGACGACCTGCCATATCTGTTTCTGAATACATCCAATAGCGAGCAGATTTGCAGGCGGACCATTCAAAAGCGGTTTACGCGTTAAACCAATAAGCTTGGCTTTAAGCTGACCCCACATACGCTCAGACATACGTTCGCAGCACACCTCGCCATCAAAGGGATGCCGCTCGTGTGTATCCAGACCCTGTTGGGCCATCACGATTTGAAACAGAAGCAATACTACGTAAGGCTCTACGACCATGCCCGGAAAGCCATCTATGACGAATGGATGTAATTTAGGGGATATAGGGAATCTTCGCAAAAAAATTATATTAACGCAAATAACCTACCATTCATAAAATGCCCAAAACCCTTGAATATAAGGGTTTTGGGCATTTTTGTTTAGGTGTTAAGGTTAAGAAAAGAGGGATTAACGCAAAAACGACTGAAAATCGAGCAAATTCGAAGGAATAAATGAAGATAAGGGTTGTTTTCTATCGAGTTAAACCTGAATATAAGGTTTTTGCAGAAACGGATGAAATATATTTTATGAAAAAGCGAGAGTAATCGGTGAAGCCATTGGGAATTTAATTCAATATATTGGCGACCAGTTTGTTAAATATAGAGTGAGACATTTAATAATGAATGGAGTCTTTGAAATAGAAGGTATTCCAAAAGCAATGAGGTTTTACAGTGTGAAACTCCGTTAATCTTCTTAAACTAACGGATGCTTTAGTCAAGTAGAGCAACGTCTTTTAAGACGTTGCTACATTTACATATAAAAGTACTTCTGATAAACAACCGGTTATAGCAGGTTCAAACATTGCAGTGGTTACAGGATTGTTTAAAAATACTTCCTACTATTTAAGAGTAAAAGTAGTAGGCGGCTTGAACGATGGTATATCTAACGTTGTTACGGTAATAACAGCAGATCCATTACTACCTGCTAAAAAGAACAACAATTAAAACCGCAATCATGAATGTGAAAAGCCGTTCACAGGCAGTCATTTATGCCGTTCGAAATCAACTTGTTCCGTTTTCTTATTTAAAAATCACTTATAAAAAAATGTCCTGTCCCTTATTATGTCCCTCTTGGTATAGCACTTTTGTTTTATGCAGGTATAGAACCAAAGAACAGCAAAAGATACATCCTATGTTTAATTTTCAGAAAAATATAAATGTGGGATGATAAGGGTTAATTGGTTTATATTTCTGAATATTTAATGAATAGATGTTGAAAACCCCAGTTGATACCAGATTAGTTGAAAAATTTTGAAAACCTGATGTTGAAAGACAGATCAGTGTATTAAATGTGAAGTTAAGTCATTGGCACGATACCTTTACATTTTTACAAATATATTAATTTACTTTTAGTTAGATAGGGGAGAGGAATGAGGAAAAGGAGAAACAAAAAAATTATTATTAGAATCATTGTTTCGTTCGTAATTCATTGCACTAAATGTGTAATAAAGAGACAGGGACTTGGAGGAAAGAAAATGGGGAAAAAAGCAAACAATAAAAGTAAGGTCTTAAAAAGCTTATCTGTATTTGCTCTATCATCTAGAAAACGTAAGTTAAAGTACATTTTAGCAACTACGACGATGAGTGCTTTATTATTGTCATCTGTCATTCCGTACAACGTGCTAGCGGCATCATCAACACCTATCGATCCTTTTCATCAGGATTCGAGCGTTCCACAGTTGACGAAAGAACAGATTGCGGCATTGAATCAGTACAGCATAGGTGGTCCAGAAATTTCGTCTAAGATCAACACTTCAAGCGCGGAATCTGTTCGCGTCATTGTTGAATTCAAGCAAGCACCGGCGAAAGTAGCTGTCATGCAGGCACAATTAGCTGGAGACAAGACAACATTAGAAGAAGAAACACAAGACGTAAGCGATTCGCACAAACAGTTTCGTGCATTTGTGGATGGATTGTCTCAGCACAAAGCTGGCCCAAGTGTTAATGCAGTTACTAAGCAAACTTTAGCTAGTGAAGAAGATGCTGGAGATTCATCTGCCATCCAAATTACAAGAGAATATAAGAACGCGTTAAATGGGGTTGCCATGACGCTTCCAGGAAACATGGTCGAGAGACTATTCGAATCTGGTCTTGTTAGCCATGTATTCGCAGATGAAATAGTCAAACTTGACCCGATAGAAGTGGAACAAGTGAAGCAGCAAAGCGTTGAAGGGTTAAAAGAAAATTCGATCCCACTTCCGGGAATTGATGCGCTTCATAACGCAGGCATTAAAGGAAACGGCATTAAAGTCGGCGTGTTAGATACAGGAATCGATTACAATCATCCAGATTTAACGGATGTGTATAAAGGGTACCGAAAACAAGAAGGTGAGAACCCTAGTACAATTGACCCGAAATCAGTTAAGGGGTGGGATTTCGTCGATAACGATGCAGATCCGATGGAAACAACATATGATGACTGGGTGAATGCAGGTAAGCCAGTAAGACCAGGCCGTGAATACCCGACGTCCCACGGTACGCACGTATCTGGAACAATCGCAGCACAATCGAAAGCCAATGTCGAATATCCGGCACAAGGGGTTGCCCCTGGCGTTGATTTATATGTCTACCGCGTACTAGGTCCTTATGGTTCTGGTGCTTCAAGCGGGATTGTTGCAGCCATTGACAAGTCCGTTAGTGACGGCATGAAAGTCATTAACCTGTCACTTGGTGCAGCGAGTAACGAACCATTATCAGCAGAAGCAATCGCGGTTAACAATGCGACAATCGCTGGTGTTACATGCGTCATTGCAGCAGGAAACTCAGGTAATTATGCATATACACTTGGCACACCTGGAGCAGCAGCGCTTCCGATTACGGTTGGTGCAAGTGACTTCTCGATGTCGATTCCGACCGCAACGGCAACAGTTGGAAACGAAACGTTCACCGACTTTAAATTGCTTGGAAAAGGGTTCAATGACCACGTGGAAACACTTGCGAATAAAACGTATCCAGTTGTGTTTGTTGGCTCAGGTGGCGAGGATGATTTCAAAGATGTTGATTTGCAGGGGAAAATAGCATTGATAGAGCGCGGAACGTATGCGCTTAGTGAAAAAATTGTGAATGCACAAAAAGCAGGCGCAGTGGCGGCAATCATGTATAACAATATCGACGGCGACATCGATAACTATTTAGCAAGTGGTGTTGGTTTTATCCCAACATTCCGGATGTCAAAAGCAGACGGCGAGCGTTTAAAAGCAGCTGCTGAAACGGATTCAATTACGTTTACCAATATCGGATCGATTGTAACAGAAGGAAACAATTTGGCCGATTTTAGTTCAAGAGGACCCGTTACGTCAACCTATGACATTAAACCGGAGGTTGTGGCTCCTGGGGTATCGGTTTACTCGACGTATCCAGAATTTATCCACAGTCCAGAAACAGGAATTGATTACTCACAAGCATATGCTCGTATTTCGGGTACATCAATGGCTTCTCCGCACGTAGCAGCGATTGCTGCACTGATTTTACAAGCACACCCAGATTACAAACCGGCTGATGTCAAAGCAGCGTTGATGAATAGTGCGGACAAACTAAATGGCGACTATTCCGTGTACGAAGTAGGCGCAGGTGAAGTAGATGTAGCAGAAGCTGTTCATAACGAGATGGCATTCAAGGTACAAGACACCACGATAATAGGTGATGGAAAAGGTGGCTTTATAGAGAACGCGTATGAAAAAGGCTCATTGACGTTTGGTACGGTTTACAAAAAAGACGATAGCACAAATACAACAAACCGTACGATTGTCTTTGAAAACCGCGGTACCCAAGGGAAAACATTCGACGTTTCGGCAGAATATAGTAAACCGATTGATACTGTAAGTGCACATGTAAGTGACGCAGTAGCGAACAATGTAACCGTAACGACTTCTTCAGCATCTGTGACGGTCGCTGCAGGGGAGGCAACAAATGTAACGGCAACGGTTAACATACCTGCGAGCGCAGAGATGGGACAATATGAAGGGTATGTGAACATTGTCAACCATGACAATCCAAATGAACACTATCGCATTCCGTTCGCGACTCGCTTCGTTGAAAAAGGAATCGGAGACGTTGAGATCTTGAATCCAGCAATCTCAACCCTGCCTTGGAGGCATCCATATACGGCGCCTCAAACTCGCTATATCTATTTCAGATTAAACAGCCCGATGAAAGATTTATGGCCGATTATCTATGATAAAGACGGCAAAGCACTTGGAGCAAGTTCGGTAAAACCATTTAGTTTAAACGGTGCGCCTCTTGATACGGACCTAAGAGCAGTATTCTCGCCATCGTATTATCCGTTTATCGGCGATCCGAAAGATGAAAAAACAGACATCAAGCAGCCAATGGCGAAACTGCCAGAAGGTGAATATACAATCAAAGTTCGTACAACAGATGCAGATGCTGTGAGATACGAGGTCGTTAGTAAAAAGTTTATCATCGATAACACGTTACCGAAGTTGACGTTAAAAGACCATAAACCTGGCGTCTATGAGCTAAGTGATTCGGACTTTACAAATGAAAAAGGGCCAGATGGAAATATGGCTAATGCGCATTGGGTTCATGCCAACCTGTGGGATGAAGGAACGGCAAAATTAGCATCTTCAGACTACACACAGTCTGAAAATAAGCTATATTATTACTTTAATCAAAAAGCTGTAGTAAACGGCGATTTCCCACTTGATGCAAATGGGGATACAAAATTCGGTATTGAACCATCTGATATTGAGAATGGCCCAGCAACAATCAAACTATTCCCTATTGATATGGCGAAAAATGGGGAAATTTTAAATGAATCCAATTTCTATGCATTCGTCAAAAAAGGTACACCTTATGTGATACCAACTTACGATAAGGAAAAAGTCTATCAAGATGAAACGTTGACGATGACATTAAATCTACATAACGTAAAGGATTTGATGGCTGGAAACTACAATGTTGAATTCTATGATTGGCTCTTCCAGTTCCAAAGCGTAAAAGTTAACCCAGCATTCCAGCAGTATGCGGATGCAAACGGATTCACAGTAAGTGTCGATGAACCCACTGTGAAGGAACACCCTTTATATCCAGGTATTAAAGACGAGGTGAATGCGGGCGCACATATCAGCGGTGGTGAAGATTTTAAAGGAATCAGTGGTGATACGCCATTCCTTGATGTGACATTTAAACTGATAAATGACCGTATGTACGACGTCTACTATGACACGATGAACGTCGAAGCTAATACAGTGCCATTCACGTACACACAATACGGTGAGCAAGAACCGGTTGTCATCCAATCATTCAACCATATTAACCAATATAAAATCATACCAAAGAGCAATTATGTGGTATCCTATACCCATCTTGAAGCGTTCTATTCAAACTTTACGATGGATTATTCCATCATAGGAGCAAAAGCATACGCGCAATTGAAAGACGGGACAAAAGTGCAAGGAACGATTGACAAAAAAGGCTTTGTAGATATCGAGAATCTTCCTTTAACGAAAGATCCAATCGATATTGTCGTTGAAGCCCCTGGACATCTGAAGAGCATTCAGAAAGTGACGGTTGGTAAGAAAACACCGTGGGGCGAAGACGTCGGTGAGTATATACAAAAACAAGGTGCTCAACCAGTTGCAGCAGCCGGTGATGTAAATGGAGACGGTGTCATTGACGTGTTAGACGTGAAACAAGTTGCGAAGAAATTCGGAGTTCAAAAACAGACTGATTTCAACATCGAAGACTTGAACCACGATGGTATTGTCAATGCAACGGATATGAACTTTCTGGTTGGGAATCTTTACAAATCAAACCCAGATGCAACAATCACACCAAAAGAAATGGTCGACGGAAAAGTTAGCACAGATTTCTTCAACGAGTTAAGTATTAAATCTCTTGTGAACACATTGAAAGCAACAACAAAAACGAATCATACAGCAACACTGAATTGGCTAGCAGCTGTTGATGCGACGAATGTAAAAATTGAAAAATCAACTGACGGCTTATCATGGACGGCAGCTACAACAGCAAATTCTGTAGCAGTTGATTCAAACTCAGCAGTTGTGACTGGATTAAACGAAAACACGACTTACAAATTCCGCGTAACGGTAACAGGCGGATTAAACGCTGGTTCTTCAAATGTGGCAACTGCAACAACGGATGTCACGTTACCTCCAAACCCAACACCAACTCCGGAGCCAACGCCTGAGCCAATCACATTTGCTGATATCTCAGAACATTGGGCAAAAGAGGATATTGAATTATTAGCAACAAAAGGCATTATTAATGGACTGAAAAATGGATTATTTGCACCCGAAAAAGATATTACACGTGCAGAATTCACAGCCCTACTTGCGCGTGCTCTCGACTTGCCAAAAGCGACGGAGCAAGAAAACTTTACAGATGTCCGACCAACGGATTGGTATGTTTCGGAACTACAATCAGCTGTTGAAGCAGGATTAATCAATGGTTACGAAGACAATACATTTAAACCAAGTATGTACATCACACGTGAACAAATGGCTGCATTGATGGGTCGTGCATACAAAATTATAGAGAAACAAGCACCAACAGTGGATGTGGATCAAGTATTGGCAAAATATATCGATCGTAAATCTATCAGTGCATGGTCCAGAGCAGACGTAGCATTAGCTATACAACTTGGCGTAATTCAAGGAAACAAGGCAAATGAATTGCAACCAAAAGAATCTGCAACAAGGGCAGAAACAGCAGTCATGCTAAAAAGATTACTGGTAGAAATTAAACTGCTGGAAGAATAGATTTGCATAAAGCGATATCCATCAAATAAAATGACAAATTATCAAAAAGGGTATGTTCAAAGTGATTTCGAACATACCCTTTTTTGCCTCCTTCCGGCATTAAAGAGGAAAACTAAACCGGCATTGACAGAAGAATTGAATATATCGAATTTCATCGTATTTATGATGGGAAAATCAGCCAAGTTGAATGGCTATTTTATATACGTTGTAAAACAGGTTTGTCTTAGTTTTCATATTACTTAGAAACTGTAAGCATTAAAACTAAGTATACAATGACACCAATGTATGTATTTTTGAAATAAAGATGCGATATTTTGAATAATGTCGCGACGTTTGCAAAAAAGTTGCGTTGATCCGAGCAGGATTAACGCTTTTTTGTTGAACTTATCGAACTAACGGGGCAGGTTAGTTCAAGAAGAATTTTTCATTTATTGGAACTATTTGGGTTAAATAACGTAATAATTATAAAGGATTAAATTAAGGAGGATAACCCTTGAACAAATTCGGTGTTATCTCATTGCTAATGTTTATTAGTAGTATTATTGCTTTTTATATTTTGAGAGGACCTAATGCTGATATATATGTTGGTATAAAAATTTTTAGTGTTCTATCAATTATTGGGATTGTGTTTGCATTTATTTCAGGAAACAAGTTGTGGTTTTTTATCGGGGGGATTCTAAATATTTGTATGCTGGTGTTCACTTTTTTTCTATTACTCGCAATGGGTATAGGTGAGCCTTAAACTATCGGAAAAAAATTAAAAGATGAAATGGTTGATATATTATTTACTTATACAGCTAATTTCTTATTGAACTAACGGGGCAGTTTAGGTGAAGATGCAATGTTATAATTATTATCAAATCGATTATTTATGTAGACAAATCCAAACCTTTTTCGGATACCTTGAATTCGATGTAAATGAAAGCGAGAATGAGTAAATGAACATATTGGACTATCTTAAGGGAAGGTTTCCAACTGTCGAATTAATCCCAAGCATTTATTATCAATGGGACATTGGCATCCACTTTTCACTTGGTGGGGAAATCTATCAATTCAAAGATAATGATGATCTCAATCTTAATCGATTTCGACTTGTATATAAGCAAACCTCAACAATTTTCAATGAGTTGTTTGAGCAAAATGACGAGCTGTTCTTCGTGACGAATGTTTATAATCACAAAACAAAAGAGAAACATACTAGAAAACTGAAGGTATACCAGCCGTTTCTGAAGTGTAAAAATAAATTGAATCGAATTCAGGTGAAAACGTACCCTTATCCGTTCGAGTCGGACGAAGCAGAAGAATTCGAGTTGCAACAATTTTCCTTGTTGTGTAAGCGAGGAGACATACGTGTGAATGAATTACTTAAGGCAGCGAGTAATGAAGATTTTCCATTGAAACCAAAGTTCGGAAGGTACTCCATCGATTATCCCGATGTTTTCTTAGTGAACATCACAAAAGACATTATTTTCTTTGTCTACGACGACCGAGGGTGCGAAGTTATAGCCCGTGAAGCAGATCGAATACGTCCACTTTATGAGAAATACTACGATTGGGTAGAAGAAGTTGATAGAAAAAGGATTGAACAAGGGTTAGGAGGAAGAGGATTGAAAAAATGAAAACAATCAAAGTATTCATCTATTTTCTCTTGTTCAACTAACGGTGCTTTAGTTGAAGATCAAGTGCTCCTTAGACAATACTTTTCTTATCAAACTAACGGGGCTGGTTTGTTGAATAATCAATTAGTAATATAGGTTTTGATTTTTTGAGGAGTTTGGAGAGGAATAGATTGAAAAAGTTTCGTGGAAAAAGGAGTTATTTTCGTAATTTATGGTGGACGGTAGCAGTAGAGCATAATGATTTGGACTTTGGAAACGAGGGATGGTTTGATTTATGGCATACCCATCTAGACTTTTTCGGGGTTGGAAATAATAGTTTAAAGATAAGAAGAGAGCATGTAAAAGCACATTTAGCTATATATGAAAACTTATTAGAAAGGCTCGACACACTTGATAAACCTTATCAATCGTGGATTGAATTAGATGATGAAGATGCTGGTAAAGATGCAGTTTATATTCATACTCCTAATCCTAATGAAAATAATTTCCCTCTTAAAATAGAAAATTTAAACTGGGATTGCATTATCCCGAAATATTTCAAGGATTTAATAGACCTGAAGGAATTTAATGTGGGTCACTATAAGTGGGAATGCAATAGCAGCTATTTAATCCAGTCTAAAAATAAGGGGATTAAATTGTAGGACTTAAAGAACTAACTGGTGCTTTACTTCAATAAGGGGTAAAGCCTTTTTCTTATTCAACTAACGGGGCAGTTTAGTTTAACAAGAATGCTAAAATGAATTAATTGTAAAGCGGTTAAATTGGGGAGTGAAACATGAATATAATCCTTTGGCTTGTAAATGCTGTTATGTTATTTGGTGTTTGGTTGTTTGCTTCTGTCTTTCTGTCGACAGGGGATGAATGGTGGTCCTTATACACTTTTAATATGGAGGAAATATCTCCTTTCAATCTAGAAATATCTTGGCTAAATGTCTTTATATTTGGATTCATTTCTTTGGTAATTTCTTTCTTCCTTGTAAAGATAACTTCAGTAAAAAAATAACAACTTAGTTCTTCTTCAACTAACGGGTGCTTTAGTTAAAAATCATCGGGCTGTTTAAACAGCCCTTTTTCTTATTGAACTAACGGGGCAGGTTAGTTCAATAAGAAAAAGAGTTATGGACAGAATAAGGGGTAGAAAATTAAATAAAAGGAAGTGGGATTGCATGGTTAATATCGACGATGAAACCAACTTTGTAAATAATCAAATAGACTTTTGGGATTGTGAGTGTACTGAAAACCCATTATTTATGTACAACGTGGACGGTGAGTTTAGAGAAACGTTAACTGCATTTTGGAGGAACTATAATAGCTTTCCACTAAAAGTAGTTCATAATTTTGTACGAGAAATAGATGATTTAGATTCGGATGATAAAGTATATAAATTAAGAATTGATACAGTAAATACAATAGATGAACTGGTTAAAATGTTAGATGAAATAGGATGGAAATTAACTGAAGAAAACTTCTTTATAACTAATTCATCCAAAGAAATTGTTTTTAAAACAACAGAGATAGATATATTAAAGGGAAAAGTATTTGCACAGAAACCGATTTTTGAATTAGATACAAGGGAGACCTTAACAGAAGTCATTTTACATGGGTATTCCTTTTTGATAGGTACAAATGATACTAAGTTATCTACTAAGGAAATGGTTAAAGATATTTCCCTTCGTTAAAGTAGTCTTTAGGTAATTCAACTAATGAAGATCATCGGGTTGCTATGCAGCCCTTTTTCTTATTGAACTAACGGGGCAGAATAGTTCAACAAGATTTTTAGTTTAAATGGTAAGATATGTTTATAAAAGGGGGGAGTTAAATGAGTGATTTTTTCTTAATCCTTATGGGCTTTTTTATTGTTGTTGCAAATATTATTGGATTTATATCTTACAAAAAAAAGAAAAATCTATACTTTGCGGCTTTGACAATATTATTATTAGCAGTTTTATTTGGGACAATCGGTGGTGTATTAGCACTTTTTGTTATTCGTGATGCTTTTGCAATATTCTATGGCATGCAGCTAGGATACTATTTAATAATAAATAGCGTCATCGTTTTTTTAATTGCAATTTTAGCAACTGTAATAAACAAATTTAACAACAGAAAAATGTAATTCATGATTATATTCTACTAACGAGTGCTTTAGTTAAAGATCCTCGTGCCACTTAGCCAGCTCTATTTCTTATTGAACTAACAAAGCAGTTTAGTAGCTTGAGGAAAATCTTGATGCTAAGAAATATCTTATAAAGGATACATTAATAGCAATCGAATAGGAGTAACCAACTTTGAATTATGTTAGATTTTGTATTTATCAATTCATCTTATTTTCCTCAATTTTTGTTATCAGCTTTTACCAAGATCAATACTTAGGTAAACCATTTACTTCTGTTGATTTAATAGCAATATGTATAAGTTTATTTATCGCAATAATCGGTTACCGATTAGTAAATAAGATATATAAACGATTCGAGAATATTAGGTTGCAAAATAAGATATTAATTTCAATACCAACTGTAATATTATCAATCCTGTTTATTGGCTTACTTGAGCAATTACTCGTTTAGTTTTCTTACTCAACTAACGGGGCAGGTTAGTTCAATAAGAATTATTTACAAACTAGTTGAGTTAGGACAAATTTTATGTACCACAGTTTCAACAACGCCAAAGGGATGTGTATTAATGAAAGAGTATTATCACTCTAAAAAGAAGAAAATTAGGGGATGGAAGCGTCACAAGAGGAAAATAGAAAAATGGAGACAAAATGTAATCGACTTAGAAATTGATTACATACGAGAAAACCAAAAAGATTACGCAAAGTTGTGGATTCATCCCTTTTATTCGTTAGTCCGTACAAACCCACCAAATTGGTATAACCGTTTATTGTTAAGCAAAATGATAGATGTATATCTAAACTGGTATGAAAAAATGGCGAAAGAAAATGAAGACTTTTATCTAAAGATTTGGTTATATGAACCTGAATTTATCAATTCCCAAATTGTTGTCTCGTACAAAGACTGTATAAATTTTTACAATGATACCTTTGATAAAAACACTATTAAAAAGGTATTTCCACTTCATAAATATGAGTCATTAAAGGATAAATTAGCAATGTTTGATTGGGAAGCCCACATTGATGCCGAAAAGTATTGGGAAGAGGAAATTAAAGAGGATATAGAGACAGGGTACAGAACAAAAGAAGAGGTAAATGAGATACTAAATAAATCTTATAAAACCGAAAAAATTAAACTTAGCTATGGAAGTGACACCATTTATAAAGTAAATGTTGGAGATGTTTGGGTGGGAACTTTAAAAAGATGATGGAGTACCCCTATGAAGAATGCTCTCAGTTCTTCATTAAAATATATACCTATACCATTTAAGCCATATTGAACTAACGGGTGCTTTAGTTGAAGGTCATTGAGTTGCTTTGCAGCCCTTTTCTTATTGAACTAACGGGGCAGTTTAGTTGAACAATCAAATCAAATAAAATATATTTAAAAATGGAGATACAGGTGAAATCAAGAATATTACTCTCGATGATGATTCTAAGTTTTTTTATCGTAATTACTGGTTGTAATTCTGAAGAAAAAAGCTATAAAGTATGGGTTGAACCTTCAACAAGCAGTCAAGAAACGATAGATTCAGCGATTAAAAGGCTTTCAAATGCCAAAGTCGATTTCATAATTGAAGACAATGGAAGTGTTTTAGTAAATGAGAAGGATTTGAACAAGGCGGTAATATGTTGTTCTTAAATAGTTGAGTATATTACTTCAACAAGGAGTGAAGCTTTTTTTCTTATTGAACTAACGGGGCAGGTTAGTTCAATAAGCATGTATATTTAGAAGTATACAAATTAGTTTACTTTTATTGTTTATGGAGACTATGTATTTTTTATGTTGATGAATGTGCAAATAGTCCCACTTATAATCTCTATGATTACCAGACAGGTCTTAATCTCGTTGGTAATTTATCTCCATTTGCTTCATAAACTAATTTTGTTAAATCTTCTTTGAGCATTTGCAGGCGTTCAGCACCTATGTTTTCAATCCAACGTTGCTCAATCTCAGTTAGTATCTTCTCTTTTGCTTTCACTACTAACCAACCTCGTTCCGTCAAAACAATAATTTTACCTCTCTTATCAGTGGGATGAGCTTTGCGCATTACATAGCCACTTTTCTCAAGATAATCCACCATTTTACTCACAGCTTGCTTTGTAATTCCTAAATATTCGGCTAGTTCTATACCTGTTGCTCCATTGGGAGTGATGCATTTAAACATAAAACCATGTACAGGTCTAATATCTCCAAATCCCAATTCACTCAATCTGTCATGTAATTCATTAATTGATGTACTAAAGGATAATGATAATAGTGATGTAAGATCCAATTCACTAAATACTTCATGATTCATACATAAAACCTCCTTAAATAAAGTCAATTAGGTTGACTTTATTTGAAACCCATTGTACTATACACCATGTAGTCAATCAAGTTGACCATAGTTCAATTATAAAAGAAATAGGATTCACCGTAACAAAATTAATACATTATGGAGGGTTCTCATGGCTAACATCGTTAAAATTAGAGGAAGTGTATTTGCACCGTATGCTTGGTTGGAACCTATTAAAGATACTGCAACAGAAAAGATATTCGAATACACTGGTGATGCACGTGAATTTACACCAAACGCTGTAAACACTACACGGTCAAGATTAGAGCAAGAAGTGATTATTGATTTTTATAAAAAAGAAATTTTCACATATACAAATGCTTGTATCGTAACTGTAAAAGTTACAAATCCAGATGGTTCTATTGATTATAAAAAAGGAAAAACAAGTACAGAAAATATTGTATGTACTAATGTTGTGTGGGGCACTGATGAAGTTTCTTTTGAAATGAGGGCAAGTGCAAGCAATCCTTTAAATGCAGCAGCACCTGCGGCTGATTATTTATTAACTATACATGTTAACAAGAGTGGTGTTGCACAAATTGAAGGTGCACATGATGGGTTCCCCTGCTATGAATTTTATAAACAAACAGATTTTGGTCCATTTGAATTAATATATACACATGATTTCAGAAAAACTGGTGACACTCCGGCAACGCTAGCTGGGGAAATGGAATACAGTTTTAAAACGACAATCTAGATATAAATATAAGTAGAAGTTTACAAGCAGCAAATATTAAAGGAAAAGCAATAATTTATACGAAAGAAATTGCGATCTGTTTTGCTCAATGGCTCAATATTATTATCCAAAATAAAATTAAAAATCATAGAGGTGTGTCTCATGACTAATATCGTTAAAGTTAGAGCAAGTGTATTTATTCCAATGTCTTGGACTGAACCTAAGAAGGATACTCAAACAGGAAACGTGATTCAATTCGAAGGTGACTCACGTGAATTTACACCATATGCTGTAAACGCTATGCGTTCCAGAATTGAACAAGAAGTAGTTATAGATTTATATAAAAAAGAAATCTTCACATATGCGAATACTGGCATAACAACGGAAAGAATCACAACTACTGATGGTTCCGTTAATAAAAAAACAGGAAAAGCTAGTACGGAAGGTATTTTGTGCACTGATGTTGTATGGAGGTCAGATGACGTCAAATTTCAAATGAGTGCTAGTGCTGGCAACCCATTAAATGTATATGCACCTCCCGTTGATTATCTATTAACTGTACATGTCAAAAAAGATGGTACTGTCGATATTCAAGGTGCACATGATGGATTCCCTTGTTATGAATTTTATAAGCAAGTAAACTATGGTCCGTTTGAAAAGATTCATACACATGACTTCAGAGAAACTGGTGATACAGCTGAAGCTCTAGGTGGAGACATGGAATATAGTTTTAAAAAGATATTGTAAAGCCAATAGGATTCCCTTTTTAGTGAATAAATATATAACAACATAAGAGTGAGCAACAGGAGGAAAAGAGAATGACAACAGTTTTATTTGTAAAAGCAAACGATCGCCCAGCAAACCAAGCAGTTAGTGTGAAATTATATGAGGCTTTTTTAGCAAGCTACAAAGAATCACATCCAAATAATACAGTGATAGAGCTTGATTTATTCAAGGAAGAATTGCCATATGTAGGTGTAGATATGATTAACGGTACATTTAAGGCAAGTAGAGGACTTGATTTAACAGCAGAAGAAGCAAGAGCAGTAGCTGTTGCTGATAAATATTTAGATCCATTCCTTGCAGCTGATAAAGTTGTATTTGGTTTCCCTTTATGGAATTTAACTATCCCAGCTGTACTACACACATATATTGATTACTTAAACCGTGCGGGCAAAACATTTAAATATACGCCAGAAGGTCCAGTAGGTCTTATTGGAAATAAAAAAATAGCATTATTAAACGCAAGTGGCGGTGTATATTCTGAAGGACCAAAAGCTGAAGTAGAAATGGCTGTTAAATATGTAGCAAGTATGATGAACTTCTTCGGTGTAAAAGACATGGAGAAAGTAGTGATTGAAGGTCACAGCCAATTTCCTGATAAAGCAGAAGCAATTATTGCTGCTGGGCTTGAAAAGGCTGTTAAAGTAGCAAGTACATTCTAATTAACATAATGCTTGCCACCCTGTAGGGCAGTACCAACACTTTTATAGTGGTGGTACTGCTTTTTTTTATTCACTTATCTCATTACTTTTGGGCAATGATTGGAATTGCTATATTTGATACTATGCAACTTAAGAAGAAAGTAAAGCCTTTTTCCTTTTTGAGCTGACGGGGCAGGAGGTGATCAGGCAGTCATTTATGCGGCTCGAAATCAACTAGTTCCGTTTTCATAATTAAAATTCACTTATAAAAATATATCCTGTCCCTTTTTATATCACTCTTGGTATAGTACTTTTGTTTTATGCATGTATAGAACCAATAACAGCAAGAGTTACATCCTATGTTCAATTTTCAGAAAAGTAGAAATATGGGATGATAAGGGTAAGTGGAATAAATATAAACTCAAAAAGGAGAGACGTAAATGAAAAAAAGTAAATTGAAAGCATTTAAAGTCATGTCTACTGCAGCTGTCACATCTTTACTTCTAACATCTTTAACAGCTTTTGCAGAAACGAATGACACTTCAACCAAGTTTCAACCATTGGAAGATATAGTGGAGCAAGAAAGTAAGGATCTTTATAGTGAAGCTGTTACTAAAGAAGGTTTAATTAAAGCGTATAGCACGAATGAAATGGTCCGCCTAATCGTTGAAGTTGAACAGCTAACTGATGTGGAGCAATCATCAAAAAATAAAAAGTCAATGATGAAGCAAAAGCAAGACAAAGTGATTGATGCAATCACTAAAACGAAAAATTCAAAAGTAAATTCCGCTACTAAAGTGAAACATCGTTATTTTGAAGGTTTTAACGGATTCAGTTTAGAAACTGAGTTTCAGAATTTGAAAGAAATCGAGTCTATTCAAGGAGTTACGAATGTACATATTGCTAAAACATTCCATGAAACGATGGCAGCTAGTAAAGAATTGGTACAAGCTCAAAAAGTTTGGGAACAATATGGCTATAAAGGTGAAGGATTAGTTGTAGCGGTCGTAGATTCTGGGATTGATCATACACACAAAGATATGAAACTATCTGATAATGCAAAAGCGAAAGAAAAATGGACTCAAGATAAAATGAATCAAAAAATGGCAGATACAGATGTAAACGAAATTTGGTATTCAGATAAAGTCCCGACAGGTTATGATTGGGCAGACAATGATACAAATGTCATCCCTGGGTTAAATGGTAGTTCGCATGCAACACACGTTGCTGGAACAGTTGGAGCTAATGGGGACGAAGCAACTGGTGGGGTCGCTGGTATTGCTCCAGGTGTTCAACTATTAGCAGAAAAGGTATTCTCGGATATGGGCGGCGGAGCCTATGAGGATGATATTATCGCAGGAATCGAGCATGCCGTTACAATGGGTGCAGATGTTATCAACATGAGCTTAGGTGTTGATGCAGGCTATGTTAGTGAAGAAGATGATCCGACTCAAAAAGCCATTCGAGTTGCGACAGAGCGTGGAACACTAGTTGTAGTGGCAGCTGGTAATTCCGCTCATAGTACGAAAAATAATTTATTTCTTGACTCTGCTTCAAAGCCATATGCAGAAAATCCTGATATTGGGACAGTTGGTGCACCGGGTGTAGGTCCATATGCTTTATCGGTAGCATCCTATGAAAATACAAAATTGCATTTAAATACTTTAGCAGATACAGATGGTTTTAACCTTCCTTTCCAAGATCAAACGATGTTTCCTGCAAAATATAATTTTAAACTTTCAAGATTTTTAAATCCGAATCAAGAATATGAAATGGTGTATGCAAACGAAGGACGAAGCAAAGCTGATTTTCCCGCCAATAAAACTGGCTACATTGCAGTAATAAAATTATTAAATCAATATACTTCTTATTCTAGTATTCAATTTAACGCAGAAAGGTATGGAGCAAAAGCGGTTATCATAATACCAGCTGATAATATGGCGACTGATTATCCTTATCTAAGATTAACTGAAAATTCAATTCCAACTGCTACAACAGGTAAGGCTCCAGGCCAAGAACTATTAAATAAACTAAAAAGTGGTCAAACCGTCAAGATGAAATTAGACGGGGAAACTTGGATAGATAATGCAAAAAAAGACAACATGTCCAGTTTTTCATCCTATGGTTCTCCAAGTACATTAGATTTTAAACCTGAGATTTCGGCTCCTGGTGGAAATATTTATTCAACTGTTCCAGGAAATGATTATGAAATCATGAGCGGTACATCAATGGCAGCACCTCATGTTGCAGGCGGCTCAGCATTGTTATTGCAGGCCCTTTATCAAAAAGGATTAACCCATTCAGAAGATACAGTTTTAAAAGCAAAACTTGCTTTAATGAATACAGCTAATGTTCTCATGGATCCAAAAACAAACGGTGAAGTACCATATTCACCACGCTTACAAGGATCTGGTTTAATGAAAATTCAAAATGCCATTAACACACCTGTCATTGTGAGAAGTCGAAACACGCCTTTAGAACAAGCTGGAGCAGTTGCTTTAAAGGAAATTGGACAAACTACAAGCTTTAAATTAAACGTGGAAGCATTCGAAACTCCTAAGGGAAATAATAATAGTGAGGATATCGAATACCAAGTTTTTGTAGATGTTTTAAAGGATCAGACTGAAATGAAAGAATATGATTTAGATTTTGATGGTGACATGGATTCCAAGGAGTATTTAACTTTAAAAAGTGAACGAATCAATGGAGCAACCGTCACTGTCAATGATAAAAAAGTGACAGTAACAGAAGGAGCACTTCTTAAAATTAAACCTGGTCAAACAAAACAGCTGACAGTTAATGTGAATTTACCAGATTCCTTAAAGAAAAATAGTTTTGTAGAAGGATTTGTTCGTCTAGTTCCGGTTACCAAGGACCAAGATAAAGCCGTGCCTTTATCCGTTCCTTATATGGGCTTTTATGGAAATTGGGGTGAACCACTAAATATCGATCCTCCTGCATGGGAAAAAGATGCATTTTTAGGTTATACTGCACTTTGGGATGGAACATCAGAACGTTATCCAAAGGGATATGATCCTAGTACTGGAACGTTTGATCTTAACAAAATTGCCATCTCGCCAAACTACCATCTAAATGGTATCTATTCTTCATTTACGTCTTTACGTAATCTACAAAAAACAGAAATGTTTGTTGAAGATCAATCAGGAAATATCGTTAAATATTTAGGTGACTTCAGTGAATATACAGGGACACCATGGAAATTCAGAAAAAATATCATGTCAATTGGGGATACTTATTACAATGAACTCTATCCTTGGGATATGACAGATGAATCTGGACAATTTGTACAAGATGGAAATTATCAATATGTGATTAAATCGACATTAGACTATCCAGGCGCAAAACCACAGGAAGTTAAAATGCCTGTGAAAGTAGATTCGACACTACCTAAAGTTACAGACATTACTGTGACTCCAAAGGATGGAAAATACGAAATTTCCTGGAAAGGCACAGATAATGAAAACGGAAGTGGATATGTTGCTGCAATGGTTTGGGTGAACGGAAATTATTATCTACCAGGAAAAGAGTCAACATTACTATTAAACTACGAACCGAAAAATATTGTAGTAATTGGAGCAGACAACGCGTTTAACCACTCTTACACCGTTTGGGGAGATCAAAGTCCACAATATATGAGTGAATGGATGGTCCTTTCCAATTCTAGTGTATGGCCGACTAAAAGTTTAAACAATAACACTCCAACTGAGCTAGATTACTTTGCCCAAAACAGATCGGACTGGACGTTTTATGTTAAAGATACAAATGGTAATATAGTCGATACATTTGAAGTTAAAAATGAAAAAGAAGTTCATAGAAAATGGGTACCTAAACCGGATCTTCCAAATGGTAACTACTTTATTTCAGCTGATCTAGTAACAAAAGATGGTTTTAAAGTATCAACAACGTCAGTAAAAGTTACAGTTCTTCAATAACTAATAAAAAATAAAGAAAGCTAACCTTAATAAAGGGTTAGCTTTCTTAGTATGTTCTCGGAATTAGGATCTAACAAAAGAATAGGTCATATATACATTCGGTAATTCATTATAGATTTCTACATAATGAAATCATGTCCAAATAACTTGAAATTCTATTATATTATTGTATTACTGATAATATTTTCAATAAATTTTTATACATATAAGTCTATGGAACTATGCATTAATTAAATAGGTTGTTTTTCTAAGTAGCGCGATAACCATCATTATTGCTATCTAGATCCGATGAATCCCCACCAAAAAAACACACGTAACATTATATTTAAGAGTGAAGAGCGAAGTGACTAGTCACTTCGCTTTTCTTATGTAAATATGTATGGTTGTGGATTACCGATAATAGTGAGCAGGGATGGACTCGTAACTGTTTCTAAAGCGAAACGCCGAATCCCAATCTCCACATTGTGGGGGCTGGACGCCTAAGTTCTTGATGGCTACCGGATATGAAAAGGTAATATCACCGTTGCCTATTTTAGAGGAGATGCTGTTCCTCATCCCAATCGGGGTGTTATGTCAACCTACTGTGAATGCTAGAGTTAAAGTCCTTAATGTTTATTTAATAGATCATTTACAAATCTATAATATCTAAGACGTATTTTATTAACAATACAGCTTTAATATATATTAGTGGGGATAGCTTGAGTGGCTATCATGGTATTTGGCGAAGGAGGAGCCATTTTTCAGTATACATATTTACGCTTAAACAAGAAGGTACATTCTATGAACTCCTATTAATTAAAGATTTCAATTCAGAAGGACCAGCAGCACATAAGTGGTAGAAAGTACTGTATCAAGGGATCTATAGCAAATTTAATTAACCATTAATTTTGGAGGTTCTATATGAGGAAAAATTGGAAAAAAAGGATCTTACCGATTACCATGTCCTTTGCATTGGCAAGCAGTATTATTTCGCCAAGTCTTACATCAGCTTTAGGCAGTTTCGATTTAAACTCACCCGTCATTCAAACACCCATCAATGAATATCAAGCTAGTCTTGCTCCGGGTGTAACGGAAAAACACTACAGCTTTGAAGGAAAAGATGGAAAAAAGATTGAGAGTTTCGTAGTGGATGTTGATGTACAAAATTCGAGCGTATCCATTGAAGCAGGTACACCGAATGACGGAGCAGCATTTGGCCTGCAGCCCGTTAGACAGCAAGCCAATGCAGCAAATGGCGACAACCGTAAAGTAGTGGCAGCTGTGAATGCTGATTTTTATAATATGGCTACTGGTGAACCAATAGGCGTTGTTTACAAAGATGGACAAGCATTAAAGGCTCAGTATTCAGCATCACAAAAATTCTTCGGAATCAAAAAATCTGGTGAAGCCGTCATTGGGGACTCAACTCTATATGATGGAATGAAAGATCAATTACAAGAAGCGCTGGGTGGGAATGCCATTCTCGTGAAAAATGGTCAAGTCTATCAAACTCCACAAACGGGAGCAGATAGAGAGCCTCGAACAGCGGTAGGGATTAAAGCAGACGGCGATGTATTTTTTGTCGTGGTCGACGGAAGACAAGAGGTATATTCAGCTGGAATCTCCATGCCTGAATTAGCACAATTAATGATCGATTTAGGGGCAGTAAATGCGTTAAACCTTGATGGAGGTGGGTCTTCTACCTTCACAACTCGCGAACTGGGCGGCGATAATCTTGAGGTAGACAATCAACCTTCTGACCGTTCAGAAAGAAGCGTAGCAAACTCTTGGCTGATTGTCTCGAAAGAGCCATCCGACCACCTTTTTGATTCGGCTCATATTGAACCATATGACCAATCCTTTACCCCAAGTGCCACGATTCCATTCACGGCCAAGGGAAGAGACAAATCCATGGCTTCAGCATCTCTGCCAGCCTCCGGTTTAACATGGGAATTGTCTGATTCAACCTTTGGTACGATCGATGAGAATGGAAAGTTTTTATCAAATGGAAAAACAGGACAGTTGGAAATCATCCTGAAATATCAGGGCAATCTGGTTGGAAAAAATATCGTTGAAATTGCTAAGCCTGATGAGATGTCCTTTACTTCAACAGAGCTAACAGCAGCTAAAAATAGTCAAACCAATTTAAATTTAATGACAAAATTCCAAAAGAGAAATGTACACTGGAACTCTCAAGATATGGAGTTTGACATCCCTGAAGGAATGGGAACCATTGATGAATCTGGTGTCCTCCGTACTGGAGACAAAACGGTTTCAGGGACGATTACGGCTCGCTTGAAGGGGACAAACCTTTCAGCACAAATCAATGTTTCGGTTGGAAAGCTTCCTGAAGTCTTATTTGATTTTGAAGGTGGGCTTGAGGGCTGGAAACCATCTGTTGTGGGGCGCGGTGAAAAAGCGACACTAGGTTTGGCTGCCTATCCAGCACCAGTAAGATTCGGCAATCAGTCATTGAAATTGGATTTTGATCTAACAAGTGCACAAACTGGAACCACCCTTGGAGCCTATGCAGGACCTGGCTCAAATATCGCAATTCCAGATAATCCCTCCAGCATTGGAGTGTGGATTTACGCAACTCCGGATGCACAAGGTTATTGGCTGAGAATGAACATTGTGGACGGAAACGGCAAAACGCAAACCATTAATCTTAATCAAGAAAAACCAGGGATCAATTGGACAGGCTGGAAATACATCGAGGCCGACATACCAGCCTCCTTTACAGGTCCGTTCAAAATATCAGGAACACAAGCGGTAAGATTAATGGTTACGAAATCAGGAATCACCGTACCCCTGAGAAAAGGCACCATCTATATTGATAATATTAGAGCCGTATATGGAGATAAAGTGGATGACTTAAATCCTCCAGTTATCCAATCAATTAACGTAGAAGGGAAAGAATTCACGAAAAATGCGGTCAATTTGAAAGCAAATGTGAATGAATATGAAGATGATCCTTTTAAAACGGGAATTGACTGGGAAAAAATCAGATTTTTAGTAGATGGTAAAGACTACTCCAAATTAGAAGGTCATTTTTCATTTGATATGGATGGATCGGTCTCATTAAGTGGATTACAATGGGCGGATGGAACCCATCAAATAACCCTTATGGTCCCTGATAAATTCGGAAACCAAGCCGTTAAAACGGTCTATTTTACCGTGAACACTGGCGCGGCAAAGATGGAACTGGTCAAAAAACAAGATCAAGCCTTGCTAGGTGATGTGTTTGACCTAGTAGTGAAGGCTGACAATCCATCTGAAATCTCTGGCTCCACCATTAAAATGCAATTAGATAAGAACTTCCCAGTGGAAAATGTTACTTTTTCTAATGGGTTCAACACAAGTACATCAAGCTATGATACTGAAACTGGAATACTTACATTGAATCTAATGAATAGCGGCGAAACAGCGGCAACCGCAGAAGCTGCAACGATTCAGATTCGCATTCCTGCATCGACAAAAGAAGGCAGCAAATTAACCTATGAAATGATAGAAGCTAGCTTAAGCTACACGGAGCCAAAAGAAGAAAACTTCGTTTCGACATATTCAATGGCACCAGCCAGCTTCGAAGTGAAAGGTGCCTTCGATATTATCGCAGAGCCTATATTAATCGGGAAGCCTGTTGTTATGACAGTGAAAGATATGAACAACGAGTTAATCGCTGACGCAGAAATTTTCGCCATCATCAATGGCAACACGGAACCTGTTCTAGTAGGAAAAACAGATGAAAAAGGTGTTCTCCGTGTGGATACTATCACAAATGAAGTGAAGAACATCTCTTTATATGCTGTAAAGGATGGAAAGTATTCGTTTAAAGTAAACACGCAGACCTATCCGCCTCTTGCGGCAGTGACAGAAATAAAAAATATCCTTTCCACTCCAACAAGTGATCCTCATAAAGGAAAAGGTTTCACATGGATGTCGAGTCCGTTAGCGAAAGAAAAACCCGTTATTCAATTTGCACGAAAAAAGGATTTTGACAAGAAAGGTGAACGGTCGCTAGAAACCATCGACGGATCATCCACTAACCAGGTATTCTCTGGGGAGCAAGATCCTACGAAAAATGGAATCGTCCGAGTAAATGAAGTCACATTAAAGAAATTACAACAAGGGACAACATACGTTTATCGAGTGGGAGATGGAGAGAACTGGTCAGAGCTGCAAGAATTCACCACTTTAATGAGGAAGCAAAGCTTTGAATTTGCCGTTTTAGGTGACACGCAATCGCCAGCAGATTTAAGTGACTTTACGAAAATTCTTGGGGATCTTGATAAAAAAGACTTATCGTTCATGATCCATGTAGGCGATCTGATTGACGAATCCTCCAAATTTAAACAATGGGATGATACATTAAATGTCTTAAGCCAATACAGCAACATTCGTTCCACCGATCTTGTTGCGGCGCTAGGAAATCATGAATACATGGGAGATGCGAATGGTCAGCTAGCAAAAGCCATCTTAAACTCCCCTGAAAATGGACCTGAGGCAGACAAAGGCGGGACATATTCGGTTGATTACAATAACATGCACATTAGCGTACTAGGATACACCGATGATACCGAGATTTTGAACAAACAGTTAGAGTGGCTGAAACAGGATGTCACAAATTCCGATAAACCTTGGAAAATCCTTGTGACACACAAACCTCCTTATTACACAAATCCGTTTGGCGGGAATGAACTCATGAAACAAAAACTGCCACCGGTCGTCGATGAATTAGGGATTGACATCGTGTTCTCTGGCCATGATCATTCCTATGGCAGAACGAAAAAGCTGAAAGACGGAAAAGAAGATCCGAACGGAACGGTTTATGTGGTCGCCGGTACAACCGGTAAAAAGCACTATGATGCCGTGGCAGATGAGAAATTTGACTTCGTCAACATGGAAAATATCGCAATTTCATTACAAGCCAAAGTGAACAAAGATCAAATCAGCTTCACCACTGTTTCATCTGACGGTGAAACCATTGATCAATTTACAGTTGTAAATAAAGATTATCATGAAGAGTAAAAAATAAAAAAGGTGCTAGATATCATCCGAATTATGGGTGGTACTAGCACCTTTTATTGTTAAATTTACTTGTTAGTGCATTGGGAAGAAGCTAATCAACTATATAAAAGGTGATTAGCTTCTTTTTCTCAGTGCCCTCCTCATTGCAGAAGTGGCTCTGTTTTTTGGTTGAAGTGGTTCAAAATTGGGGTATTATTTTCATTTGTTTTTTTAGGATATTCTATTTACCTTTGGAGAAAAAGAAAAGAGGGTAAGGGATATTATTGGGATGATGAAGGGGTTGTATTTGACCTGCAAGGGAATAAAGTTTTTTGGGATGAGATTGAAAGTATTAAATTTTCCAATGTAAAAGGTATGAAGTCTACTGCGATTTATCCTCACTATACAAATCACGAAAAGATTAGAATCCGTCGTAAGAAATCGATGACAACAACTGCACACTCAATTGATTGGTTTTTGATTGAAAAGCCAAGGGAAATTCACAAGAAATGGTTTTAAATGCTTCCCTGAAATCGCAAGGTATTCTTTCAATTGAATTGTGTCCAGAGTTGTTATTTCAATATCCTTAAAATATTCAATAAGTAATGACAATTGGAGCCGATAAGCCTTTAATGTCTGTGGAGAAAAGCCTTCAATCCTTTTATCAGATTCAAATGCTTCCCATGCTTTTGACAGTAGCAATTTTGTTCCTCCTAAAAAAAGTATCGTTAAAGGAAATATTGCCAATTCTATCGAAATTAAGACATATGGATAGTTTACAAACGGACAGGTTAGTTGAAGAGTTCGGTATGCAAAGCGTTAGGCTTTCAAAAGATGAATGGGAATGGAGGGTTAATGTGTATTTGCTTCTTTCAATAGTTTTGAGTACGATTTTAGGATTTGCTTTACTTACTATGGGACCACTTATAGGCGGGGTCATTGCTTTTGGAATAGTTGTTGGTTGTATATTTAGAGGATTGTATTTACTAAATGACCTACATAAAAGTATTTTATCTATATCTCCCAAAAAAGATAAAGTCCAACAGGCATATGAAAATTATTTAAAGGAACGAGATAAAGATTCTAATTAAACTGATGCGTTAGTTAGAGATCATCGGCTGATTAAGAAGCCTTTTTTTATTGAACAAGCGGGGCAGTTTAGTTAAAAAAGGTTAACTTGCAGATTGTGGAGAATATGTAAATAGAGGAAAGAAGATGGGAGAGGAATGGTAAGTAACTTGAAGAAAACAATTGGTTGGACACTTGCTTTAACTACACTTTTAATCGGAGGAGCAATCTATTATTTCATAACAGTTTCTCTCTACGAACCATCGGAAGATTTATTTGACTTCCCTATTCCTAAAAAGGCTGAACTAGTTAAAGAAAATGAACACGCGGTAATTTATGATTGGTCCAGCGCATCCGAAGAAAATGGGATACCATTTGGGTATAAATTAGTTATCAAAGCGAATGGATGGGAAAGAGTTGAGAGTTCGGATATAGATGCTTCTCCCCATTACTCAAAAGGGAATCATCAAATAAATGTGCTTTCTCTAAGAAAGCAATTGACCCTCATCATAGAGAAATAACTGACATTGAAATATTTAGAACCTTATTCAACTGACGGGGCAGGTTAGTTGAACAAATTAACCTGAGAAAGGAGAAAAAATGGAATCGAATCAAAGAAAAATGATGGATAATGCCTTGAAAAAAATTGTGATACCGGCTTTAAGAAAACAAGAATTTAAAGGCTCGTTTCCTCACTTTAGACGGACAAATGAAAAGATTATAGATTTAATTACTATCCAATTCAACAGATGGGGTGGTTCATTTGGAGTTGAATTGGAAACGTGTCCAATAGAAGGTGTAACTATGAGTTGGGGAGAAAAAATCCCACCAAACAAAGCAACTACTCATCATCTAAACAATCGGTTTAGGTTAGGAGCAAAATCAGTTGATGAAGAAGGAATATGGTTTGATTTTGAGAATGCAAAAACAGAAGACGATTTTGAGGAAATAGCTTCAAGTGTTGTGGGTTTATTAAATACATCAGACCGTTTTTGGATTTCTATGTTGTTAAACTAACGGGGCAGGTTAGTTCAAGAAGAAAGTAGTAACAAGGGGGAATCAGATTGAAAAAAATGATACTATTTTTTTCTCTACTAGGTGTTCTGTTATTTACTTCGGGTTGCTTGAATGAAATGATTGGGCAAAAAATAACTGTGCAGAAACGAACTGGTGAAGAAAATATTTTTGAAGACTTCAAAGAAGTCACTCAAAGAAAACAGGTGAAAAAAGCGATAGGTATAGTGAAAAATGCTAATTGGGAAAATGAAAAAGTAGAAGTGGCAAGCTATGCTGACTACCAATTTCAATTTCCGTTTAAGAATAGCAGCGAAGACAAAATAGCGTCTTATTCACTATGGGTTAGCCAAAATGGTGAAAATATAGAGATACGTAGCGATAGTAGTAGATATGTGAAATTAACAAAGCAAGATTCAGCAGACCTATATGAAATTTTAACAGGAGAAGAATTAGTAAAATAATTCCCTGTCTTCGAATAATCTTCAACTAACGGGTGGTTTAGTTGAAGATTATAAAGCAGACTTTTAAGCTGTATGAATAGATGGATACATAGATTTTAAGGCAACTTGGTTGCCTTTCAGTTAAATGAAAGCGGACCAGATAATCAACAGTAGGATAATTAAATTATGTTAATGTAAATGTTAAGTTTGTGAAGAAATTTACTTAAAGTAACGGGCAGTTAAATAATAAAGGAGTTAGTAATGAAAAATAATTTATACGAATATGTTCAACAACAATTTGTTTCTATTCCTAGCGGTACAGAATTAATACGTGATTACCGAGTTACCAACAAATGGTTAAGTGCTAATCATCAGTTAGCAATGCCTGGCTCAAGAAAAGGGCATACTGAAAAAATAATGGTTGTAGAAGTGCATGGATTTTATTTGGATAAACTACCTGTAACTGAATCGTTATATAATACCATCTTAAATAATGAGTTTGAAATTACTTTAAACGATCGTAAACCAGTGACTAATGTTTCTTGGCTAGATGCCATAAAATTTTGTAATTCTTTTTCGATACAATTAGGCTTAAAACCTGCTTATGAAATTTTAGATGATACAACGAATATTTCATGTGATTGGTCAGCAAATGGATTTCGGTTACCTACTGATGCGGAATGGCAATATGCATGTAAAGCTAATATAAATAAATATTCATATGGTAGGCTTGAAGATATAGCTTGGTATAAAGGAAACTCGGATAACAAAATTCACCCAGTAGGTTTAAAACAACCTAATTTATTTGGGTTATACGACATGATAGGGAATGTTTGGGAATGGTGTTGGGATTTATATGATATCGAGACATATGGAGAATATCGAATTTTTAGAGGAGGTAGTTGGGCTGAGGAGGAAAGAGGGTGCGGTAGTACGTCTAGAAGACGAGGACATCCAACATTCACTATTGATGATTTAGGTTTTCGATTAGCAAGGTCTATTCTATAATTAATACCTAAACACGATACAGTTTGTTTGTATCTTCAGGACTTAAATACAATGCTCTTTGGGGTCATGCGTCTATTTATAGACATTAACTCCAAAAGGCTTTTTTTATTTTGAAGGGAGTGAGATGAAGGAAGACTTCGAGTTTGATCATCAGGCTGATTAAACAGCCCTTTTTCTTATTGAACTAACGGGGGAGGTTAGTTGAATAAAAAGGGATTTTTGGAATGGTGTTGAATAAGTTAATATATGTAAATTATTGAGACTTTTAAGCACTTTCCATTGGACAGGGGTATAAATTTAAAGGGGATGTATTATGCGTCGAAGTATTTCAGTATTATTGTTGCTGGTATTGGTATCATTTTTGCTTTCAGCTTGTGGCTATAAAACATTCGCTTTTTCTGGAGAGTCGGATAATTGGATGGCAGAATTAAAGGTTACTCAAACCGAAGACGAATATGAAGAACAGGAATTAAAAATTCAATATAAAGGCAATGACGTAGACTCTGTTGGAGAAATTAAATATATCGTAGAGACTAATGCAGGAGGTTTTAGCGGTAGCGGTTTATCATTGGAGAAAAATGGAACTCTAAAAGCTAGTGCTGAAGGTAATCCAACCAATGCCAAAATCATTGAAGAATCTGAGGTTATAGTAACAATAGAATGGAATAGCCATACTGAAACAATCATATTAAAAATCAATTAATTAATGAAATAACGTTGCTTAGTTGGTGACATATGAGCTGCTAGTCAGCTCTTTTTCTTATTGAACTAATGGGCAGTTTAGTTAAAGGTGACCTTGCCAGTAATAAAGTAATACTTGCTGTAAAACAATTGATGATTAATATTCCTTCTTCAACTAACGGGTGCTTAGTTAAAGATCATCGGGTTGTTTAAACAGCCCTTTTTCTTATTGAACTAACGGGGCAGTTTAGTTGAAGCCTATTTATTATTCGGGAGGTTATTTATACGTCTTTAGGTGCGTGTGATTTATCAATTTAACCTCAGGTCCAACAGATATTTCATAGGTCATTCGGTCCTTCCCTACTGGAACCCAGTGTCCACCATCGGTAGGCTCAATTTCAAATGTAATTTCTAAGTTAAAGCCACGAAAACCATTTACTCTTCTTGTTTCAATCACTTCAATTTTCCATGGAGTGACCTGAGGTGAAAAATCCTTTAAAATCTTCGGGTAATAATAGTTATTCAAATCTTTTGCAATATAAGGAGTTAGCATGTTCATAAGCATATCCTGTAATCTAAGCTCCTCAGAGTCTTGAGTTGGTTCAGCTGATGAAAGGATTGTTGTTTGAAAAGAAGTAATAACAACAAGGGAAAGTATAAAAATGATTATCCTCTTTTTCATTCTCTTCAATACACCTCTTTACGACTTTATCTAAATAATTGTATTGTGACCTTTTCTGAATAAAGTATGTGCTTATTGAAACTAACGGGGCAGGTTATTTGAACTGAATTTAAAACTTTTTGGAAAGAATTACGTATTAACTTTAATCATTTCAAATTAGGGGTGTAGATAATGAGCTTCCGATTTGAACTAAGTTTTAAAAACAAGAAAGTTAGAATATGGTTTGTTATTATGGTACCAGTTGTGTTAGGAAGTGTATTATTTATGCTTTTTACTGAAATTAATTACCATTCTTTAGTGTCTTTATTCCCTGTAATGGGTTGGTTGATTTTTTATATATGGCGTTATCTATATAGAAGGAAACAGAAGAAAGAATCTCCTAATACTTAATGTTACTTTGTGGTTCCATTCTAAAAGGATTAGTTTAATTATCTTTTCTTATTAAACTAACGGAGCAGTTTAGTTGAACATAGTTGTTTAACTTGTGTTCAACAATCGGGCCAGTTTGTTGAACAAGGATGTTTTCTATTTTTTAGCGAATTAGAATTACAAACAAACTTATCAAGGATACAGAATATTTCAAAATAACAGGAACGTAGGAGGTATGAGCTATGAAAATCCTCAGAATAGATCATGTAGGTGTAATCGTAAATGATCTCTCTGCCGCTAAAGAGTTTTTTCTCGATTTTGGCCTTGAGGTGCAAGGGGAATGGGAAATGGAAGGAGAGTTCATGAATCAGGTATTTGGTCTTAATGACGTAAAAGTAGCATGTGTAGGATTAGGGACTCCAGACGGTCAGGTATGGATAGAGCTAATCAAATTTTATAGTCCGTCAGATGAAAGAGAAATTCAGCAACCTTTTGCAAATACCCTGGGTATCCGGCATATTGCATTTGCTGTTGAAGATATTGAAGCTGTTGTTGCCAAGTTGAAAAAGAAAGGTATGGAAATCTTTAGTGAGTTACTACACTATGAAGAAAGTTATAAGTTATGCTACTGCAGTGGGCCAGAGGGAATTATATTAGAGTTGGCGGAGCAAATCAAATAAATTAAGCGTAATTAATAGTTATCGGGCCAATAATTGATGGATTTTGACATACCTCCAGTTAAATATGTAATCACGTCGATAAAGTTGTTCCGCAAGCGGGCGCGATTGTTATGTAAGCGTTTCTGTTCTTATTAAACTAACGGGTGCTTGAGTTCAAGATTCAGGAGCTACAATGTCTAACGAGTGCTTTACTTCAAGAAGGGGTAAAGACTTTTTATTATTCAACTAACGAGGCAGGAGTGGAAGAAGGTATAACTAAGATATAAGAAAATACAGTAATCAAAGGGATGTTTAGTTTGAATAATCGACAAGAAACTCCAGAAGAAAAAAGAGAGAGATTAAGACAATAAGAACTTAAAAAAAATCCGTATGGTGCAATAAGAGATGGATTAAATCGAGGTGAAAATGGAAATATAACAGATTTAGTTGGTGATTTAGGTTGGAAAGGAACAGGAATATTAATAATTGTATTAATAGTTGGATATGTACTTTACAAATTATTATATTAAATCTGATTAATATTTCCACTTTCATATAGAAGACTTAAATATATAGGCAGACCCAAGTGAATGAAAATATCACTAGGGTCTTTTATGTTCTATTAATTAGGTTACGTCTAGAATTTTATATCCTCAGGTACCTCAATCACATGTGATTCTAGTGGATTAATTGGGTCGTGATTACGTAAACACCCAAAATTAAGACCTGTAATTGTTTCTATACTTGATATTGGAACTTGATATGTTTTATATTCACCGTAGGTAAATTCCAAATTCTCAATAAGATCTTTTTGAGTCTGTAAATAAGCAGTTGCAGAAAGGTTACCATCTTCCTTAACCATAATAGCGATTTTCCAAAACTCTGAAGGTATTTTAACACCTCTGTAAACAATGTCATCCTCCCTAAAAACTGGTCCAGTAAACACTGTCACTTTTAGATTCCAGTTTTCAGCATTATCTAAAATATAATTCTCAAGATCCAACCAGATTTTTTGATTTAAATCGCTATGTTGGGGAGCACAATTTGTGAAATGGAATGTATCCTTATTCGCCTTTTCCGCTGCATCTCCCCAAATAGGATCGCTGCGGCGGACTAGATGCCCTCGATCAAGTGGATTGTTTTTATATAATTCAGGACCACACTGGTATTCTATTTCGATACGAGGATCCAGATACCATTTATCATTACGTTGAATACTTCTCAATTGGTTTCCATCAATATTTACCACCGTATAATATGCTAAACGGCGTGACTTACTCATGACTATCGAAAAATGAGTGTAATGAAGCACCTTGCTTCCGTCTTTTAGAAGGGCAATATCCTGTTCATCACTTCGGAATGTCGGATGTGGAACCTCATAATCATCACCAAGAAATTTTGGGTCATAACCAACCGAAGCTTCATACCATGAATCATTTAATATCTCAACTATCATCTCATCAGAATTATCTTTGGTGATTTCTTGCCCTTGCACAAGTTCATTAATTAACAATTTCTGATTTTCATTCAAAGTTGTGTCCTCCTTCTTTTTATTAGGTATTCTACAACTGATTTTAAATTCCTTCTTATAAGAAGAGGACAAACTATTTTATCTTTGTAAATATCAAGACAAACAAAACCCTCTAAGAAATCAAAAAAGGCAATAACATATTTGATATATAAAAAATGTTATTGCCTTTCATTTTATTAAATTTTATAGGAATCACCAATATTAAAGTATCAGATTCATTTTTTACTGATCATTTTTTTGGTTTTTCAATAAGTCGCGAATTTCAGTAAGCAAAGCTTCTTTTGCATCTATTACTGGGCCATCCTCAACCACGGCTTCTTTTTTGCGCTGGAATTTCATCAGGATACGGATGACCATGAAGATTGCGAAGGCAACAATGAGAAAGTCCACGATGGATTGGATGAAGTTTCCGACCATCACTTCTGCATCGCCAACTGGAATAATGATTCCTGTAAAATCAATACCACCCATTAACACGCCGATCAATGGAGTTATAATATCTGCAACGAGGGAAGAGACGATTTTACCGAATGCTGCCCCGATTACAACCGCTACTGCTAAGTCCATAACATTTCCTTTTAACGCGAATTTCTTGAAATCTTGCCACATATTTTTCTCACTCCTTTGCTCTCAGTCTACAAAAAGAATAAAATATTGTAAATGCAAGCAATATGATATTTGTCAAAAAGTAGACCACAAACTAAATTGAAGTGACGGTGTCTTACCATCTGTGATAAAATGATGAAAAAAACGGGATGCGAATGTATGAAAAAACGAAAGAAAATGAAACGATTGTCTGCAGTTACAAGAGGATTGTTAATCATACTTATGGTACCCATTACAATGACTCTGTTTGTTTTGACGAGTGTGTACTGGGGAGATTTACAAAGAATTCCAATCGTCCACACACTGACTGAATCGATACAAGATGCACCCAAAAAGATGATGGATATGGACATTCCTGAAGAATATATACCGATTTACAAGGAAGCAGCGAAGGAATATGAAGTTCCATGGACGCTGTTGGCAGCACATCATCGCATTGAAACGAAATTCTCAACTATGGATCCTCTACTGTCTCCTGTAGGAGCTGAAGGACATATGCAGTTTATGCCATGTACATTTGTAGGATGGCAGCATCCTAGTTGTTCGGGTCAAGGAAAAGGGGATATATCAAAAGAAGATAAAACAAACCCAGATGTCATTGCCGAATATGGTGGATATGGTATTGACGCCAATGAGGATGGGAAAGCAGACCCATATCAGCTAGATGACGCTATATTTAGTGCAGCGAACTATTTAGCAAGTAATGGAGCAGCAAATGGTGATCTTGAACATGCTATTTACATGTACAATCGCAGTGATGAATATGTAGAAGATGTATTATATTACTATCATAAATATGAAGAAGAGCAGGGCACACAAGGACAAGCTGCTTCTTCAGAACAATAAAAAAAGAGACGTTCAATTGAACGTCTCTTTTTTGATCTTATGTTTTGCGTAGTGCTTTTAAAATCATGCTTACGATGAAGATTAAAATAACTGCACCAATAAATGCTGGAATGATTTGAATATCGGCAACTGTTGGTCCGAAGCTGAATAACATACCGCCGATCCATGCACCGATGATACCAGCAATAATGTTACCAATAATTCCGCCGGGTATGTCTTTACCTAAAATAAGCCCTGCTAACCAACCAATGATACCACCGATAATAAGGTATAAAATAAATCCCATGTTCGTCATCTCCTGTTCGATAAAGTTTAATTTGACTTGCTAGTAATTAGATATCCTCAAACGATTCACTTCAAACCATTTTTTGAAAATATTTTTTACACCATAACAATTTCATATCCTACTGCAAACGAATAATTCTACAAACCAGTTTGACTTTGCGTGCATATAATAAAAACTTCAGCGCTAATCAATAGTCTGAACAAAAACAAAAAAAGTATGTATTTTAATTTCAGATTCCGATATTTTTTTCGTTTTTAATGTCAGAAAATTCGTAAAAAGTTTTGTGAATTGAAAATTAAAGGCGTATAATTAAAAAAAGGAGTGAGTTGAGATGGACGAAATCATGATGAGAAAACTTAACCGACAGGCAATGTGGTTTGTTGTGCTTCACACGATTTTTATCTTCAATCTCGCATTCGACGTCATTGAATTTACTTAAAAATTGTGGATAGCTTGCCTATCCACAATTTTTTTACGGATTGATACATAAAAGACCGCCCAATTACATACACCAAAGTAGTCAGGAGTTTTACTATTGAAGAGACCATGGGATCGATATACATATTGTCAAGTATTTGAAAATCTTCGCGATGAGCAATTGGCTTCACCTATGGAAGCATATATGAAACACAATTTTCCTTTTCTCGGCATTAAAAGTCCGGCACGAAATGAAGCATTAAAAAACTATTTTGCTGAACATGAAATTCCCGAAAAACAACAATTGTTTAAAGAAGTGTGGGAAATTTATCAGCTGCCTGAAAGGGAATATCAATATGTAGCAATAGCTTTATTAAGTAAAAAAATTAAAGCATTAACATTTGAGGATTTGTCTTTCATCGAGAAACTGATAACGGAAAAATCGTGGTGGGATAGTGTCGATTCCATTGCGCCATCCATTGTTGGAGAAATTGTAAAAAAGGATAGACCAAATGGAGAAAAAGTCATGCGATTGTGGTCAGATTCAGATAATATGTGGCTGAATCGCTCAGCTATTCTGCATCAATTGAAATATAAAAATGAAACAAACGAAAACATACTGGAAGAAATCATTTTAAATCATGCAGAATCGAATGAATTTTTCATACAGAAAGCAATTGGTTGGGCATTACGGGAATACGCAAAAACCAATCCTGTATTTGTTCAACAATTTGTAGAAGTGAATGAATTGAAACCTTTAAGTAAAAGGGAAGCACTGAAACACTTCAAATGAAAAAGCAGCCAATCGGCTGCTTTTGTTATTTTACGGAGTCACTGATGAATGTGTGGTCTTTATAATACATGTTTTTCACCAATACATTTGGTCCCAGACATTTTACTGCCGGGCAATGGCAGTTCAATTCTTTTGCAAGAGGCGAGTCCAGCCATTTGTCAAAAATGATTGGTAAGGAATCACTCTTCATATTACCGAGTACAGGTGCATCTCCAAAGTCTGTGACAATGACATCACCTGAGAAAATATTGATATTCAATCTTGAACGACCGTCAGGGTCATTACGAACGGTGACATTCGTTTCTTCTTTCAACCTTTGCTGAAGATGACGATCTTCTTCACTGGCGCTGCAAGGATAAAATGGCAAAGTTCCGAAAAGCATCCAGGTGTTTTTATCACGTACATCGAGTAAGTGATGAATGGCTTGTCGTGTTTCCTCTAACGTCAATGAAGTCAAACTGCTAGCGAAATCTGAAGGGTACATAGGGTGAATTTCGTGTCTTGCGCATTTCATTTCTTCAACTACTTGGCGATGTATGTGTTCCAAGTACGGCAGTGTTTTCTTATTTAGCATCGTTTCAGCTGAAACCATGACGCCCGCATCAGATAACATGCGGCTGTTTTCAATCATGCGGTCAAAGAGTTTTGCACGTTGTTCGTACGTTGGTTTTCGTTCCATAACTGCAAATCCAGTCTCCACAAATTCGTCTACCGTTCCCCAATTATGCGAGATATGTAAAACATCAAGATAAGGAGCAATCATCATATAACGCTCAGGATCCAGTGTCAGATTCGAATTGATTTGTGTGCGAACTCCACGCTCATGCGCATATTTTAATAGTGGAAGAACATAATTCGTGACAGATTTTTTCGATAGCATCGGTTCTCCGCCTGTAATGCTGAGAGTTTGTAGATGTGGGATTTCATCTAGCCTCTTCCGCAGAAGCTCAAAAGGGAGTGCCTCGGGATCTTTGTTTTGAAGTGTATAGCCAACTGCACAATGTGCACAACGCATGTTGCATAGCGTGGTGGTCGTGAACTCGATGTTCGACAGCGTCAGCTTGCCGTGTTTTTCCATATCTAAGTAAGCTTCCCAAGGATCATAAGAAGGGGTAAGCTTTTGAATTGTTGTATTCATCAATCAATCGTCCTTTCTACAATAAGTAATTGTCGCATATCAAAAGCCTATTGAAAACGTTAGATTTTAGATTTTGTTTCGATTCAAGTAATATAAGAAGAAAAGGTGATTTTTATGGATTATCCAAATCCAATACTCCTGTATGATGGTAGCTGTGGTTTTTGTCAGCAGTCTGTCCAATTTATCCTGCAGAATGAGCGTGACGAAACCATTTGTTTCGCACCACTTCAAAGTAAATTTGCGAGTCAAATAATAAAAGAACATCCATTTTTACAATCAATAGATTCAATCGTGGTTATTAAGGGAAAAGAATTATTAGTGGAATCGGATGCGGTGATAGTATTGTCATCGTATCTCAAGTCTCCGTACCATTTGGGTACTATGTTAAAAATGCTTCCCAAATTTTCACGAGATGGATTGTATCGATTCGTAGCAAAGCACAGACACCGTTTAATTCGTAGTAACCAATCGTGTTTACTACCATCCCCCCAACAGCGTAAACGATTTGTCGGTTAATCAAAGGAGAGGTTTTAGATGTTTTTAGAAGACAATAATGAAATACGGAAAGAACTTTTTCAAACGATAGAGGGTTTGACAGATGAACAGTTCAATAAAAAACCCGCAAATGACAAATGGTCGCCAAAGCAAATCTTTGAACATCTGGTGCGCATGGAAACCGTCATTACTACCAATATCGCAAGAGAACTTAAAAACCCGGATAGTCCGAAAGCCAGAAAAAAACCAATCGGCCTTTCAACAAATCGATTAATTAAAGTAGAAGCCCCGGGTTATACAGTTCCGACTGAAGAATACAAAACAAAAATGGAGATGCTGAAAGATCTCCATGAATCGCGACTCTTCTTATTAGATGTTTATGAATCAAGCACTAAAACCGTATTCAAAGAAAAATCATTCAAACATCCGATTTTTGGTCAAGTCCCATTGATTCAGTGGTTTCCGTTTGTCGGACTACATGAAAAAAGGCATTTAAAGCAATTGAAAAAAACGATTGAAATGTTGTAAGGTCATAAGCATTACTTATCACAACCAATAATTTTAATGTAATTTACTTATAAACTAGACTACGTTATGATAGGAACTGGAGAAAAGTCGCTACCAATAGATGAGAGCCTTTTCATAAGACAAAAGGAGGAAAAGACATGGCAAAAAGTAACTTGCATAATAGCCGTACTTCTTTCGATTTAAACGGTAAAACGTATAACTATTATCGTTTAGCAGCGTTAGAAGAGGCAGGGATCGCAAATGTTTCCCGCCTTCCTTATTCAATTAAAGTATTGCTTGAGTCCGTACTGCGCCAACATGACGGATATGTCATCAAAGATGACCACGTAGAAGAATTGGCAAAATGGGGTAAAGACGTTGACCCTGAAGCGGAAGTACCTTTCAAACCTTCACGTGTAATCCTTCAAGATTTCACTGGAGTGCCAGTAGTAGTTGACTTGGCAGCACTTCGTTCAGCTATGGCTGAAATGGGCGGAGACCCAGACAAAATCAACCCTGCAATTCCTGTTGATTTAGTTATTGACCACTCTGTACAAGTAGACAATTACGGTACAGGTGATGCACTTCGCATCAATATGGAACTTGAATTCGAACGTAATGCAGAGCGTTACCAGTTCCTTAGCTGGGCTCAAAAAGCATATGACAACTACCGTGCTGTACCACCGGCAACAGGTATCGTTCACCAAGTAAACTTAGAGTACTTGGCAAATGTTGTTCATGCTGTACAAAATGAAGATGGTACATACGAAACGTATCCAGATACATTAGTAGGTACTGACTCACATACAACAATGATCAACGGTATCGGTGTTTTAGGCTGGGGCGTAGGCGGTATCGAAGCGGAAGCGGGTATGCTTGGTCAACCTTCATACTTCCCGATTCCTGAAGTTATTGGTGTTAAATTAACTGGCGACCTTCCAAACGGAACAACTGCTACTGACTTAGCACTTAAAGTAACTGAAGTACTTCGTAAAAAAGGTGTAGTAGGGAAATTTGTTGAGTTCTTCGGAGCTGGTGTAACAAAACTTCCTCTTGCTGACCGTGCGACAATTGCCAACATGGCTCCTGAGTACGGCGCAACTTGTGGTTTCTTCCCAGTTGATGAAGAAGCACTTGATTACATGCGTTTAACTAGCCGTGACGCCGATCACATCCAAGTAGTTAAAGAATATTTAACTGCTAACGGAATGTTCTTCACAGCTGATAACGAAGATCCAACATATACAGACGTTGTAGAATTAGACTTATCTACAATCGAACCAAACATGTCTGGACCGAAACGTCCACAAGATTTGATTCCATTGTCTGAAATGAAGTCTGAATTCAACAAAGCGGTTGTTGCTCCTCAAGGCAACCAAGGATTCGGTTTATCTAAAAAAGAATTCAAGAAGTCTGCTACAGTAACGATGGCAGATGGGGCTGAAGTAACAATTCCTACAGGTGCTATTGGTATTGCTGCCATCACATCATGTACGAATACATCAAACCCATTCGTAATGTTAGGTGCGGGTCTTGTTGCTAAAAAAGCAGCTGAAAAAGGCTTGCGTCCACCAGCATACGTGAAAACTTCACTTGCACCAGGTTCTAAAGTTGTAACAGGTTACTTACGTGACGCTGGTCTATTACAACCATTGGCTGATGTAGGATTTGATTTAGTTGGTTATGGTTGTACAACATGTATCGGTAACTCGGGTCCAATGCTTCCTGAAATTGAAAAAGGCATCATTGAAAACGATCTACTTGTTACTTCTGTACTTTCAGGTAACCGTAACTTCGAAGGCCGTATTCACCCATTAGTAAAAGCTAACTACTTAGCTTCACCACCACTTGTTGTTGCTTATGCACTAGCAGGTACGGTTGATATCGACCTTCAAAATGAAGCACTTGGTCAAGACAAAGACGGCAACGATGTATTCTTTGCTGATATCTGGCCTTCAACAGAAGAAGTGAAAGAAGTTCTTCTTAAAACAGTAACACCTGAATTATTCCGTAAAGAATATGAGCGAGTTTTCAGTGAAAACGAGCGTTGGAATGCGATTGAAACATCAAATGATTCATTGTATACATTTGACGAAGATTCAACGTACATCCAAAACCCTCCTTATTTCGAAGGTTTAACAAAAGAACCAAGCGATATCCAAACGCTTGCAGGACTTCGTGTAGTTGCGAAATTCGGAGATTCAATTACAACTGACCACATTTCACCAGCTGGTGCAATTGGTAAAGATACTCCAGCAGGTAAATACTTGCGCGAACGCGGTGTGGAAGTACGCGACTTTAACTCATATGGTTCACGTCGTGGTAGCCACGAAGTTATGATGCGTGGTACGTTTGCAAACATCCGTATCCGTAACCAAATCGCAGCTGGTACAGAAGGTGGATTCACTACTTACTGGCCAAACGGAGAAATCATGGCAATCTATGATGCAGCAATGAAATACCAAGAAGACGGCACTGGCTTAGTTGTTCTTGCAGGTAAAGATTACGGTATGGGATCTTCACGCGACTGGGCAGCTAAAGGTACGAACTTACTTGGCATTAAAACTGTTATTGCTGAAAGCTACGAGCGTATTCACCGTTCTAACTTAGTTATGATGGGTGTTTTACCTCTTCAATACTTACCAGGTCAAAGTGCTGAAACACTTGGCTTAACAGGTAAAGAAGAAATCAGCGTAAACATTGCTGAAGGCGTGAAACCTCGTGATATCCTGAAAGTAACGGCTAAATCTGCTGACGGTTCTGTAAAAGAATTCGACGTGTTGGCACGTTTCGATTCAGAAGTTGAAGTTGATTACTATCGTCATGGCGGTATCCTACCAATGGTATTGCGTGACAAACTGAAAAACTAAGAATTTTTTAAAGGCTGTCCTTAGGGGCAGTCTTTTTTTGTTGTGATTCCCTTTTATAATTGTCATTCAATTTCGAACATTCATATGTTACACTTTTTGGAAGAGAGTTTGTAAGAAAGGGAATCATTACATGAACCTGCCTTTACTGAAATCAAAACTCGTACCACCCGTAACCAGTGAGATTTATATGCGACGGTCTTCTTTGACACGCACATTCAAGCAAATCGCTTCCAAAAAATGCACATTGATTACAGGTGGGGCTGGATACGGCAAAAGCTCGGCAATTGCTCAATATATTGCTGACAGCCGCGTCAATTGTTCCTGGTACTCCGTTTCTTCGGAGGATGACGACCTGGTACCTTTTTTACGCTATTTAATCGGCAGCATCCAAAGAGTGGTTCCAAGCTTTGGGCAGCAATTATTGAAAGATTGGTCCACACAGCCAGCCTTTCCCACAGAGAAAGAATTAATCGCTTGGCATGCCTGGTTTGTGAATGAACTGGATCAGATTGCTGAACCACTTGTCATTATTATCGATGACTACCAGTTAATTGATCATGTTTTCTCCGTCAATTTTATGATGGAACGAATCTTGGAACATTGTCCAATCGATGTTCATATAGTGTTGATTTCGCGCACTCGACCAAAATGGACGCAATTATTAAAGTTGAAAATGAGTGGCCAATTACTTGAAGTGAAAGAAAAGGACCTGGTCTTCACGGAAGAAGAAATACTCGTCTACTTCGAAGACTATTTCAACCGTCATTTATCAGATCATGAGTCCAAACGTATTCTAGAAATTACGGAAGGATGGGCCATTGCCATTCAATTAATGGCGGTACAGTCTGTTAGTTCGGAGAGCCCATTTGATGTGGCGATTAAACCAGCGATGGAAGATCTATTTCATTATTTATCTGATGAGGTCTTTATGAGATTTACGGAAGACGAGCAACAATGGCTTTTGCAGTTTTCAATATTCCCGACGTATTCCTTGTCATTCATTGATGATTTTTATGGGAATGCGGCTTCGGAATTTTTACAATCGTTTCGCAATCATCACGGCTTTATCCAACAACTCGGTGAGGATACAGTCTATCGGTATCATGCGTTGTTCCAGCAATATTTAATTGCCAAGTGGAAAAAATCCAATTCGGAAAAATTGAAATTAGCCCAGAAAGTAGCAGCTCGCTATTTTGAGCAGCGAAACGACTCGATTCGCGCCATTCATCATGCGATTCAATGTGAAGATGCTCATTTCATTTCTCAAATCGTCATGGCTGTGGCACCAAAATTATTGAAATTGGGACAATTTGATTTAATCATCGATAGTTTAAAAGAAATTCCATTACAGTCTTTCAATGAATACCCTGCGCTCTCGTTTATTGAAGGTGAAGCCAATCGCTATCGTGCTTATTATGAAAAATCAAAACAGGCGTACTTGAAATGTCTGGCACTCGCTACAGAAAAAGATGATGCCTATTATATGAGCACCGCGCATGCGGGCCTTGCACATATTTATTTAGATACAATTCAACCCGGTTTGGCAGATCCGCATCTCGCATCAGCGATTTCATTTGCGAACCAAACATCAACCATGTCGCAAACGGACATGTTCAATTTAAAACGTCAATTTGCCGAGAATCTCGTGAATTTAGGAAAAATGAGAGAAGCCAATGCGTTTATCGTCAAAGAGCAGTTACCAGGGGATCTATTGACCGATGGCAATTTGGATGCGCGAATTTTATTGAGGACGGGAAAACTATCTGCTTCCATTCATCTGCTTGAAAACCGTTTAAGGGAAGGGAATATAGTTCCCGACTCTCATCGTGAAGCTGCTGTTCTCCTCGCCCTGTTGCATGCCATGATTGGGAATCTTACTGAAGCGAGCAATTATGCGAGTAAAGGGATTGAAAGTGGCATACGTGAAAAGTCCAGTTTTGTAGAAGCTGTCGGGTTGATTCGAAAAGGACATTCAGAAAGTATCGACCGACTGCATTTGTTAGATGCACCTGAGCGTTTGTATTTGCAAGCCATCGACATAATGGACCAATTGGATGTTTCCAGAGGAAAAGCTGAGCCTTATTTGGGGTTGGCGCTGTTAAAAGCAAAGCAAGGTCTTCATCATGAGGCACTTGTCCTTGCTGAAAAAGGATTGCGGGAAACAGAGTCAGTTCAGGATTCCTGGCTGTCTGCTTATATTAAGATTGGTATTGCGATGATTTATTGCATGTATCATCAATATGATCAGGCAAATCAGTATGCCAGACAAGCAAAAGCTGACTTTGTGGCATGCGGCGATTCGTTTGGTTTAGTGGTTGCATCATTTTGGTTGAGTTTATGTTCAATGCAATTAAATGACTCTCCTCAATTTACGGAAGAAATAAAGTGCTTTTCCCGCTTTCTTTTGACCGAACAGTATACATTTTTTGTCGATAAACTAACGATGTATGGGCCGCTGGATATGCAACAAGTATACTTACTCGTTCAGCATGCTTTAAAACTGATGCCTGATGATGAGGATATTCAACGCTTAAGTCAACATTTGCAACTAGATACGCAAATCAACTATCCGGGTTATACTTTGCATGTACAATTGCTTGGACCGTTAGCCATATCGCTCGGCAATGAAGAAGTGGAAGACAAAAAGTGGCAAAGGGAAAAAGCAAAGGATTTATTTGTGTATTTATTCATTCATAGAGACCGGTATGTTCCGAAAGATGAGTTGGTAGGAGAACTGTTTGTTGATCAGGATGAGAAAACCGCAAATCGGGATTTTAAAGTGGCTTTGAATGCACTTTACAATGTTCTGGAACCTAAAAGATCTCCTCGTGCAGAATCTTATTTCATCATCCGGAAACAAAATATGTATCGTATCCATCCGAAAGCCGCATTGATCAGTGACGTCCAGCAATTTCAACAACTGGCGACACAAGGATTGGAAGAACGCAATCCAAAGCAAGCCATCATTTTATTGAAGTCTGCTGCGGCGCTTTATAGAGGGTCTTTTTATTTGAACCAAAGCCCCTGTGACTGGTTCCAATTTGAGCAAGAGCAGTTTCGGCAATTGTATTTGCAAGTGATTGAAAGGCTTGCTCAAAATTCGACCAGACTGCAGGAATTCGCTCAAACGATTTATTGGGCTGAGAAACTAATTAAACTCGAACAAACGTGGGAAGAAGCCTACCGTCTTTTGATGTATGCCCACTACCAGCGACACAACCGCTCCCAAGCAATCAAATGGTATGAGCGTTGCGTGCAAATGCTGGAAAATGAATTTGAGTTAAAACCGATGGAAACGACTGAACAAATGTTTGAATTGATTACGATTGGCTATACCTGACCTGTTTCGAGCTTTTCTCGGAGCGGGTTTTTTCGTAGGTTTCAGGGGATATTGCGTCTGGGGTTACTCGTCGGAGAAAAGATTTTGCTCCTGCATCGCTACGCTAGCTTCGTCGCAGAGAAGATTGCTCCTGCGGTTACTCGTCGCATAAAAGATTGCTCCTGTTTCTGCATCGCTAGCGCTAGCTTCGAAACATGAAAGTGCGTTGCATCGCTACGCTAGCTTCGTCGCAGAAAAGATTTTGCTCCTGCGGTTACTCGTCGCAGAGAAGATTGTTCCTGTTTCTGCATCGCTAGCGCTAGCTTCGTTGCAGAAAAGATTTTGCTCCTGCGGTTACTCGTCGCATAAAACCTTTTGCTCCTGCATCGCTACGCTGCTTCGTCGCAAAAAAATTCCACTCTGGCAGAGTGGAATTTTTTTGTAACTGTTTTGTAACTCTTGTTCTATAAGATGAACAGGAAGCAAGTAAACGCTTACAAATGCGCGAAGGGGAAGGGGATTTTCATGAAGAGAAAGTCATGGTTGTTTCTTGTTTTAATTTTTGTTCTTGTTTTTAGCTCTGCTTGTAACAATAAGGATTCACCCGAAGCGGAAGCTGAAGGAGAAGCAACGGGCGGTACCATTAAAATCGGAGTTTTGGCATCGTTAACTGGCGCACTTGAATCATACGGTAAACAAACACAACGTGGATTTGATCTTGGCATTGAATATGCCACTGACGGAACGATGGAAGTAGCGGGAAAGAAAATTGAAATTATTTATGAAGATACGGAAACAAAACCGGAAGTAGCGGTTCAAAAAGCTACCAAATTACTAGAAGAAGATGAAGTGGACTTCATCGTTGGTTCATCAAGTTCAGGTGATACATTGGCGGTACTGCCTCTTGCTGAAGAATACGAAAAAATCATGATTGTAGAACCAGCGGTAGCGGATAGTATTACGGGTGCAGAATTCAATCCGTACATCTTCCGTACGGGCCGTAACTCATCACAAGATGCGGTGGCAGGTGCTGCGGCAATCGCGAAACCAGGCGTAAAAATTGCTACATTCGCTCCTGACTATTCCTTTGGTCTGGACGGCGTTGCGGCATTTAAAAAAGCTGCAGAAGAATTAGGTGCTGAAATTGTGTTAGAAGAGTATGCAGATCCTGCAGCTACTGATTTCACTTCAAATCTACAAAAAGTGATTGAAGCAAAACCAGATTACTTGTTTGTTGTTTGGGCAGGAGCAAACTCACCTTGGAATCAAATTGCCGATTTAAAACTTCAGGAAAAAGGCATCAAAATTTCAACGGGTGCACCTGATATCCCAGCGTTGTCCATTATGGAACCATTGGTAGGCATGGAAGGCTTCTCTGTTTACTATCACACATTACCAAAAAATGACGTGAATGATTGGTTAGTAGAGAAACATAAAGAACGCTTTAACGGGGAAGTTCCTGATCTATTCACGCCAGGTGGTATGTCAGCGGCGATTGCAATAGTCGAAGCGTTGAAAAAGTCAGAAGGCAATGTGGATAGTAAAGAACTAATCGACCTTATGGAAGGTATGTCGTTCGAATCGCCTAAAGGCAAGATGACGTTCCGTGAAGAAGATCACCAGGCGTTACAAGCATTGTACTCTATCAAACTTGAAAAACAAGATGGCGTACCGTATCCAGTGCCGGTGTTAATTCGTGAATTGTCACCAGAGGAAACGGAACCACCAATTCAAAACAAATAACACGTGGAGACGGCCTGTTTAAACAGGTCTGTCTCTCTCCACGTTCAGGATTCATTCCTGCATGTGGAGAGAGACAGAAGAAAGGATGAACATCGATGACAACGATTTTAAGAACCGAAAACTTGACCATCCGTTTTGGTGGACATACAGCCGTGGATCATGTCAATTTTGAAATGCCTGAAAAACATTTCAAATCCATCATCGGACCGAATGGAGCGGGAAAAACCACTTTTTTCAATTTGATTAGCGGTGAATTAAAGCCAACCGAAGGGAAAGTATATTTCAAAAATGAAGACATGTCCCGATTTTCTTCTGTTGACCGCACACGAAAAGGGTTAGGTCGATCTTTTCAAATCACGAATGTATTTCCCAACCTGACTGTTCTCGAAAACATACGCCTGGCGGTGCAATCAAAAGAAAAAATTCGATATCAAATGTTACGCCATATCAAGACGTACCCTTCACTTATTGAAAAAGCAGAACAATTGATCGAAGTCGTCTTGCTGTTGAACAAGAAACAGGCGATAGCCAGTCAATTGTCTCATGGTGAAAAACGCAAACTAGAAATTGCGATGCTGCTTGCTTTGGATACCGAAGTATTATTGTTGGACGAACCGACTGCAGGCATGTCACTCGAAGAAGTACCAACCATTCTAGAAGTCATCAAGCGGATAAAGCAACAGGAGAATAAAACAATCTTGCTGATTGAACACAAAATGGATATGATTCTGGATTTATCGGATTCCATTATGGTGCTGTTCAATGGCTCGCTTCTGGCAGACGGCACACCAGAAGAAATTATGCAAAATGAAACAGTGCAAAATGCTTATTTAGGAGGCTCCTACAATGAACACCATGCTCAAAGTTGATGGCGTCCACACCCATATCGGGCAATATCATATTTTACAAGGCATTTCGTTTGAAGCAAAAGAAGGAGAAGTCAGCGTATTGCTAGGTCGTAATGGTGCTGGAAAAACGACGACGTTGAAAACCATACTTGGACTGACTCCCGCTTCAAAAGGACAAATCACGTTCAAAGGTCAGGATATCACCAAAAAACCGACACATGCCATCGCGAATACAGGCATTGGCTATGTACCAGAAGATCAGGGGATATTTGGCGCATTGACTGTTGAAGAAAACATGAAAGTGGCCATGCGTAAGGATGATGAAGCCACTTTGGCCAAACAGGACTATGTCTTGAACCTCTTTCCGGACTTGAAAAAATTCTGGAAAAAGGACGGGGGTCATTTGTCAGGTGGTCAAAAGCAAATGCTTGCGATGGCTAGGGCTTTTGTTGGGAACAGTCAGTTGCTACTGATTGACGAACCATCTAAAGGTCTTGCTCCCATTGTCATTGAAAAAGTGATGGAAGCCATTATTGATATGAAAAAACATACAACGATTGTCTTGGTCGAACAGAACTTTATGATGGCAAGTCGAATCGGTGATACATATACACTCCTCGATGACGGGAAAACGGTCCAGACAGGTCGAATGCAGGAATTAATCCAAGACGAGCAAGTGAAACGAAAATATTTAGGAATCGGATAAGGAGGATCAGTCATGGAACTACTCTTGAATTTAACCATCAATGGGCTAGCCACTGGCATGTTAATTTTCCTTCTTGCTGCCGGCTTGACCTTGATTTTTGGTTTGATGGACGTACTTAACTTTGCACATGGAGGGTTATTTGCCTGGGGAGCCTACTCGTCCGTTTGGTTTTATGCGTTGACAGACAGTTTTGGCCTGGCGATTCTCGGAGCAATCGGTACGGGAATCATTCTCGGATTCATTACGGAAAAATTGATTATCACACCTGTCTATGGCAATCATATTCAACAAATCTTAATTACGTTAGGATTCATGCTTGTTTTAACTGAGCTATTGAAAGTCGTGTTCGGTCCTAATCAGCTTCCAGCAAAAACACCGCCCTACTTAGTTGGAAGCTGGGAAATTGGGGATGTCATCATTATTAAATACCGAGTTTTCATTATTGTAGTTGGTTTCCTGATTTTCGGGATTTTCCAATACATCTTAAAGAAAACAAAAATAGGCTTGATTGTCCGAGCGGGAGTCATGAACAAAGAAATGGTGCAGACACTAGGAATCAACATCAAAAATGTATTTCTGTATGTCTTTATTGCCGGTGCCGCATTAGCAGCACTCGGAGGGGCACTGATGGCCCCGTATTCAGGGGTGATTTATGCAGAAATGGGCATGGAGTTTGCCATCTTAGGTTTCATTGTCGTGGTTATCGGAGGGATGGGCAGTTTTCCAGGATCACTGCTTGCAGCAATTTTAGTAGGTTTAGCTGGAAGCTTTATGGCGTATTACGTTCCATCACTTTCGTTAGCCGTTAACATGATGCTGATGGCCATCGTATTAATATTCCGTCCGCAAGGATTATTCAAGGCAAAGGGGTGAAGACATGACCAGTAAATTTCAGTGGAACAATATTTTTCTATCCATTATCGCGATTGTGTTGTTCATCTTCCCTTTTGTAACGGATTCCAGGACCTGGACAATATTATTGACGCAAATTTTCATCTTTTCAATTTTGGCCATGAGTTATGACATTTTACTTGGCTATACAGGCATCGTCTCATTCGGACACGCAATGTTCTTTGGAATGGGTGCCTATACCACCGCGGTCATGCAAGACCGGATGGAACCGACCATCGGTGTCTTCATATTATCAATCGCAACCGGCATGTTCCTCGCAGGTGTCGTCAGCCTTATTGTCGGTTTGATGACACTGCGTCTGAAGAGTCATTTCTTTGCCATGCTGACACTTGCTGTATCCGGATTATTTCTCGTACTAGCAGAAAAATGGCGCAGTCTGACATCAGGAAATGATGGTTTCACGTTCCGCGCACCGGAATTCTTCAAAGATCGTATGGTTTTCTATCTCGTTACACTCGTGTGCCTTGTGGTGGTGTATTTGTTATTAAGAAGATTTGTGCAATCTCCGATGGGGCACGTGCTGGTAGCGGTACGAGAAAACGAGCAGCGAACAAAATCACTCGGATTTAAAACCCTACACTATAAAGTGATTGCCTCCGTAGTAGCTGGCGTTGTGGCAAGTTTGGCTGGTTCTTTATATGCGGTAAGTCTACGATTCGTGAATACAAGTGTATTGACGATGGATATCACGCTGGACGCGTTGCTCATGACCATTATCGGCGGCGTCGGGACATTGATAGGTCCAATTATTGGAGCTGGTGTAATCGAATTATCCCAACATTATTTATCTGGAATGGCTAAGGACTATCCGATTTTTGAACGATGGATCATTTTCTTCGGAATTGTCTATATCCTGGCGGTGATATTCTTCCCTTCAGGCATTGTGGGAACCGTCCGACAAGCAATTCACAAACGAAAAAACCCCGCAGTACTTGAAAAGTCGTCGTCCGGCACGGAGGGATTGTAATGCAAATTGGTATCGTCAGCACAGGTCTTTACATACCTAGCCATTCCATGACAGCAGAAGAAATCTCTTTAGCATCAGGGGTATCTTTACAGGTAGTCAAAGAGAAGATGGGCATTACGAAAAAACCGATTCCAGGTCCTGACGATCATACAGTTCAGATGGGCATCTGGGCAGCAAAGGATGCTTTAGACAGAGGTCATGTCGATCCTAAATCAATTGACTGCGTGATCTATATAGGCGAAGAGCATAAGGAATACCCACTATGGACCGCAGCCATCAAAACACAAGAAGAAATCGGCGCATTGCATGCATGGGGGTTTGATATCGCACTGCGTTGCGGCACAACCATACTGGCACTTAAATTGGCTCAAAGTTTGATGCTTGCAGACGATTCCATCGACACAGTCCTGCTTGCAGGTGGATACCGAAATGGGGATTTCATCGATTATACAAACGAGCGGACCCGCTTCATGTTCAATCTCGGAGCGGGAGGTGGCGCGATGATTTTGAAAAAGAATCATGGCCACAATATTTTGCTTGAATCGGATATCATGACCGATGGATCCTTTTCGGAAGATGTCGTGGTACCAGTCGGAGGGACGAAAATGCCACTGACGAATGAAGTGTTGTCGTCGGGTTCTTACCGACTCGATGTCACCGATCCAGAAGGAATGAAAAAACGTCTGGAACAAAAATCAATGCAAAACTTTTTGAAGGTCATCCGACACTCTTTGTCGAAGAGCGGATATACAGAACAAGATATTTCTTACGTTGCCATGCTCCACATGAAAAAATCAGCACATGACTACGTGCTCAATGAACTGGGGTTAACGGAAGACCAGTCCATTTACTTGCATGAATACGGTCATATTGGCCAAATGGATCAAATCATTTCTTTGCAGCTCGCACAACAACAAGGAAAGCTTCAAAAAGGAGATATTGTCGTATTGGTTAGTGCTGGTATCGGCTATGCGTGGGGAGCAACAACAATCAAATGGGGTTCTGAATAGGGGGAGGTTTAATGGCAATGCAAAAAATATTACTCGATAATGGCGAAACGATTTCATACCGTGAACGGTACGGCGGAGAGCAAGTCGTCGTCCTCGTTCATGGAAATATGACTTCTTCTCAGCACTGGGATGTGTTGATTGATGCTCTGGATCCAAGATATAAACTGTATGCGCTTGACCTGAGAGGCTTCGGGGAATCAAGTTACCATACTCGTGTTCAAGGAATAGCTGACTTTGCCGCTGACTTGAGAGGTTTCGTGGATGCACTCGGACTTGAAACATTTCATTTAGTCGGCTGGTCTACAGGTGGTGCGATCTGTATGCAATTTGTCGCTGACAACCCAGGATACTGTGAGAAACTCGTCCTGCTTGCTTCCGCTTCAACCCGTGGGTATCCATTCTCCGGGACGAAGGCAGATGGAACACCCGATTTGCAAACTCGTCTTCAATCTATCGAAGAAGTGGAAACTGATGCAGGAAAAACAAAAGCCATACAAGGATTATATGATACGAAAAACCGTGAAGGACTTAAAGGACTCTGGAATGCACTGATTTATACACATAAACAGCCTGACGAGAAAAAATACGATGAATATGTATCGGATATGCTAACGCAACGCAATCTGGCGGACGTATACCATTCATTAAACACGTTCAATATCAGCAATGTTCATAACGGGCTAAGTCAAGGCACAAATCAAGCCAAGGATGTCACCATCCCAGTACTAATTTTAAGAGGCGATCGTGACTATGTCGTATCCGAAGAGATGACACAGGAAATCGTGGAAGACCTTGGGGAAAACGCCACTTATATTCCATTAACTAATACAGGTCATTCACCGCTCATCGATGATTTGCCGCAACTGACACAACGAATCGAAGAATTTTTAGGTTAGGAGGATACTATATGCGTTTAGATAAGCAAGTTGCGATTATCACTGGTGGGGCAAATGGAATCGGCTATGCATCAGTCGAGCGCTTCGCCCAAGAAGGAGCTCGTGTCATTCTGGCAGATTATGATGAATCTACCGGAGTGAAAGCAGCAGAAGAGTTAAAAGAGCAAGGCTATGATGTCACGTTCGTTCAAGTCGATGTGGCGGATCGCGACAGTGTCCAGCACATGGTCGCACAAGCGGTTGAAATTTACGGTGGCATTGATATTTTGGTGAATAATGCCGGCATCACCAGAGATGCCATGCTAGCAAAAATGGACATTGCTGACTTTCAGAGGGTTCTTGATGTCAATTTAACGGGCGTCTTTAACTGTACACAAAGCGTATTGCCACACTTAATCGAAAAAGGAAAAGGGAAAATTATTAATACTTCTTCAGTCAGTGGTGTATATGGGAATGTCGGACAGACCAATTATGCGGCTTCAAAAGCAGCGGTCGTGGGGATGACCAAATCGTGGGCAAAAGAATTGGGACGCAAAGGCATCAATGTCAATGCTGTGGCACCAGGATTCACCTTGACTGCAATGGTCGAAAAAATGCCTGATAAAATCATCGACCAAATGAAATCGATTGTTGGACTGCAACGATTGGCTGTACCGAAAGATATTGCTAATGCCTATTTATTTCTCGCATCGTCAGAATCAGATTATGTTCATGGGCATGTTCTGCATGTTGACGGTGGCATTATGATGTAAGAAAGGAAGGGTACGTATGTATAATGATCAATCCTGGTTTTTAAAACGAGCACTATTGGCTCCCTCCCGTCTTGCCTGTGTTGATATCGATAGTGACCAGCAGTGGACATATGCTCAATTTGCGCGTCTCATTGAACAGTGGGTACAACGCTTAACGCAAGAGAAGTTGCAACAAGGGGACCGTGTGGCGATACTTGCTGCCAATCACCCTGAGCTACTAGCCATTTTATTTGCCTGTGGATTGAAAGGTTATATATATGTACCTTTGAATTTCAGATTAAGCCATCATGAACTCAGCGATATTCTGGAAGATTGTGAACCATCAATCCTAGTAACGGATGATGTATACGAAAACATAGCACTTTCATTTGATGGTAAGAAAGTCATGAACAGGGAAGTACCTTTCAATAATGAACCTTGTGTATTCGAAATGCACTCTATCCAATCTGTTTCGGCGGATGAACCGTGGATGATGATTTATACAGGAGGTACGACAGGGAAACCAAAAGGAGTACTCCTGTCTTATCACAACGTCAACTGGAATGCGTTGAACACAATTGTTAGCTGGGGGTTGTCGGAACGAGATTGCACTGTCAACTATATGCCTTTGTTCCATACAGGGGGATTGAATGCTTTGTCGATCCCAATCCTGATGACAGGGGGAACAGTGGTCATCGGTCATCGATTTAATGCAGAACAAGCATTGAACGAAATTCTGAAACGAAAAGCAACGATTTCCTTATTCGTTCCAACGATGTATGAATTGATGACACAGTCAGAGACGTTCAAGAAACATGATTTTCCTGACGTCCGAGTATTTTTATCAGGTGGCGCTCCGTGTCCGGTTACGGTATATGAACAATTTGAAAACAAAGGTTTACCTTTTAAAGAAGGCTATGGTCTTTCTGAAGCGGGACCAAATAATTTTGTAATAGATGTCAGAGTGGCCAAAGTCAAAAGAGGATCAGTTGGCAAAAGCATGCAATTTGTAGATACTTTGATTGTCACGAAAGACCATCAACCTGCATTAATCGGGGAAGTCGGGGAGCTTTGGATTCGCGGGAGGCATGTTTTCAGGGGCTATTGGCGAAATGACAAAGAAACCGCAGCTACGATGCAAAACGAATGGTTGAAAACAGGGGATCTGGCGAAAATTGATGCAGACGGTGATACGTATATTGTCGGACGAAAAAAAGACATGATCGTAACCGGTGGGGAGAACGTCTATCCTCAGGAAATCGAACATTGTCTACTCCTGAATCGTACAATCAGGGAAGCGGCTGTCATCGGACTCCCGGATGAGAAGTGGGGCGAAGTCGTTACCGCATTCATTTCATTGAGTGACCCTGCTCTATTTGAAGAAACTCAATTGACCGAACATTGCCGTCAATTTTTAGGAGGCTATAAAATCCCGAAAAAGTTTGTGGTGTTACCGGAACTGCCGAAAACGCATGTCGGAAAAATTGATAAGAAACAACTATCAGCCTTGAAAGTCGTGTAACTGCTTTTTCTTGCTCAATTTTGTATAATGGTGCAAGAGGTGAGCAAGATGTTTGTCAGTGAAAAAGAAATTGAAATCCGTTATGCCGAAACAGACCAAATGGGTGTCGTTTACCATGCCAACTACTTGGTATGGATGGAAATCGGAAGAACCAGCCTGATTGAAGATTTAGGCTACACGTATGCCGGACTGGAAAGTGAAGGCTATTTATCACCAGTGATCGATTTGAGTATCCAATATAAAGCGTCGTTGAAATATGGTCAGAAAGCAACTGTTCGCACATGGGTTGAGTCTCATGGTAAACTTCGAACAACCTATGGTTACGAGATCTTACATGAGGATAGAACGGTAGCAGCAACAGCAAAGTCAGAACATGTTTTGGTGAAAAAAGAAACATTCCGACCTGTATCGCTTAAAAAAGTGAATGCAGAGTGGGACGCTACATATGCAGAAATCGCCAAGGTGAAGAGCTGATGGCTTTTGGATTGAAACGCCACGAGTTGACGGCATGGAAAGAAGCAGTCAGCAGAGGCGAAATCGCATTTTTGACGCATTATTGGCTGGATGACCGATTCCCGGGATGCAAGACGGTTACGAAAGTCGGGTGCGCAGACGTAGAACGATTGATTACGTGGGGAAAGCAATATGGCTTGAAGGCTGAATGGATCGACTACAAGGAAGCTTATCCACATTTTGATTTATTCGGACAGCATCAGGTAACGATCTTACGTAAAGAAAATATGCTGAACCAATTGCACCGTTTTGCCAATTAGAAAACCCACTTTGAGTTGACGCTCAAAGTGGGCTTTGTTTTAGGTTTTACTTAATTGATAGTGGAAAGATGAGTATCGGAACCAATATAATAGAAAACTTTCTCCTAACATTAATATTATTTAGTTTGCAAATAGAAGGAATATTGCATCACTTTTGGAGTTTCTATTCGTAAATTATGGTAAAATTAGGTGGGAGGTGAATCATGGTAGAAAATCAACAAGAATCATATAGATGGTACAAGAATCTCCTCAACAAAAAGGTTCTAGGACCTATAATTCTTATAATAGTTCTGTTTTTGGTAAAGCTGTTATGGGGCGATTCAATTCTCTCCTTTACCCAAAAAAACAAGTGGTTCATTCTTATTGGCTTTGCGGCGGTAATTCTATACATAAGTTGGGCATTTGAAGGATTTTTTAAAAAGCATAAACAAAATTTGCGGAGAACATGGTATTTCCTTTTCATTATTGGGGTTGTGCTGTTGCTTAATCATACTGGTTTTAATGTGAAAGAATGGCAACGATACACATTGTTAGCGGGGATGTTCATCTTTGTTGATTTAGCCTTGTTTTTAACTCCAACTATTAAGAAAATCGGCGGAGCTGAAATGGAACAAATCAATGATGTGGAAAGCATCAATGAGGAAATGCAGAAGGTTATTGTTCAAACACAAAATAGAAGTTTGCAATTCACAGATATATTGGACAGGATGCAAATATCTTCTTTTGAAACTCAAGAATGGAATGAAATAGAGAATTATCAGGAGAGCTTAGAAGATTTTTTATATTCCTATGGAGAAACTTGCAGACAAAATATCACAGTATTCAAGAAAAATAATGACAATTTCTTTAGGCAAGAATTAGGTACAATTCTTGGAGTTAATATTACAGATGAACAAATGAATTCCATAAATGAGAAAGTAGTCGTTCATATAGACAAGCATACAGTCCTCATTCCATATCTCGAAAAAATATTTCCAGTAGTCATTTCTATTGAATCGGAAAAGGAACATGTTTTGGATATTGATATAGATCATATTATTAATCTTTCTATGATACATAGTTGGTTAAAAAAACCACTTGAAGAGTGAGTTTCTTAAGTGGTCAACATTATAGATAAAAAAGTATAAGTTTGATAGAATAAGGGTAAATGATAGTAAAGGAGTGGAGAAAATGGTAGAGCGTACAAGTACAACAGAAGGTATGGTAGTAACTGTAGCTAAAAGACGCAGAGGTAAGGTTAAGTCTCCTTTTTTACGAGAGAAGGCTACCCGAACAGCTCCACGAACTTCACCATCATTGTATACAAGGGATTTATTTAAGAGAAGCGATGAAGCTGTGGATCGTTTAAGAGATAGCCGTTCAATGAAGTGAAAGGGTAGCTTATGAATATTCTCAGTCTTTTTTGTTTAAACCTCTCATATCTTGACCATACAGACAGTATAATTGTACAAAGATTTGTATGGGAGTTGATCCATTGGGAGAAGAAAAGAAGAAAACTACCTTCTTAACGGATAAGCCGTCTGGAACGTTACCAAAGCGTGAAAAAGATGAGAGTTACCTTCTCAATTTAAATAAGAAAATGAAAGACAATATTAATAAAATAAAGAAGAGCAGATAGGTTTACGGTCTATCTGTTTTTTTATATACTTTTTTGATGATTCTATATTGCTTATTAACCATTAATAGAGATGAAAAAGCAACCATCAAAAGTTACAAAAAAATAAGACAAAGCAGACGGAATGGATACCGTCTGCTTTGTCTTATTTTACGTATGAATATGTAAGTTCTTTTTGTTTCGGATCAACAGTGACATGTAAATCATGTCCGTCAAAATACCAAATATCTCGGTCTTCAATGTAAAAATGAATATCTTCTTCAACTAATTCAACGGATAGTTCCATCGGTTGCTCTTTCGTTACACCGAGTGAAAATCCGTCATGGAGCTGACTGGAGCCACCGTAGCGGGCGTAAAACCGAATATATTCGCCGGCTTTTGCTTCCATGTCTTCTTTAAACCATTGCATTGCTTCATGTGAAATCACGATTTTCATGCGACACCAACCTTTCGTGGTCTAATCGTATTGTATTATATCCACTTCACTTTTGGCTCGGTTCCCGCTTTGATCCGGGTGATATTAGCACGATGACGGTAAAGAATGAATGCAGTAAGTAAAACAATCACTACCAACAATGGAATATCGGTTTCAACGAAAATGTTATAGATTACCGTATATAGCAAAGCAATTACTCCTAGAACCATCGAAGTTAAAGAGACCATTTTTGATATCTTCAGTACGATAAAGAAAGAAACCAGCATTAAAACGAAAATCGGCCAGTGGTACCCTAACAGAATCCCGCCTGAAGTAGCTACGGCTTTGCCTCCTTTGAAATTAGCAAAGATAGGATACATATGACCAACTACTGCAATTACGCCTAAAAATAACGGGTGGAGGCCTGTATCTACGAAGAAAGGAATTAGCGGTAGACAAGTAGCTGCCGTTCCTTTTAAAATGTCCAAAATTGACACAATTAAACCTGCTTTCAGACCTAAAGTCCGAAAAGTATTCGTTCCACCCAAATTCCCACTTCCGTGTTGACGGATATCCGTCTTGTAAAAAAGTTTCCCAATCCATAATGCTGATGGTATAGACCCTAGCAAGTAAGCTAGTAAAATAGCGATAACAGTATTCATATAGTGCTCCTTTAATAATTAGTACGAACTCTTAATATCTACAAATAGTTTATCATGTGTCACAACCGGTCACAACGCTTTAGGTGAACTTTCATTTATCCTATAAATTACCTGTTGATCATGGAATATACTACTAGACTCATTGCAAAGGTGACATTCATTCTATACAATGAAAACATCTGTTTGTTTTTTGGAGGAGAACGATTTGGCAAAAAATCAATCAATATCAGCTTATAACGACGATGCAATTCAAGTACTCGAAGGACTGGAAGCAGTTCGAAAACGTCCAGGAATGTATATTGGTTCTACGGACGCTAGAGGCTTACACCATTTAGTGTATGAAATTGTCGACAATGCAGTCGATGAAGCACTTGCTGGATTTGGTGATCATATCGTTGTCAATATACATGAAGATCAAAGTATCAGCATTCGCGACTTTGGACGAGGAATGCCTACTGGAATGCACAAAACCGGAAAGCCAACACCCGAAGTTATTTTTACCATTCTGCATGCAGGCGGTAAATTTGGACAAGGCGGCTACAAAACAAGTGGTGGTTTACACGGAGTAGGTGCATCGGTAGTAAATGCGTTATCTACGTTTTTGGAAGTTACAATCCACCGCGATGGCAAAAAATATCGCCAGCGTTTTGAAAATGGTGGACACCCCGTTACAACACTTGAACAAATCGGCACAACGAAAGAATCAGGAACATCCATTCATTTCTTGCCTGATCCAACCATTTTTTCGGTTACAAAATACAATTATGAGACATTATGTGAACGTTTGAGAGAGTCTGCTTTTCTATTAAAAGGGCTTAAAATCGAACTGAACGATTTACGTAATGGCACAAAAGACGTATTCTTTTTCGAAACCGGCATCGAAGCGTTTGTCGGTTATTTGAATGAAGAAAAAGATGTATTGCATCCAGTTGCCTATGTTGAAGGGGTTCAGGATGACATCGAAGTGGAGTTTGCATTCCAATTTAATGACGGCTATTCTGAAACGATTTTATCGTTTGTTAATAATGTCCGTACGCGTGATGGCGGAACCCATGAGACAGGAGCGAAATCTGCCTTGACGCGCGTATTTAACGAATATGCACGAAAAACAAGTCTACTTAAAGAGAAAGATAAGAACTTGGATGGAGCAGATATTCGTGAAGGAATTTCAGCAATCGTTTCAGTGCGTATTCCTGAAGCCATTCTTCAATTTGAAGGACAGACGAAAGGTAAATTAGGTACGAGTGAAGCTCGTGCAGCAGTGGATGCGGTAGTTTCCGAGAAACTGTTGTATGTTCTTGAAGAAAATGCTGAATTGAGTGCCTCACTTGTCCGTAAAGCGATTCGTGCACAACAAGCACGAGAAGCTGCTCGTCGTGCCCGAGAAGATGCACGTAACGGCAAAAAATCAAAGAAATCAGCTTCAATTTTATCTGGGAAGCTGACTCCTGCACAATCTCGTAATGCTGCGAAAAACGAATTATATCTGGTGGAGGGTGACTCTGCCGGCGGTTCTGCGAAACAAGGACGAGACCGCAGTTTCCAAGCGATTTTGCCACTTCGAGGAAAAGTTATCAATACCGAAAAAGCAAAACTTGCGGACATCATGAAAAACGAAGAAATCTCGACGATCATTCACGCAATCGGCGGTGGAGTAGGCGCTGATTTCTCAGTTCCGGATATCGCATATGATAAAATCGTCATCATGACAGATGCCGATACGGATGGAGCACATATTCAAGTATTGCTTCTGACGTTCTTCTACCGTTATATGAAACCATTGATTGAAGCAGGAAAAGTATATATTGCTTTGCCACCCCTTTACAAAGTTTACCGTGGAGTCGGCAAAAAAGAAGTTCTTCAGTACGCTTGGACGGAAGCTGAACTTGACGAAGCCATCCGAAAAATCGGTAAAGGATATATGATCCAGCGTTATAAAGGTCTTGGTGAAATGAATGCAGGACAATTATGGGAAACAACGATGAATCCTGATACAAGAACATTGATTCGAGTAGAAATTGATGATGATGCACGTGCGGAAAGACGCATCACTACATTGATGGGTGACAAAGTTGAACCAAGAAGACGATGGATTGAAAACAATGTTAATTTTGGTCTGGATGAAGACAGCAATATTCTAGAAAACGAACTCATCCATGCTGAGGAGGATTCAGAATGACACAAACCGAACGTTATCAAGATCTACCCTTAGAAGAAGTCATCGGCGACCGGTTTGGCCGTTATAGTAAGTACATCATTCAAGATCGAGCATTACCTGATGCCCGAGATGGACTTAAACCCGTACAACGTCGTATTTTATATGCAATGTTCCATGAAGGAAATACAAACGAAAAACCGTTCCGTAAATCAGCAAAAACTGTCGGTAACGTAATCGGTAACTATCACCCACATGGTGACAGTTCCGTTTATGAAGCCATGGTAAGGATGAGTCAGGACTGGAAAGTTCGCCACATGTTGATTGAAATGCACGGGAACAACGGTTCTGTAGATGGTGATCCACCTGCTGCTATGCGTTACACGGAAGCACGTTTGTCGGCCATCGCAGGAGAAATGCTTCGTGATATCAATAAAAACACAGTTGACTTGGTACAAAACTTTGATGATTCCGAGTTGGAACCAACTGTACTGCCAGCTCGTTTCCCTAATTTACTTGTAAACGGTGCAACAGGGATTTCTGCTGGATATGCAACAGACATGCCGCCTCATGCATTGCATGAAGTGCTAGACGCTGTGTTAATGCGCATGAACAATCCTGAAGTTACTGTTAATGAATTAATGACGGTTCTGAAGGGGCCCGATTTTCCTACTGGAGGCATCATTCAAGGTGTGGATGGTATCCGAAAAGCTTACGAGACAGGAAAAGGCAAAATCGTTGTCCGCTCAAAAGCAGAAATCGAAGCTTTAAAAGGCGGTAAGGAACAAATCGTTATTACCGAAATTCCTTTTGAAATTAATAAAGCGATTTTGATTAAGAAAATAGATGAGCAACGTCTCGATAAACGTCTGGACGGTATTGCAGAGGTCCGTGATGAATCCGACCGCACTGGTTTACGTATCGTAATCGAATTGAAAAAAGATATTGATGCAAAAGGTATTTTGCAGTTCCTGTTTAAAAACACCGACTTGCAGATAGCTTACAACTTCAACATGATTGCGATTCATAACCGTCGTCCGACAATGATGACATTGCCATTATTGCTTGATGCTTATATTGAGCATCAAAAAGATGTAGTGACTAGACGTTCTGCATATGATTTACAAAAAGCAAAAGACCGCATTCATATCGTGGAAGGTTTGATGAAAGCACTATCCATTTTGGATGAAGTAATTAAAACCATCCGTGCATCTCAGGATAAGCGCGATGCGAAAAATAATTTAATTCGTGCTTTTGCATTCACTGAAGCACAAGCTGAAGCGATTGTTTCTCTACAACTTTATCGTTTAACAAACACCGATATTACGGACTTGAGAAATGAAGAAGCTGAATTGCAAAAAACAATTAGTGAATTGATGGCAATATTAAATAACGAATCAAAATTGACAAAAGTCATCCAAAAAGAATTGCAAGCCATTCGTAAGCAATTCTCTGAGCCACGGAGATCCGTTATTGAAGACCAAATCGAGGAAATCAAATTAACGCTGGATGTCTTGATTCCGAGTGAAGAGGTTATGGTTACCGTGACGAAAGACGGATATGTAAAACGTACAAGTACACGTTCATACAGTGCTTCTAACGGTAAAGACTTCACAATGAAAGACTCAGATTATCTATTATTTGAGTCGATGATGAATACGCAACATCACTTGCTACTGTTCACAAGTTTAGGAAATTACATCTATCAGCCGATTCATGAACTGCCTGATATCCGTTGGAAAGACCTTGGCCAGCATATATCGAGTATCGTTTCACTTGATTCGAACGAAACAATCATCAAAGCAATTCCAATCGAAACCTTTGATGAAAACCGCTATATTTTAGCTGTTTCAAAACTGGGTCAGATTAAACGTTCTACACTGGCTGAATATCAAGTTCAGCGTTATTCACGAGCATTGAATACGATGAATTTGAAAAAAGGCGATCAAGTTATGTATATTGATCTCGTAACGGAAACCGAAGACGTCTTCATCGTCACGCATAACGGCTATGCTGTACGATTCAATATGCAGGAAGTTCCTGTTACCGGTGTGAAAACTGGTGGAGTGAAAGGGATTAACTTGAAAGATGGCGATGTTGTAGCAAATGCAACGATCATTCCAGCTGATGCACGCGGAGATTTATTCCTCGTGACTCATCGAGGCGCCGTAAAAAAAATGGCATTAAAAGAATTCGAACAAGGCACTCGTGCAAAACGAGGAGTTGTTGTTTTACGCGAATTAAAATCGAATGCTCACCGCGTAAGCGGCGTATTCTATGTTGAAGATAATGAACAAGTAATTATAGAGACAGCAAAAGGCGTTCGTGAAGTTGTTGAAACGAAACCAATTCGTGTGTCAGATCGCTATTCAAACGGCTCATTTATTGTCGATACAGACAAAGACGGGGCTGTCGTAAGATTATGGAAAGCACTGAAAACAAACGAAGATAGCAAGAAATAGAAGGGGTACAACAAGGGAGCTATAATGGCTTCCTTTGTTGTATACAGGGGATTATATGTGGAAGAATCGTAATGTATGGATTATTTTAGTGGGGGAAATGATTGCGGGTCTTGGTCTCTGGACTGGAATCATCGGAAATTTGGAGTTTATGCAGGAACGAATTCCTTCTGATTTCCTGAAGTCAGTCATCATGGCAATTGGTTTACTAGCTGGAATTTTAGCTGGACCACTGGCCGGCAAAATAATCGATCAATCGAAGAAAAAGACGGTTTTGTTGATTTCAGGATTTGGTCGTATGATCAGTGTAAGCTTCATGCTGATTGCAATCGGAACAGGCTCCATCTGGTGGATGGTCGCCTTCATGATCAGCATCCAATTGTCGGCGGCATTTTATTTTCCAGCATTGCAGGCAACCATACCATTAGTGGTTAAAGACGAACAGTTGCTGCAAATGAATGGCTGGCATATGAATGTTGCTACTATGGCTCGTGTTATTGGAACAGCGCTTGCAGGTGTCGTATTGGTCTATTGGTCATTGGAATCGCTATATTATATGTCCATCATCGCTTATGCCGGTCTGTTGATCTTTACTTATATGCTCCGCATCGATGAAGGTCAGGGTACAGAAGCACAAGTGAAAGTAGCTTCACCAGGTAAAGGCGGATTCATGGAAGTGTTTCCGATTTTAAAATCATATCCAGCAGTCATGATGACTTTGGTCATGACGTTAATTCCTTTATTGTTTATTGGATCGTTTAACTTGCTGGTCATCAATATCAGTGAGCTGCAGGATTCATCATCCATCAAAGGGGCAATTTATGCCGCTGAAGGTATTGCATTTATGCTGGGTACTGTTGTTGTTAAGTATATTGCAAATAAATGGCATACGAGTACGATATTATTTTTCTTTGCATTTGTAATCGGCGTTGCTGAATTAATCTTAATTTTTGCTGCCAGTCCAGTTTTGTCGGTAACCGCATTTGCGGTATTTGGTTTTGCAGTGGGTAGTTTTTTCCCAACCGCTATGACAATATTCCAGAAGCAAATGCCAAAAGCGTTTCACGGCAGATTTTTCTCGTTCCGAAACATGCTCGAGCGCGTAATTTTCCAGGTCGTTTTATTGGCAACAGGAGCATTGTTGGATCTAATCGGTTTACAATGGATGGTCGTTGTATTTGGGGTAATCAGTTTATCTCTGACCACAGTTTTCCTGATTCAAATGAAGAAACGTAACATCAAATTGGATACAAATGATCAAACCGCTGAAATTATATGATTTCAGCGGTTTTTTCCTGTTTTGTCGTTTTTATCCAGGAGTAAAACGTACAACCCGTCAAAATTGCTTAATTTAGTTGGTTTTTTAAATGTGAAAAGAATTTCAATAAAATCGAATCGTTGTTACCGTAAAAATCCTTCAAATGTCATGTTGTTAATGGTTTTATCATATAAATAAATTTATAGCTGGGAAGGGGGAACTAAAGATTATGGAAGAAACTATAAGTTTACAAGAATTTTTCCAAACACTTCGAAAGAGAATGCTTCTGATTTTTTCTATAACACTTTTAGTAACTGCGCTGAGTGGCGTAATTAGTTTTTATTTTATTACACCGATCTACGAGTCTTCAACTCAGCTTTTAATAAATCAAGAAGACACAAACACAAACCAAATGCCTGATTTAGATATTCAAACAAATTTACAGCTAATAAATACCTATAGCATTATCATAAAAAGTCCAGCGATACTTGATCTTGTTATAAAGGAATTGGCACTTGAAAATATGACTACTCAATCATTAAACAAAAAAATAAATGTCAATAGTGAAGGCGATTCTCAAGTTGTAACAATTACTGTCCAGGATGCGGATCAATATATAGCTCGTGACATTGCCAATTCGACTGCTGACATTTTCCAGCGTGAAATAACGGATCTTATGAACATCAATAATGTGGGTATATTAGCAAAAGCCACTGCAAGTGAAAAACAAGAACCTGTAAAGCCCCAACCTATATTAAACATAGCTATTTCAATGGTTATTGGATTTTTACTTAGTATTGGGCTCGCTTTCCTTTTAGAGTACCTTGACAATACATTAACTTCGGAGCAAGACATTGAAAAGCTACTTTCCTTACCAGTGATAGGTTCTATTTCATCCATGGAGATAAAAGAACAGAAAAAAATAGCAAGACTTAATAAAATGCAGCAAAAGTAAGGAGGAGATATGAATGGCTAATCGGATGAATAAGAAAATGGAGACGCAACTAATAACAATTGAAAATTCAAAATCTCCTATTTCAGAACAGTATCGAACATTAAGAACAAACATTCAGTATTCTTCGGTAGATAAAGAATTGAAATCCATTATTATTACTTCACCAAATCCTGGAGAAGGAAAATCAACGACCATTGCAAACTTAGCTATTGTGTTTGCTCAACAAGGAAAAAAAGTGCTGCTTGTAGATGCAGATTTACGGAAACCGACAATTCACTATACCTTTAATATTAACAATACAAAAGGTTTAACAAATTTATTGATGAAAAAAGCCTCACTAGGAGATGTTATACAACAAACTCCAGTACTTAATTTGTTTCTATTACCTAGCGGAACAATTCCCCCATATCCAGCAGAACTACTTCAATCAGAAATGATGTCTCAATTGATGGACCGATTAAAAGCTAGTTTTGATTTAATTTTATTTGATACACCTCCTATACTTGCCGTAGCAGATGCACAAATACTGGCAAATAAAAGTGACGGATCTATTTTGGTAGTGAAAAGTGGTTCTACAGAAAAAGAAGGAGCCGTTCGATCAAAAGATATACTAATGAGTTCAAGAAGCAAACTATTAGGAGTTGTGTTAAATAATAAAATGATGAAGGACTCACCTTATCAAACCACCTATTATTACGGTCAAATCAAGTAATTAGGTTAGCAATGGTTTCATACAAAATAATTAAATTCTTTACTAATTATTAATTGTAATATCATTTCGAAAACTAATATTCATGTTAAAGATTACCAAAAAATACATTTACGAGGATGGGAATGTTGATTGATATACACTCACACATAACTTTCGGTCTTGATGATGGCGCACGAACATTAGAAGAGAGTGTCAATATGGCTAAACAAGCTGTTTCTGAAGGGATATCTACTATTATCGCAACACCCCATCACCGACATCCTTCTTACCATAACCCCAAAGAAATAGTTGTAAAGAACGTTCTTAAGCTGAATGAAATATTTTCAGCTGCACAAATTCCTTTAACTGTATTGACTGGGCAAGAAATAAGATTATTTGGAGAACTGGAGAGTGTCTTAGATTTAGATGAAGAACTATTAACATTAAACCATTCCAAGATGATATTAATCGAACTGCCATCGTCTAATATTCCACTATATACGGAGAAGTTGTTTTATAACTTACTAGTAAAAGGAATTAAGCCCGTGATTGCACATCCAGAGCGCAATGCTGAAATTGCAAGGAATCCAGAAAAACTTTATCAATTAATAAAAAATGGTGCATATTCTCAAGTAACCGCAACAAGTGTAGCAGGCGGGTTCGGTAGAAAATTACAACGCTTGAGTATTCAAATGATTGAATATCAATTGACCCATTTTATTGGATCAGATGCACACAATCTGACTAGCCGAGTGTTTAAATGGAAAGATGCATGGAACATAGTAGATAAAAAATTAGGAATTGAGTATACGACAAACTTGAAAAAGCAATCGATTGAACTTGTTAATAATCAAAATATTAGCAAGCTACAGCCCGAGCAGATTCCAAGAAAAAAATTTTTTATTTAAATCCTACTAAAGAAAAGAGTATGTGCTCAATGACGGTAAAGAAATGGAAAACATTACTTTTTGTATTGGATTCTTTTATTGTTGCTTTTTCGATGTTTGCTAGTTATTTAATTCTATATCCCTATTTAAATGTTTTAACAGAAAAAGTGTTAATTCTAAGTGTAATAACTATTTTTTTAGCACATCATTTTTTTGCTTGGCGTTATGGACTTTATCGAAAGGTTTGGTTGTATGCTTCAATTGGTGAACTTACCTCAATATTTCGTGCAGTGACCTATTCGATTATTTCAGTAATGCTTATGCAAGTAATAGTCAATCAAGATATTTACGTTCGCGTGTTAGTCATCACATGGATGGTTCATATTCTTTTTATTGGTGGTTCACGTTTTTCCTGGCGCTTAGCTGTTGATTTAAAGAAACGAAAATTAAACTTGAAAACAAAACGTACTTTAATAGTAGGAGCAGGAGCAGCAGGTACCATGGTGGTTCGTCAATTATTAAGAAATCAGGATAGGCAATTACAACCAGTTGGTTTTATAGATGATAATCTCTTTAAGCAAAATCTTGAAATTTATGGAGTTGAAGTATTAGGGAAAATCATTAATATTCCAGAGATTGTTGAAAGAAACAAAATCGAGTTAATTATTATTGCTATTCCCTCATTGTCTAAACAGGAAATGATTGTATTAACTAAAATTTGTGTTGGGACAGGCGTGAAAACTCAAACTATTCCTAGGATAGAAGATATTATGACTGGTAAGTTATCCGTAAATGAAATTCAAGATGTTCGTTTTGAGGACTTACTTGGGCGTGAGGAAGTAAGACTTGATATGCTCGCAATTGCAAATCAACTTACGAATAAAAAAATTCTTATAACTGGAGCTGGTGGCTCCATAGGTTCAGAAATATGCAGACAAGTGGCGAGATTCGAACCTAAAGAAATTATTCTATTAGGACATGGAGAAAATTCCATTTATAAAATTGATTTGGAAATGCGGAACCTAGTTTCATCTAATACTAAAGTTATACCAATAATTGCTGATATCCAAGATCGCAGTCGGATTTTTGAAATTATGGAGATTTATAAACCAGATGTAGTTTATCATGCAGCTGCCCACAAACATGTACCACTCATGGAATTTAATCCAAGAGAAGCAGTCAAAAATAATATTTACGGAACTCTGAATGTAGCAGAGGCAGCAAAAGAAATTGGTGTTTCCTGCTTTGTAATGATTTCGACTGATAAAGCAGTGAACCCACCAAATATCATGGGTGCGACGAAACGATTTGCAGAAATGATTATCCAAAACTTGGCGGTTAATAGTAAAACGCACTTTGCCGCTGTACGGTTTGGAAATGTCTTAGGTTCTAGTGGAAGTGTTGTTCCTCTATTTAAAGCACAAATTGCGAAAGGCGGACCAGTCACTGTTACTGATCCTGAGATGACTAGGTATTTCATGACGATTCCTGAAGCATCGAGTCTTGTCATTCAAGCAGGAACACTTGCAACAAATGGAGAGATATTTGTCCTTGATATGGGAGAACCCGTAAAAATTGTGAACTTAGCAAAGAGTTTAATCCGCTTATCCGGGTATCAAGAAGATGAAATTGGTATAGAATTCACAGGAATTCGACCGGGTGAAAAATTATTTGAAGAATTATTAAACGAAGACGAAATTCAAAACGAACATGTTTTTCCGAAAATTTATATTGGTAAGTCCACACCAATTAACAATATAGATATGAAGAATTTATTGGATAAGATGCTTGATTTAAATAATGAGAATCTTAAAGATTTGTTACTTAAAATTGCTAATAAACAAAGCTTCCGAAGTGTAATTCAATAAAATCAATTGGTTTGAGGTGTAGAGATGAAAGGAATTATTTTAGCGGGTGGAAATGGCACAAGACTTTACCCAATTACAAAAGTTATTTCTAATCAATCAAAGAATATAAAACCTATTAGCCCAAACCCAATTCTTAATATGGGGATTGCAGCCATTATTGGATTAATGCTAGGAGTCTGAATTACCTTCCTGAGACAAAAAAGCGTTCAACTGTTTATTAGGGACATGAACGACTTTCCAAAGCCAAAATCCGCAGCCAAATCCAAATCAACCAGCCATTCATCTCTATAGTGAACATCGTGTTCGCGCCTAGCAACTCACCCGGGTCACTCGCACCCAATACACCAAACTAGAATACTAGCAACCGCAGCACCCAGCGCGAATACACAAAAAATGCAATACCCATAACGAGTAGAAAGAAGGAATATCTTGTCAGGTATCCGGAACGAGAAGTCGAAGAGTGATGGGAATTCTCAACTAAATCCAAAGTCAGAGAAAATCTATCTTTCATCGCCACATATGAGTGAGGAAGGGTTTGAGCTGGCATTTGTTCAAGAGGCTTTTGATACGAATTGGATTTCACCACTTGGGGCAAATGTCGATCTGTTTGAGAAAGAGCTGGCTGAAAAAGTGGGAAGTACATCTGCAGCGGCCCTTTCATCAGGAACGGCAGCTCTTCATTTGGCTCTAAAAGCAGCTGGCGTCGAGCAAGGAGATATTGTTTTCTGTCAGTCGTTAACTTTTTCGGCGACGGCCAATCCCATCATTTATCAAAATGCCACTCCAGTTTTTATTGATAGTGATGATGAAACGTGGAATATGAGTCCTACCGCATTAGAAGAAGCGTTCCAGAAATATCCGAAGGTGAAAGCCGTCATAGTCGTACATTTATATGGGTTATCGGCGAATATGGACCCGATCGCCCGGCTTTGCAAAAAACATCAGGTTGCGTTGATTGAAGATGCGGCTGAATCGCTTGGAACCTACTACAAAGGTACGCATACTGGGACTTTTGGAGACTATGGTGTTTTTTCTTTTAATGGTAACAAAATTATTACTTCTTCAGGCGGTGGGATGATAGTTTCGGACAATGCGGAGAGGATTGCCAAGGTTCGATTCTGGGCTACACAAAGTCGAGATCCAGCAATTCACTATCAGCATAGTGAATTAGGATTTAATTACCGGATGAGTAATGTCGTTGCCGGAATTGGTCGAGGTCAGCTGAGAGTGCTAGAACAACGAGTGGCAAAGAAAAAATACATTTTTGAATTTTATCAAAAAGAGTTAAGCGGCCTGGATGGTGTGGAGTTTATGCCCATTCACGATTGGAATGAACCGAACTATTGGTTAACTGCCTTGACCCTAAGCGGAAAAGTTCGTCCACTAGACATTATGAAAGCTCTTGAAAAAGAAAACATTGAATCAAGGCCAACTTGGAAGCCGATGCACTTGCAACCATACTTCGCGAAATACGATTTTATAGGAGCCAATGTATCAGAAAAGTTATTTGAAAATGGTGTCTGTTTGCCATCTGATACAAAAATGACCGATGAGGACTTGGGAAGAGTCGCGGACACAATCAAAAAACTGTGGGGAGCCTCAAAAAATTGAAAAAGAACATTTGGATCTTCAATCATTATGCCACCGATACGTTTAAAGACCTAGGGGGACGGCATTTTTGGTTTGCTGAAAACTTAATCCGCCAAGGACATCAAGCTACCATTTTTTGTGCAAGCACGATCCATAATACAGACGAGAATATTGATACAGGGGGTCAAAAATACAAAACGGATGAAGTAAACGGCATTCCGTACGTATTTGTGAAGACTCCTAGTTATGTTGGAAATGGCAAACAACGAATTAAAAACATGATCGTATTCTATCGAAATCTGTTCCCCGTCTCAAAAGAGGTTGCAAAAATTCACGGGAAGCCTGATGTGATCCTCGCTTCAAGTGTTCATCCGCTAACTTTAATAGCGGGCATTAAACTCGCGAAAAAGTTTGGCATTCCTTGTGTTTGTGAAGTGCGGGATCTATGGCCTGAGTCCTTAATCGAATATGACTCGATAAAAAGAAATAGCTTAGTCACCAATCTGCTATATTGTGGGGAAAGATGGATTTATAAAAAGTGTGACAAATTGATTTTTACGATGGAGGGTGGGAAAGATTACATAATTGAACGAGGGTGGAACAAAGAACTCGGCGGACCGATTGATTTAACGAAAGTGCATCACATTAATAATGGTGTTGATTTAGAGCGTTTCACTGAAAATATAAAGCGTTATATAGTAGTGGATTCTGATTTAAACAACCCCAAACTGTTTAAGGTTGTGTACACAGGATCGATTCGGAAGGCAAACAATGTAGATCTGGTTGTAGAAATTGCAGACATCATCCAGAAAAAAGGTGTTAATCATATAAAGTTTTTAATTTATGGGCGAGGAACAGAGAAAGAGAATTTAGAAAAATATTGTGTCGAACATGGAATTAAAAACATTCAATTTAAAGGGTTTGTCGATAAAAATCATATCCCGTATATTCTCAGTAAGTCCGATTTAAATATTGTGCAGCTTTTTTCACAAAACGGGCTCAAACGGTTTGGTACGAGTGTGAATAAAATGTTTGAATACTTTGCAAGTGGGAAACCAACGCTTTCAGGTTGTGAATATGGGTACGATCTCATTCGAAAATATCAATGTGGTATTGTGATCGATAATGCTAGTACGAATCAGCTTGCGGAAGCCATTATTAACCTGTCTAATATGCCTCAGGATGAAGTTGCAATTTATAGTCAAAATGCATTAAAAGCCGCACAAGACTATGATTTTAAAGTGTTAACTAGAAAGCTTGAACAGTTACTATAATTTTATAGATTGGTGGTCAGGATGGGCTCTTTAAAGGAAAAATGGATAAGAATTCTGGAAGGATTACTTCATCAATGATTTTACAACACCAAAATTTTTAGCTGGAGAATTTTCCTTAAATACTGATCTATGTAAGGATGTGATCTGTCTATTATTAATATTACATTTAAAAAAAAATATCTATATACACTATTCGTAATAATCGTTTTTAAAATGCTATTGGAATACGGTTACTTTTTATTTGTAAATCCAGTATTTGAATATGAAGGGTTTACTATTAAGATATCAATCTTTAAATTATTCGAATCTTACCTAGTAGTTTTCATCTTAAGTATTTTTATAATTAAATTAGAAAATCTAAGTTATCCAAGCAAAATTGTAGTATATGTACTGTTTATCAATTTACTTTTACCTATTTCATCACTTTATTGGTTACAGGATCATTCACGAGAATTTTTTCTAACCATTTCACTGTCATTTTTATTACTTTTTTATATTCTAGTAAAAACCCCAATGCTAAAACTTCCTACTTTAAAAGAGGGGAAAAATTTATCATTTTTAATATTATTTTTCTTAACCATCATTGTTTATGTTTTTTTAATCGTTACTGGTGGTCTACAAAGAATAAATTTTGATCTATCAAATGTTTATTCAACTAGAGAAGAATTTAACGCTAGTAGTGATAATTGGTTAATGGATTATTTATTGCCTTGGCAAGCGCATATAACAAATATCTTCTTGTTGATTTATGGATTGATCAGGAAAAATAGAATATTAGTTGTTATCTCCTTAATTTTACAAATTTCAATTTTTGCAATGACAGGACATAAGAGTTATCTTTTTGCGCCTATTCTTATTTTTGGAATTTATTATTTCTTTAAAAAGGGTTATCAGAATAATATATTATTTTTTATCACATCTGCCTTAATATTTTCACAAAGTACTTTATATATTTTGTACAGTATTTCTAATAACCCAAATATGTTATCGCTATTTTTAAGAAGGCTATTTTATGTTCCTGCACAGTTACATTTTTTATATTTTGATTTTTATGAGAACATGACGAAATATAAGTTGTCCGCATCTTTCCTTTCTTTTATCATTGATAATCCATATGGAACTAATCCAGTTTATTTAGTAGCACAAAAAGTATTTGGTAGAGACTTTAGCCCTAACGTAGGTATATTCGGGGATGCTTATTTGAATTTCGGAATAATTGGAATTCTACTTTTTATGTTGATCTTAGGGGGAGTATTAAAAATATTAGATAGTGTGTCAAAAAATACTCCATTAGTTTTATCAACTGGAATTATCATCATTCCTGGAACTGCACTAGTTGATGCAGCCCTATTTACTAGTCTTTTAACTCATGGAATATTATTTGCAATTTTTGTTATATGGCTAACTAATTCCGTGGTTAACAGACACGAAAAGACTTGATGGCAAGCTCAAAAAAAAATGAGGGTGGAAAAATGGAGACTATAAAGGAAAAATTGCTTAATAAAACAGCAACACTGGGGGTCATAGGGCTAGGTTATGTTGGTCTTCCTCTTGCTGTGGAGAAGGCAAAAGCAGGGTACCGGACAATCGGATTCGATATACAAGATTCTAAAGTAGTTATGGTGAATTCCGGTATCAATTACATTGGAGATGTCGTGAACGAAGACCTTGAACAAATCGTACAATCCGGCTACCTTACCGCCACCTCAGATTTTGCACAGGTTGCACAGGCAGATTGTGTATGTATTTGTGTGCCGACACCGTTAGACCTCTATAAGCAACCGGATATTAGTTATGTGAAAGCTTCGGCAGAAAGTATTGTTCCTTATATGCATAAAGGAATGTTAATCGTTTTAGAATCTACAACCTATCCCGGTACAACAGAAGAACTCCTGAAGCCGATTTTTGAATCATCGGGTCTGAAATGTGGGGTCGATTTCTATCTTGCGTTTTCGCCTGAACGAGTCGATCCGGGGAATTTACGCTATAAAACGAAAAATACCCCAAAAGTGGTAGGGGGAATGACTGCAAAATGTACGGAAATCGCAGCGAGTTTATATGAGAGCATTTTAGAAGCACCGATTTATCGGGTTTCATCACCTGCGATTGCAGAAATGGAAAAAATCTTAGAGAACACCTACAGAAATATCAATATTGGCCTCGTCAATGAATTAGCCATTCTTTGTAACAGAATGGGTATTAATTTCTGGGAAGTGGTCGATGCTGCTGCAACGAAACCCTATGGATTTCAGGCCTTTTACCCAGGGCCAGGTTTAGGGGGCCATTGTATTCCACTAGATCCCTATTATTTATCGTGGAAAGCGCGTGAATATGGGTTTCACACATCCATGATTGAGGCTTCCATGATGATCAATGACCGAATGCCGGAATACTGTGTGGAACGAGCAAGTAATATTTTAAACAAATCGAAAAAGGCGTTAAGTGCATCGCGCATTTTAGTCCTTGGTGTCGCGTATAAACAGGATATTGAAGATTATCGAGAAAGCCCAGCGATTCGAGTTATCGAAGTATTAGAAAAAAACGCTGCTGATGTGATCTATTATGATCCTTATATTTCAGAATATCGTGATGAACACGGTGTGATCAAAAAAGGTGAATCAAAATTAACTGCGGAGCTTATTGAAAGTGCTGATTTAGTAATGATCACAACTGCCCATACAAAGGTAGATTATGATTTCGTTCAGCAACATGCGAAGGCAATCTTTGATACGAAAAATGCCATGCAGAATGTTTTGAATCGAGAAAAAATCGAATTGTTGTAAGGGGAGACGAAATGGAATTTACAACAAAAGCCTACATCGAGCTGCTGGAATTATTAAGACACAACGGGTATTACTTTTGCATGTATCGCGAAAGTGAAACTGTCAAAAAATCGGTCATCATCAGGCACGATGTTGATTTCTCACTTGAAAAAGCACTAGAAATGGCCAGACTAGAACATGATCTAGCCGTGAAATCAACCTATTTCATTCTATTATCCACTAATTTTTATAATATCTTTTCAAAAGAATCCTTCGAAAAGCTAAAACAAATCCAGTCGTTAGGTCACGAAATTGGCATTCATTTTGATGAAAAACGATATGATATTCAAACTATTGAAGATATGCAGAAAGCTGTACAAATGGAAGCCAAAATTCTCGGTAACTTACTAAATACTGAAGTGAAGGTAGTTTCCATGCATCGACCTTCCAAACTCGTATTAGAAAATGATATTCAATTCCATCAAATCATCAACTCCTATTCCTCCAAATACTTCAAAAGCATGAAATACGTATCAGATTCAAGAATGAATTGGCGAGAAGATCCGATTGAAACGATTGAATCTGGAAAATATGAAAAGCTGCACATTCTGACCCATCCTTTCTGGTATTCTACTGAAATTGAAACAATGGAAGTTAAGCTAAAGGACTTCCTCAAACAATCGATAAGTGAACGATATAATTTTATGTATGACAATTTCACCGCATTAGATCAAGTGATTGATTGGAAGGAGATAACAGGGTGATTCGTATAAAAGATATCACAGACTTTTTAGACACTACAGAAATGCCCTACACATTTATCGGTGATTCAGAACTCACGATTCATACCTATGTTTCCATTGAAAATATTGCTGCCAATTTAATTTCATGGATTAAAGACGAGAAAAAAATGCAAGCCATTATGGGAAAAGTCATTACAAATTCGCTCATTGTCTCACTACAATTTGATACAAGTTCTTTTGAGAAGGCAAACTTTATTTTTTGTGACAATCCAAAAGCCATATACTTTACGATACTCAATCAATTTTTTCATGAAGAGACGAAGGTTGAATTTATTAGTGCAGCATCGGTTGTTGAAACGAGGAGTATCGGTAAACAGGTTTACATTGGTCACCATTGTTATATAGGGCCAGAAGTTGTGATTTCAGACAATGTACGAATCGAAAATAATGTTTCGATCCAAGGGAAAGTCACGATTGGAAAAGATACAATCATTCGTTCAGGTGCTGTGATTGGTACTGATGGGTTCGGCTATTTTGAAAATACTGACGGGATCAATGTTAGAGTTCCCCATTTTGGCGGTGTGATCATTGGCGAAGATGTGGAAATTGGGGCGAATACGTGTATTGACAGAGGAACGTTAGGGGATGTGGAAATCGGGAATCATGTAAAAATTAACAACCTTTGTCACATCGCCCATAATGTCATCATTGAAGATCATGTCATGATTGCCGCGTTGGTCAATATCTCTGGAAGTGTGTGGATTAAGAAAAATGTTTATATCTCTCCTGCAGCGACGATTCGAAATCAAGTAACCATTGGCGCCAATAGTTTAATCGGCTTAGGTTCGGTCGTTGTAAAAGATGTGGAGGATAATGTGGTGATTGTCGGTGTGCCAGGAAAAAAAATAAGAAATCATGTGGGTGAGAAATGACGAACTTACGATTTGCCATCATCGGTTGCGGGAGGATTTCACCGAATCATCTGGCCGCCGCTATTCAAAATAAGTTAGACATTGTCGCCATTTGTGATCTCGATGAAAAGAAAATGGAGCAGACCTTTTCAACATTTGATTTAGGGGTTGCAGTAACTAAATATACGGATTATCGACAGATGCTGGCAATTGAAAAACCTGATTTAGTGGCGATTTGTACAGAAAGCGGGAAACATGGACAAATTGCGTTGGATTGTATCGATTCGGGAAGCCATTTGATTATTGAAAAACCCATCGCGCTTTCTTTAGAAGAAGCTGATCAGATTATTGAAAGGGCAGAGGCGAAAAATTTAAAAGTAAGTGCTTGCCACCAAAATCGGTTTAATAAATCGGTTCAAAAATTGAGAGAAGCAGTAGAGGCAGGTCGTTTTGGTAGACTACTTCACGGAACAGCCCATATCCGCTGGAACCGTGGAGAGGACTACTACATCCAGGCACCTTGGCGAGGGACTTGGCAGCAAGACGGTGGGGCACTCATGAATCAATGCATTCATAATATTGATCTTTTGCGGTGGATGATGGGTGACGACATTGTAGAAGTTGTTGGAATGACGGATAATTTAAAGCATCCATTTATCGAGGCAGAAGATCTTGGAATTGCGTTAGTTCGATTTTCGAACGGTAGTTACGGTGTAATTGAGGGAACAACAAACATTTATCCTCAAAATTTTGAGGAAACGCTCTATGTGTTCGGGGATCAAGGGACCGTTAAAATCGGTGGGAAATCAGTAAATATTATTGAAGAATGGCTGTTTGCGGATCAATTGGACGATTCACAGGAAGTAAAAGCCAAGTATCACGAGAATCCGCCAACCGTCTATGGCTTTGGACATACGCCACTCTATGCAGACGTCATTGAGGCGATAAAACAGGACCGTGAACCATATGTGACGGCTGAAGATGGCAGAAGGGCATTAGAACTCGTCCTTGCCATTTATAAGTCAGCAGCTGAAAAGAAAAGTGTCCAACTCCCACTGGAGAAGGCGAGTACATTAGATTTTATTAATTTATTTCATCGAGTTAGTGGAAGTGGGCAGGGGCATGACTGAACTCGAAAAGTATCTGCAATTCAGCGAGCAGGAAACGACCATTCCTTTATTTTCAAAAGGCTGGTGGATGGATGCGGTTTGTCCGAATGAATGGGATGCCATATTAATTAAAGAAAACGGCGAAATCCGTGCGTCTTTGCCATACTATCTCCAACAAATCGGAACCGAGAAAGAAATTAGAAAAGCGACGTTAACCCAAACGAATGGCATCTGGATGCGATACCCACCAGATCAAAAATACGAAAGAGCACTGACGTATGAAAAAAACATGATGAATACCATCATAGATGAAATCGAGAAACTGGGGTTAACAAAATACCAACAATACTTTCATTATTCCTTTACAAACTGGCTTCCTTTTTATTGGCGTGGCTACTCGCAAACAACAAGGTATACGTATGTCATACACCATACTTCCAATTTGGATGAAGTCTATCAAAATTTCAATTCCAATATACGAAAGAATATAAGAAAAGCAGAGAAAAGCTTGCAGATTTATGAAGGTCTTGGAATCGATGAATTCTATCATTTAAATAAACTGACGTTTGAGAGGCAAAACTTAGAAATCCCCTATTCATTTGAAACGGTTTTGAGAATTGATGAAGCATGTGAACAAAGAAATGCTAGGAAAATATATTATTGTGCGGATGAGCAACATAAAATTCATGCCGCGGCTTATTTTGTTTGGGATGACGAGACGGTTTATTATTTAATGTCCGGTTCAAATCCTGACTATCGAAACAATCAATCTCTAACTTTACTGATTTATGAAGGCATTAAATTAGCAAGTAGGTTGAATCGGAAGTTTGATTTTGAAGGAAGTATGAAGCAAAATATCGAGCAGTTTTTCAGACAATTTGGTTCAAGGCAAATGCCTTACCATAATATTCATAAGGTTTTCTAGGGTTACGGACGTAATGGGTTTTCCGGGTGGAATTTATGTGGATTGGAGAGTGGCTATGCAGTATCGTGATTTACAGGCTCAATATCAAACCTATAAACATCAAATCGATTCAGCGATTCAAGGTGTATTATTTCATTCCAATTATATCGAAGGAAGAGAAGTAAAGGCACTCGAAGAACGATTAGCTGAATATGTGGGCGTGAAGCATTGCATCACGTGTGCGAATGGAACAGAAGCGATGACCCTTGTGCTGATGGCGTGGGAGATTGGGGAAGGCGATGCCGTTTTCATTCCAGATTTAACATTTTTCTCAACAGGAGAAGTGGTTTCGTTTTGCGGTGCAACACCGGTGTTTGTGGATGTATGTAAAGATACCTTTAACATGGATCCAACGCAACTAGAGAAGGCCATTGTTAAAACGTTGAAAGAAGGGAAAGTCACACCAAAAGTGATTATTCCTGTTGATTTATTTGGGTTACCTGCTGATCATCTTGAAATCGAGCGTATCGCAAAGAAATATCATTTACTTGTATTAGAAGACGCTGCCCAAGGCTTTGGGGGCAATATTCATGGGAAACGAGCATGCAGTTTTGGTGATGCCGCAACAACTTCTTTCTTCCCAGCGAAGCCTTTAGGTTGTTATGGAGATGGTGGGGCAATTTTTACGGATGATGATGAATTAGCAGAGTTGTTAAAGTCTTTGAAGGTTCATGGAAAAGGCGAAAGTAAGTACGACAATATTCGCATTGGGTTGAATTCGCGACTTGATACGATCCAAGCAGCCATTTTACAAGTCAAGCTTGACGCGTTCATCCAGCATGAATTGGATGACGTAAACCGAATTTATCAACTTTATAATGAAAAATTGAGCGGAATGGTTGATACACCTGCCATCCCCGATGGATTTTTTTCTAGCTTTGCCCAGTATACTATTAAGCTTAAGAATAGGGAGCAACGGGATCAGTTACAACAACATCTCAATAAGAACGGGATTCCAAGTATGGTGTATTACGTGAATCCAATGCATAAACAGAAAGCATTTGTACATTTACAATTTAATGAAGAAGATTTTCAAGTTACTAACGAGCATTGTGATTGTGTTCTGTCGTTACCAATGCATCCATATTTGAAGGAAACGGATGTAGAACTTGTGGCAAAAGTGGTTTCAGACTATATCAAGAAGAGCAACTTATAGAAGAGACAAATAGTGGAATATGTAATGAACGGATATTGGAGGGACCATCATCAAAAAAGTATGTCATATAACGAGTGCTCATGAACGTTATGATATTCGCATATTTGAAAAGGAATGTAAATCATTAGCAAGTCATGGCTATGATGTCTCCTTAATTGTAAATGATCAATTACCTAATGAAACAGTGGATCAAGTAAAGATCATCTCGACCAATTTTAAGCCAAAGAGCCGACTTGATCGGATGTTGAACTCCAAGAAAAAGATATTTAAAAAAGCTGTGGAAGTAGATGCCGATATCTATCATTATCATGATCCTGAATTAATGCCAATCGGGAATAAGTTAAAAAAACGAGGAAAGAAAGTCATCTTTGATTCCCACGAAAATTATCCGATGCAAATTAAAGAAAAAGAATATATTCCAAAGTTTTTACGGAAGGTCATCGCAAAAATATATTTCATGTATGAAACCTATTCGATTAAACGAATTGATGCGGTTGTCTTTCCATGTACGTATAGTTTGAAAAATCCTTTTGAAAACCGGGCGAAAAAAACGGCATTTATCGATAACTTTCCCATAGTACACGAATTGTACGATCGTTTTAATGAAAAGGAAGAAAAACTAAAAAATACGATTTGTCATATTGGCACGCTAACCCATGATCGGGGTATTACTTATAACATTCAAGCTGCCTATAAAGCGAAGGTTAACTTGATATTGGGGGGCGTCTTATCCCCTGATCGTTATCTTCAAGACGTTCGTGGAATGAAAGAGTTTGCGTGTGTGGATTATAGAGGTCATGTAAATCGAGAAGAAGTAACGGATATTTTGCGAAAAAGTAGGATTGGTCTATGTACAGTTTTAAATGTTGGCCAATATAACAAAGGCGATCATTTTGCAACAAAAGTCTATGAATATATGGCGATGGGATTGCCCGTCATTATAACCGATTTTCCATATGCCAGGGAAGAATTGAAAAGATACAAATTTGGCATCCCAGTTGACCCCGAAAATGTTGATGAAATCGCAGAGGCTATTTTGTATTTATTGAAAAACCCTGACATTGCAAAAGAAATGGGGAAAAATGGCCGCTTAGCGGTGAAAGAAAAATACAATTGGAGTATCGAAGAACAAAAATTAATCCGTTTATATAAGAATCTATAATACGTAAACCATCTGCCATCGAACACGTTAGTCTTGTGTGTACACACAAAAAAATGGTTAAGTAGGGAATGACTTCGTGGCTACAATCTAGAAAGCCGTTTTGGCACATCAATATTTAGTAGGGAGTACGCCATTTGAGTAAGAAAAAGTTTTTGATTGATTCACTATTAAATATTGTCGCTACAGCCATACCGATTATTATTCTTCAATTATTCACTTTACCGATTATTGGGGATCGATTAGGTGAAGAGCAATACGGTTTGGTCGTTACTTTAATCAGTCTCTTTACTGTATTGAGTTTTCCGTTCGGCAATGTGTTAAACAATATTCGATTATTAGTAGATGATGAATATAGTAAAAAGCGAATTTCTGGTGATTTCAATATTTTATTAATCAGCAGTATCGTGTTAAGCACGATTATGATGATCATTGGAACAATCTATTATGATGGTAAGTTTTCTTTCATCAGTATTAGTTTAATCGTCCTCATCTCCTGTTTAAATTTATTAAGAGAATATTTAGGCGCCAGTTTTCGGCTACAGTTAAACTATAAAAAGATTGTAATCAATAATGTGATCTTAACCATTGGCTATATTTTGGGCACTTTTTTATTTAGTTTGATGGGATACTGGCAATTCATCTTTATTTTTGGATACGGATTTAGTGTTCTCTATATCATCAAAAATTCAACTCTATTGAAAGAACCAGTTGTACGCACAGACATATTTAACTCCACTACTTATAAAAGTATCGTTCTCCTCGGCTCCTCTCTACTAACAAACGTAATAAATTATGCAGATAAACTATTAATTTTCCCATTACTTGGCCCAGCTGCGGTAACGATTTATTATACGGCGACCATCATCGGTAAAATCATGTCCATGGCCATCACGCCGATTAATGGGGTGATTTTGAGTTATATAGCGAGAATGGAAAAATTCAATCACAAAACATTCGGTTCGATTATGCTACTGACAGGGATTGTTTGCATCATTGGATATGTTTTTACGATTTGGATCAGTCCGTTTGTTCTAGGTTTTTTATATCCTGATTGGGCAAATGAGTCGTTAAAATATATTTATATTACAACCGCAACGGCTATTGTCGGTGTGATTAGTTCGGTCATCCAACCTTTTATTCTGAAATTTAACCATATCAATTGGCAGTTGATCATTAATGGCTCCAATGTGATTGTATATATGGTTTGTGCGTTTGTCTTGTATCAATTTTATGGATTAATGGGCTTTTGTATCGGGATTTTCATTTCAAGTGTGTATCAATTAATCCTCATGATTTGTATTTTTATTGTAAGTAATCGAAGAAATCACGAAGAACATGTAATGGGTGAATAATTCTTCAAAGGGTGGAAAACGGTGAGAAATCAAAGGTTGACGCATGATCACTTAGAAACACCTTATTTTTTAATCGATGAACAGGAATTACAGTCAAATCTCAAACAGCTAGAGGATGCACTTCACAAACATTGGGGTAACTCGATCATTGGCTATTCATTCAAAACGAACGGATTGCCTTGGTTATTGAATTACTTTAAAGAGCGCGGAATCTATGCAGAAGTGGTTTCAGACGATGAATATGAATTAGCGAAGAAGCTGGGGTATAAAAAAGAAAAAATCATTTATAACGGGGTCGCTAAATCAAAAGAAACGTTCATCGAAGCGGTTAAGAATGGATGTATTGTGAATGTTGATTCGCAAAGGGAGCTAGATTGGCTTAGGGAGTTGGATCGGTCTAGTGGGGAAATTTTTGAAGTTGGCATTCGCGTGAACTTTGATTTGGAGCGTGCCTGTCCTAATGAAACCGTTATGGGAGCAGAGGGTGGGCGATTTGGGTTTTGTTATGAAAATGGGGATTTGAAGAAAGCTATTGATACTGTCAATGCGCTAAAAACGATCAGCTTAACAGGCCTGCATTTACATTGCAGTACAAAGACAAGAAGTTTAAATATCTATCGAGCGATTTCGAAAATGGCCTGTGAAATTACACAAAAATATTCACTAAAGCTAAAGTATGTGGATGTCGGTGGAGGGTTTTTTGGAGGGCTTAAAGATAAACCCCAGTTTGATGAATATATCGAAGTAATATCTTCTGAATTAAGCAAAGTCTTTAACAACGAAGATACGCTCTTAATTGTAGAACCAGGAACGTCGATCGTTTCCTCTCCATTTAGTTTTGTCACAAGTGTCGTTGATGTGAAGCAAACGAGTGCGAATCATTTTGTCACAACGGATGGTAGTCACATTAATATCAATCCACTGAAAAATAAGGGGATCAAGTTTTTTAGGGTTCAGTATAAGAATAGTGAGTATAGAAAGCTTATCGACAAACAAGTCATCTCTGGATTTACCTGCATGGAGGATGACCGAATCATGGTGCTAGAGGACGCTCCTCAAGTTTTGGTTGGGGATCAAATCATTTATGAAAAAGTTGGCGCGTATTCCATGAGTCTATCTCCGTTATTTATTAAGTTCTTTCCTGCTGTCTATGTCGAGAAAGATGGCGTGATGATGGAAGCTCGTGAAAAATGGACAGCTGATCATTATTTGTGAAGATATTTCTTTGGCAATTTGGAGGAGGAAGGCGCGCTCATAACGGGGAAAGGTGCACATAGATACGTGCGGCGTGCTTATAACCGAGGAAAAGGCGCTCATAAACCGGAAATCGGCGTTCAAAAATGGGTGATGCGCTCATAACCGGGGAAAAGATGCTCAGAAATGACAGGTCGTTGCTCATAAACCCGAAATCGGTGCTCATAAGTAGTAGCACCGCTCAGCAACTAAAGGTTCGCGCTCAAAAGAAATGAGAGGAGCTTTTCAAATGAACATATTGATTCTTAGTTGTGGAACTAGGAATAAAATCGTTCAATACTTCAAAAAAGAGCTTGAAGGAATCGGCAAGGTCTACGCGACAGATTGTAGTCCTCTCGCACCAGCACTTTATGATGCGGACCAGTACTTCATCGTTCCAAGGATGGATCATCAAGATTATTTAAGTACGATTCTAGCAATTTGTAAAAATAATGATGTCAAGGCTGTGTTTACGTTAATCGACCCGGAAATCAGTTTGTTAGCAAAACATCGAGAAGAATTTTTAAACGTAGGCACCATCCCGATTGTGTCTGATTTAGAAAACGTTGAGATGTGCTTTGATAAGTTTTCGCTGAATACATTTCTAGTAAAAAACGGTTTTCATTCAATCAAAAGCTATATTGATAAAGAAGAATTTTATCGAAATGTGGATGCTGGGGTTGTAGATTTTCCCGTATTTGTTAAACCAGTAAAGGGCAGCGCAAGTATCAATATCAATAAAGTGACATCAAAAGAGGAAGTTGAATTATTATTTAAAAACTATAAGAATATGATGATTCAGGAATTTATAGATGGGGTTGAAATCGGCGCGGATGTGTATATAGATCTCCATTCAGGTGAACCCGTCGCCATTTTTACAAAAGAAAAGCTTGCGATGAGAGCAGGAGAAACGGATAAATCCATTTCTATCAAAGACGAAAAACTGTTTGATCTCATTAAAGATTTTGTGAAAGTGATTGGTTTTAGAGGAATCATTGACATCGACATTTTTAAAGTAAATGGGGAATATATCATTTCGGAAGTGAATCCACGTTTTGGTGGAGGTTACCCGCATGCCTATGAAAGTGGTGTCAACATACCGAAGATGATCGTCCATAATTTACACAATCAAGTGAATGAAAATGTCATTGGTCGGTACGAAGAACGTATTCGGATGATGAAATACAACGAAATCAAGATTATTAGATAACTAGATGTTGAGAATTCAGTGGTTTGGAACGAAGATGAAGGAGCTGTGGAATATGTACACAGTCAGTAATCTGAATCTGTTTTTTAAAAGACTGATTGATCTAGTTGGTAGTGGTTTAGGATTGCTATTGTTATCACCACTGATTGTTGTGATTGTCTTGCTTATGAAAATCACAATGCCTGGTCCCGTTTTTTTTAAGCAGGAAAGGGTGGGGAAAAGCGGGGTAGACTTCCATATATTTAAATTCCGAACGATGAAGGTTGACGTGGAAGCAGAGAGAAATTTAGATTTTTCAAAGGATGATAATCGAATTACTACATTAGGAAAATTTTTAAGAAGGACCAAAATAGACGAACTTCCGCAGCTTGTTAATGTTTTGGTAGGAGAGATGAGCTTAGTAGGACCTAGACCAACAGTTCATATACAAGTGGAGGAATATACACCGATTCAGATGCAACGCCTTCAGATGAAACCAGGAATGACAGGTCTTGCCCAAGTGAACGGAAACAATTCTATATCATGGGAACAACGAATTGAATACGATCTTTCATATATTCAAAATTATTCCATTTCACTCGATGTTAAAATCATCTGTAAAACAGTCGCGATTGTTTTATTTGGTGAAGAGAAATATAAAAGAGGTTAATTCTAAGAGCGCAATTCGACGATTAAATTGTTTTAAAACGGTAAGGAGATGGAAATGAAGACAATCCTAATTGGCTCTGTTGATTCAAGTAAAGTGGTACTTGAAGAAATGATTAGACTGAACTTTCCCGTGGATCTCGTATTTTCATTGGATGAAAAATATTCAAAAAATGTTTCTGGATATGAGCCAATTCATGAGTTGGCCGAAGCTCATCACATTCCATTTCGGAAGTTTAGAAATATAAACGAAGATCTCTATGTGAAAGAGATTACTGATCACCATCCAGATTATATTTTTGTGGTCGGATTGTCCCAACTCATAAAACCAGAAATTATTCATGCTGCAAGAATTGGAACAATCGGATTTCATCCCACTCCCCTTCCAAAATTCAGAGGAAGAGCCGCTTTAGTTTGGCAAGTCTTATTAGGCGTACGAGAAACAAAATGCTCTCTATTTTTTATAGATGAAGGCATGGACTCTGGCGATATTGTTGCACAGGAAGTGTATGTAATTGAAGATTCTGATTATGCGATTGATGTTCAAGAAAAGAGTAATGAAGCGCTTCAACGCATGATGCATCGGGTGCTACCTCAGATGTTGGATGGAACCGTTACATCGGTTAAACAGAATGAGGAAGAAGCGACCTATCTACTAAAGAGAACACCTGAAGATGGACGAATCGATTGGCAAGAACCTGTAGAAGCAATTCAACGATTAATAAGGGCGGTTTCAAAACCATACCCAGGTGCTTTTTCTCATTATAATGGTCAGCATAAATTGATCTTTTGGCGAGCGGATTATTTGGAAAATAAAAAATATGTCGGGATACCGGGGCAAATTGCACAAATTACGAGCGACTATATCGATATTGTTTGTAAAGGTGGGCTACTTCGAGTTACCGAGTTTGAGAATATTGATGTTGTGCAAATGAGAGCGGGCTATAAATTTAAGTGATATTTCCCTTGGAAAGTTAAGAAACAATCAGAGGTGAATGGATGAAGGTGTTGGTATTTGCACCACACAATGATGATGAGGTATTAGGTGTTGGCGGCACGATTGCGAAGTATGCAGCGCAAGGTCATGAAGTGTTTATTTGTGAGGTCACTAAAAGTAATACAGATGAAGAGATCAAAGAAGAACGTTCAGAAGCATTAGCTGCTCATCACCTATTAGGTGTTAAGGAAACAATCTTTTTAGATTTTCCCATTGTGACTTTAAGAGAAACTCCTTTAGTGAAAATAAATGCTGAATTTCTAAAAGTTGTGGAAGATATTCGACCAAACATTGCATTTATTCCTCATAAAGGTGATATGCATATGGACCATACAGTTGTCTCTCACAGTGCAATGGTTGCATTAAGACCAATTAATGGCATTAAGGTGGAGAATATTTATGCATATGAAACCCTTTCAGAAACAGAATGGAATCTTCCCACAGTAGACAATGCCTATATGCCAAATGTATGGAGTGATATCTCGAAATTCATCGACATAAAGAAAGAAGCAATGAACTGTTATCAATCACAACTAAAACAACCGCCTCATCCTCGAACACTTGAAATCATTGAAGCATTGGCAAAGCTTAGAGGCTCAACAGTTGGTGTACCATTTGCGGAAAGTTTTATGTTAGTTAGAAGATTAATTTAATTTTTTTTCTTAAACGGCTAAACCAGCACAATTGAATGGTATGATTTTTCAGGTATATTTATAGATCCACATAAAGAGCAAGAACAGAACATTAATGAGTTTAAAAGAAGCTTTGGTGGACAAGAAGTTGACGAGATAAAAGTGCTTAAAGCTCATAGTTTAAAAGGGGAAATATTCCTTCTATATGGAGGAATAAGCTTGAATATTTACGGGCAATAAAATCCACTTAATAGTTTGTAACACTTTTTTTCATTTATTAAGCTTGTCATATGTTAACTATGAAATCTTGAAAATGGGGAATAATAATTTAACTCTTGAAAGTGGATAAATTTGTTAATAAGAAAAGCTGAATGTAGAATCAGGACGCAAAAAGAAAGATCAATGACCAATGCCATGATCTGTATTAAATGCTGATTTAAAGCTTGTAGAAATATACACTTCAGTGACATATTCTATGCAAACAAAAGAGTTCTTTAAAGTAGCGATAAAAAGTTGAGGAAATAAAAAATATATCAAGAATGGTAAATTTTTTTAAAAATCATTCTCATAAAATACTTGTAAAATCAATTCTGTCTCACTGTTACAAGTATACTTGCTTAATGAGATGTAGCTTCCTATAATTTATATTATGTCAACTAAAATTAATTTCAAACTAAAGGAGTTCTCATTTTTCCCTGGGACTCCTCTTTTCAACATGCAATTCGATAAATTCCACACTATATTCAATTACGTCATTAATGAATACGTTATGATTCTTTGCGTACTCTTTTACATCCCTTATTAATTGAAGATCATACGTCGTTTTATACTGAATCCGATCTAGTGGTTTTATCAGTTTTGTCCAAAGTGATTTTGTCTTGTACCAGAACGTTTTTCAAACCATTTTCAATTAAATGATTCACATTTGTATCATGCTTTAACGCGTCTAAAACTGATTTACTGATATTTGTTCTGAATGAAACTCTATTCGTATTTGGCGTGTGAATGATTTTCCCATCGACAATTTTCCACATTGGAAACTTTCTATTGTCATCAACTACATATGGATTATCTGTATGCTGTGTCATATAGACTCGTTTATATATATGAAAGTTTTCAGAATCTGCATCTTTGTACAGTCTGTCAGAAAGTATTTGAAGACTGGTTTTTCCTCGTATCCAAATACGGTAAATCGTATGATTTTTTTGACTGGTGATAGTACTTATATCCGATTTTAAGCCCCAGGATTGAAATACCGCTAATAATCCTTCTGCAAAGGCTAAACTACCGGTTGTAACGTTCACTTGATATCCTTCATGACCTACCCAGCCATCGCCATCAATAACGCCACGTACAAATGATGGCAAAAACTTCTCTGAAACCTTTGGAAAAGGCACATTTAATGATTTCTTTGCTGTAATTCCGAGTGATTCAAGATCTTGTTTCATTTCTTCTGAATTAATGATTAATGTTGCTGCTGTCTTAGTTTTCCCAAATGGTGTTAGTACATAATCAGTTTCCATATAGTTGGCGATCAGTCGCAGTATACGTTCATCTTTTTGAGTAAAAAAAATACTATGAAATGAATTATGAATGTGTCCATCAGTAACCAATAAACCAAGTACCCATGCCATCATGCGTCCAAGCCTTATAGAAATTCTCATTCACTTGATGTTTTCTTGGTTGACCTGAATACTGTTCTCTATTCATGGGTATTCCATGTTTGTATAGAACATTACGAATTGCACGATCAGAAAGTCCGACAATTGAGTTCATTTCTTTGAAAGACATGTTATTTTTGTACAGTTTTATTATGGTTTCATCAGTTATTCCAGGATTTCGAGGCTTGCTATTGCTCCCTTCTTCTGAAAAACTATAGTTAAATGACTCTAAATCCATTATACGAACAAATGTTCTGTCACTTCTATTTTGGCATTTAAAATTGGAATTTCATTTTACACAAGGCAATGTCAGTATTTGATACACAGCTAAGAAATTGGTATACTGATTGTAAGATATGAGTAAAATAAAAAAGATCGCTGGTGCGCTAACACCAACGATCGACGTAATAGCAGGTTCCCATCAAGGGGATTGGCTACAAAATGGTAGGAATAACCCATCTGAGCGGCTAACTCAAGGATGGGTTATTTTTTATGGTTAAAAGACAGAATTGACACAATCAATGCTGCGAACGATAATGCAAACATTAATGCTTCAAATACTGACATGGCACCACCCCCTTTCTAACGGGAGTGAGCCAACCACCCTTGAGTACCTATTCTATTACCTTGCTATTATAACATACGTATGTTCGTAGTTAGAGGAGCCAATGGAACCTTTTTTAATACGTGATTTCCCACAATTTATTACTTACTATTTCTTCTTCCCTATATAAAGCAAATGCGAAGAAACGCCTAACATATGCGGATTACTCGCTGTTTCTTTCAGAAGCTCCAGCAATTGAGTGTACTCTTCATCCCCACGATTTCTCCAATAATCCCATTGTTCGCTCGTCAAAAGCGTTCCAATATTGGTCGATCCAATCAAATCCAAAGTCTCAAACCCTTGGGACTCCATAAATGGTTTAATATCCTCTACATTAAAGTAATATGCTCCCGTAAACCGGCCTTCATCGCTATGATTAAACTCACCGGTCTTCATGAATTCCACTATCGCATCCATCTTATCGTTTGGACTCCAGTTCCAAGGATTCATTAAAGAGGTCAGGACATGCTTGCTTCTTGGCATAAAGGCAACAAACACAATACCTTCCTGTTTGGTCACGCGGTACAGTTCCTGAATCGCTTTTTGTCGGTCATCTTCTTTTTGCAAATGGTACATAGGTCCAAGCGCAAGTGCAGCATCAAATTTCTCATCAGCCAAAACAGACAGATCTCTGGCGTCGGCCACGTGAAAACCTTTAAAGTGTGCATCTAGATCCATTTCTATTGCTTTATCTTGAGCAACTTCAACCAATCTAGGGACTAAATCCGTCAATGTCACTTCATACCCTTGGTGTGCCAACCTCATGGCATATTTTCCAGGTCCCGCTCCGTTATCCAGCACACTGCCTGTTGCCGGCATATATTTCTGAATGAAATGCCAATTAATCTGAAACTCTAATGGTTCTCGGTCAAGTCTTCCCCATTCATCAAACTTGGAATAGTACTCAATAATTTTACTCATTTTCAAATCCCCTTTTTTGATCACTTATATGTTTCCCCAACCATACCCTATTAAATTTAACTGTTTGCCGCCGATTGTAATGTCTTTTTGGTTTTCAATGACTTTGGCACCCATTGCTTCGTAGAAATATTTTGAAGGATTATCTTCCAATACCCATACGAGCGCGGATGTCATATTATTTTCCTTAAGCTTCAAAAAGACTTGTTGCAGCAATTGCCTGCCCATTCCTATGCCTTGAAATTCTTCCAAGATATATAGCGTCGTAATATCAGCCATATAACCTGGATATTCTCCTGACTTTTCTTTTCCACCATCAGTAAAACCAACGATTTTCCCGTCCAGTTCAGCTACGAACACATAATTAGTTTCGTTTGAAATATTTTGAATCCACAGCTGGGTACGATTTTCATAGGAGAGTTTATTCAAAAACACTTCCGGGACGATGTCTTTATAAGTAGTTCTCCAGCAATCCACATGCACACGTGCGATCCCTTCTGCATCCGTAACGTTAGCCTCTCTGATTATCATCTTCATCGTTCCTTCCCTTTTTTTAGACGCAAAAAAACCCATCGCTCAAAAGAGACGACAGGTTTACCCTTCGTGGTACCACTCTTATTGGTTTGCAAACTGAACAAACCTTCTTAAGACTTTATTACGGAAGTGAACCGTTCAGACCTACATGTCAGCCTGACCTCTCATAAGCGAGTTGGGGAGTTTATTGACTGTCTTTCACCGACCGACAGCTCTCTGAGCAATAAATATTCCTTAATACTCTTAATCTCTGAGTTTAATTTATGGGAAAATTTTCTTAATGATACAATTGTTGAAATATTTAGTCAAGAATTTTTTTTAGAAAATCAATAATTCCAAAACAACGAAACCTTCCAGTCTGTTCCTGCGTACACTTAAATAGGAGTTCGAAGGACGGTAAGAAAATAATGAAAATCAATAAAATTAAATCTCTACTGCCAGCAAGCCTTTTGGTCAGCACCTTTTTGTTTATATGGATGTCAGGTCTACTGGGCACATGGACAACAGGCATGCCGTTTATTGTTGGCGACACGAAGAAATATCATGATGAAAAAGGTCACACTGTCAAAGGTACCTACTCACTAACCGTAGATCTCACCAATTTGGAAAGTAATCTTGGCAAAGATTTGTACAATGATGGAACTCACCGCATTTATGTGACCCACATTCGAACGTCTGATCATGATGGTGTGTATGAAATTATTTTCAGATCAAGTGGAACATATTCGCAGAGTGGAGCTTCACTAATCTCAGGAATTCATCATGCCGGGATAAATGGAAATACATTTACATCCGAAATGTCTGCAAAAATGTCTACAGAAATTGATGGTAAGACCTATGAAAACTACCCTTTAAGTACGAGTGGGATCAATTTTAGAGACGGCGATGAATTTGGATTTTATACTGGCCCAACAGATGTCCAAGAAACTGATGGTAATATTCCGGGTGAAGTAGAATCGATGAAAATTACCGTAAGCAATCTTTATCAAAACCTCTGGAGCAAGAAGTAATCACGATTTAAAGACAATTAACATCTTTCTGCAACATGTTCTGCTTCATCGTGCAGCCCCATTGAAGTCAGCAATTCCTGTATCAATTCCCAGACCGCTTCATCATAACCAGATGTCACGATGTACCAATAATTTGCATTACGGATGAATGCCAGCTTTTCTAATTCATTGGCTTGACTCAAAAATAGACGCATTCGTTTCATTTCCTTTTCATCGCACTTTCGTTCTTCAGAAAAAGTGAAGCTCGCTTTTGAAGTCGTTTCCGAATTTTGATCCGTCACGCCGAGTCCATCCAAAGTAGCCATATGGATAGACTCAGCTCTTTCTTTTTTCACTTCATGTAAATAACTGACTACATCCACTTTCTTTGTCCCAAAAACTTCACGACAACGGGTAAGAATACGCTCTCGATCTTTTTTCCATTTTCTTGGCGCATCTTTCCCGAATTCTTTTGCCAGTTCTTGAGCTTGTTGTTCATTCTCATAACTCCATATGGTTTCCAACATCTCCACATAGGGTACTGAAAAAGCCAAATCTAAAAACTCTCGAATATTCCTTGCCATGTATCGAATCGGCGGATCATTGGTTGGCGTTACACATACAATTGGGGCTTCGGTTAAATCTGATAAGGAATGAAAATCAGTCAAAAACCCGAAATGAATTCCATCACCGCCAGTGCTAGCAAACGCAATTAAATCAGGAGGCGTAATCGCATAAGGATCAAATTGGTTGAATGGTTGAAAACCAATTTGACTAAGTGAAAGGCCTTTTTCCGCAAACTCTTCTTCCAGTTGGAACAATTGATGGATTTCACGTGGTATTTCATAGGAACCATATGATTCTTTCAATTCAACATTCCCCATTGAACTCTTCCCCCTATCTTCGTCCTTTTACATTTGTTCGATGAATTAACTGGTTAATCCTGCATTTTATGGAAAACAAAAAACAGGAAAGAATGGGTTATCTCTTTCCTGTTACATAAAATGTTCTTGTTGGGGTCCCTTCAGGAAAATGCAGATTTTCAACGTTAAGAAAATATAATGTGAAAAAGCCGCATTCCAATGGCTATGGAATCCGGCTTTCATGACGTTTTTTAATAAAACCCGTTATTCAACTATCGCGTGTTCGTTAGCTTAAGGTACTTCCGCGATATGAGTAAACAAAGCAAACGAGGTCATTATTTACTTTTATTTAAAGGAACGACTAATTCTAATTCCTTTATTTCTTCATTAAATCCTTGACTATTTGCTCGACTTGGCTTGAGTGTAAATGATTTTGGTATGGTATCCATTGGAGGCAAAGTCAGTACCATATGATGACCATAGTTCCCATCAGCCATGCCTTCCTGTAGTTTTAGTTTATCATATACATGACCATTATCATCGACTACAGAGAAATTAAACCATGGCCAACTATCGTTTTTATCCATTTCGGCAGGGTAATCAATCGTTAGGTCTATTCTTGTTGATAAAGGTGAGAATGTTACTTTGTCGGCTGTTAGTGTATACACTTCATCGACCGTTTGAGTTGTAACTTCTGGATAAAACTCAAATACATCACCTTTTATTTTTTCAAGTGGGAAAGCCACCTTCAACTTACCTTCATAGCCAAATAAATCTTCTCCATGGACCTCAATCTCAATGTTATCGCCATATTCATTATACTTAGAAAAGGTAAATTGATGATGTTCAATTATTGTTTTCGAGTTTACGTCATCTTGCCCTATTGAACCCATCGCTGGTTTAATTTCTTGTTGTCCATTAATTGTTATATAGCTAAAGCCGGCCTTTTCTTCTTTCATCGAAAGTTCTTTTTGACCTGTGTAAACAACTGTTACGATTATCCGGTTTCCATCATAAGCTGCTTCTTTTACAGTCATTGTTAAGCCGTTTTTACTATCTTGTTTATCAATTACTTTCGTAAGTTGATCGTGTTCAATTTTATCTGAGGCAATGTCTCTAAAGTCCTTATAAATTGGACCGATCACGGGGATATTTGATAATGCTTCTGCCATGCCTGTTGAAACAAATCCAGAACCAAGCAAAGATATACATAACCCACATGCAACCAAGATTGACCGTTTTGTGGTTCTTCCTATTTTTCTTTTTTTCTTGGCTTGAAAGATAGCCTCTTTCTCCCTTGCCATTAGCTTTTCAACAGGTAGATTTATATTGTCGATAGATCGATTGAATTTGTCCTTATTCATAAAGATACCCCTCCTTTAAAATGGGTCTTAGCTCTTTTTTCGCTCTATTTAAGTGTGATTTCACGGTTCCTTCCGGATAATTCATGATGGTGGCAATTTCCTTAATGGACAGATCGTGATAATACCTCAACAAAATAATGGTTTTAACAGTAGGATTTAAGAATTTAAAGGCTTCTGATAAATCCATAGAATGCATTATAAAATCAACATTTTCAGAAGCGATTAATTCAGTAAAGATTTCCTCATCATCTGTAGAAAAATGGCGGGATTCTTTGCGAATAAAATCAATCGCTTTAAAAACTAGAATTTTTGTAATCCAACTCGCAAAGCTTTCAGGTTTTTTTAATGTCTTTATTGAAATATAGGCTGTGTAAATAGTATCTTGATAGATATCAAGAGCATCTTGTTCATTTCTAACATATGCATAGGCTGTCCGATACAACTTTTGTCGAACAGAACTAATCAATTGTTCAAATGCTTCATCTTCCCCTTTTTTTGCTTTTTGTACTAATTTTGCTATATCCATTCTGGCTCTCCTCTCCGTTACACAATAAAGTCGAATGAGGAAGTAAATCGGTTGCAAAATAATTAAATGCATTAAAAATTGTTATACATTATCTTTTTCCAATTCCCTTATTCTACGATAAATTGCCGCCTGACTGATTCCTGTAATTGCACATAACTCCTTTACAGTTTTATCGGTAGTTTTACTTAATTCAATGGCATGATTCATAACTTGATGCTTATCAGTATATTTTTAACCATTCCGCGATATTTCCCCTTTGCTTGGCTAATTTAATTCCTGAACGCTGCTTCTCCTTAATCATTTCTCGATCTAGTTCATTAAAGGCTACCATTACCGTTAAAAGAGCTTTACCAGTTTGTGGTCATTCCCAAGTTTAAAATAACAAAGTGTATGTCTCTTTTCGAAGTTGTTCAACTAATTGCAGTAGCTGAACAGTATTTCGACCAAAACGACCCATTCGTTTCACAACTACCGTATCATTAGAAGCTATCTTGGAAAGAAGTTCTTCTAATAGTGGCTTTTGTTTAGAAACGCCACTTATTTTTTCCTTTACAAGTTCATCTACTCCATATTTTGTAAGTTGATCAATCTAGCTATCTAGATTTTGATCTTGTGTACTTACCCGAGCTAACCAAAGATCATTTTTATCCCTCTTTTAATCTATAATTTTGATAAGTGTTATTGAGAGTCTTTTAAGCTACAAATATCAATGAGCCAAATTCCTGCCCTTCGTGACTTTCATGAAAATAAGCGTTATTCAATATTAACCGTATATTTATTACATCTTACTCATGAGTTAACAGATACAGCAACATTTATCATTGCCTTGATTAAATTAGTCAGTCTATATGGATAAAACGCATAGTGGTATACTTACAATAGTGTTGGACTATTTTCAAAATATTAAAACACTATTAAAACTAGAGGAGTGACATGAATGGCTATTGAAGTTTATTTGAATTTTAAAGGGAATTGTCGGGAAGCTGTAGAGTATTATGCGCAGGTATTTAAAACAGAAGAACCAAAAATAATGACATTTGGTGAAATGCCGCCAAATGAAGAGTATCCATTGCCTGAAGAAGCTAAAAACCTTATTATGCACACACGTTTAAACATGTGTGGTAGCGTCGTCATGTTTTCTGATACATTCCCTGGTATGCCCTTCGTTGAAGGAAATAACATTAGCCTAGCAATAGTCAGTGAGGATCTGGACGAAATCAAATCACTGTTTGATCAACTGAAAACAGGCGGAACTGTAGGCATGGATTTACAGGAAACGTTCTGGAGTAAATGTTACGGCAGTGTGAAAGATAAGTTTGGAATCGAATGGCAGTTTAATTATGGCAATGGTGGCATGTAAATACCTCCTATCTAATAATTAAATACAAAAATCCAAATAGAAACCCCGTTGAATAATGTTCAACGGGGTTTCAACTCATTTCTAAATTCTGTTATGGTCTGCTTTCCAAGAAACAATTGCTTTCTTTATATCATCTGGGGACAGGTTTTCATTGACTGCACGTTCACAAAGAGTTGGAAACTCTTGTTCACCGGCAAAACGTAAGGCAATAATTTGACCGTTACTTAGATTTGAATCTAATAATTTACCTGTTAACACAAAATGGCGCAGGTTTTCTTCTGCTCGAATTGTTCGATCTTGGTTTTTTAATGGGCTCATTCTTACCAGAATTGCGACAATTATAATACACACAACCATAAGTAACAATAGAATAGATTGCAAGATGTTTTCCCCTGCATTAAATGAGCGGACCACATTAATGATCGACAAGACCAAAGTCGCAACTATTAATAACGACAATACATAATGATAAAGCGGGTCTACTTTTACATGTGTTTTGTAATTTTGATTTTCCATCAGTATCTCCTTCATAATCATTAATTCTTATTCCCATTTAAATGTATAACTAGCCATGATGAAAGCTCCAACTAACCAACAGCCTAATATTAGAGCATCCGCACCAAGTTCCATAAACGAAGTCCCAACATTCATCGTCTCCCGTAATGCATGGCTTAAATGAGAGATCGGTAAAACGTTAACAATCGGCTGAAGAAATTCTGGCATTTCGCGAATTGGGAAAAATACGCCTCCTAAAAACAACATGGGAAAGGATAAAAATCCTGCAATCGGTCCGGCACTTTCAGGTGTTTTAGCCACCCCTGCAATGATGAAGCCTATCGCCATAAAAGCAAGTGTCCCTAAAATAACGAATGTTATTAAACTAAGCCAAGACCCGTTTACTTGGGTTCCGTAAATAAGGTGAGCCACTCCTAATACGATAAGTGCTTGCATGCCGTTCAGCAGTAATCTCGCTGTAATTTGAGCAGCGATAAAAGTGGATGCTTTTAACGTGGTACCTTGCATTCTTCGCAAAATCCCGCGCTCTCTCCATGCGGCAATCTGACCTGCTACGCCATTCATGTTGTTGCTCATAATCATCATGGCCAGAATTCCTGGCACCAAGAAATCAATATACTTTAAGTCTAAGGCTTCAATACCACTTGCATGGGTCACAATGACTGGCGAGTACTTTGCTTTTTCCTTACTAATCCCATCCACGACACTATTGACAATAGTTAAACCTATTTGCGAAACCGCGACATCGGTTTCGTTGTAATATAATGGTAGCTCAAACGGCGTTGTGTTTGAAGCTGCCTTCATTTTTTTCTCATACCCTTGAGGTATCACAACAACGAGTTGAAGATTTCCATTTTTTACTTGTTCAAGTGCTTTATCTTTATTGTGGATAATTTCAAGGTTAACTGTTTCAATCTTACCCATCGTATTTGAGAATTCTTTTGAAAGTGGTGTTTTGTCCTGATCCACTACACCGATCGAGACTGAAACTCCATTGCCGTCTCCTAAAAAAGAACCAAGCATAACCATTAGAAAAATAGGGAATGCAAGCGTCCAGAAAAGAACTTGGCGATTGCGAAAAAATATTCGTAATTGTGATAACGTTAATTGCAAATAAGCTTTCATTCTTCTCTCAGACTCCTTCCTGTCATATGGATAAAGACATCTTCCAACGTTGAAGTTCTGGTCTGAAGATTGATCAATTGGATCTGTTTTTCAGATGTAAATTGAATCAAGTTAATCAAGGTCTTTTGCAGATTATCGGTATAAAGTACATAGGTATCCTTATGCTTCCCAACTTGCTTCACCCCATCGAGCGTTTCAAGCTCTTCTGTCAGGAAATTCCCTTCATACTGAAATTCTACTGCACTATCAGACTCTAAACCTTTTATGAGTCCTGAAGGAGTATCTAAAGCAATCAGATTCCCTTTATCCATAATGGCAATCCGATCACAAAGAACTTGCGCTTCATCCATGTAATGGGTGGTTAAAACAGTGGTCTTTCCTTTTTCTTTTAATTTCAATACGATATCCCAGAGCGTCCTTCTTGCCTGAGGATCAAGTCCAGTTGTCGGTTCATCCAAAAATAGAATCCAAGGATCATGTACAAGGGCAAGCGCAATTGCTAGTCGTTGTTTTTGCCCACCCGATAGAGTCTTGATACGACTCTTTGTTTTCTCTGTTAATACCATATCCTCTATCAACTCAGGAATCGAGACGTTTTTTTGATAAAAACTTGCATACAACCTCAAAATTTCTTCAACGGTAAGTAATTCAAACAATGTGGTTGATTGTAGCTGGATCCCGATGACTTCTTTCACTTTTAACAAGTCTTTTGCAATATCAAATCCTCCGATAATCGCTGTTCCCCCATCAGTTTTTCGAAGCCCAACCATCATTTCTAAAGTGGTCGATTTTCCTGCACCATTGGGTCCGAGAAGTCCGAAAATTTCCCCTTTTTTAACGGAAAAATCAATAGCATTAACAGCTGTAAAACTTCCATATTTCTTCACTAATTTGTTTACTTCGATCATCGTTTCCGTCTGATTTTGCATTGTTCACACCCCCATCGAGTTCGTATCCAATTTTGAATTTTGCTCATAAAATGCAAGATTCCCTCTCAACAGAACGTTCGTTCGTTGTTGGGGTGTTTTCAAGTGGATTCCTCCTTGATAACTGATTGATGATTCATCATAGATTCCTCACTTTCTGAAACATTGACGACTTATTTCACACTGATAAAAGCACAGCAATCGCTGTGCTTTTATCAATTTATATGCATTTAATGACTCAGTAATTCAATCAATTATTAAACCGATACTGCAACTTGCGCATGCCCCTTTTTATAGAAGAAGAGGAATGCTCCCATCGTTAAGATAGCAAAACCAATCAAGAAGAAGGACAGTACGAAGACATTTGCCAATAAGAAACTAGTATCCCCTTATGAAATGATGGACTTAAAGCCTGCATTAGAATACGTCAATGGCAAGAATCGGCTAAGTGCTTGTAAATTCACTGGTAACATAGGAATCGGTAAGTCAGAACCCGTTGTAGATAATTGCAATACCAGTAAGGCCAGGGCTACAAATCGCCCAACGTTACCTCCAACTGTTACTAAAAAGAACGCAATGGCCATGAAAGTCAAACTTGTAAAAACGGAAAATAATATAAAGGAAGGCATTCTTGCTACTTGAAGATGCAAGAATATTAATTGGTATATTCTGAATAAAGAGATGAAAATCCTGCATTATTTAGTTTCTAGCAAAAATAATTATTTTTCACATTAATCTAGCACTATAGTGATGAACATAAAAAAACCCTTTGAACTATTTTAAAGTTCAAAGGGGTAATGTCAATATGTCAAACTTGCTGCAACAAGCAATCCTACAACGATAGAAATCGAAAACAAACTGAATCCAATAGCTAAATTGCCATTTTCCACTTCTTTCGCCAAGTCAGTTTTTGGCGTGAGCCCATATTCCACAATCCAGTATGCGATTACTTGAGTCGCAATACCCACCAGACCCCAGATAAAGGCGTCAAGCAAATTCACGCTCCCAGCCCAGACGGTATAGATGACAATGCCCAGACCGATTGCTTTCCCCCACAATTTTAAAGCCACTGCAATATTGCCTTCTTTAATCAATTTTAATTCAGAAAACTTTGTGGTAAAAGCAAAAACAGTAAGCCCCAAAAGCATGAGCAAGACGCCAACTCCAAAGTGTGCTAAAAAGTTTCCAACAGTTTCTCCTGTAATATATTCCATCATCGTTATCATCCCTTCAATCTATCTTCTATGCCAATCGGTAAAAAATATGATAAGTTATTCGTTATTGCTCCACCTGCACGTATACCAATTGCTCCCGCTTGATCATTCAGCAAAAAGCAGCCATACATCAAATGGACCTGTTTTCTGCCAGAAGTCGTCTGGACCTCTGTTTCTGGCAATGGATAAAAAGCTTGATAGACTGGTAAATTATCGACGTAAGTTTTCTGGGGCTCTTCGTCAATGGTTTCGCCAGCTCCGTTGAATATCTCTACCGTATCGCCTTCACGTCCAAAAGAGGGCTTTCGGACATAGGGCATATTCATTTTTAAGAATTCATCAGGTTCCAAATAAGTTGGTAAAAAGTATTGCTCAATCACTTGATGTTCTTCAGCGGTGAAATACTGGTCATCCTCATGTAAGCCCCATATAAGTGCCTGGACTGCCTTTGATTGCAATAAAAAAGCAGAAGGAGGATTGATGACCATCACTTTTTTCTCAATAATGAGTTTGATCAGTTCCTGCCCAATGTTCTCGTCGGTCGTTGGGTCTTTGTCATTCACTAAATGTTCGACCGGGTACGTTTGTCGGTATAAAATATCGATCCGTTCCCCACTTGGCGTAAAAAGGCCAGAATCCGTGATAACCCCATTCACCTCCAAAGGTTCCGTCAGTACTTGAAGCTGGTCCAGACTAACGTATTCTGATGGCAAATCAAGGTGCTCCTGTAAGAAACGTGTTGTCCATAGATCTTCTATATTGTCACCATGGGAAGTGAAGACGATCTTAGGCGTACCAGGACGGTCTAAATGCTTCCAGGAAGCGGCAACAGCTTTCCTCATTTCTTTACGTAACAAGTCCACGCATGATTTATTCGGATTTTCAACTCCATAGTAATTACATACATACTCGTTCGCCTGAAAAGCTTCCTTGATAAACGTCGGGGTATCGGAATTGAATTCCATCAGTTTGATTCCAGAATGTGAAACTACAAAATCAAGACGGCCAATAATGGTTTCTTGGGGAATTGTTTTCAAGCGACAATATGCTAGAGCTTCACTCGGAAAACCAAGTTGTATGAGCGTATTATCATCTAGTTCCCTTAATAGAGGAACCGCTTTTCTGAATATTGCCCCAACTCGTTCCGCCGCAGTTCTGATTTCTTGTAATTCAGCATGTGAGTGTTTCCGAATATCCAATAAAGCATATTCTACTTCGTATAAGTCCGGGAAAAAGTAAGGAACTTGTTCATATACTTTTTGTCTATCCAAATGAAATAGTGGGTCACTCACCCGCCAAATCCTCCTTTGGAGCCACTGCCGATTCCTGATTTATAGCCACTTGTACTGCTTTGTGTGTTTTTGTAGTTATTGAAGTTAGTCGAATAATGTGGTGATTTTCTTAACGCAGATTTGTTACTGAACATGTTGCCGAAAAGATAATATGCACCAAAATGTGAGGATCTGCTATCGTCACAATAGTAGGTTGCTTCGTTTTCATCCCATTCCCAGTCATCGCAATCGTACTCAGTAGGTTCTGGTGGCAATGAGGAATTAGATTCGTATTCATCTTGGCCACAACCGGTCATCCCTAAGGCCATAACCGACGTCGCTACGCCTGCCATCAATTTTTTTGTCTTATTCATTTATTGAGTCCCTCCATTTTATATCCGGTCTCCATTAGGTAAAGAACATAGACACGACGATCTTCATCGATTTCCGCGGAATCTTTTTCCCACTCTTGACCATTTATATAGTGGTAAACGGAACCGATTCGGGAAAGAATGTCGATGTGGTGTTCGAACTCCAGCGTTTGCAGGAGTGGATAGTTTTCTCTTTCATTAAATCTACGCATTTCCAATTTCAACGTATTGTTAAGATTGAATTCTTCTTTGTCCTTTTCGCCTTCTTTGTGCTTTTCTACATAAATTACATGCCATTCGCCTTCTATAGCAGATGATGTCTGCTTATAGACTGTTCCTTCTTTCACATAAAAATCGCATTCTCTGCGCGCAAGAACTTGATGTAAATCTATCACTTCATAGTGAAATAAAGGTTTATATGAACTTGTACGGTCATATAAACGGTATTCAAGTGACGTATTCACTTTTTCATCCATCCTTTCACAAACCTATGAATACATATACGAATCTCATCTTCATTGGTTTCATTAAAACAAAAGTCGTCAGCTTCCATTGTATAACAGGAAAAAAGAAAAAAGCGAAATCCTTGAAAAAAAGGAGTTCGCTTACTTTATAAGCAATCAATCAATTACATACACTCAAGCCATAATTTCTGGTTTTCTTTGTTCTAAAACCGGTTCTTTGTAAGAGATTTCCTCACCAGTTTCAATATCAATAAACGAACTCGTTTCATTGAACCAGCGGTCTGGTGCTTCGTGTCCCCAAAATGTCTGACGAAGTGGATCATTCAAATCCCAGCGTTTCGGTTTCAAGTCTGGGTCGGTAGTTAAGTAATCACCAGTGTAGAGTTCAATACGATGGCCATCCGGATCTCTCAAGTATAGGAAGAAGGCATTTGATAAGCCATGACGTCCTGGACCGCGTTCAATGGATTGTGCATAGCCCATACTGGCAAGAACGTCACAACAATCAAGAATGCTGATTCGGTCTGTCAGAGAGTATGCAAAATGATGAAGTTTTGGTCCTGGACCACTCATGAATGCATGGTCATGAACGGTTGGCTTGCGGTAAAGCCACGCAGCCCACAAGTCGCCATTTTCAGTTTCCGTATATTCTGAACAGGAGAAGCCTAAGTGGTCAACGTAGAAATCATAAGCTCTTTGAACGTCAGGCACTGCGCAATTAACGTGGTCAATCCGCTGAATTTTCGCTCCGCGGTATAAGTCATAGCGTTGGAGCATGCGATCGGTTGTCTTCATTTCCGCAAAAAACTCCAATGGAATTCCAGAGTTATCATGCACACGAAGTGTTCTTCCGATCGCATGCTGCGTTCCGGAAGGCAGCCATTTTGTTTTCAATCCTTTGGATGTAAAGAGCTTTTCGATTTCGTCAAGATCCTGTTCTTTCGCCACCTTGTAACTGAGTACTTCCACCATTGCTTTTTCTGCTTGTTTTAATAAAAGACTATGATGAGCATGTTCTTCGAGACCTCTTAAGTAAATATGTTGGTCATCACTTTCTGTTTCAATCATGCCTAAACCATTGACGTAAAACTCACGGGAAGCATGTAAATTGGTTACATGAAGAACTGTCCTCGCGATTCGAATGATAGAAAAATCCATTGTGGTCACCCCCCTCTGCCGTTATTTTCCGAATTGTTGAATATGATGATCGGTTATGGAAACATGAATAATTTTTTGCTCGGTATAAAATTCGAAACCGTAATGTCCGCCTTCACGACCGATTCCCGAATACTTCGAGCCTCCAAATGGAGTTCTTAAATCACGCACATTTTGAGCGTTCACCCATAACATGCCAGCTTCCACTTTATGCGCTACACGGTGACCACGTTTGATGTCATTTGTCCATACATATCCTGCCAGCCCGTAATTGATTTCGTTAGCCAGTTTAATAGCTTCTTCCTCATCCTTAAATGTCATGACCGTCAGTACCGGCCCGAAAATTTCTTCCTGGGCGATGCGCATATGATTTTCTGCATTTAACAGTAGAGTCGGTGCAACAAAATTCCCTTTCGCCATTTCTTCAGGGATATCTGCCGTAATGACTTCCGCGCCTTCTTCTTTGGCAATATCCAAGTAGCTTTTCACTTTTTGATAATGACCTTTATCGATTAAGGGCCCCACTTCTGTGTCGGCTTCTAGTGGATCACCCATCTTGATTTTTGCTACACGTTTTTTCAGCGCTTCAATAAATTCATCTTTTATGGATTCCTGCACAAACAAGCGGGAGTTCGCGGTACATCTTTCCCCATTAAAGGAATAAATCCCCCAGACGCATGCATCCATTGCCCGCTCGAATTCAGCGTCGTCAAAGACGATAATCGGTGACTTCCCACCTAGTTCCATCGAACAGCTTTTCAAAGTATCAGCACTATTTTTAATAATAGTCGAGCCGGTTTTTGTCTCCCCTGTAAATGAAATCAGTTGAACTTCAGGATGCTTAACGAGCGCATCCCCCGCTGTCTCTCCATAGCCATGAACCACGTTGAAGACACCTTTTGGCAGGTCTGCTTTATGAATGATTTCAGCTAACAAGTTCGCCGACAGTGGCGACAGTTCTGCTGGCTTCAACACAACCGTGTTGCCGGTTGCCAGTGCTGGAGCCACTTTCCATGTTTCCAGCATAAATGGTGCATTCCACGGAGTGATTAACCCTGCTACACCAACAGGCGTGTTGATTGTATAATTGATAAATTCATCGTCCACTTGATAGGCATCGCCGACGAGGCGGCTTTCCACCATGCGTGCATAAAACCGGAAGTTTTCCGAAGCACGGCCAACCATTTTTTTGGTCTGGCTGATTGGAAGTCCCGTATCGAGCGCTTCCAAGTAAGCAATTCTCTCTACTTCTTCATCAATCAAGTCCGCTATCCGATAAATGTATTCCATTCTTTTTGTAAGTTTCATCGTCTTCCAAGGACCATGGTCAAAGGCATCACGTGCAGCAGCTACTGCTTTATAAATGTCTTCTGCTTGTCCTTCAGCAACTTCGTTGATTTGTTCATTTGTAAAAGGATTCATATTGATTATCGTATTGCCACTAGTAGCAGAAGTGAATTCCCCATTGATATAGAGTAGGATATTGTCTTGCGTTTCATGTTTAAACGCCACTTTTTCTCGTGAAGATACCATACTTATCACCTATATTCTTAAGTTTGTAGTGATCATCAACTAAGTTATTAGTTTACAGCCGCTTCCTTTGGAAGTTTCCCAAGGTCGACGAGTGTTTCGCGAACTTCTCTTTTTAGAGCCTCTGAAGGGAATCCTAAAGGCAGTCGAAGTTTCGGATTGATTTTCCCCATCATGCCAAGCGCTACTTTTGCAGGTCCTGGGTTGGTATCTTTAAACAACACATCGTTTAATGGCATTAATTCGAAGTGCAAATCCTGACATCTTGCTACGTCGCCCGCTTCCCATGCATTGTATAATTCGGCCACTTTGACCGGTTCAACGTTCGCTGTTGCGCTGATGAATCCGGCCCCACCAATTGCAAGCATCGGATAGCACAGCAGTTCGATTCCTGAATACAAAAGGAAGTCTCTGCCGCAGTTCAGCAATACACGGTTGACATGCTCGAAGTCTTTATTCGCTTCTTTTACACCGACGATATTCGGACAATCTTCCACTAAACGTTTCATCGTGCTTACTTCCATATTGACTGCAGAACGACCCGGGATATTGTAAATGATAATCGGTGTTGTCACTGAATCAGCGACTGTTTTAAAATGCTGGTAAAGGGCTTCCTGATTTGGCCTGTTGTAATAAGGCACAATTACCATCGCAGCATCAGCACCGATTTCTTCAGCGTACTTTGTCAATTCCATTGTTTCGTCATGGTTTGTCGACCCTGTTCCAGGCGCGAAAAAGACACGGCCGTCTATAGTTTCTTTTGCAAGGGCCATCACTCTTTTTCGTTCAGACATTGTCAAAGAGCTCGGTTCCCCGCTAGTTCCCGTAACGGAAATCCCATGACTGCCACTTTCAATTTGCCAGTTAATTAACTCAATAAATGCTTTTTCATCAATTGCGCCGTCTTCTGTAAACGGGGTAACGACAGGACAAATGGACCCTCTTAATTTTCTTTTCGCTTCTGTGTATGCCAAATTCATCTACTCCTTTAAGGAATTAATGTACGTCAATGTTATTCCTGAAGTTCTTTCAGTTCACGATATTTTCCCTGGCTGTAGAGCAACGGGTCATGTTGTTCCAGTTTGACGCCCGTTACTTGCCCGATAAAAATGGTATGATCGCCAGCTACATATTCGCTATGCAGTTTACACGTCACAACTGCCAGTGAATCCGGAAGAACAGGAAGTCCTTTATATGAAGAGAACGTTATATCATCCTCTAAATTTAACTGACCGGAGAATTGCTTGGACTCATTTACTTGTTTGGTTGTCAGGATATTGACAGCAAATTGTTTTGCTTCTTTGATATGTTGCAGCATTCTAGCTCTTTCACCAATACTGACGGCGATAAGTTTCGGGTTTAATGAAATCGACATGAACGCATTTGCGGTCATGCCATGTACCTCACCAGCGACTTCGGTCGTTATGACTGTGACACCGGTTGCGAAACTTCCCATTGCATTGCGAAACAATCGATCATCCACTTCATGTTCATCGTTGTGCATATTCTAATCTCCCTTCCACTAACTTAACGAGACTATTATTTGATTAAGATAAAATACCCGCTTCTTTTTTCGCTCTGTTCAGGAAGTCTTTCACCATGTTTTTATATGGTTGCTTGTCGAATTGATCGTAATAAGCATTTGACATCCGCACTGGATCTCCGAAGAAATAGTACTCATACAGTGCTTGGCGGTTACCGAAGGCACTGATTGAAATATCCCAAGCTAAGCGGAATAATTGAACTTTTTCCTCACCATTGATGTTGGCACCTTGCGTGTAACGATGAACTAATGTTCCGACATCCGTACTACTGAAGTCTGCTTCTGTTGGCAATGCCATCAAGCCGGATGCGCCAAGAATTTTAATGATTTCATTCATCCGTTGGTACATTTTCGGGTACCAGTTACGGGCTGCGTTCAACGGTTCAAAGTCAGGTGTCATATTGCCATATTGATCGATTTTGGCGTTGTGTTCGGCGCGGTATAGGTGAGAACGCATCACTTCCAAAATGACCATGATTTCGCTCGCTTTTTCTTTTACATGCATGAACTGATCAATTCCGATTGCTTCCATCATGTTGACGACCACACCTAGAATGAACTCTGTTTTCACCGTGTTTTTGGCGATGACTTGATGCGTCATATGTATGACCGCATTCGTTTCCGTATACGTACGATTACAGATGTTTGTACTTTCGCTTACAAATACTCTTTCCCATGGAACAAACACGTCTTCAAACGAGATAATCGCATCACTTTCGTCAAAACGGGCACCGAGCGGATGATCCCATTTGCTCTTCCCATAGTCGAATGACTCACGAGACAAGAATTTCAGCCCTGCCGTATTATTTGGAATAGCGAATGCGAAAGCATACGGATCGTCCGTCGTTCCTGGAGTCCGATTGATAGTGGAAGGGAAAACGACCAGTTCGTCAGTGATACCACCTAAAGTGGCCAACAGGCGGCAACCGTTCACGATAATTCCGTCTGGAGTCTTTTTGGTTATACGTGCGGATAGTGTAGGATCTTTTTGATCCGATTGAGTCAATGTCGATCGGTTCACTTGTGGATGGATTAATGTATGAGTTAAGCTGATGTCATTTTCACGTGCATATTCATAATAGTCTCTGGCATTTTTGGCAAATTGCTTACTGCCGCCACCTTCTTGTGCGAAGAATTCACTGGCAGTACCAAAAGCCATAATGCTTGTATTTAAATAGTCTGGAGAACGTCCCATCATGCCGCCGGAAAAACCAGCCCATTCGGAATGCATTTCACGTCTTCTAAATAAATCTTCTTTGGTTTTCGGTGCAATAAAGGAAAGCCCAACTTTTTTGCCTGAAGTCGGTGAAGTATAAAGCATCTTCTCTGGCTTCTCATGTTGCAGATCATATAGTCCAGCTACACTTTCCACAACGTTTTTAAAGGCAGGGTGTGTCGTGACGTCTTCCACTTTCTCCCCGTGAATCCACACTTCAGTGTTCCGTTTTTTTATGCCTTCGATATATTCTTTTCCTGTACGAGCGCCCATTTAATTCCCTCCTATTTCGGTTCTATCTATACTGACTTTGATAGTAATTTTTATTTTCAGATTTTCGCATCTAAAACGATGCATAAATCAGAGCATAGTCTTCTATTTAAATCGTGCATGGATATTATTTTGCTTATATGTGCCGGCCTCACTGAATTCGATCAGTTCCATCGACAATGCCAAGTAACGTTTGGACATGAGTTCCGAAAAATGATTTTTCAATACGGCAAATAATGCATCGCAAGCTTCTTTTTTAACTTCTGCCGAACGTCCTGCTCCTATTTTCAACACGGCATGGACAAAAGCATCGTCTTCAGCCCCGTCAGCAACCCGGTAATCTTTTAATACAATTGCCCTTGAACGGATGCCCCCTATAGGGAAAACGGAGTCCCGTGAAATGAGGACTTTATGAACTTCTTCAAATAGCAGCGCGATATTCGCCTCATTTTTGATATTATCCGTATATTCCACTGTAAAATGCGGCATGCGGTTTCCTCCTGTTCACGTTACCGGTTCGAGAACGCTTCATCCCCGATAATGGTATTGACCAATCGTCCGATTCCTTCAATTTCTGTCACGACTTCATCACCGACAGCAGTATCGACGGACCCTTTAGGAGTGCCTGTAAGAATGACATCATTCTCACTCAATGTCATGAAGCTGCTTAAATATTCTATGAGCGTCGGAATATCAAAAATCATATCCGCTGTCGTTCCTTCTTGAACAAGCTTGTTATTGACATGGGTAGTCAACTTAAGTTCCATCGGATTGGCCACATCATTCGCATCGATGAGCCAAGGACCAAATGGTGTACACGTATCGCGGTTTTTGACACGCAAATTCGGACGGTAATAGTTTTCAAGATAATCTCGAATCGCATAATCATTTGCTACACTGTAACCTTTGACATACTGATAAGCCTCTTCTTTTTTTACATTGCGAGCAGTCTTTCCGATAATGACGGCCAACTCACATTCATAATGCATGTACGTGACGTCAGAAGGGCGACGGGTATATGCATTATGGCCGATAAACGTATTCGGTCCCTTCAGAAAAACCAATGGTTCTGATGGTGCATCAAATGCCAGTTCGGCTGCGTGATCCGCGTAGTTAAGCCCTAAAGCAAATACGGTACGCGGGACGATTGGCGTCAACCATACAACATCACGTTCTTCTACAATCCGTCCGTCATCAAGCTTCAGGCGGCCTTCCCATTCAATCGCTTTGTGGATTGCGCCTTCACAGGATATCCGTGCTGTTCTCATTGCGACCACCTCCGGTTGAAAGATTCTTCGTCAACCAGTTCATTTTCTAGTTTGCCGACACCCTCTATCTCAATCCGGACTTTATCTCCGACTATTGCAAGTGGCGCATCTTCTGGTACCCCTACGAGCAATACGTCTCCTGGACTCAATGTCATAAATTCAGTCACGTCAGCAAGTAAACGGGCAACGGGGCGAATTAAATTCTTTGTTGAATTTTCCTGTCGCAGTTCATTGTTGATGAACACACGGATGGTTACATCATCCGGATTTTTCATTTCGTCCCTATCAATAACCCATGGTCCGATTGGACAAAATCCATCGCGGCATTTTTGTTGTACAGCTGGACGGAATAGGCTTGTATGCGGAACGCTCACGTCGTTAACGATCGTATAGCCTGCCACATAATCCATTGCTGTTTCTTCCGTTACCGCAACTGCTGTTTTGCCGATGACAATTCCAAGTGAAGCACCCATTTCAAGTTTCGATTCGCTTTTAGGAACTGGTATGCCTGCTCCATATCGATTCAATGTATTTTCAGGTTTAATGTATAAAACAGGAGCAACTGGAGGCGAAAGGTATGGTTTATCATTGACCTTATCACCAAGTCTTTCAAGGCCACCATGAAAGTTCAATAATGTACCATAAACCGTTCCAGTAACGGGGTTGTCCAAGGGTATATCGTTTATACCAAACTCATTACCTTCAAATTCGATTGAATTTGTTTCTGTATTCACAGATACGGAAGATAATTCTCTTGAATCAGTTCTTTTGATCTTTGCATTAAGCATTCGAATCACTCCTTAAGTTATTAAACTAGTTGTTTATCGGTTCAATAACTACAAGTATATAAAATTGAACATGTTTAAGAATGAGACTCATTCAGAACTCACTTTGAAAAGGCATCCTGAATCAAACAGACAATAAGGCTTTATCACTGGTAAGTTTTTCGCCACGTATACGTTGGAATTCATCCATTAGTTTAGGAATGGTCAAATTCTTCTTCTCTTGTGCGTCAAATTCCAAAATAAATTGTCCTTTGTCCATCATGATTAATCTATTTCCTAAGTCCAAAGCTTGTTGCATATTATGCGTGATCATCAGCGTGGTTAGTTGATCCTTTTCAACCAGTTGTTTTGTTAAATTGGTAATCAGTTCCGCACGGGAAGGATCCAGTGCCGCTGTATGTTCATCCAATAGTAAAATCGACGGTTGTGTAAAGGTTGCCATTAATAGAGAAAGAGCTTGTCTTTCACCACCTGAAAGCAAACCCACTTTCGCATTCAAGCGGTTTTCAAGATTTAAATGAAGTGTTTCAAGAGATGTACGAAATAATTCCCGTCGTTTCCTGTCAACACCGATTCTTAATAAACGTTTCTTATTGCGTGAATAGGCCATTGCTAGATTTTCTTCGATTGTCATCGAAGGTGCTGTACCAGCCATCGGGTCTTGAAATACACGTCCAATCATCTGCGAACGCTTATACTCCGGCATTCTTGTAACATTTTTATTGGAGATTTCTATTTCACCAAAATCAGGAGACAAAGCGCCGGAAATCATATTCAACATAGTGGATTTCCCTGCGCCATTGCTTCCGATAACCGTCATGAAATCACCTGGATTTAAATGGAGATTAATCTGGTCCAAAGCGATTTTTTCATCTGGTGTGGCTTCATTGAATAATTTGTTAATCTGGACGAGTTTCAGCAACTGCAGCTCCCCCTTTTGAACGCGATTGAAACTCCATTAACCGTTCCGCATGCCGTTTGGCTTTTCTGCTTTTCTCTCTTCGTTTATCAAAGTATTGAGGGAGGATCAATGCGCCGATTACAATAACCGCTGTAATCAATTTCATGTCTCCCGTATCAAGAAAGTCCACTCTCAGTGCCCATCCGAGTACAATTCGATAAATAATAGCTCCTGCTATAACGGCAAATGTCGTACGGACAATGGTTTTCGTCCCGAATATTGCTTCACCGATAATTACGGAAGCTAGACCAATGATGATCATTCCTATTCCCATCCCAATATCGGCAAACTTCGCATATTGAGCAATCAATGCACCTGAGAATGCCACCAGAGCATTGGAGAAACCAAGTCCTACAATAATGAGTGTGTCAGTATTGGCTGACAGGCTACGGATCATTTTCTTATTATCGCCGGTCGCTCTAATCGCTAAGCCAATTTCGGTTCTTAAGAACCAATCAACCACAAATTTAATGAGCAACACGATGATGGTCATAATGAATAATGTACCCCAGGTAGCTGGCAAATGCTGTATCCCCAGCATGCTGAGGAAATTATTCACCGCGGTGTCGATTCCTAGAGGTCCCCAAAAAGATTGGAATTGATTGAACATTGACTCTGCATTTAGTAAAGGGATATTCGGACGACCTATGGAATTTTCCGAGGTCAGTCCCATTATTCGAAGATTAAGGGAATACAACGCAATCATCATCAAAATCCCGGAAAGTAGAGCATTGATTTTCCCTTTCGTATGTAGAAGGCCGGTGACACAGCCTGCAAGAAAACCGACAATGACGGCAAGCGCCGTCGCTGCCACTGGATGATATCCTAAGGTGATCATCGTGGCAGCAACCGCAGCTCCTGATACAAAACTTCCGTCAACGGTTAAATCCGGAAAATCCAAAACACGAAATGAAATATATACACCAAGTGCCATGATTGCATAGATGATTCCTTGCTCCACAGAGCCAAATACTGCTGAAAACATGTAGAATCACCTCCTGATTTATTTGCTGAATTCAGCTTTCCACTCGTCTTTTATCTCAAGTCCGATTGTTTCTGCTGTATCTTTGTTCATGATGAATTTTAACTTTTGTGGAATGTCTACTGGAATTTCGGCTGGCTTACTTTCACCTTTAAGGATTTTCACAGCTTTTTGACCAGCTTCGTACCCGATGTCATAGTATTCAAATCCATATGCAGCTAAACCGCCTCGTTTAACAGAATCGAATTCACCGACCATCATCGGCAATTTATTTTCATTTGCGACGGCAATGACCGATTCAAGCGCAGAAACAACAGTATTATCTGTAATGATGTACAAAGAGTCTACTTTGCCGATCAATGATTCTGTTGCTTGTTTTACATCTGCAGACGTTGCAACCGATGCCTCTACAACTGTCATATCCATATCTTTTAGCATCGCCTTGACCGCATCCACTTGGGCACGTGAATTTTGCTCTCCTGAGTTGAAAACCATCCCAACTTTTTTAGCTCCTAATTCCTCTTTCAGGAACTTCATCGTATTGGAAATCGCATCAGGATGACTATCAATCGTTCCAGTTACATTGCCGCCCGGTTTTTCCATCGATTCGACAAGCTCAGCCCCAACTGCATCTGTTACTGAAGTGAAGACAATTGGAATATCGCTTGTTTTACTCAAAGCAGCCTGTGCACTTGGTGTTGAATTTGCAAAAATTAAATCAACATTCGCACTGACAAGGTTGTCTGCTATAGTCGTGTTGATACTTGAATCACCTTGTGCAATTTGAACATCGTACTCTGCTTCAATCCCTGCATCTTCCAAAGCTTTTTTGAAGCCATCGTAAGCTGCATTTAAGGAAGGGTGCTCGACAATTTGTGTTACACCAATCTTAAATGTCTTATTTTCACTTGATGAATTCGTCTTTTCCCCATCTCCACATGCCCCTAGAAGCAATGCTGAACCGAGTAGTACAACTCCGATTTTTTTCAGACCATACTTCATTACAATTCCCCCTACTAGATTAGTTATATTTTCAAACTTGAAACCAAAGAAATGAATGCTACTGTGAAAAATTGTTTCTCGATTCAAATGATTAATAAATCTTTCTTCTTAGCAGGTGCGGCATGGATGGCTTGTCCGATTAGTCCTTCCACCGCTTCAAGCATGCTCTCACCCATTCCCGGATGAGCATAATGAGGGAATTTGACGTCTTCTTCTTTTGCGGCCATTTCTAGTAATTGCACAAAGGAACTGGACATTTCGATAGCCCCTTCTCCGATCATATGAATCCCGCTAATAATTTCTGTTGCGGGATCGGAAATCACTTTGATGAAACCATCCTTTTTTCCAGTTAGGGCTGCGTAGCCGTTGCCGCCAAGAGGGAATTGACTGACCCGAACATCAATCCCAAAGTTGCGGGCGTTCACTTCAGTAAGACCAACCGAAACAACAGGTGGAATGGTATGTGCCACAACTGGCATGAAAGTCATGTCGACTTCAGGTTTATGTCCGACAATCGCTTCAACCGCAGCTTTTCCTTGTTTAATTGCTTTAATTGCCATCAAAGGACCTTCGGTTACGTCTCCTATTGCGTAAATGGATGGAATCGATGAACGCATGGATGCGTCGACGTGAATGTAGCCTTCCTCCGTTTGTGCAACACCAATGCGTCCTATGCCAAGAGGTTTAATATTTGGTGTTCGGTATCCCGTTACAAAAAGATGTGAGCCTTGAATCGTTTCTTCGACGTTTTTGTCATTTTTAAACGTAACAGCAATTTCATGATTATGATCTTCAGTAGAGAGCAAATGAGCATCTTTATAGATATTTATTTTTCTACGTTTAAATAAACGCAGCAATTCTTTATAGATGGATTCATCAAAAGCAAAATTTGCTTTGTCCTCAAATAGAATGCTCACTTTTGCACCAAGTGCCGCAAAACTAGAAGCCACTTCAAGGGCAATATAATCCTGTCCTGAAACGACCAAGTGCTCTGGCATTTCATTGAGTTCAAATATTTCGTGTGATAACAGTATTCGTTTACTTTTTACTTTGATGGAGTCTGGCAGAATCGGAGAACTCCCGGTTGCAATGATCGCCTGCTCGAATTCAAAAATATCGAACTGATGACCATTTTCTACACCGATTTTGTCTGCTCCGAGAAAAGTAGCTTTGCCTTGAATCACTTCAATTTTATTGTTTTTACAGAGACTTTCGACGCCTGTTCTAAGACCATTAATTGCTTTGTCTTTATAACTCAGCAGCTTAGTCAAATTGAAAGTATCATCACCTTCACCAATCCCAAGTTCGTGTAAATGGTCCGTTTCTTCCCGTTTCTTTGCCGCGTGGGTAAAGATTTTTGATGGGATACAGCCTTTGTTCAGACAAACCCCGCCCATGTAGGACTGTTCAATCAAAGTAACCGACAAGCCAAGCTGCGCACCTCGTATCGCTGCAGAATATCCACCCGGCCCCCCGCCGATGATGATGAGATTTCGTTGTTGACTGATTTCACCGACAACCATATTAAATCATCTCCATCATCAATTTATGTGGGTGTTCAATAAGGCTCGCAAAGCGGTTTGTAAATGCTACAGCGGTTGCACCATCTGCGACTCTGTGGTCAAAAGCCATGGAGAGTGTCATGATATGACCGATGACAATTTCATCCAGCTCATTGACAATTGGTTGTTTTTTAGTTTTATGGAAAGCAATCAATGCCGTTTCCGGATAGTTGATAATAGGTGTAGCGCCTGTACTGCCAAGCGGACCGACATTACTTACAGTAAATGTGCTGTTCTGCATTTCAAACGGTTGTAGTTTCCCGGCGACCGCTCTTTCTGTCAAACCTTTTACATCTGAATGGATCGTTTTAATCGATTTCTTATCCGCATCGTGAACGACCGGAACAATCAAGCCGCTATCTGTGTTTGTAGCGATTCCGATATGATAATTTTTCTTAAGAAGAATCCGATTATTTTCTTCATCAAGTTCGGCATTGAAAATTGGGAAGTCTTTTAATGAAATGACTAGAGCTTTAATGAGGAAAGCAGAGACGCTGACCGATTCACCGGACGCTTTCAATTCTTCTCTCATTTTAAATAAGTTCGTCATGTTCACTTCATCAAAATGGGTAACATGCGGAATTGTGAATAATGATTTCGTCATCTTTTCCGCGATTTTTTTGCGTATGCCTTTAAACGGAATTTCATCAGGTGTTTCCTGACGAACTGCTGACTGAGGGACCGCCATAACTGATTCTTGATAAGTTTCAGTTTGATGACCTTTCAGGAATCGATAAACATCTTCCTCCGTCACTCTTCCAGATGGATCAGATGCTTGGACATCTTCTATATTAATGTTATGTTCACGCGCAATTTTACGAGTGTATGGCGCTGCCAAGACACGGGTGAAAGTCGTCTGCATATTCTTCTCTTTAAAGACAGTTGGAGTAATCATTTCGTTTTTTACTTCCTGTTTCATTTCAGGGGATGTTTTTTGTACTGTTTTTACTGATTCATCCGCTTCGATATAAATCAGGCTAGTTCCGACTCTAACCGTTTCGCCGGCATCGATAATGATTTTTTTTACGATACCTGAGCAGGGAGAAGTAAGTTCTGCAACCATTTTATCGGTCTGTACTTCAACAAGTGGTTGATCCGTACGTACGGAGTCCCCAACTTTAACCAAGTAATGGACAATCTCTCCTTCGGTCATCCCTTCTCCAATGTCATGTAGTTTTACTTCGAGCATGGCATTTCCCCCTTAAAAATGAACCACTTTTTCAATCCCTTCAACAATACGGGCAGGTGTAGGAAGGTAATGTTCTTCCAAAGTGAAGAAAGGAACAGGAACATCAAAGCCCGTAACTCTTTCGATTGGAGCACGTAAATATAGGAACGACGTGTCATTGATTATGGACACAATATCATTACCGAGCCCTCCGGTATGATGCGCTTCATGAATAATAACCGCTCTTGTCGTCTTTTGGACGGACTGTGCAATAATGTCCCGATCAATCGGATAGAGTGTACGAAGATCGATAATTTCACAACTGATGCCTTTTTTCTCTGCCTGTACGGCCGCTTTTTCAGCGATTGCAACCATGGCACCCCATGCAATCAAAGTGACATCCGTACCTTCACGGACGACTTTTCCTTTGCCAATTTCCACCGTATATTTTCCAACAGGTACTTCTTCTCTTTGCGAACGATAGTTTTTCATCGTTTCCAGGACCAGTACCGGGTCTGGATCTTCCATAGCTGCAATCAGTAACCCTTTTGCATCATACGGATTTGAAGGGCAGACAACTTTTATTCCCGGCATATGAGTGAACAAAGTTTCTGTACTATCGGAATGGATTTCAGGTGCACGAATTCCCGCTCCGTATGGGGCCCTGATGACCATAGGTACCGTAAAATGTGACATTGAACGCATACGGATACGGGAAACATGGGTCATGATTTGTTCGTATGCGGGATAGATAAAACCAAGGAACTGTATTTCCGCAATCGGTTTGAATCCGTTAACAGCAAGACCAATGGACGTTCCAATGATGCCGGATTCAGCTAGTGGGGTATCCACTACACGGTCGGCTCCGAACTTTTCCTGAAGCCCTTCTGTCGCACGGAACACTCCTCCATTTTTCCCGATGTCTTCACCCAGGATGATGGTACGATCATCCTCTTCGAGCAATAATCGCATGCCATCATTAATTGCCTGGATCATCGTCATCTGGGTTGTCTGTGCCTCTTCATGATTTGATTCTTTCATTGTCGTCATCCTGTCACCGCCTCCCCAAATGTGCAAGATATGCTTCTTTCTGTTCAGCGAGTTGAACGGGCAATACTGCGAATACATGATTGAAAACATCTTCCACGTTTGGCGGTGGGTAGTTTTCCATTTCATCGACAGCCGCTTCGACTTCATTCGCTGTTTTTTCTGTCATTTCCTTAATCCACTGTTCATCCCAGTAGCCATAGTTTTTCATGAACAATTCCATTCGTTCCATAGGGTCAACAATATGCTGGCCTTGTTCCGCAGGGCGATATTTCGATGGATCATCCGCAGTCGTGTGAGCACCTTTTCGCCATGTAACTGCTTCTATTAATGTCGGTCCATCTCCATTACGTGCACGGTCAAATGCTTTTTTCGTTTCAAAGTAGACCGCCAGACAATCATTTCCGTCAATACGGACACCTGGTATTCCATAAGCAACTGACTTTTGTGCAATCGTCTTGGAATTCATTTGTTTTTCCATCGGAACTGAAATCGCATAGCCGTTATTTTGATTGAAGAAAACGACTGGAACTTTGAATACGCTCGCAAAATTCAGTCCTTCATGAAAGTCACCTTCTGAAGTGGCTCCGTCCCCGAAATAAGCAATGGAGGCATTTTTTGTTCCTTTCAGCTTTTCTGCCCAAGCTGCACCCGCAGCATGAGGCAGTTGAGTAGCAATCGGTACAGCCGGAGGAAAGATATTTCTACCTTCAGGTGGTACACACCCTTCTACTCTTCCATTCCAATACAAAAATGTTCTAGTCATGCTTTTTCCAAAAGTCAGAGTCGCACCATGGTCACGATAAGTCGGGAAGACCCAGTCATTCTCCTCAAGCGCTAACGCACTTCCTACCTGTGCTGCTTCTTGCCCTTCGAAAGGCGCATATGTACCAAGTCGCCCTTGTCGTTGCAAGTTAATAGATTTTCTGTCATAAGTGCGGATACGCAGCATGTTGTAATACAATTCTTTTACCAATTTTTCATCAATCGTATTTTTATAACTTTCATCAACGAGAACGCCTTGATCGTCTATTATTCTTTTGATCGGATAGTTTTGTTCCACTTAACTTGCCTCCATTCAGGATAAGTTGCGTATGGACCACTTTGGTTTAGCTGGTGCTGTGTAGAAGCTATTTCGCTTCGATCTTTCCACAATTCGTTTTTCACACATCTCATTTGCGGATTCTTCTGTTGTTTTGCCGCTGCTGCTCGCTTCCTTGAACACTTCCAAAATCGCATCATAAATATGTTTTGTTTTGGCAAGTACACGTTCATGATTAATCCCGTACAATTCATCAGCTACTTGAATAAGGCCGCCGGAATTGACGATATAATCAGGAGCGTATAAAATTCCTTTTTCGTGTAACATTTTCCCGTGAGTGTCATTCAATAGTTGATTGTTAGCTGCACCAACGATTGCTTTTACTTTAAACTGAGCGATTGTATTGTCATTGATGATTCCACCAAATGCACAAGGAACGAATATATCTGCCTGCTGTGAATAAATATCTTCTTTTGCTATCACGGTCACTTTGCCGGCAGTTGTTGCTGCTTTCGCTTTAATGGCATCTATACTATCCTGATGGATATCTGTTACGAAAATTTCAGCACCAGCTTCAAGCAATCCGCATGCAACTTTAAATCCAACCTTTCCAAGGCCTTGAATGGCATAGGTGTGTCCGCCCAATTCATCGTTTCCAAAGAGCATATGATTGGTCGCTTTAATGCCGTATAGGACACCTGCTGCCGTCGGAATAGATGAATCCCCGCCACCACCATATTCGACCGGAAGGCCGTTGATAAAATTGGTTTCTTTTGAAGCGTGTATGAAATCATCCATTGCCGTACCCATATCTGTTCCAGTATAAAAACGGCCACCTAAAGAATTGACAAATTGACCGAATGCACGGAACAGTTCAGGTGACTTATCTGTTTTCGGATCCCCGATTATGACTGCTTTTCCGCCTCCAAAATCAACATCAGCGGCAGCGCATTTGTAAGTCATCCCTTTTGACAATCGCAGAACATCTTCCAGTGCCTCGTCCATACTGTTATAAGGTTGCATACGGCATCCGCCGAGTGCAGGACCGAGAGTTGTATTATGGATTGCAATGATGGCACGCAAACCAGTGGAAGGATCGTTACAAAAAACCACTTGTTCATGTGCACTCATTTTATCGAAGAGTTCAAATTCTTTAGCCATTGATGTTCTTTCTGCAACTTTCATTCGAAAAGCCTCCTTAAAATCTATCACTTGAATTTGCTAAATTTAGACTGACGCTTCTTTTAACTTATTGGCTATTGTTTCTTTTGATAGGATGACTTGCATGACTTCACCTTTCCCAATTACACCTAAATGGTTTCGTGCCGTTACTTTTGTCTTAACAAAATTGTCGCGAAGTTCGATCACATTAGCTGTCAAAGACACGACTGAACCAAGAGGTGATGCAGCAATATGTTTCAGTTGGACTGATGCACCCATTCCCTCTTCATGCTCTTCCAAAAAAGGAAGAATGATTTTTCTTGAAACCCACTCCATATGGTATGTCATTGCTACTGTTGAATAGACAGGGTGAACGACTTCACCTTCAAATGCAGCATACATATCCTCTGTCACAATGATTTCGATCGATTCTTCTCTGCCTAACTCCAGTCCTCGTTTCATGATCTATCTCCTACTTACTATTTAGTTTATGTACATGTTATGAACGAAATCGTAGATTAATAGAAAAAAGTTTATATTCCAGAAAGATTTTCAAATAATCAACACATAAATGTAAACGTTTACAAAGCGATTTTGAAAATCATTTGCGGAATGCCCACTTTGGTTTCATTGCTGTAGTGAAAAAGCCATTTCTATTCCTTTTGTTTTCAATTCTTTTGTCACACATCATATTTGCAGCTTCCATCGTCGAAATCCCATTTTTTATAGCCATCTCGTATACTTCTAAAATGGCATCATAGATATGCCTTGTTTTAGCAAGGACTCTTGCGTGATTAATGCCATACAATTCATCAGCCACCTGAATCAGTCCGCCTGAATTGATAATATAATCTGGTGCGTACAGAATGCCCTTTTGCTGAAGTCTTCTGCCATGCGTTTCATTTAGCAATTGATTGTTTGCAGATCCTGCTATTGCTTTCACCTGGAACTGTTCAATTGTCTGATCGTTAATGATTCCTCCAAGTGCACAAGGGACAAATACATCCGCTTCCTGTGAATAGATATCTTCACTTCCAACAACCTTCACTGTTCCCGATGTAGTTGAGGCTAATTCTTCTATTATTCTCAGACTTTCATGACTGATATCGGTAACATAGAGATGTGCCCCTTCTTCAAGTAAACCGATGGCAACTTTAGATCCTACTTTTCCTAAACCTTGAATGGCGTATGTTCTTCCACCCAAGTCTGGCTTGCCAAAAAGAGATTGATTCGTTGCCTTTATGCCATAAAGAACACCCGCTGCCGTAGGAACAGAGGAATCGCCCCCACCTCCATATGCCACTGGTAGACCTACAATGTAATGTGTCTCTTTTGAAGCGTGTATGAAATCTTCCATGGTCGTACCCATATCCGTCCCAGTATAAAATCTGCCGCCTAATGAATTTATAAATTGACCGAATGCCCGAAACAACTCAGGTGATTTATCTGATTTCGGATCCCCGATAATAACTGCTTTTCCACCACCAAAATCCACACCTGCAGCCGCACATTTATAGCTCATTCCTTTGGATAATCTGAGGGCATCTTCGAGTGCCTCTTCGACGCTTCGATATGGATGCATCCGACACCCCCCTAAAGCGGGTCCTACCGTTGTGTTATGGATGGCAATAATCGCACGGAGACCGGTTGAAGGATCATTACAAAAAACTACTTGTTCATGCTCTGCCATCCTTTCAAAGAGTTCAAATTCGCCAGACAATGGAATGCTTTTAGCAGTTTCCATCCATCAATCCCCCTCTTAAGCCAAAGATGTAACATTCACTTTACTTTACATAATAAAATTATCGACATTTATATTCATTTATTTCTTTAATCCATTGTATGATGCACTTCATCGTATAACACTATTTCAACGTAATATTATCAAAATGTAATATTATAGTCAATACAATAATCGGAAAACTCTATATTTTTGGAATTAATAGATACTTATTTTTAACAAGTCATCTTTTGCATTTTCAATTCGTTCAACAAGTGCTTATTGTACGTAGTTTTATAATGTTAAAGGAACAATTAGATAGAGAAAGAGCCCTTCCTTTGTTAGCGACTTGGAAGGGCTTTTGATTTACGGTGTACGACTCACGATTCATCTGGATCTGTGAGAAATACTGGAACAAATAACAAATATGATGTGTTCCCATTATTCATATTTTCTATTAAGCATTTGATTCAATTCTTTTGAAGTTCGGTTGATTTGATGGTTTGCTTCATCCAACATGCTCTCTACCAATTCCTTGACACTCGGGATATGGTCAATCAAACCAGCTATCTGACCGCTATTGATAAAACCGTTTTCCAAATCACCATCCATTGCACCTTTGACGTGATGCTTTTCGGTAGTCATTTCACCGTATTGTGCAAAGGTCATGCCTTGTTGTTCATGTTCGTCCAGTTTCTGTGAATAAGGTGTCTTCAAGATTCTTCTCAGCATTCCTACACTGCGTCCTACAATAATCGTTGCTGTATCACTCGCATTCACTAAACTGTTCTTATAGTTGTCGTGGAATGGTGCTTCTTTGGTGGCAATCAATCGTGTTCCAATTTGAACACCGCTCGCCCCCAGCATCAGTGCAGCCGCGAGTCCTTTACCGTCTCCGATACCACCAGCTGCAATAACGGGGAGTTGGACATTTTTCACAATCTGAGGAATGAGTGTGAATGTCGTCAATTCAAGATTGGAATTGATACCCGCAGCTTCAAATCCTTCCGCCACTAGAAGATCGGCACCTGCCGCTTCCGCTTTTTGTGCATGTTTTACGGAAGCTACAAGAACAATCACTTTCACACCATGCTCATGTAAAGTCTGAATAAAAGGAACTGGGTTTCCAGCTGATAAAGAAACAATCGGAATGCCATGTTTAATAACGAGCTCAATTAATTCTTTTGTATATGGAGAGACATTAATGGCGATGTTGATCGCGAAGTTTCGTTTCGTCTGTTGTTTCGTTTGAAGGATAATTTGTTCCACTTCGTCAGGTGTCATCGTTCCACACCCGATCGTTCCTAATCCACCAGCTTCGGACACAGCAGAAGTTAACGGGGCATTGCTTATATTCCCCATCCCCCCCTGTATAATTGGGTAGTCAATTTGCAACATCTCACAAACATATTTCATTTTCCATTCACCTCTACTAGAATATGTTATAGTAATTGTAGTTGAAAGACAATTGCGTGAATTTGAATTGGGGGTAATAATGTTGATTATTTCATTTAAAGGAAATACACCTAAACTAGCTTCAACGGTATTCGTTGCGCCAGGAGCGAAAATTATCGGAGAAGTAATAGTAGGGGAAGAATCAACTATTTGGTTCAACGCCGTTTTACGTGGAGATGAAGGACTTATTTCGATTGGAAAAAGATGCAGTATTCAAGACAATTCTACGATTCATTTGTATGAAGATGCACCTGTTATAGTTGAAGACGAAGTAACAGTTGGCCATAATGTCATCTTACACGGCTGTAAAATTGGAAAACGTTCGATCATCGGCATGGGTTCCACCATACTGGATCATGCTGAAATCGGGGAAGAATGCATCATCGGTGCCAATACATTAATTCCTCCCGGCAAAAAATTCCCACCGCGTTCATTAGTTGTGGGATCGCCAGGAAAAGTAGTTAGGGAACTGAGCGATAAAGACTTTGAAATTATCCAGCTTTCCATTGATACGTATGTTCAAAAAGGATACGACTACCGAGAAATTCTTCAAAGCAAAGAAACTGAATAAGTAAAAACTGGGAACTGGGCCAACGGGTAACTTGTTCCGGTTTACATTAAAAATGATCAGCAAAATGCACCGTATTTTTCTAAAGGGTTCTATTGAGAGGTGTATCATCTCAATAGAACCCTGTTTTCTTCATCTAATTATCCCCCTTTAATTAGACAGTAAAGTTTCAATACTTTTTCTTCAAAAATACATATTTTATTCCACATATCACTTCTTGTAACCTAATACCTTTCCTTTCACATTTTCAATCGGTAAGACTCCAAAATCTTTACTATCAGTACTTCTCCACCAGTTATCTCCCAAGACAAATACAGTGTTCGCTTCAACTTTTACAGGCTCCATAGTTGTTGCAAAGTATTCTTTCCAATATTCATCGTCACTTCTAGTAGCAAGGTCGGATTCTTTGAAAAATCCCTCTTCATTCTGACCTCTTCTCAACACTTTAGAATAAAAAGTATCTAGTTTCTTGCCATCTATAAATACTTGACCCTTCTTAATCTCTACGGTTTCGCCCTCTAGCCCAACTACTCTTGAAATGTAATACTCAGGCATATTGAAGTCTGGATTGCTTTCTATTGTGAAGTCGGGTGATTTGAAGTAAATAACATCTCCGCGTTTAATTTCCTTGTCTTCAGGATCAACAACTAAACGGGGATGAGCCGATGTTTCATAATCGTGGTCACCTCTATCCATATTGTCGTAATCCCATTCCAATAACAACGAATTTTCAAGAGGTTCTACCAATTCGACTTCTGGTTTTGTGTCTTTGTCTGTAATCGTTTCCATATCATTCGAAGCAACCTCTGGTGAACACGCAGTCAATAATACTGCCACTCCAATCAGTAAATACTTTTTCAACTCAACCATCTCCTTCATTTATGTTATACCAAAAATATCCATTTAATCATTAAAAATAATGAATATTCCGTGAACAATAAAAATAAAAAAACGCTGAACTTTAATCAGCGTCTGTCTAACATTTATAAATAATATCTTCCCAAGAATACACTTTGTCAGTGATTCAAAGAAGATTAATGAATATCTTTCTTTTTGAACCTACCGCCACTAACTTCCACCACTTCATATATCGTTACAAATGCATTGACGTCAATTTCCTGTATGATTTCTTTCATTTTACTTTCTTCCAAGCGATTAATTACACAAGTGATTTCTTTAAATTGCTCATTTGAGTAGCCGCCTTCAACGATGCTATATGTGGCTCCACGGCCTAAGCGGTCACGAATTGTCTCTACCATGATTTCGGGTTGATTCGTAATAATTTTAAAGGTTTTAGAACCACTTAAACCTTCTTCAACAATGTGAATAACTTTAGAAGCAATAAAGTAAGCGATTGCCGATAAGATAGCCCCTTGAAAACCGAAAACTAACGAAACAACAATAAAGACAAAGACGTTTAAAAATAAGATAAGATCGCTTGTTCCAAAAGGTAATTTTCTGGATAGTAATACGGCTAACATATCAATTCCATCTAAGGCGCCACCATTTCGTAAGGCTAAACCCATACCGAAACCAATTATAATACCGCCGACAACGGTTACTAACAAAGTATCGCCATGAATGATGGTTGATACTCCGTGCATAAGGATCGTGCCAACTGCTAAGGATGCTATCCCGATTACTGAGTATATAGCAAAACGCTTACCGATTTGCTTATAACCTAAAAATACGAACGGGAGATTCAGTATTGCAATAAGTGCTCCTAAAGGCAAATCGAACAATTCTGACCCAACAATACTTAGGCCTGTCACACCACCATCTGAGACATTGTTCGGGATTAATACCGCTTCTAGTCCATATGCAGTAATAAAGCCCCCAATAATGACCAATAGTGCTCGCAAAATAATTTTAAGATTTTTTTGCTTTGCGATTGTTTTCTTTTTAATTTTCTCGTTTAATGTCTCTTTCATCAAATTTCCCCTTACATAAATTACACGGATTGATAACATATTTTTTACCTTGTTTTAGTTATTTTAACATACCAATAAAGTAAAGAACCGTATTTTCACCTTAATAACACCTGATTCAAGCTTTCAATCATCCATTATTATCGTCCTCATTTAGATTATTATTTTCATGGGAGTTATATAAGGATGAGTCCCTCCGAACTTTAAAACAATTGTAATTTCGTATTAAATTCCTCGTAATTATATTTAAATTCTTCTTCAGTTACTGCATCGACATTTTTTGCTCGGTCGTCCGAAACGACAAGGTATCCACCTAGCATTATTTAGGTGAGAACTGTACGACGACCATTAGACCCCCCCCTAAAAGGGGAACCCGATTACAGCATTTTTTTGGATATCCATTCATATTGAATATCAGGTAAATTCTCTTCATTTTCATGTCCTCTGCCGATGATTTCAAATCCATGTTTTTCATAAAATCGTTGTGCATTCTCATTTACTTCAAATGTGTATAATGTTAATCTCCCACTTGATTGTGCTTTTACTTTATCTAGTAATGAATGACCTATACCAATTCCTTGGTAATCTATATGAATATATAATTGGCTTATTTCCATTTCATTATAGACAATCATTCCAACTACGTTTTCATCAATTAACGCTAAATCTATTTGAAACTGTTCAGGTAATATATGATTTAAAAAATATACGTGATTTTCAAAGCTGTGAATTTCTTTCTGACCAATAGCCTGTTCCTTACTTTCTCGCCACATATCCACTGTTTGTTCAGCATATTTAGCGTTGTACTGAGTAATTATCAATTTATGATGGTTCATTACAAAATCTCCTTTAGTTTTGTTAACTGCTCTATATGTTGTTTTATGTTAGTAAGTCGGATTAGAAAAAGAGCTGACTATGCAGCTCACTGATTTAAATTGATTATTTAACGAGTGGAGATGTCTGTTTTTCCCATTCGGTAGGTCCTTCGTTAGTTTCAATAAATTTTCTCCAATAATCTCCACTTTGTTTATCAAAAATAATAATATTGCTGTCGTTTGGTGAAATTAATTCATATCTGTTTTGCTCTTCATCCTTAGTTGTTCCATTGGTTGAAGTATCTCTTATTGCTCCTGAAATTTGAAATGATGAATAAAGAATGGAAATACTTAAAACTACAATTGCCCCTGTTAAAGCTAATCTCGTCGTTTTCTCGTTCAATATGTAACCCCCATTTATTTTTGAATAAACTTCAGTAACCTAATTTTGGTTTTACATGAACATTCTACATAGTTGATTAGTTATCCTGTTTTTTATATTCTTCAACTAATCAAGCTCCACACAATGGCTATTATTTTAGTTTTCATATAAATAAAAAATGACCAACAAATCAATTTAAAATTTGTTGGTAGTCTTTATTACATATTTATTGTTTGAGAGGAATGGTTTAGTTGGTCAGCGATGTTTCTAATTTGTTAATTAAAAATTCCTTTTGACTCATTCACTCATTAAAGGATGGTCATCCGCATCATATGATTTGTCTTTCCACCGCATATCATTGTCTTCTTGGAAGACCTCTTCGAAGAATTGACTTGCTGATTGAGCAAGCAATTTATAGTATTGTTCGAACAACAGTGCCGCATGATGACCATTCCATATTTCCGGAAGCAACTCTTTTGGAAGTCCAGGATCTGCGAAGAGAAATTTTCGGTATTCATGAACAAGCTTCGTGCGTTCCACAAAACATTCGGCATCCGACATCTGGCCTTTGCTCATCATGCTTTGATGGACGATGAACTGTTTGCTGTAGGTCGAAATGAATTCCTGATATTTCATTTCTATCTCTTGAAGGGGCCAGCTTTTTTCGACGAGTGATCGATCTGCTTGCGGTCCTTTATATGAGGACACGAAGAAATCTGCATAATCTTGAATCTCGTACTTTTCAATTAGAAGATTCACTTCTTTTTCTAGATTGTTCGGTGAAATCCAGCAACCGTTTGAAAAGCTGCCAAACCCGCTCCATAACAGTTCTTTACGAAGTTCATCGCGAATCTGTCTCTTTTCTTCAGGAATCGTATACATCAGCATACGCCATTTTCCATCCCACTCGTCTGGTGTTAATTTGAATATGCGGACTGCCGCTTCTTCCATACGGGCTTCACCACGTGGGGTCAAGAAATAATAACTCTTATTGCCTTTTTTTTCAGACTCAATCCATCCTTGCTTCATCATTCTGGAAACCGCTACGCGCACGGATTGTTCATTATGTCCAAATTCTTTTAACAGGCGAATTAAACTACCAATCCATATTTTGTTTCCGTAATGCCGGATGTAATCACCATAAATTGTAAAAATCATGGATTGTGTGTTTGCCAATTCATTTCACTCTTTCTTTTTTGCTATTCAACATATATCAAGATTTATTCCATTTTTCATTATATCGTTATATTACTAAAATGAACATTAAATCCCAGTGAATATTGGACGACGTTTTTCACTAAATGCGTTTAAAGCTTCGATACGATCAGTAGTCGGAATCACCAACTCATAAGCTTTCGACTCAATAGCTAACCCTGTCTGCAAGTCTGTATTCATTCCAGTTGAAATAGCGTACTTTGCCTGTTTAATCGCAACAGGACCATTTTTCATCATATTTAAAGCGAACTGCTCGCATGTTTCTAGCAACTGTTTTTTCTCTACGACTTTTAATACGATGCCAAGTTCGACACCTTCCTCAGCTGTGAACTTTCTAGCCGTGAAAATCAGTTCTTTTGCTTTCATTTCTCCTACAAGTCTTGGAAGTCGTTGAGTACCCCCAGCACCTGGGATGATGGCCCAGCTTGTTTCGGTTAATCCCATCTGAACATCTTTTGCTGCAATTGAAAAATCACAGGCAATCATCAATTCAAAACCCCCACCAAAAGCATAGCCATTTACGGCAGCAATCGTGGGCTGAGGAAGATTTGCGATGCTATTAAATACATCTCTAATAGCTCTCACATTTCTTCGAACTTCGGTTTCAGTCAGCGTCTTGCGTTCTTTTAAATCGGCTCCGGCACTGAATGCTTTATCCCCAGCTCCAGTGAAAATAACAACACGAACATCTGGATCAAGAGAGATTGAATCTGTCACCGATTGCAGTTCCTGAAGCGTTTCGAAATTAAAGCAGTTCAAAGCTTGTTCTCTATTAATGGTCACATACCCGATATGGTTTTCTTTTCTATATAGAACAGTTGACATACTGCTCCTCCCTCCAAATAATAAGTGCAGCAGTTTTAAATCATTCAAGTCTTGCTTTATTCAATCTCGGAAATCGTTACAGAACTATTAGCATTATAAGTAAATGCTGGTGAATACCCCGTTTTCTCTGTGATATGTTGCCATTTTTATAACTGAGGGGCAGCCTTATTTGGACATTTGAACTTATTCCGATATATTCTCGATAATTGTTGCGATTCCCTGACCGACTCCGATACACATCGTAGCCAGGCCATATTGAACGTTCTCTCTTTTCATTTCATATAAAAGTGTGGTTAATATTCTTGCGCCACTGGCACCAAGAGGGTGACCAAAAGCAATCGCACCACCATTAACATTCACTTTTTTATCGTCCAGCTCTAATTGCTTTATACACTCTAGCGACTGTGAGGCAAAAGCTTCATTTAATTCAACCAATCCAATATCATTTGCAGTCAGACCGGTTCGTTCCAATACTTTTCTCGTCGCGTAAATAGGACCTAGCCCCATCACATTTGGTTCGAGGCCAGCTGTAGCACCGGCCACGTATTTCGCCAGAGGTGTTAAGTTCAATTCTTTCGCTTTTTCTGCACTCATCAGCAACAAAGCAGACGCACCGTCATTCACCCCTGAAGCGTTCCCTGCCGTAACCGTACCATCTTTAAAAATCGGTTTCAGCTGACTGAGTTTCTCAAAAGTAGTATCCGGACGAGGATGCTCATCCTGCTTCACCACTACGTTATTTCCTTTTCGGTCCACATAAACAACCGGAACAATCTCATCAGCAAAACGGTTTTCTTCCAATGCTTTTTTAGCTCGTTGCTGACTTTCAAAAGCAAATTGATCCTGACTCGCTCGTGTAATTTTGAATCGCTGAGCTACATTTTCCGCAGTCTCGGGCATCGAGTCCGTTCCGTACATCTCTTTTAACTTACTATTGGTAAAGCGCCAACCAATTGTAGTATCCTGCAATTCCATATTGCCTCTGGGGAATGCTTGAGTTGGTTTTGCCATGACCAGTGGTGCGCGCGTCATGCTTTCAGTTCCACCAGCGATGTAAACATCTCCATCTCCCACTGCAATGGCTCTCGCCGCATACATAACAGCGTCAAGACCTGAACCGCACAGACGATTTATCGTGGTGCCTGCCACTTCAACCGGAAGTCCTGCTAATAATGCAGACATACGTGCAACATTGCGGTTATCTTCTCCTGCCTGATTGGCATTCCCTAAAACAACTTCTTCAATTTGTGAAGTTATCAGACCTGGATTACGCTCAATCAATGCCTTGATCACGACTGCCCCCAAGTCATCAGGTCGCACATCTTTTAATGCACCGTTATATCTTCCAATAGGTGTTCTTACTGCGTCTACGATGACCACTTCTCTCATTTCTTGACCCACTCTTCTTCTATTGTATAGTCGTATACACCCTTGCCGGTTTTTCGTCCGAGACGACCCGCTTTGACATATTGTTCAAGGAGCGGTGCCGGGCGGTATTTCTCCCCGAGCTTTGCATGTAAATAGTTTAAGTTGTTTAGGCGAGTGTCGAGTCCTACCAAATCTACAAGTTCGAATGGACCCATTGGATAATTTAAGCCGAGCTTAATTGCTTTATCAATTTCTTCAGGTGTGCCAAGTCCTTCCTGAAGCATGTAGAAGGCTTCGTTACCAACGAGGGCACTAATCCTACTAGTAACAAATCCCGGGAATTCATTGATAACAACCGTTTCTTTGCCCATCTTTTCTGCAACTTCTTTGATTGTTTTGGCAGTTTCATCACTGGTTTCCAAGCCACGGACAATTTCAACAAGCGGCATCTTATGTACAGGATTGAAAAAATGCATCGCTATCGTTTTATCAGGTCGTTTTGCAAATGAAGCAATTTCTGTCGGACTCATCGTTGACGTATTCGTCGCGAAATAACAATGAGCAGGTGCGTGTTCTTCCATTGTTTCAAACACTCGTTTTTTTATAGTAATCTCTTCAGGAACCGCTTCAATAATCAAATCCGCTTCTCGTGCAGCTTCGGATAAGTTTGGTTGAAAACTTAAGTTCCGCAATGCATTTGAAGCATGATCAGAAGATAATTTCCCAAGCGCTACCCCTTTTTCAAACATTCGTTCAATTTCCTTTTTTGCATTTTCCAATGCATGTTCATGTATGTCGACTACAGTTACATCATAACCACCAACTGCGCCAACATAAGCAATTCCTCTGCCCATCAAACCTGAACCGACAACAACCATACGGTTAATCACGAGATATTCCTCCTTTTGAGGTGAAAGAATACGGACAGGGGGTTGGATAACTCCCTGTCCGTCATTCAAAAGATTTTATAGACCGAACGGATTTAAAGGACGGCTACCATAGTACGATAAAATACTTTTCGTTTCTGTATAAAGGTCCAATGTTTCTATGCATAGTTCGCGCCCGAATCCGGATTGTTTATAGCCGCCAAAAGGCGTTCCAGGGAAAGCAGAGAACGGACAGTTGACCATAACGATTCCAGCTTGAATCTGATTGGCAACGCGAGTAGCACGTGCTCCATCTTTAGACCAGACAGCCGAACCTAATCCGAACTCAGTATCGTTTGCTAGGCGGATCGCTTCTTTTTCATCTTTGAATTTCATCACAACGACAACTGGTCCGAAGATTTCATCTGTTACAGCCTTCATGTCGTGATTTACGTTTGCGATGATTGTCGGCTCATACCAGAAACCATTTTCATAGCCTTCTGGTTTCGCGATATTTCCTCCGACAAGGATTTCCGCTCCTTCTTTTTTAGCGGATTGGACATAGCCATCAATTGTTTCAAGTTGTGCTTGATCAATAATGGCCCCCACATGAGTTGCTTTATCAAACGGATTGCCCATCTGTAATTTCTTCGCTTTTTCTACAAACTTGTTCATGAATTCATCGTAAATGTCTTCATGGACGTATAAACGAGAACGTGCCTCACATGATTGGCCCGAATTATAGAATATGCCAAATAATGATCCATCAACCGCAGCATCAATATCTGCATCTTCAAATACTAGACTTGGAGATTTACCGCCAAGCTCCAATGTCACGCGTTTTAATGTTTCAGATGCTTTACCCATAATGTCTTTACCGATTGGTGTAGAACCTGTAAAGGCAACTTTATTTACTCGTGGATGCTCCACTAAGAAGTTTCCGACTTCCGCTCCCGAACCTGGAATCACGTTCACTACACCTGCAGGAACCCCTGCTTCAAGACAGATTTCTCCAAGGATAATTGCAGTGAGTGGAGTAAGTGATGCCGGTTTGACAATTACTGAACATCCTACAGCTATTGCAGGTGCGATTTTCCATGCCGCCATCATTAACGGATAGTTCCATGGAATGATTTGAGCGCAAACTCCAACGGGCTCTTTCTCAGTATAATTGTGGAATTGACCCGGAACGTTATTTACTGTGCCGCGATGCCCAACGATTGCGCCTGCGTAAAACTCAAAATCTTCGATAGCTTGAGACACTTGCCCTTGTGCTGCATGAAGCGATTTACCAGTATCAAGCATTTCCAATTCCACTAGCTCATTGAAACGAGAGCGCATGATTCCTGCAATTTTATTCAATACCTGCGCTCGGCGACCAATCGGATAGAGCTTCCACTTTCCATGGTCAAAAGAATTACGTGCCGCTTCAACTGCTTTTTCAGCATCTTCTTTAGAAGCTTTTGCCACTTCCGCAATCAATTCACCAGTAGCCGGATTGAAAGTTTTAATCGTATCACCATTGCTACTGTTCACTTTTTCACCATTAATAATTAAATGATAAAAATCACGTTTCATTGATTCTTGCTCAAGTTGATTTTCTTTGATCGTTGCCATGTCATTACTCCCCCTATTGTCCTGAAAAGACAGGTTTTCGTTTTTCCATAAATGCATTGACACCTTCACGGTGATCTTTTGTAAGTCCTGCTATTCGTTGCCCTTGAGCTTCATGTTCAAGGTAATCTTCAAACGAAAGTTCTGGAACCGCTTTCAAATACCGTTTAATCAATCCGACTGCTTTCGTCGGTAAAGAGGCAATGCGTTTTGCAAAAGCAGTTACATCTTCTTCCCAACTTTCCGCTGAGATAAGTTGTGTTGCCAGTCCCATATTAAATGCATCTTCTGCTTTCACTTTTTCACCCAATATTGAAAGTTCTATAGCCTTCGCTTCACCCACCAGGCGTGTTAAATAATAGAGATTCCCTGAATCGGGAATGAGACCAACATGGATAAACGCATTAATAAAACTTGCGCGCTCTGAGACAAGCCTGAAATCACAAGCAAGTGCTAAACTGAATCCAGCTCCCGCCGCAACTCCATTTACAGCTGCGATAAGTGGTTTTTCACACTGCCTGATTTGCTTCATCATCGGACCATAATGGTCACGCAAGACTTGACCGTGATCCATCTTTTCATCGACTTCCGATAAATCCTGTCCAGAACAAAATGCCCGTCCTTCTCCTGATATGACAATGCAGCGAACATGTTCATCGTTGGATGCAGTTTTGATTGCGTCTTTTACTTCACGGTTCATTTGAGCGACAAATGCATTCAAACTGTCCGGTCTATTTAAATAGAGCCATGCAATACCGTCTTTGACGTCGTAACGGATTGTCTCAAACATCCTACACACTCCCTACTTCCCTTTATAATCGGGTTTTCTCTTTTCAACAAACGCATTCATGCCTTCTTTTTGGTCCTGTGTTGAGAACAGCAGATAGAAGTTTTTCCGTTCATACTGCATGCCTTCAAATAAGGAAGAATCAACTGCCTTGTTTACAGAATCTTTGATAAGACGTAAGGATAGGGGCGGTTGCTTGGCAAGTTTGTTTGCGAACTTCATACACTCTTCCATTAGAAGTTCTGGTGCTACGATTTTATTAATGACTCCATATTTTAAAGCTTCATTCGCTGAAATACGCTCGCCCGTCCATAGCCACTCCAAAGCTTTTGTCCGTCCGGCAAGTTTCGTCAAGCGCTGTGTTCCACCTGCTCCGGGCATGACACCAAGACCTACTTCAGGGAATGAAAACTCTGTCCCACTGGCTGTAATTAGAACGTCACAACATAGTGCAAGCTCGAATCCTCCGCCGAAAACAAATCCTTTTACAGCACCAATAATCGGCTTCTTAATGAGGGCCAACCGATCCCAATCGGCAAATTGATTCAGCAGTTCCAGACTGATTGAATCATCATTCGTCATTTCGTCGATGTCCGCACCTGCCGAGAAAGCTCTGCCCTTACCAGTCAACACGATCACACGCACCTGGTCATCTCGATCAAAACCTTCCATCGCCTCGACCAGTTCCCTTACCATTTTCCTGTTCAAGGAATTCAACTGACGCGGGCGATTCAGCTCGATTAACGCCACGTTTCCTTCAATGGAAGTTTCAATGAATTCAAACGCGTTCATTACGCATCTTCACCAATCATCAATGTAACTAGATTCCCTGCAAATCCCATTAGGTCTTTACCAGAAGCTTTTCCTTCAGCAGAACGTATACCTTGTTGCATCGATTCCATATCATCGTAGATCATCTCGCACATAAGGTAATATTTACTTTCTCCTCCCATTGGAGAACCAGTGAATTTGGTCACTTTCATTTCGCGCAGACCAGGAATTTTTGCTGTCAGCGGTCCATGGACATTGAAGTAATGATCATCGAAAGCCTCTTTGTTTTCAGGGTGTTTGTATAATGCGATTAATTTAGCCATTATTTTCTCCTCACTTTACATGTTGGTAGAGACCGGTTTCATGGCCTCGAATACGTTTTTGCAACTCTTGCAATATAGAATACTTCGACATGCGGTTGGTCCAAAGATATTGTCCATGGTCACGTAGGTGGACCCGCAATAGGCGCAATCAACATGCCAACTTCCATCTTCTTTAAAATGACGCGGAGGTGGTGCAATTCCAAACGCCCTCAAATTCTTATGCCCTTTTTCTGTGATACGATCTGATGTCCATGGTGGATGTAATGCGAATTCCACTTCAACTTCACCGACATCTAGTAATTCTTTTATAGCACTTATGGTATTTTTCTTGATAATTTCTAGTGCGGGACAACCTAAAAAGGTTGGCAGAAGAACAACTTTCACATGATTTCCATCCGTTGTAACTTCACCGATCATGCCGAGATCAAAGATGCTGACCGTGTCTATTTCTGGATCTTTCACGTTCAGCAGAGCTTCATAAATCCGCTCAACCGACACTTCTGTAAATGCAGTCATGTTGCCTCCTCCTTTCCCGATCTTTTACCAGACGGCGGCTGTATCGAGCTTGTAAACTTCTGAAAGAGTTGTTAGAGCCTCCTCCAGATCTTTTGTGTGTTGTCCATTTCGTCCGTTTTTTACTGGATGATCAGGAATTTTCAACATTTGCATGTGAACCGCTAGCATCATTGGTTCGATGCTTATTTGCCATTTTTGTTTCAATTCTTCCTCACTGCCTATAAGCCCACTAGATTCGATCGCTTGTTTTTGATCACCGTAAGAGAAAACATCTCCGAAATCATCCATCACACGGGAGATTGCGTCATTCATTTTCTTTTTTGCTACATCTGTAGAATTCATCAATTGCTTGAACCACGTATCCCAGTGCAGGCGGTGATAATAAAGTTCCATCCTCACTTTTACAGCTACTTCCGCAAGAGGTTGGTAGGAGCTTTCGCATAAAGAGTCGATTTTCACTTTTTTCGCTTGTGTATATAAATAACTTCGTGCAACCGCATATGCCCAATCATAATGGGGAGTTTCCAAATAATATCCTTGCCCGTTCACGCGTTCTGTTAAAATACTGTTTTTTCTATCCGCTACCAGGCGAAAATGAGCCAGAGCATCAGCTTTTCCTGCACCCAGATTTTCAAGAAGTGAGTAATACATTGCCGCATGCCCCATCGTATCCTGGCTGATTGAAGAATAAGCGATATCAGCTTCGATATGAGGAGCAAGTCCTAACCATTCCGATCCACGAAACGAGTATAAAAAGTCATCATCAGCCAACTGGAATAACAAACTTTTTACAGCTTCTGTATATTCCGGGCTCATCACTGAGTCAGCATTGTTCATTTTCTATCGCCTCCCCATGACAAGATTTCTTTTTCATCCAGCATTTCCTGTTCATATTGACGCCATTTCTTTTTCAAGTAACCATACCCTTTGGTCGTGCGGTATTCTTTGTTTTCAAGCCGGTTAAGTGTCAATTTTTCTTCAGCATTCATTCGTTTAATGTGCTTACGGTTGACGATCCAAATGTCAGCAACAGGCTCACGTCGCATAAAGTTTTCCTGCGCTAAAATTAGCGCCATATCTTCATTCGGAGCCAGTAAACTGAATTGGTGCTGGAAAGCTGAGCTCGGTGTTCGTTTGCTAAAAATTTCATATTCCTGATAAAATGTTTTCTCTTCTCCCACTTCACCTGACTCCTTTCATTAACTTATATTCGCACTAAGTGCATCCCGTACCCATGAATTATATTCATAAGAATGTCTGCGTAAATTCAGTCGCGCTTCCGAACGTTGCCCCTGATTTTTAATGATTTTCTTAAATTCATTCCAATCCGGCTGCTGATAGGACCATAAATTGCCATCTTTGTCGAAATGGAAGGTCGGATCCGGTATGGTCAATCCCAGTGAAAGTATTCGTGGCATGTATTTATCAAAAAAGATTTGCCTGAATTCTTCATTTGTTTTCGTCCGGATTTTATATTTAATTGTTAAATCTTGTTTGGATGAACCGGTCGTTTCCTTACTAGCTGGCCCGAAGAACATAAGAAGTGGTTCCCACCAACGATTCAGTGCCTCCTGAACCATCGCTTTTTGTTCATCTGTTCCTTCAGCTAACGCTAAGATGATGGATTCACCATGTTGAGCATGAAATACTTCTTCTGCACAGATTCGTTGCAGTGCTCTTGCGTACGGACCATATGAAGCTTTGAGCATATCTGTTTGGGTAATAATCGCGGCACCGTCAACTAGCCATCCAATAATCCCTGCATCCGCCCATGTTTTCGTTTCCATATGAAAAACATTATGAAACTTCAAATCTCCATTAAATAGATCCTGCATTAAGTCTGCACGGGTTTTGTTATATGGTGCCAGTAAGTCCTCCGTTACACGAAGCAGAAGCTGCCCATGCCCCATCTCGTCCTGTACCTTAGCCATAATTCCGAGTTTTCGGTTCAAAGAAGGAGCTTTAGGTACCCATTCTTTTTCAGGTAAAGCTCCCATAATTTCGCTCATGCCATGCATCGAAATTAGCTTTATGAGTGTCTGTCTATATTCTTCCGGCATCCAGTCATCCGCTTCAATTTTGTCACCAGCTTCAATGCGTTTCATAAAATGTGCATACTGTTTTTCTTCATTTGTGGTGTTTACATTTGTCATATTGAACCCTCCTTGTCTAAAGATATGCGTAGTTGACCTTTCCCATAACGTTATATATACGTTAATTAATTACTTTGTTACATTGAATCGAATGCCTATTTTAAATGTTTATTATTTCACCAATTCTGCAGTTTCAGAATTCACCTTTTCCATAACTGACGTACTATGAAGTGGCTGAACTTTTGAAGATGGATCAATATAAACTTTTGCATTGCTAATTGCTGTTGGAGCCTCTCCAAAACCTGAAGCAATCAGTTTTACTTTGCCTTCATATGTGCAAATATCTCCCGCAGCGAAAATGCCAGGAATACCAGTTTCCATTCTTGAATTTACGACAATGCTGTTTTTCTCAAGAGTCATGCCCCAGTTCTTGATGGGACCAAGTGACGATACAAATCCATAATTGACTAGTACAGCATCTACATCAATGATAGTTCTTTCGTTGCTTTTTACTTCTTTCAATACAACCTGTGTAATGCGGTCTTCTCCACTTAACTCTGCAGGGACGAAGGGAGTCAGCACTGTTACAGAGGAGTTTTTCATCTTTTCCACTGTGTTTTCATGTGCTCGGAATTTATCGCGACGGTGAGCAATGGATACTTTCTGTGCGATTGGCTCCAGCATGAGTGCCCAGTCAACTGCAGAATCTCCCCCACCAAAAACATGTACTTTTTTCCCGGCAAATTGTTGTAAATCATTGATCAAATAATGAAGATTGCTTTCTTCAAATTTCAATGTATCTTCCAAATCCAGTTTCTTCGGATGGAATGCTCCATTACCTGCTGTTATCAATATGGTTTTTGAATAATGGATGCCCTTACTCGTTATAAGCTTAAATGTGCCATCGGCTTGTCTTTCAAGTGCCTCCACCTCTTGATTCAAACAAATCGTTTGTTCAAATTGACCCATTTGTTCTAGTAAGTTATCAATAAGTTTTTGTGCAGATATTTTCGGAAAACCGGCAACATCATAAATATATTTTTCTGGATACAACGCAGACAATTGCCCTCCAAGTTGCGGGAGGCTTTCAATAATTTTGCAGGACATATTACGGAGTCCAGCATAAAAGGCGGAGAATAAACCGATGGGTCCTCCCCCAATAATCGTTACGTCATACACTTCCCGATCATGAGACATTATCATTTCCCCCTACATTATCGTTCGTTCTTTAATAGCACAGTTAAAAAAACATTTCGTTTTTATATATAACACTTTATATACGTTTTGCTATAATTCTGTAATACTTACTTTAGATTAATAGCGGGAGAGTTAGATGTCAATAATAATTTCAGAAAATTCCAAATGGAATACTCCTTCATCTTTCATCGCAATTCCTAACCCCGTTCCAAGAATAGGGTTAATAATAGAAAATATTAAAATGAAGCCAAAATAAAAAGCCCCGCCAAATTTGGCGAGGCCTTGTCTCTTTTCTAGCTTTGTTAATCGATGTTGTTGGTTGCTTATCGTACATTTGCGCACATCATTAAACAGCCCTTAAAGTGCTTTATCGTCAATTGAATTTAACCATTGTTCAATTGGGCCGATTACGGATTCAACGCAACCATCTTCGAATGGTGAAATCAAATTGGCTTCTTTTACAAGTCCTGTAAACGACAGACTTCCTCCAATTTTACATAAGTGTACATAATCTGCCCAAGCTTGCTCACGGTCTTCTAACGTTCGTTTGAAGAACTGGAATGCACAGATTTGAGCCAATGTATAATCAATATAATAGAACGGACTTTGATAAATATGGCCTTGTCGTTGCCAGAACCCACCTCTGTTTAAGTAGTCATTACCGTCATAATCACGGTGTGGCAAATATTTTTCCTCAAGCTCACTCCAAGCCTTTTTACGTTCAGCTGGCGATGCCTCCGGATTTTCATAAACAAAGTGTTGGAATTCATCCACAGCCACCCCATATGGCAAGAATTCAAGCGAACTGCTTAAATGGGAAAATTTGTATTTATCCGTATCCTCCTTAAAGAAGTTTTCCATCCATGGCCAAGTAAGAAATTCCATACTCATAGAATGAATTTCACACGCTTCGTATGTTGGCCAATTATATTCAGGGATTTCAAAATGACGACTTGAATACACTTGGAATGCGTGTCCCGCTTCATGTGTGAGAACATCTATATCTCCAGATGTACCGTTAAAGTTAGAAAAAATGAAAGGTGCTTTGTAATCTTCGATATACGAACAGTACCCACCGCTTGCTTTCCCTTTTTTCGCGACAAGATCCATCAAGTTATTGTCTATCATGAAATCAAAGAATTCACTTGTTTCCTTCGACAATTCATCATACATTTTTTTGCCACCATCTATGATCCACTCCGGTGAACCTTTTGGTGTGGCATTTCCGGTTTTGTAATTGATTGATTCATCGTAGTATTTGAAATCATCTACCCCGATGCGAGCCTGCTGACGTTCTTTTAACTTGGATGCCAACGGAACAATGAAATCCTTGACCTGATCACGGAAGTTCATGACCATTTTCGCGTCATAATCTGTGCGAATCATACGATAATAGCCCAGTTCCACAAAGTTTTTGTATCCTAATGTACGGGCAATTTCCGTTCGAACTTTTACCAAATCATCAAAAATCCGATCGAGTTGCTGCTCGTTTTCTGCGAAAAAGCTAAAGTAGGCGTCTTTTGCCCGTTTCCTCATGTCACGGTCTGTAGATTCAGTGAATGGCTGCATCTGTGCCAAGGTACGCTCTTCATTTTCAAAATTGATTTTGGCAGACGCAATCAATTGTTGATATTCTGATGAGAGTTTATTCTCTTTTTGCATCATTGGAATGACTTCAGAAGAAAAAGATTTAATCTGTGCTTCCGCAATGGCAAATAATTGAGTGCCCCACTTTTCTTCCAACTCGTTACGGAAAGATGAGCTCACCAGTGACTTATAATATTTTGTAATTAAATCATCTACTTTTGGACTTAGTTCATCGAAGTAGTCCCGTTCCGCTTTGTAAAACTCGTCATTCGTGTCAATTGAATTTCTGATGTAGACAATGTTCATCATCGTTCCCACATGGTTTCTGATATCATTGATTTGCTTCATTACTTCACTTTGTACTTCAACAGTTTCGGAGTCATTAAACTCAGTTAATGCTTCATTAAACTGCGTTTCAATCTGTTCGAATTCAGGTCGTGTATACGCAAATTCTTCAAATTTTGTTACCATCCTAAACATCCCCTATTATTTTCAAATCGCAATCTAAGAATTTTTAATCATTTGATTACGTCTACTCATAAATAGTTTACTATTAATTCATTTATGACAACAAGAAAAATTATTTTATTTAGAATGTTAGGTATATTTATTCTGACCACTGGTTTTGTTGTTCTTCTGTCGCTACTAACTGTAAGTCGTCAGCTGTTATTGTAATGATTTGATAGTCATGACGTTCTGCATATTTCATGGCCAGTTCTTTCATAAACTTTGGTGAACCTTCATTTTCCTCATCATAAATGATCAGTAGACCGTCAGAATTTCGTATTATGAATTTATTCTTTTCGATAAATTGCCAAGGTCCTTCATAAGGTTTTTTCGTCACACTTGTTTGAAAATCAGCATTTGAACAAATCGTTTGATACATTTCTTTTTTGCTGTCATTCCAGTTCTTTTCTTGCTCAAGAAAAGGCGTAATGACTGCGTATTTTAAATGCGGGAATGATTGCTTGAAATCAATAACCAATTGCGCTGCCCACGTTTCGACCCCTAACTGCCCGCTGACAATAACCCATTCCAGTCCATCGTCAATTAGTTCAAGAAGACGATTTTCTAATGCCTTCTTTATAAAACCTACGCCTGGATGTTTATCGTCGAAAACACCAATCTCGTGCTGTTTATAACCTGTAATCACTAATCTTTTAATCATTTTAAAACCTCCGTGTCACTAACGTATCTATATAGTATTTTAGCATTTAATAGAAACAACAGTTTGGAGAACAACGTCCAGGTTATCAAAAAATAAAGACCCTCCAATTTCAGAGGGTCCGGATATCATAGATTATATTAAAAACATGGCTACGATTGTTGTAACAACCAACCCGATTGTCACTGGAAGAAGGTTTCTTCTCGCAAGTTCAAATGGATCGACACCACAGATAGCTGCCGCTGGAATAAGAGCCCATGGAACCAACGTCCCTCCACCAACCCATATGGCTGCAATTTGACCAAGAGCGGTCAAAGTAGCTGCACCGGCACCGATTGCATTAGCAAAGATAGTGGCAACAGAACCTACCAGAGAAATACCCGAGAACCCCGAGCCATCCAAGCCAGTTATTGCGCCAACAATCGTCAAAGTAACTGCTCCGACTTCTTTACTTAACGGAACGAGTGATGCAAGAGCTACACCAAGGTCGTTGACGATGCCATGTGAAGTCTTCGGCAATAGTTCACCGATTATTTTATTGAACCCTGCATCTCCCAGATAAAAGAATGCAGCAATCGGAATGACTGCACCGAACACTTTAAAACCGAATTGGAAACCTTCGATAAAGTAACTTGTAGCTTTTTCAAGCCCTTTATTTTTATGGCTGACCATTGTAATGAATAAGAGGATGAAAACAGATGTACCACCTATCAATGCGGTTGCATCGCCACCCTGTAAATCAAGAATGGACATCGCAATCACGTCAAGTGCAAACAGGACAGGGATCAAGAGTGCAAAGAAGCGCTTTTGTCCTGCGGATAGCAACGTTAATTGATGTTCAGTCGGTTCCGTTGTTGGCATGGCTGATATTCCTGTAGTTGCCATTAACAATCCGGATTTTAAGTCTCGTTTCAAGAAATAAAACGCGGTAATGGTGGTCACGAGCCCCATCACAATAACTAGGGGAATACTTGCACTGATGACATCACCAACTGGAAGCCCCGCAGCATCCGCGGTCAGTTTTGGTGCTCCTTGAATAATGAAATCTCCTGATAACGCAATTCCGTGCCCGAATAAGTTCATTGCCATAGCAACCCCAAGTGCAGGCAAGCCTACTCGGAGTGCGATTGGAAGTAATACAGCGCCCATCAATGCTACCGCTGGAGACGGCCAGAAAAACCATGAAATGACCATCATTAAGATTCCGATTGTCCAATAAGCTAATGCAGGGGTCTTAATGAGTTTCGAAAACGGTGAAATCATCACATCATTGATTCCGGTCGTTGTCAGAACTTTACTCATCGCGACAATGATTGAGATAACAAGTATCGTTGGCAATAATTCTGTAATCGCGAAAATGAAGCTGTTAAAAATACTACTGATTGAGCCACTCAATGATCCAGTGGCAGTAATGGCAATTAGAAAAATACCGACGATACTTACAATGGTTGTATCACGTCTCATCACCATAAAGCCGATGATTAAAAAGATAAAAACAACATAAATCCAATGCAACGCTGTTAATTCAACACCCATCAGATTTCTTCTCCTTTCTTGCATCCTTTTGTTTGAAGAGGGTATCCCTACTTCAAGATGTTCTATAGGATATGTGCAGCAAGAAAAGTGGTGTGAGGAATGCCCAAGAAATTGAGAGACAAAAAACACCGCTCAATCAAGTGAGCGGTGTGATAAGTACTATTAAAAATCAAAGTTATCTGGATCTGGACCTACACGTTTGTTTTCATTGAGTGAAGAAATTTTCTCCATTTCTTCTGCCGAAAGCTCAAAGTCAAAAATAGCTGCATTTTCAACAATACGATGTTCATTGATTGATTTTGGAATGGTCACAACATCATTTTGAAGATCCCAGCGCAAGATGATTTGTGCCACGGATTTTCCATGTATCTCAGCAATTTCTTTAAGTTTCACATCATCAAGTAATTGCCCTTGCATAAGGGGTGACCAAGCTTCAAGTTGAATATTGTTTTGTTGGCAAAAAGCACGCAGGTCTTCCTGAGTCAATTTAGGATGGAATTCAACTTGATTGACCATCGGAACGATTGTTGCATCTTTCATTACATCTTTTAGGTGATGAATATGAAAATTACTTACTCCAATTGCTTTTACACGGTTTTCAGTATAAATAGTTTCAAGTGCTCGCCAAGTATCTTTATACTTTCCTTCTACTGGCCAGTGAATTAAGTATAAATCTAAGTAATCCAAGCCTAATTTTTTTAGGCTTGTTTCATAAGCGTCCAAAGTAGTTTCGTATCCGAAATCTGCATTCCACACTTTAGAAGTGATAAATAATTCTTCTCGTGAAATTCCGGTTTCTATCATTCCCTGACGGATTCCTTCACCCACTCCTTCTTCATTTTGATACACTGCAGCAGTATCAATGCTGCGGTATCCCTTTAAGATAGCAGTCTTCACAGCTTCTATTACCTCTGTTCCTTCTTCAACTTTAAAAACGCCTAATCCGAACCAAGGCATTTTGATTCCATTATGTAAAGTTGTACATGCTTGCAAGTTATTTTTCATTTTTGTTATTCCTCCAGTGTCTACATATTTTACACTTTCCCATTCTCTCTTTTTTCATTTAACACTTCAATTAATTGACCTTACCAATATAATTTCCATGAATAATAAACGCTCTTTTCCTTGAAAACACTGATTTGTTATACACTTGCATTATGCAAATTAATATAATGTAATATACTTGCATTTTACAACAATAATACAATACTTGTTAAACTCAAGTAACTTACAATGAATATGTTTGTATTCCACAGCTATTACACATAAGAAAAACCATCCCCTGTTTGTTGGGAATGGCTTACTTCTTAACCTAAATCTTTACCGTAAACAATTTCATCTTCATCCTGCACATCCACCGCATTAATGATATGTACTGATGTGCGTAAATACATTTTTGCGGTTTCATCTGTTAACACCCAGCGTTCATCTGGCATCAATTCAAAAGGCACCATACGGGTTTCTTTTGATTTTACTGAGCCTACCATTTCAATGGTGTGTTTCGCCACACACTCTTCAGTTACATCAAAATCACTGTCTTCCCGATGCCCTTCTTTTCTCAACAATACTTCTAGTTTAATGAACTCAATAACTTGTTCGCTTTGACCACCATTAATATAAATTTTACCTGATAGTGATTCTCCGTGCGCAATTTCAGGTTTGTCTACAACAGTATCTACTTTCATTGAACCAATACCGATTGTAGACAAAAACTTTTTCAACATCATGTCTTCCTCCCTGTCATAGAAACCATTCCATCCATTCCAATTGATTCACTTATCTCATGTCCATTATCAATAATGATGATCAAGCTCTGTTTCATGTCGATTGTATCTACGCTTAAATAACTTATAAATATGCGTGACCAATACTTTAAGTAAAGCATACCCTGGAATCCCTAAAATTACGCCTGGAACTCCAAACAATGAACCCGCAGTCAATAAAACAAAAATAATGGTAATTGGATGTATATGTAGTGATTTACCCATAATCTGGGGAGAAATAAACTTCCCTTCTACTAATTGTACGACTGTCCATACAATAGCCAATTTAAACAGCATGAATGGGGATGTGACGATAGCAATTACAGCTGCTGGTGCGATTGCAATAATCGGTCCTAAATAGGGCACTACACTAGTAACCATGGCTAAAACCCCTAGAAGCAAAGCATAGTCCATACCAATAATAAGGAAACCGATGAACACCATAGATCCAATGCAGAACGCGATCAAAATTTGACCTTGAATATAGGCACTGATTTGTTTGTCTGCATCTTTCATTACCTGACGCGTATCTTCTCTCATGCGTGGAGGCAATAAATTCAGAATATATTGCGGTAACTTTTCGCCGTCTTTCAACAAGTAAAACAAAATAAATGGTACGGTTACAATCGCCAATATTAAACCTGTCAAAGTGGAGATTACTTTCCCAATCCCACTAGCAACTCCACCCACAGCATCCTGGAGGGTATTTCCAATATCCTCAGGTAGTTGCTGAAGTATTATATTTACATCAAATTCAAGATTAGCATAGTAACTCGAAAAGATTGATGTTTTAAGAAAGGCATCAATAGATATGACAAGTTCCATGAAATATCCAGGGAAATCTTGAATCAAATTCGTTAACTGCGTTTTTAGGAACGGAAACACAAGTAAGATTAATAAGGTGATGAGGCCGATTAACCCTAAGAAAATAATAAGAATGCCCCAGATTTTCGGTATTTTCAACCGTATCAGAAGCCGAAGTAAAGGACGTAAAAGGTAATACCCAATGGTTGCTAAAATGACAGGCAATACGACATTAGCCAAAAACACTTGCATGGGATAAAAAACAAACGAAACGACATCAAAGATCCATATAATCAAACCCAATAATAAGATCAATAACATTAAATATAGTGTATTCCTCCCACCTAGAAACTGAATGAATCTAGTAGAAAAAAAGGATGTTTTTTCTGGTTGCATATCATGTCCCCACTTTCGAATTCTCATAATCTTAAGAATGATTACGATAAAACTAATTTTACAGGAAAATTGCGCTGATAATCAATTTATCAACGCAATCGCATTCCTAGGAATTCGCTTAAAGCCTGCTTATTTTCATCTAGATTTATTTCAATGACAGATCCTACACCCGGATAAGACCCAAAATCATAACTATGTTCCACAGGGATGGTCATTTTATTAATGTCTACTCCCCCGCTGAACGCCAGGCTTAGTACTCGTTTGACTTCATCTGTAGATGAGTAATCAGACTGGACATAACCATGTATGGCCCCTGCAAATTTCGGGTAATGAGCAGCATTGGAAGGACTCATGATTTCATCTTTTAATGCTTCCATAACTTTTTGCTGTCTCTCAACTCGTCCGAAATCCCCTTCAGCATCTGCGCGGAACCGTGCATATCCTAAAAGTTCCTTCCCATTCAACTGTTGAACTCCAGGTTCAAGTGAAACCCCAATTTTCTCGGACATCGCTTTTTCGACATCTATTTCGACACCGTCTGGTGCAACAATATCAACCAACGATTCAAAGCTTTTAAAATCTATCAGCGCATAATGGTGGATTGGCACGCCGAACATACTTGAAATCGTATCCTTGACAAGTTGTACGTCACCTAAGTAGTATGCAGTATTCAGCTTATAGGATTTGTATCCTGGAATTTGAGCGTAAATATCTCGCATGAACGACACAACATTCACTTCGTCGGTTTCTTTATTCCACGAAACCAGCATCATTGTATCAGAACGGGATTGTTCTTCTCCCCGAGTATCTACACCAAGAACCAAAACATTCTCAATGGATGGGTTTTTCACATCCATCGGATCACCTGTGAACTCAATATCATTTTTCCCTTTATTGGAAGCCAGCTCTTGACCAGCTTTAAATTGAACGAATGAATATATAGCTACTCCTATTGCAGCCAAAAATAGAAGAGTCATAAAAAATCTACCGAAACGAAACTTTCTTTTCCTTCTCATGGAACGACGATTTGGAACTTGTTCTTCCAAAACGCTCCCCCCTTTCATATCTTTCATATAATAGAACGAAATAAGTCCAAAAAAGTTGCTTTTTTTCCTCTTCAATCATAGTTGTTGAGCACAGAGGATGCAAGTGCTACAATACGGTCTATGCAGGTTTGAGAGGAGTTTTATAAATGGAAATAGCTACATTTGCAGGCGGTTGTTTTTGGTGTATGGTCAAGCCCTTTGATCAATGGGATGGAATAGAGTCCGTCATTTCAGGTTATATGGGTGGACATGTTGAGAATCCTACATATGAAGACGTGAAAAAGGGAGATTCAGGGCATCTTGAGGTCGTACAAATTCAGTTTGACCCATCTGTTTTTACATATAAACAATTACTTGAAATTTTTTGGCAGCAAATTGATCCAACGGATGACGGAGGTCAATTCCAGGACCGCGGAGAATCTTATAAAACAGCGATTTTCACACATTCCGATGAACAAGTGGAAATAGCGAACGAATCAAAACAAGCACTCGCTGAGAGCGGACGTTTCTCCAAACCAATCGTCACACCAATCCATCCTGCGGAAACATTTTATATCGCAGAAGACTATCATCAAGATTACTATAAAAAAGAACCGGATCATTACGCAGAAGATCGCGCTATGTCCGGCCGTGATGAATTCATCCAAGAGAATTGGAAGAAGTAATTCGATTTCTAGCCTTGCGATTGCAAGGCTTTTTTATTTAGGCACGCTTATCGCACATTTGCGCTAGTCGCATGTTCCGCAAGAACTCACAAATATCAAATGCTTTCTTTAACATGACCTTTATTTAAAAGGACCGTGACTATAAACATTCCTATAATTAAAGCGAGCAAGACAAAGAACGTCATTTGATGTGTTCCGCTCCAATCGTATAAAATACCGATTGCCAAAGGAACAAGCCCTCCCATGATAAAACCGCCTGTCTGAACCATTGCCGTCCATGCGTTCGCTTCTATTGCATCTGTCGTTTCATCGAGTGGTAGCAGTAATGCAAGCGGGAACAATACACCAAGTGTAAATCCAAGGAGAATCGCTGCCGGCCAAATCAGTGTCATATTCCCTGTCAATAACAAAACAATTCCAATGGTCCCGATAATGAGCGCGGAATAAATCCAAAATGATCGGATCGGAAATTTCTCAAGTAGTAAAGGGATGAAAATGTTTGTTACTATTTGTGCGACTGTCAAAACACTGATAACTGAACCAGCTTCAACCACATTAAATCCTAGTTCACTCGCTGCAGATGCAAGCCATGTCGTCAATGAGAAAAACAATGAAGCTTGAAAACCAAAAAACAATAAAATAAGCCATGCTCTCGTATTTGTCCACGGCGAACGGAATGATGCTGTCACATTTTCTCGTTCAATCGGAACAGCGATTTCTTTTTCTGGCTTCATGGCAACGACCCAAACCAAGTATGCCAACAATGCTAACGAAGACCAGAAAGCTAGGGCATACTCCCATTCTTCACCGATCTTGACATATAATATACCGGTTAAACCAGCACTCAATGTTGCACCAGCACCCATACCTAGTGAATAGATTCCTATAGCTGAAGCAGTACGAGTAGGGAATTTTTCTTTAATTAATGATGATAAAATAGGTCCGATAATTGCAATGGCAACACCTATTACAAAAGCAGTCACCAATAGTGATACATAGTCATTTAACCATGCACGTAATAAAGTAAGCACACCTATTAAGACGATTAATAAAGAAATGCCTCTTCTTTGTCCGAACTTATTCAGCCAGTGAACAGCCAATGGAGCGAATAATCCCATACAGATTACGGGAACCGCCGTTAACAAACTTACTTCACTGTTCGTCAAATTTAAATCATTACGGATTGTGTCCAGTAATGGCCCGATTGATGTAATAGCAGGTCGTAAATTTAAGGCAATCAAAAAGATGGCAATTAATAATGATGTCATTGATTTTTGGGAATTCATAATCTCCGCCCTCTATAATTAAAATAGTTCTCCACCAAGTAAATCATATCAGACGTCCGACCACAACTATGAAACTTTGTATCTAGCATGCAAACTTGTGTTCCCTTTTGATAATTTGTACAATAAATGATGAAAGGGTGAATAAATTGAAACTCATTCAATGGAGTTACACGAAAAGATACCAAGTGAAAGCTATTTTTGATGAATTTCCAAATATGATTCTCGTATTCAGGACGATAGGGTCCTATTATTTTATATTTACTACAAAAGGATCGATAGACAATCGATATCCAACTAGAAAAGATTATGTTGAAATGGAACTGTTGGTAAATGAGCAGCTGCAAACGCTGCAATCCTACATAAATCGCAAGTCACCACTCGAAATGAAGTGGGTTGACGAATGGTTGCAAAAAAAAGAACTTCCACTTACACAATTGGAAGTCCTTTCTCATAAAGAATAATTTGCTTGCGTCCAAGCGATTTTGCGATGTAAAGCGCTTGGTCTGCACGTTTCAATAAATCTTCCAGTGATTGCTGGATATCATATTCATGCACACCAGCCGAAAATGATAACGGTACTGGATCCATTCGGTATTTCAACAATTCTTCATTGCAGCAATCTTGTATTGAAAGTAATTGACGGTGAATTTCCTGCGTGTTGCTGTTTTGAAAAAGAATAATAAATTCTTCTCCCCCCCACCTCGCAACGACATTCAGATCATGAATTTCCCGTCTTAATAGGCTGGCAAAAGTTTGGAGGGCAATATCCCCAAATGTATGCCCGTATTGATCGTTGATGTTCTTGAAATGATCCAGATCCAATATCGCCAAAGTAAAAGACTGTCCGCTCACTTCAAAACGATTTTGAGCCTTACGGATTTCCTCCACCATTTTCCGTCGATTAAATAGTGACGTTAAGTGATCGGTAATGGAAAGCTCCTTTACTTGTTCGACCAAACGTTCCAACTCCTCATGGCTCCTATGAAGCAAAATCTCAATTTCTTTTCGCTCGGTAATATCGATATGTGTCCAATCATGCGCTTTGCGAATCCTCGATTGTCACGCTCCACCGATTTTCCACGACCCAAAACCCAACGATTTTGGAGATATATGTTCTACTTCTTGTTTTCCGTTATCCAATACCCGGTGCATAAAAATTATTGGTCCATTCCAAGTCATTTCATGAAAAAGCGTTTCAAACACTTTTTCCATATTACCCATAATACACCAACTATCTAATACACTTATTATAACTGAAAGCAAAAATTAAGGCTACCTAATTAAGGTATACCAATCACGTGCATCCTGTATTTCCTTCATTGTCAATTGGTGTCCGTTGTTATACCATTTTTCCTGAACTTTAGCTCCTTGAACACGTAATACATCAATTAACTCCTGCGTTTCTTTTTGAGGAATAATGGGATCGTTCGTTCCTGCCCCAATAAAAATATGTGCATTCTGTATTTCTTTAACTGTGTTGTTTCGATATGGCACCATTGCATGGAATAAAATCGCTCGATCGACAATTTTCTCATGTTTCATCAGCAATGTTGCTGCAATATTTGCTCCATTGGAATAGCCAATAACTGTGACTAGGTCAGTGTTCGGTGCATAATGAGATAAAGCTTCCTTTAGGAACGTATGGAGTTCTTCTGCACGGTCAAACAAATCTTTCTCGTCAAAAATACCTTCTGCTAGACGTCGGAAGTATCGTGGCATGCCCCCCTCCAAAACATTTCCACGAACTCCAAGTAAGGATGCTGTCGGATCGATATGTTTTCCCACATTAATCAAATCATGTTCATTTCCACCTGTACCGTGTAGCAATATCAAGACGTTTTTTTTATTTGTTCCTTCAATAAATATGTGTTGATGTGTTTCATTCATCGTTATCCCCTCCTTCTTTTTATTTTATCTTGAATTCAAGATATATTCCACTCTTAAAGTTTGAGCATTCTTATACCCTTTCATGATATAATAGAAGCATTGTGAAAAATAAGGAGGTTCAAACATGATTGCTGTAAGTAATGTAAGTTTACGCTTCGGAGATCGTAAGCTTTTCGAAGACGTCAATATAAAATTCAACCCAGGTAACTGTTACGGATTAATTGGTGCTAACGGTGCGGGGAAATCAACTTTTATTAAAATCTTATCAGGTGACATTGATACACAAGAAGGTAATGTCATCATGAACCCGAACGAACGTATGGCTGTCCTAAAACAAAATCACTTCGAATATGAAGAGTATCCTGTTTTGGAAACAGTTATGATGGGTCATAAACGTTTGTATGAAGTCATGAATGAAAAGAATGCCATCTATATGAAAGAAGATTTCTCTGATGAAGATGGCATGCGTGCTGCTGAACTTGAAGGTGAGTTTGCTGACATGAACGGATGGGAAGCTGAATCTGAAGCGGCTATCCTTCTTCAAGGTTTGGGAATTGGTGAAGAATTCCACACGAAAAAAATGGCAGATTTAACTGGTTCTGAAAAAGTGAAAGTGCTATTGGCACAAGCTCTATTCGGCAAACCTGATGTACTTTTACTCGATGAGCCTACTAACCATCTGGACTTAAAAGCGATTCAATGGTTGGAAGAATTCCTAATCAACTTTGAAAACACTGTTATCGTCGTTTCCCATGACCGTCACTTCCTTAATAAAGTTTGTACACATATTGCCGATCTTGATTTCGGTAAAATTCAAGTGTATGTCGGAAACTATGATTTCTGGTATGAGTCAAGCCAATTGGCATTAAAAATGTCTCAAGATCAGAACAGTAAAAAAGAAGAGAAAATCAAAGAACTTCAAGCGTTCATTGCACGATTTAGTGCCAATGCCTCGAAGTCTAAGCAAGCTACTTCTCGTAAAAAAATGTTGGATAAAATCGAATTGGACGATATCCGACCTTCATCACGTAAGTATCCATATGTAAACTTCCAAATGGGCCGTGACATCGGAAATGATGTATTGTCCGTTCAAGATATTACAATGGAACATGAAGGCCAAACATTATTTAAAAACATTCATTTCTCCGTAAATAAAGATGACAAAATCATCTTGATCGGTGATCCAATTGCAAAATCTTCTTTACTACGTGTATTGGCTGAAGAAGTGCAACCTGTTGAAGGTTCAATTCGTTGGGGTGTCACAACTACTCGTTCATACTTCCCTATCGACTACAGTGAATACTTCACTGGAAAAGAAAATTCTTTAGTTGATTGGTTACGCCAATATTCTCCAGATGACGAAAGCGAAACTTTCTTACGAGGGTTCCTTGGACGCATGTTGTTCTCTGGCGAAGAAGTAAAGAAAAAACCTGCTGTACTATCAGGTGGAGAAAAAGTTCGTTGTATGCTTTCTAAAATGATGTTAGCCAACGCTAACGTTTTACTGTTGGATGAACCGACTAACCACTTAGACTTGGAATCAATTCAAGCACTGAACAATGGATTAATTGCTTTCAAAGGCGCAATGATTTTCACTTCTCATGACCATCAGTTCATTCAAACAATTGCTAATCGTGTAATTGAAATCATGCCTGATGGATCAATTTTGGATAAACAATTATCATTTGATGAATTTTTAGAGTGGAAAGAAGCACAAGGAATTAAATCATAATACAGATAAAAGTGCGAAGGAATTTCTCCTTCGCACTTTTTAATTTGATTTTTTTATAAATCGACCAAGTAATGATCGTGCAGGTAATTTACCGAGCAGTCCATCGCTGGTTTCGGAAATTTTTTTCAAGGCATCCAGTAACTTTTGATCACCAACCCAGTGCTCTTCCAGTATTTCAGGAGAAAATTTATTCAATAGTAAATTTACAACGAACGTGGCCACTATGATGTCATCAATAAATCCACCTGGCCCAATCAAACCTTCAGGTATTACATCAATTGGTGCAATAAAATACAAAATCCCACTTCCGATTAAAGCTTTGCTTTTCCCGTCAATGCGTTGATCCAGCATGGATTTTGTGAGCAAATGAAACAAATCAGGTGCAAATAATAAATACGGCGCAAATTTACTCGCACCACCTGAGCGTGTTGCTAAAAATGTGGTAATTTTTTCGCGTAATTTTTCATAAAAGTCCTGTTGTTTTCTTGGTGTAGGCAGTTCATGTTTCAGTTCATATTGTGTCATGATCATTCTCCTTCCATACCAGTTACTATACCAAAAAAACAGAAGGTTGAAACGTTTCGACCCTTTCAAACGTCTACTGTATAAATTACTTAGAGGAGGTCCATGATATGTCAGCATTCAAATTTCCCATAGTTTTGGTGTTAATGCTCCTATTAAGTGCTTGTAGTGAAAAATCTACAGATGACTCCCCTATTGTCACCGGTACTCCATCAGACGAAATTCGAGAAGAAGTTCCTCAGACCGAAGATTCTGCTGAAGAAAAAATCGATCTAAAACGATTTTTCATGAAGGATGGATCTGTTGCAAAATATTTAGGTGACGGCAACGAATATGCCAGTTATCAGGCACGCACTCAATGGCACAATGATAATACAGTATCAATATATGAGGATAACGGTGGCACAGTCGTAATCCGCACTTATCGAATTACAGAGGATTCGATTCATTTAATTAAAGAGCAGGCTGAGTATTATGAAACATACTCTCCTACCGATGAAGAACTGCAGTCGTTACCAATCATTTCCACAATTCTTCAAACACCAATTGAACCAGGAACAACGTTTGATGAATGGACAGTCGTAAGTATTGACCAAACACTTGAGACGCCATACACAACGTTTGACGATGTCATTGTGTTAGAGAAAACGGACGAAAGTGGTGCGGTCCAACGTAAATATTTTGTTCAAGATTTCGGTGAAATCAAACGGGAATTTATCATGCAGGACAACGATACAGAATTCAGCGTGACTTCTACGCTTGAGTCTATAGACTGATTCATGCTGGATTTTATATAAGGCTTTGTTAAATGTTATGGTTGTTTATCGTACATTTGCGCTTGCCGCATGAGCCAACAAGTATGAAAACCACATACTTGCAGTCTCATTCTTCGAAAGATCTGATCCAGCGGTTACTCGTCGCAAATGAAATCTTCGTTTTATTTTAATATCGACAACATTAATTAATATGGTGTTCGATAATCTGTTAATCATATTGTTAATAGTAAAGGAGTGCCACTACTGCGGTAAAACCCCGCAGTGAGTACAAAGGAACGAAGGCTAATAACGCCACCTCCCTGCTCCTGCGGTTACTCGTCGCAAAGAATAAGACTGCTCCTGCGGTTACTCGTCGCAAAGAATAAGACTGCTCCTGCGGTTACTCGTCAGAAAATGCAATTTTGTGGCAACGCCTTCGCGACCAACATCCTGTTGGCCCGAGGAGGCTTGCTAGTTCGTCCGCGGAAAGGGCACAGATTCCATTTTTTAAGAAATCAACCGTGAAAGTTATCAAAGACATAAACAAAAAAAGAAGAGGCAATCCGATTTCGGAAGCCTCTTTTACATTGTTAAATTAAACTTTAGTTACATTAGCAGCTTGTGGTCCGCGGTTGCCATCGACAACTTCGAACTCAACTTTTTGGCCTTCATCAAGTGTTTTGAAGCCATCTCCTTGGATTGCTGAGAAATGAACGAACACATCGTTTTCTCCCTCAATTTCAATGAAACCGAAACCTTTTTCTGAATTGAACCATTTTACTGTACCTTGTTTCATGAACAAAACCTCCAAAAAAATAAAGTTAACAATCGTGATTATTTGTTGTAAACCTAAAAAACCACACATTCAACAGTACCAGCAAACGCCAATCACTACTGAAAATATGTGAGTTCAGGTCTCCGGTAAAACAATTTCAATTGTTAAGAATATTATATCATTTGCCCAACATCTGTCAATTTTATTCTTTGTATTTTCATAGCTTTTTATGTCATTTACATTTGTTTAGGAATCCCATTAATGAGCCACAAAACGCCATGATACACTTGTAAATCATCATCACACGCTTCGCAAAATTCCTGTTCGTCTTCTGTCCAGAAAGCCCAACAAGCTCCTTTTTGACTCGCTTCATTTGGATAAGATTTCCTGAGTTTTTCAAGCAGGGAAATCAAAAAAATACTCGCTTCCGCTTCATTCACAAACACCTTTTTTTCAATGATGGTTGCTTCCCAGCCTGAGAACATCCACCATGGTTCGTAGCCAGCTTTCATATAGATGATTTCATTCATGATTAATCCATCCTTTTCTTTCAATCCTTAATCTCATTTTAGCAAACGATTTTCTAACGTCTAGTCATTCGCTCGTTTCTCTTTTCACCCTTTCATTTTTCAATAAACCTTATAACAATTCGAAATGATTGATAACTGGATAAAATTAATATAAGTTTAGTCATAACAAGGATGAAACCTTTTGTTGCGCCAACCGTATGTAATAGATAAGAACTCTTAAGGAGGGTCTCAACATGAACGATATAAAATATTTTATAACTCGACAATTTATCGGTTTCCCTATATTTATAGGTAGCTGGATCGCATTTCAGTCAGGACTAAATTTAAACTTCATGCTTTCTGGCTTATTGGCGATTGGAACATATGCTGTCTCCAATCAAATAATCAAAGTCGTTCAATCAAGGTTGATTGTTTCCAAATATGGTTTAACCTTTGCTGAATATCGACATATCAGAATGCAATTAAAGGAAGCGAAATTTAAACTTAATCAATTAAATGGATACTTCCTGAAAGTTCGCTCCATAAGAGCATTTAAGCAACTTTTTGAAATGAATCGTTTGGCGAAGCGTATTTTTCAAATTGTCAAAACCAATCCAAAAAAGTTTTATCAAGCAGAGCCATTTTTCTATGCACATCTGGACACTGCAGTGGAACTCACTTCTAAATATACTTTACTTGTTTCACAACCAGTTAAAGCAGCAGATGTTCAAATAGCCCTTCAGGACACACGGGCAACTTTGCTGGAACTTAATCAGGTAATGGAACAAGACCTTCGACAAGTGTTGTCTTCCGATATTGAACAATTAAAAATGGAACTAGATTTCGCCAAAATCTCACTGAAGAATCATGCATCACCTTTACTATTGAAAGGAGAATCACCAGATGACTCAAAATCCATCGACTTCTAACCAAACGAAAACTATAGATGATTTACTTCATTCACCTTTTGATATGCAACCTCAAAAGATGGCACAAGATCCTATTAACGAAAAGCTTCCAGTAAAGATTTTGGATCGATTGTCCGAAGAAGAAAAGCAAAAAGCATTGGCTCTTGCTACTCAAATACCTGCAGGAAATTATGAAGCCATTCTCACATATGGAGCGAATGCACAAACGGAATTGTCTTCGTTTTCTCACCAGATGCTGGATCATGTGCAAAAGAAAGATATCGGTCCTGTAGGCGATATTTTGAAAGATTTGATGGACAAGCTAGGGCAATTAAATCCTGAAGAATTATCTAACCAAAAAAAGTCTGGAATTAAACGGTTATTCGGCAAAGTCTCCCGTTCTGTTCAAGAATTAATGACAAAATATCAAAAACTGAGCACTCAAATCGATCGAATCGGCATCCAACTCGAACACTCCAAACGTGGACTGATTGAAGATGTTCAAATGCTTGATAAATTGTATGACCAAAATAAAGCGTATTTTCAAGCATTGAATATTTATATTGCAGCGGCTGAAATCAAACGGGATGAAATTCTAAATGAAACAATCCCTGCCCTGCGTCAAAAAGCGGAAGCCTCTTCTGACCAAATGGCATATCAAGAAGTCAATGATATGGCTCAATTTTTAGATCGTCTAGAAAAGCGCCTATATGATTTGCAACTTTCTCGTCAAATCACGATTCAAAGCGCTCCGCAGATCCGAATGATCCAACAAACAAATCAGACGTTAGCTGAGAAAATTCAATCATCTGTTATGACGTCCATTCCATTATGGAAAAATCAGATTGCCATTGCTTTGACACTTAACCGTCAAATGAAGGCTGTAGAAGCTCAAAAACAAGTAACCAAAACAACAAATGATTTATTACTGAAAAACTCCGAAATGTTGAAAATCAACAGTATTGAAACCGCTAAAGAAAACGAACGCGGTATCGTAGAAATTGAGACGTTGAAACAAACGCAGGAAAACTTGCTGCAAACGATTGAAGAAACACTGCGTATTCAAGCTGATGGTCGTGTGAAACGTAAAGCGGCTGAAGTAGAAATTGCACGTATGGAAGAACAATTGAAACAGAGATTGTTAATCGTCCATCAAGAACAAGAAAACCGTCCTCGCTAATGAGGACGGTTTTTTATTGTGTCACTTTACTACGAGATATAACATTCGTCGTAACAGTCTTAATGTCTGTGTTGTGAACTCATCGACATTTCTGGCAGTTGCAGTTCTTGGCCCGAACATCATTTGAAATAATTGCATTTGTTCTTCCACAGGTTGCTCTGCACTTAAATACAAATGAAGCATATGAATCCCTTTTTTCTCGATTTCAATGACTGCTTCTGCTGTATCGATAATACCATTTGCGGCATATCCATAAGCCGAAGGTTCTCCATCGGAAAAAAGCAAAAGAAATTTATGCTTCTCAGAGCGTTTCTGAAGTCTTTCCGCCATCCAGCGAATAGCCAAGCCATCCCGATTATCTTCGTGCGCTTCAAGCGATAGAACTTCAGCTGCATGATCCTTCAAACCGTCCTCCACTTGATGACAAAACAAAAATGTATTAGGTTGATTTAGTTCTGAGGCTTCATAAGCATCTTCATAGTAGGAAACTATATCATGCCGAATACCTAAATCCCGCAATACATCATGAAATAAAAGTACGGCTTTTTTCGTATCTTCCATTTTATCAATCATTGAAGCTGAGCTATCTACCAATAGGCCAAAAACCGCATCCAAAGGTAACGATGGATTATTTTTTTTATAGAATGGTTTTGGACGCTGTTCAGTTAACAATGAGGTTAGGTTCGGCATTAACCTACCTTTTGATAAATTTGTCCGTTTACTCTCTAGCTTTTGATCAATCCGTTTTCGCATTTCTTTTGTAAAAGCTTTCACAAACGGCTTTTGTTCTGCACGAATGGTTGAAATTTTGCTTTTCATCGAAGAAACTTCTTGAAGATCTATTCTTTTTTCCTCAATTGTCACGAATTGATGCTCATCACCGAATCGCTTGCCTGATTGTTTCGAGTATTTCTTTTCAGCACTACCATCTATTGTGGCATCTTGTTTCGATTTTTTATTGGAATTGGAAAAACCGACCCCTTCGCTTTGAATTTCATTGGAATCTTCCCCTTCTTCAAATCGGCCATTGTCTGTCTTCCCTTTATTTCCTTTTGATAAATCAAATTCTAAATGCGGCCCAGCCTGTTTCTCACTTTCACGATGCCACGACCTGAACATTTCTTCAATGGATTCCTTTGCAGTTTGATTGTCCGAATTTTGCTGATCGATTTCATGCTGACCTTTGGTTTCAAAAGCAGGTTCCATTAAGTTTTCATGTAGTGTCATGAACGTATGAGTCAAGTCCTTAGTCGACTCTTCTTCCAAGACATAGAGAATCTCCAGACAGATTTTGCAGCAGTCAGCTGTTGATTTTGCATCGTAAATAAATTCCCATTTTGCAAGGACTCTTTGGTAGTAGTCAGGATAATCTCCCGTTAACGCTGTGGCTTGCGAACCTTTACGAAGTGCTATATACAAATAATTAAATAGACTATCACTGATAAACCCTTTGTTGAAATTGACACTCATTTGCTGTTCATGGTAGGTCGTATAGACATCTTCCCTTACAGTAAATGCCTTGTCGGTACCGGGACGTTCTTGTCGGATCAAGTTGGAAAGTCTGAATTCTTCAGCACTCAAAGCGAGCTGCAAAGCAAATTCTTTTAGTGGAAAGTGCTCGACTTCTTTCTTGTACCGATCCCATGAAGGAAGATCAAAATGGCTCCAAAAACCAGCAGTCAGTAAATACAAATCGGACAGTTGTCCATTCTGCACAATATCAGGTTCCCGATGTTGCCAAAAATAGCTCATTGAAATCGCGCCTTCTTTCGGACGAAATTCCATCAATTTACGAACGGTCAATGTTAAATACGGTGCACGGCTTAATGCTCTCGCTAAATGTTCCAATTGAATCATTCGTCTTGCATTTACCGTTTCATTGTTAAATTGAATAAATCGATTGACTGATGACAATTAATATCCCTCATTTCACCCAAGTATTCGCGAGTTCCATGACTAATTCTTTTTCACTATCATCATCTAACTTCTCCGCAATGGCATAACGGATTGCACGAAGTGGATCGATGTGTTGAGCAAGCTCTGTCGCATCAAGTAAACTGCGAATGGAAGCAGCTTCTTCACTTAATAAACCATTCTGAACTTGAATGAACATATCTTCAGAGAGATGAAGCATTGTTTTTATCAGGTTATGTGATGCTAGAGGATATTCACGAACGAATAATTCTCGAAGGGGTTCACCGGTTAAATATGGGATGGCAAAAGAAATAAAACGATTTTTCAATGCTTCATTTAAAGGTGAAGTTCCGATATATCCCTCATTTATTGCGGCTATTACGGTAAAGTCTTTGTGTGCTTTCAACACTTCACCAGTATAAGGATTTGTCAGCATACGTCGGTGATCAAGGACACTATGCAGAATTGGCAAAGTTTCAGGTTTCGCCATATTAATTTCATCTATATATAAAATATGTCCATATCTCATCGCCTGAATTACGGGACCTTCTACAAAATCAATATTAGTTTGTCCATTAGCCTGCACCAACGTTTTAAAGCCAAGAAGTGCTTCTGCATCCAAGTCAACAGAACAGTTGATACTGTGCATCGGTTGAGCGAAATACGATGAAATTGACTCAGCTAATTTCGTTTTCCCAGATCCTGAAGGTCCTTTCAGTAAAACGTTTTTTTGTAGTACAACACTCAGTAAAAGATCCTCCCATAAATGCGGTAAAGGTGACATATATCCTCCTTGACCGATCAATGTTGAATGATCTTCTGAATGTGTTCTCTGCTTCCGAGAAGTTTGTGATTGTAAAATCAGTGATTGTGCATCCAATTATTATTCCTCCTAAAGAAAAGCGTACGGCTCCCCTCTTCATAAACTAAGCTCTGTCCTACTTTTTCTATTGGTTATCGTACATTTGCGGTAGCCGCATGTTCCTCAGTGGCCCAAATGAATTGTTGTTGCGTGGTGTTTTTAACCTTCGTTCCTTTGCATGCTAGGCGCAAATGCACTCATATTATTGTTATTTATTATGAACATTGTTTTACAGATGTTTAATGTCATTAACATAATGGGAATAAGCGCCACTCCTGCGGAAAAACGGGCATGCGAGACCCCACAGTGAGGCACGAGTGAGGAGGCTCGTCAGTTCGTCCGCGGAAAGGGCGCAGATTCCGAATTTTTTATATAAATCAATTGAAAAAGTTAGCATAGCTAAAAACAAAAAAACCGATGAAAGACTCATCGGTTATTCAAAATATTCTTTATAAAAGCCACCGATGTGACCACTATTATCTACAACGAAAATGAACTCTTCTGTTTCATTTTTTACTTCATATGATTTTCCGACAGTCAGTACATTCGATACAGAGAATTTTGCTGCGTTTGTATGAACGCAAGTGACTGTTTTAAGTGTAGGTGTCTCTTTCCAAACATTATGTAACATAATTCATCTCCTCAATTCTTACTCTCTCTAGTATAAGCATGCACTTAAAGATTATCAACAATCCATCATTCATAATTCGTTCAGTAGCTGTGAAAAGAATTGGCCAGGTAGACAGAATCGCTTTCCAGGTTGCACAAAATCATATATATGATTGAATCTCCTCCAGTTTGCACAAATCGAATCAAAAAAGCAGCTTCGCATAAGTATGCGAAGCTGCTTCCTATTTCTTAAGACTCCAACAACAAGTCTTCTGGGTTTTCGATTAATTCTTTAACAGTTTTAAGGAATCCAACTGAGTCTTTTCCATCGATTACACGGTGGTCATAAGATAGAGCCACGTACATCATCGGACGGATTTGAACTTCGTCACCGATAGCTACTGGGCGTTTTTGGATTGTATGCATTCCAAGAATACCTACTTGAGTACCGTTCAAAATTGGCGTAGACATTAGAGAACCGAATACTCCACCATTTGTGATAGTGAATGATCCACCTGTCATATCAGAAATTTGAAGCTTCTTGTCACGAGCTTTTTTAGCTAACTCGCCGATTGTCGCTTCGATTTCCGCGAAGTTTTTACGGTCTGTATCGCGAACGATTGGCACAACTAATCCTTCTTCAGTTGATACCGCAATACCTACATCATAGAACTGTTTCAATAGGATTTCGTCCCCATCAAGCTCTGCGTTGACATACGGGTATTTCTTAAGCGCAGAAGTAACAGCTTTCGTGAAGAATGACATGAATCCTAAACGGACATCATGATCTTCAAAGAATTTATCTTTCTTGCGAGAACGTAAAGCCATAACATTTGTCATATCGATTTCGTTGAAAGTAGTTAACATAGCAGTTGATTGCTTAACTTCCAACAAACGGTTAGCGATTGTTTGACGGCGACGAGACATTTTCTCGCGTTTCACACGGCTATCGTCTGCTTTTGGTGCAGCAGCTGCTTTTGGAGCCGCTGGTGCTGCTGGTGCTTGTTTAGGAGCATTTGAGTGTGCTTCCACATCTTGTACGCGAACGCGACCCATTGGATCTACAGTTGAAACTGCTTGTAAATCAATTCCTTTTTCACGAGCAAGTTTACGTGCAGCTGGACTTGCAATTGTGCGGTCTGTTGAAGAAGATTCTTCTTTAGCAACTGGTGCCGCTTGTTGTTTAGGAGCTGCTTCAACATCTTTTACTGGTGCGTCAGCTTCTGCAGGATCAGCTTCAACCGGGCTCTTAGTCGTGCTACCAGAACCTGAACCTTCACCAACAACAGCAATCACTTGGCCAACTTCGACTGTATCGCCTTCAGCAAAAAGTAGTTCTTGGACTACTCCTGCTTCTTCTGAAATGACTTCAACGTTTACTTTATCTGTTTCAAGCTCAACGATGAATTCACCTTTTTCAACTGTATCGCCTGGTTGTTTCAACCATTGTGCGATTGTTCCTTCTGTAATTGACTCTGCTAATTCGGGTACTTTAATTTCTGCCACTATATATTCCTCCTCTAATCAATACGTTCTAAAGTGAAACCGCTTCTTCAATAATGCGGGATTGTTCTGTTTTATGTGTTTCACCATCGCCCTCAGCTGGACTTGAACGTTTAACACGTCCAATATATCTAACACTCTTCGTTCCAGCTAAATCACGTAAGTATGGATCTGCAAATGTCCAAGAGCCCATGTTTTGTGGTTCTTCTTGTACCCAAGCGATTTCTTTCGCATTTGGATAACGTTCAACAATTGCTTGAATTTTTTCAGAAGGGAATGGATATAATTGTTCAACTTTAATCAAGTGAAGATGGTCGAAATCCTTGCCATCTTTTACTTTATCAGCTAAATCAATCGCCATTTTCCCACTTGCCAATAAAATTCTTTCCACTTTATCTGTTTGCTCACCAAGACCTCGTTGTTCCAGAACAGTGTCAAACTGGCCAGTTGTAAGGTCTGCTACTTCAGCACCCACAAGTGGATGACGAAGCAATGATTTAGGCGAAACAATAATTAAAGGTCTCATCGTTTCTTCTCCAAGCATTTTCGCTTGTCGACGTAAAATATGGAAATAGTTCGCAGCACTTGATAGATTTGCAATTGTCCAGTTATTTTCTCCGGCCATTTGTAAATAACGCTCTAAACGAGCACTTGAATGCTCTGGGCCTTGACCTTCATACGCATGTGGAAGTAACATGACCAATCCGGATTTTTGACCCCATTTTGAACGGCTAGCAGAGATAAATTGATCAAACATAACTTGCGCCATGTTTGCGAAATCCCCGTATTGTGCTTCCCAAATGACTAATGCTTTTTCGTTTTCTAAGTTATATCCAAATTCATAACCGACAACCGCTGCTTCAGTCAATGGACTGTTGTATACCACAAATGATGCTTTTGCATCTGAAATATGGTGTAAAGGAACAAGTTCTGCTCCAGTTTTTTCATCGTGTAAAACAAGATGTCTGTGTGCAAAAGTTCCACGCTGAGCATCTTGACCAGTCAATCGAATCGGATTACCTTCTTGGATAATCGAACCAAATGCTAATGTTTCTGCATGCGCCCAATCGATTTTTCCTTTTCCTTTAAAAGGTTCTTCACGACGTTTAAGAATTTTTTCAAGTTTCTTAAATGCCGAGAATTCTGAAGGCCATGATAATAATTCAGCATTCATTTTTACAAGTGTTTCTTCTTTCACACCTGTAGGAACTTCCGGATATCCATTCAATACAACTTCAGGGATGACAATATCCTGATGTACTGCTTCAGGCACTTCTCTTACACGATCATAAGCAGCTTGCATTGTTTTTTGAACGTCAGTAGCAAGTTTTTTCACATCTGTATCTGCCACAACTTTATCAGCAACCAATTGCTTGCCGTATAGTTCACGTACAGTTGGATGTTTGTGAATAGCATGATACATTGTTGGGTTTGTTACCAACGGCTCATCCATTTCATTGTGACCGAAACGACGGTAACCGATTAAATCGATTAGGATGTCTTTACCGAACTGTTCACGATATTCAAATGCCAGACGTGCGACTGCAATTACTGCTTCAACATCGTCAGCATTAACATGGACAACCGGTACTTCATATCCCTTGGCAGGGTCAGAAGAATAATGAGTTGAACGTGAATCGTAATATTCTGTTGTGAAACCAATCATGTTGTTGGCAATGATATGAATTGATCCACCAGTTTGGAATCCACGAATACGGCTATAGTTTAACGTTTCCGTTACGATACCTTGACCTGGGAATGCTGCATCTCCATGAATCAACACGGAATAAGCTGCTTTTGGATTTTGAACAGGTACACCTGTTTTTGTCGTTTTTTCTTGCGCTGCGCGAGTTTGTCCAGTAACGATTGGACTAACTACTTCCAAGTGAGAAGGATTATAAGCAAGTTTTACTTTTAGACCAGATTTAGCAGTATGCGTTGCACCCATGTGGTATTTCACGTCGCCAAACCAGCCAGTCGTAATTTTCAATGAATCATCTTTTGGCAAGAACGATTCATTTGGAACATGTGCAAAATCTGCAAACATCATGTCGTATGGCTTGTTAATAATGTGTGTTAAGACATTTAAGCGTCCACGGTGAGCCATACCGATTAGAATTTGTTCCGTTTGATATTTTTCGGATTGTCGAACTAATTCATCAAGCAAGACGACTAAGGTATCCAACCCTTCAATCGAGAATCGTTTAGCACCGACAAAAGTACGATGGATGAATTTTTCAAATCCTTCAATTTCCGAAAGACGTTTAAGCAACGCTTGACGTTCTTCAGTCGATAAAGTTAATTTCATAGAAGAAGATTCGATTTTTGATTGAATCCACTGACGTTCTTGTGGATTGATAATATGAGCGAATTCATAAGCAATCTTATCCGTATAGAAAGATTTCAAATGCTCAATTACTTGCAAGCCATTTTGAATATCTTTTGGAGCATTTTTCATTAATAAAGAAGCTGGAATCTCGATAAGATCAGCATCTGTCAATCCATATGAAGAAGGATCCAATCTTGTTGAATCTTTTGGTCGATCATTTAACGGATAAATATCCGCAGCTAAATGACCATGTGCGCGAATAGCGTCAGCTAATTGTACAGCTGCCAATACTTTGCCTACATGGTTCGGATCAACTTGCCCAGCTGCAGAGAAATCGACAAGATTTTCATCTGTAGATGGAGCCCCATACTGTTTAAAAAGTTCACCTAGTTCTGCGTCAACAGATTCTGGTGATTGCATGAACGTATCGTACATTTCCAATACATAACCTAAATTCGGACCAGAAAGTTTAGTCCATGGTGACCCGTTCGGTGACCCGTTTTTTGACATTTAGAAAACCCTCCAACTTTTGCCAAGCGGCATTTCCTATTTCTATTTAATAATCTACATTATTTTATCACGTTAGTTCTTGATATCAAAGGAATCGAACGCAATGCAAATGGCAGAACATTTTTTCCATTTCAATCTTACTACTCTCATAGGAAAATACAATGCTTTTTAGTAAATTAAGCAAACTTTTTCGTTAAGTCGAAATAACCCGTCATTTAGACAAGGATTCATCATTCTATTAGAGGAAGAACGAGTGAAAAAGTTGAGCCTTTTCCTAGTTCGCTTTTTACGGTTATAGATCCTCTCGCATTTTCCACAAGCATCTTTACAATACTTAATCCTAAACCGCTTCCGCCTAAATCGCGGGAACGGGCCATATCGACCCGATAAAATCGGTCGAATATTTTTGTCTCATGCTGTGGATCTATACCAATCCCCTGATCTTGTACATGGACAATAATATATTTTGTCTTGCGTTCATATGAGATATGAACTCGAGCAGGCTCTGTACTATACCGGATTGCATTGATTAACAGGTTTCGCATAATTTGTTGGTAAGCATTTGAGGAAATGAGTACATGCAATGACCGATCTATGGGAATTTTATGTTCAATGTATGCCGTTGGATAAACTTGAACTAGTTCTTCTATCACTTCTTCGGTTTGCTCGAGAATATTTGTTGGTGGTTGAGCTTTCATTTGTTCCCCACGCGCAAGTTCCAACATTTCATCAATCAACGTTTTCATTTGATGTACTTCTCGTAAAGATATTCCTAGTGACTCTTCCAAAATTTCCGGGTCATCTTTTCCCCACCGGTTCAATAAGGATAAATGCCCTTCCACTACTTGTATGGGAGTGCGTAATTCATGAGAAGCATCTGCCATGAACTGCTGCTGCTGTTCAAATGAATACTTCAATTTGGCCATCATGCTTTCATATACAATGATTAACTCGCCAATTTCATCTTTTGCGTCGTAGGAAATCGTTAATTCTTTTTCAAAACCATGAGCAACTACGTCATCCATAGTCATTTTCAAATCCTTGAGTGGCTTTAATAAGTAAGAAGCCAGAATGTACCCGATCCACCCAGACAACAGCAAAGCGCATACACTGAATAACAGCATCGCTGTCAAAATGTACGTCTTAGTGGATTGAAATGACTTTAACGGGTGCTCGAGTTGTATATACCCTTTAAATCGGCCGAGTCTAACGTTCCCGATTGCAGAAATGGATGAATTATCATAATCATTGAGAGCATAACCTTCTTCAGGAACATCGATATCTTTAAATGCTTTGAAAGTAGAAGTGTTATTGATTTGAAGCACTTCAATTCCATCAGCATTCAACAATCTCACGGTCTGGTCTTTATCGACAATTGATTTCATTAACCCTGTATTGGACTGAATGTCCTGAACGGTCAAAAAAGGACCTTGAGATTCAAAAAATGCCGTTAAATCCTGCATCGTTCGATTCACTTCTTGTTCTTCCTGTTGATACAACCAACCTTTTAATGCCACATATAAGATTATGCTCATAGTAGCGAAACTTAAAAAGATTACGGCTGCAGAACTGATTGCCCATTTTTTCTTCAACGATTGAGAAGCGATTTTCTGATTCAACTTTTTCCACTCATTCATTCACGCATCACATATCCGACCCCTCTGACCGTTTCGATATAGCTGGTTGCATGCTGGGGTAACTTTGAGCGTAAATGACGAATATAAACATCCACAACATTCGTTTCGATATCGGCTAAATATCCCCATACATTTTCTAGAATCAAATCTCTTGTTACCACACGATTTTTTTGTTGCATCAAATAAACCAATAAATCATATTCAGTTTTGGTCAGTTCAATATTTTGTTCGGCGACTTTTACAGTATGGGCATCCGTGTCGACTATAATATCTTTTATTTGCAGGCGCGCGGTCTCATGATTTAACTTGCTGGCTCTTCTTAAAACCGAGCGTATTCGAGCGAGTAATTCTTCAATCGCAAACGGTTTAACAATATAATCATCCGCACCCGCATCTAGCCCAGCTACACGGTCAATTACAGCATCCCGAGCTGTAATTAACAATATAGGTATTTGAGAAAATGAACGGATGCGCCGGCACACTTCAATTCCGTTCAGTTCAGGTAGCATTACATCCAGCAGGACAACGTCAAAATCATGAGTTTTGGCTGCCTCCAAACCTTCTCTTCCAGATATAACATGGACAACATCAAAATTCTCATGTCGCAACTCGAGCTCGATAAACCGAGCAATGTTTTTTTCATCTTCAACTAGTAGGACGCGGCTGTTCATCATCTTACCCTCTTCCATATTTTCAAAAGAACCGCTCCAATTATCGGACCGGTTCCCTAAGATTCATTCTGAATAATAAAGGTATTGATTTTTCCCCATACCTTTCACCTCGTATAAAGCTTTATCCGCTTTTTTCAACAATTCATCAATAGTGTTTCCACATTCAGGGAAGTAGACAATACCGATTGAAGTTGTAGGATGAAACGCCTGTTGTTTTATTAACCATCCTTTTTTCAAGGACGACTTGATGTTATGTATAATCTGATTGGTTAGTTCTATACGTTTATCCATGTCCATACACAAATCTGTTAATACAATAACGAACTCATCACCACCAATTCGTGCAACCAAGTCCTGTTGACGTACATTCTTTAATAAAGCTTCTCCAAACTTCCGAATGAATTCATCACCAACATCATGCCCGTAAGAGTCATTGATTGATTTGAAATCATCTCCATCCAAATAAAGGACGGCAATCGAAGTTTTCTTACATTCAGCACTATGGACTAATTTAGGAAATGCTTTCATTAAAAAACTACGATTGGGTAATTGCGTTAGGCTATCATGATAGGCCATAAACGTTAGATGTTCTTCAAGATTTTTACGTTCCGTAATATCTCTGGATACTATGACGTGTTGTAGTTTATCTTGATGTTCACGATTTTTCACCGCAACGATCGAGGTTTCAGTCCAAAGTTTAGATTCGTCTTTTCGGACGAACTGCAATTCCAAACGAATTTCATCATCCTCATTTACTCGTTTTGTAATGTCATCATCCCAAGTATCTTGAAATGGGTACGGCAACATATCACTGAACTTCTTGTTTGCCATGTCTTCTTTGGAAAAACCCAAAATACGACAGTGAGAAGGCGAAGTATATAAAATGTAGCCATTTTCATCCGTAATCGCGATTAAGTCATTTGTATTTTCAGTAATCAGATTAAACGTTTTTTCAATTGATTGAAGTTCAATCATCACATTCTTTTTTTCAGTAATATCAAATTGAATGATTAATACATTTTCTATGTTTTGCTGTTTATTATATAGCGGAATAACCGTTGTATCTCCCCAGTAAAACGTACCATCTACTGCTCGGTGCCGAAGTTCGCCGCGCCAAATTTTATCTTTAAAAACATCTCGCCACATGCGTTTCAATTGGAAGTCATTGTACTGATCTACCTGTAAAACCGTGATATGTTTACCTTTGATGTCTTTTCTCGCATTACCTGAAATATCTTCGAACAATTCATTAACATATTCAATGTAACCCTTTCGATTGGTCATTAATACCATGGCTGCCTTACTGATGGCACGTTTATAGCTCTCCAAAACATGTCTAGTATTACGCAGGCTTTCTTTTAAGACCACTTCGTCTGTAACTTCCTGAAGCAAAATATACATCGCTACATTTTCTCCGTTTTTCATAATCGGAGAGTAACTGACTAAGAATGTCCCTTTGTCTCCTGTCGATTTCATTCGTTTTACAAGAACTGAAGATTTTCCTTCGCCACGTAAATTGGAATAAAAGTGATGTTCCACTGAACTGCGTTCTTTGATAGGAACGAAAGGCAAGTTAAGGAAATGTTTACCTCGCCATTCCTTGAGTCGATAGCCAAACACTTCTTCGAATTTAGGGTTCATATCGAAAATCTTGCCTTCATTCGTTACGACAATGGTCGGATCTACATTCATATTCAGGAGTGATTGCATAAATAAATATTTTTCTTCAATTTCTTTCTGAAACGATACTTCCTTTGTAATCGCCAGTATATATGTACCTGAATCTGTGATTATTGGCTTTACAATTGTCTCATTAACCAACTCTAAATCTGAAAACAAAAAGAAATCTTGATAAGTTATGACTTTATTTTCATTAATCGCTTGCATGTAGTGCGTCTGAATTGATTCACAATGGGAAGCGGACACCATTTCGTGCAACTTTGATTGAATTGGGTTTTCTTTGAAAATGAGTCTAGCACTATGATTGACAAATAAGTATTCAAACGAGTGTTCCTTTTGAATTAAAAAGAACACTAAATCTGTAGAATCTCCATATAATAAATCAAACTGTGCTTGAGTGAAAAAATATTCCATTACATTTCATCTCCTACATGTCCGATTCGCTAGACCATCCATCTTTTACTTTTTGTTTTGCCAGTTGTTCTAATTCTTTATATTCCTCTATTTCATCATCATGAAGGATCTTGGAGTTCCAGTTGAACTCCCCATCGTCAGATAGTATTCCGGTATAGGTAGCAAAAAACGTTGCATTTCCTATCAGTGAAAGCTGCGAAGAAGTATCGCTTTGTTCAATCGCACACTTAACAAATCCTCCTGGATTATAGACCGTTGTTTCCCCATAAGGAACGAGTTTAATTGTGGCAGCTACTAAAGCAGAAGCTGTCATGGCTGTTCCACAAGCATTTGTAAATCCTACACCACGTTCATAAGTCCGCACAAAAATACTAGTATCATCTACTGGGTGAACAAAGCTTACATTTACACCATCAGGGAAAAAGATATTTTCTCTATTAAATGATGCAGCAAGTTGTTCTTGAAAATGGGTATCTTCAATATACTGAATAGGAACTATACCTATTAAGTGAGGATTCGGAACCGACACTGCGGTAAAGTGAATATCGGAAGAAAACTCGGGCATTATCTCATTGATGATTTGATGGCTATTTTTATAGATCATTGGTAGTGAAGACAGCTCAAATGATACCGGTGAAATTTCTACTGAATATGTATCTATACTGTTGAAAATAGAATCTACTTTTCGTACAGTCAAGTCTGCTTTCATTGTTTCTATTGTTGCAGTCTGTTTACCAGTCTTGTTTAATACAAATCTCGCCACACATCTTAATCCATTGCCACACATGGATGCTTCTGAACCATCCGCATTATAGACGCGCATTCTCGCATCCACACGGGTCGATGGCGAAATAATCAATAAACCGTCCGCTCCATTTTCTTTTGAAGGATCGCACATCTTCTGTGCAGTTAAGGTCCAATTGTATGTTGTGTTTTCTACTTCTTCATGTAAATAGAACGTATTGCCTGAACCGTGGACTTTATGAAATATTAAGGTCATGATAATCCCTCCAGATACTCTATCTTTTCATCATAAATCTAAACGAAAACGGTTACAACTATTCGTTCAAATTAAAGGCATAATCTTGTAACAAAACTTACACATTTTTAACGTATTTTTTTCTTTGCATTTTGAAAAAAAATTAGTATAGTAAGAATGCAAACAAACAATTTCATAAAGCGATTTTATTCACCATAAATCGTGAGGGAAGGCAAATGGTGCGCCACCAGCAAATATGACTGGTTCTAGTGGGTTCGATTCCCACCCCGAAATTTTTTATGCAACACAAAATGAAAAATTTCGAGGGGTTAGAACCAGACATCTGTCTTGATCTACCCTGGTACGGAGGCGTTAATTATGATTAAACGACGAGAATTACACGAATGCACTACTTTATTCGAGTATTTATCACACCCATCTGTCTTCCCTTTTGTTCGTCACAAAGCGACTTCTGCTGATGAATTTATGTTCATGACGAAACAGATAATGGAAGAAGAAGAGCGTGGAGAAGTAATTTCACGCACAATTACTGACGATTACGGAATGCCAATTGGGACCATTAATTTATATGATATTCAAGATCATGCAGGTTTTCTTGGGACATGGATTGGTCACCCTTTCCAAGGAAAAGGTTTTAATCAAAAAGCAAAAAACTTATTTTTGGAAGAGCTGTTTTATCAGCACAATATCAATACCGTATTCCTACGGATTAAAAAGCATAACGAAAAATCCATTCGTGCTGCTGAAAAATTGCCTTACACGATGAATGCAAAAGAAAGTCACCCTGCTTTATTGGAAGAAATCAATGCAGGTGCACATCAATATGAGTTATATCAAATCCCTAAAGATTTATTCTACATGGCAACGGCTGCTTCTAGGTTCACTGGAGAAGAAGAAGAACAAGCGATGTAAGAATAAAAGCGGAAAGCGTCTCTCTAGCCTGGTGCTGGAAGCAGACATAGAATTCCTCTAAAAAATGAATATATCTGTTAATGCCTTTGCTTGATTAAATAAAAAAATACCGTCCACACACGTTTATGGTGTATGGACGGTATTTTATTTTGCGTATGAAGTAATAAGACTGACCATTTCATTCGGCGTTTTTGGAAATTCTGAACTTTCCATTACTTGTTGGATATGTTCTGTGCGTTCTTTAACATCTTCCAACGCAGCCATAAATGATGCTGGGGTTACTTCTTCTTCTTCAATTACAGATGCCCACCCATGTTTCTTAAATATCTGGGCATTTAAAAGTTGATCTCCACGACTTTGTAGTTTTGTTAATGGGATTAACAACATCGGTTTGCGCAAGGCTAAAAATTCAAAAATGGAATTTGACCCTGCTCGGGAGATAATAATATTAGCGGCATGCAACAAATCAGGCAATTCGTGTGTCACATATTCAAATTGTTTATACCCTCTTATGTTGTTTAATGATTCATCCAATTTGCCTTTTCCACACAAGTGAATGACATCATATTTTTTAAGCAACTTAGGAAGATTACTTCGAATGGCATCATTCACTACTGCTGAGCCTTGACTCCCACCCATAATGAGGAGAACGGGTTTAAAGCCTTCAAAACCACACAGACGCATTCCCGTTTCTTTTCTCCCTTCAAACAATTCCGAGCGAATAATGGAGCCAGAACAACTGGACTTTTCTGATGGTAAGTGCTTTAACGTTTCCTGGAAGACTGTAAAAATATGATGGGCAAATGGCATCGCGATTTTATTTGCCAGTCCTGGAGTTACGTCAGATTCGTGAATTACAACTGGAATGTTAGCTATTTTACCTGCCATTACGACAGGAACGGATACAAATCCACCTTTTGAGAAAATTACGGAAGGTTTTACTTTTTTTAATATGAATAAAGCTTCCAGTAATCCTTTCATGACTCTTAGTGGATCCGTGAAGTTTTTGACGGAGGCATAACGTCTTAATTTGCCACTTGAAATGGCATGATACGTAATATGAGGAAAAGCATCGCGAATCAATTCCAATTCAATGCCATCTTTGGAACCGATGTAATGTATTTCAAATGATTGCTCTTCTAATGTCGGGATAATTGCCTGGTTCAATGAAACATGACCAGCAGTTCCCCCTCCTGTTAATACAATGGTTTTTTTCTTCATGTGTAAAGCTCCTATCTAATAAGCCACTCGATCGTTATAAAAATCATGAGGCAATTTGGCAAAATCAAGCTGCTCTTATAATCTACCCTTTACATAATATACACCATTTAAAGCTTTAACATGAACGTTATCTTCAAAACGATGGAATCCATTCACATAATGTAAAAGTGAATAATACGACTATTTCCATATCCACGAACCCTTAGAAAAATATGATATACTGGGGAAAATTTGTAGAAATTCAAGGTGATCACATATGTATGAAACTTCAAATCTAAAAGAAAAATGGTCACGGATGCTTAAAATTATTTTTCCGATTTTAGTGACTCAAGTGGCATTATACTTAATTACTTTTTTTGATATTTTAATGTCAAGCAGGTATGGGAGTGAGGACTTGGCTGGAGTAGCGGTAGGCTCCTCATTATGGATACCTGTTTATACCGGACTGGCAGGTATATTATTGGCAATTACCCCTATTGTCGCTCAACTAGTTGGAGCGAAAAAAAAGGAAGAAGTCCGACTGGTTGTCCAACAAGGTTTATTTCTGTCTCTTGGGTTGTCCGTCCTTACCTTAATTGTCTTATTTTTTGTTTTAGAACCGATCTTGCAATCTATGACATTGGAGAACCGTGTAGAAGAAGTTGCCAGTTCGTTTATAAAAGCGATTAGCATCGGCATTATCCCATTATTTGCTTACAATGTTTTGCGTTCGTACATGGACGCGCTTGGAAAAACAAGAGTTTCCATGATTATCACCTTATTATCTGCACCTATAAACGTGTTTTTTAATTATTTATTGATTTTCGGAAATTTTGGCTTTCCGGAACTGGGAGGGGCCGGAGCTGGTTATGCTTCTGCCATTACCTACTGGCTCATTTTTCTTATAGCAGTTGGAGTGGTACATAAACAAAAACCTTTTCAGCAATATGAGCTTTTCAGAAATTGGCAACGTGTACAGTATTCAAAATGGCGCGATATCAGTAAAATTGGTGTTCCTATTGGTTTGTCAATCTTTGCGGAAACAAGTATCTTTTCTGCAGTTACGTTGATGATGAGTACGTATAGTACGGCAGTTATATCCGCCCATCAGATTGCTTTGAACTTTACCTCATTAATGTATATGGTTCCATTAAGCATTTCTATTGGTACTACTGTCCTGGTTGGATATGAAGTTGGAGCGAAGCGCTTTAAAGATGCAAAAATTTATAGCTGGTTAAGTGTTAGTACTGCAGTAATGTTCAGTTTCCTCTCAGCATGTATTTTGTTCTTTTTCAAGGAACAAATTGCCGAATTGTATACTACAGACGAAACGGTCATCCAATTAACCATACAATTCTTTATTTTTGCAGCACTATTTCAATTATCCGATGCGATACAAGCACCAGTGCAAGGAGCTTTGCGAGGTTATAAGGATGTAAATGTTACATTCATCATGGCCATTATTTCCTATTGGATCATTGGTTTGCCAGTAGGCTATCTCCTATCGAAGTTCACTGAATTGGGACCGTTTGGATATTGGATTGGTTTAATTGTTGGTTTATCTGCCGGTGCCATCACTTTATCCTTAAGACTCATCCGTATTCAGCGCAAAAAAGATGTCGCGTCCCTTTAGGACTGCGTCATCTTTTTTTTCGTATGAATAACCTTTATTATGGGTTGCACAAAAAGAACGGTTTTCAGAAATTCGAAAACGGTTCTTTTTTTGTCTCTGTTAAGTTTTATGGTTGATTTTTTTAAAAAGATTAAAGGGAATCTGCTTGCTTTCCGCGGACGAACAGGATGTTGGTCACGAAGGCGTTGTCGAAAAATGAGACCCACAAGTATGTGATTTTCATACTCGTTGGCTCATGCGGAACTTTCGGCTAGCGCAAATGTACGATTAACTACCATATCGTTTAACAGAGCCTATATTTTTAAGATTTCAGGAGTTCCCGATAGATTTTGAGATATTGCTGCGAAGATGATGACCAGCTAAAATCAAGATCCATTGCGTGCCCTACTAAGTTTCTCCATTTGTTAGGCTGGAAGCGGAAAAGTGCAACCGCTCGCTCAATCGTATATAGCAATTCGTGGGCATTATAATTAGCAAAGCTGAATCCATTTCCTTCTTCGGTTATTTCATTATAAGGAATAACGGTATCCTTCAGCCCACCTGTTTCTCGGACGAGCGGCAAGGTTCCATAGCGAAGTGCGAGCAACTGTCCTATGCCGCACGGCTCAAATTGGGATGGCATCAGAAAAAGATCGGAACCGGCATAAATTTTTCGTGCCAATGCTTCATCAAAATATAGGTTTGCTGAAACTTTATCGGGATAAACTTCTTCAAAATACCTGAATGACTCTTCATACTGCTGATCGCCAGTACCTAATAACACAATCTGGACATTCAAACCGATGATTTCATGGAAGACATGTAGAATCAGATCTATGCCTTTTTGATCAACTAGTCTGGTAACCATAGAAATTACTGGTATATCAGCGTTTATAGGAAGCCCGAGTGATTCCTGAAGGTGCTTTTTATTTACAGACTTCCCCTTATAATCGTCGAATGGAAGGAATAAATTTTCATCACGTTTAGGATCATAGGAGTCATTGTCAATTCCGTTCACGATTCCACGAATATCGGCGCCTCTCTTTCGTAAAAACCCATCAAGTCTTTCTCCATAAAAGGGAGACTGTATTTCGTATGCATAGGTTGAACTTACAGTAGTCAAGCGATCAGCAAAGGCCAGTCCTCCTTTAAGGTAACTGACATCCCCATAAAACTCTAAGCCATCCATGTGAAAATAAAGTTCGCTTAAATCCAGTAAATCGGAAAGCACTGATTTAGCATATACACCTTGGTAACGTAAATTATGAATGGTAAACACGGTTTTGATTTCCTGATAATATGGATTATTTTCATAATGGGCCTTTAAAAGAACAGGAATCAAGCCTGTTTGCCAATCATGGCAATGGATGATATCTGGTCGTTCCTCTAAGAATGGCAAAGCCTCCAGCACGGCTCGAGAAAAGAAGGCGAAACGCTCACCATCATCCCCAAAGCCATAACTGCCATGCCTTTTAAAATAATATTCGTTATCGAGAAAGTATACTGTTATCCCCTGATAATGCAGTTTTTCAATACCACAAAATTGACGTCTCCACCCTAAAGGCACTTCAATGCTTTTGATCCATTGCATTTGTTCTTGAAAATGTAACGGAAGATCGCCATACTTCGGTAATATAACACTGACGTTGGTTCCCTTTTCATGTAAAGATAGAGGCAAGGCGCCTATGACATCACCAAGTCCCCCGGTCTTAATAAATGGGACGCACTCTGAGGCTGCAAATAAAACATTCATGCTGGGTCCCTCCAGTTTAAACTACTTCTTCTTTTTTGATTACCGTCGGCTTATTTCTCGCTGTAATGATTTGATTCCTTGTTATGATTACTTGTTTATCAGTAATAACATTTTCGATATGGGCTCCGTCTTCAATCTCACCTCTTTGCATAATGATACTGTTTTTAACGACAGCACCTTTCCTTACTTTTACGCCACGGAAAATAATACTATTTTCGACGGTTCCTTCAATAATACATCCATTGGCAATTAAGGAATTAGAAACCTTTGAGGAATTTGCATATTCGGCAGGTGCTTCATGTTTAATTTTAGTGAAAACTTCCCATGAATCATAAAAATAGTTACGAAGAATTTCTGGGTTAAGAAATTCCATACTACTAGCATGGTATGTTTCTAAGGAGTGAATAAACGGCATATTACCAGTGAATTCATATCCTTGCACTTTAAGATTTATCAAATTTGCTTTTACAATATCTTTCAAAAAATCATATTCATCATACTCAATACAATTCTTAATTAAATCTATTAATAATTGCTTTTTAATCACATATGTTTCCAAACATATATGGTCACCTTTCTTAGGTGACGTATAAAGGTTTATATCACGGACTTCGCCGTTTGAATCTAGTGAACATTGATGATAAAGAGGTCTTTTCACTGACTCCCCATCATAATCCTTATACAGAACTGTAATATCAGCTTCATTACTTTCGTGTTCTTTAATCACTTCGTTAAAGTCTATTTTACAAATATGATGACCAGGAGCAATAATTACTGTATCTGCAGTTGCCCGTTGGAAAAATTCTAAATGATCGTAGAACTGCTGTAAATCTCCTTTAATTTTTTCATCGGGATGAATTGAAGGAAGAATGAATAAACCTTGTGAACGGTGATCAAGATCCCATTCCTTTCCAGAACCTAGATGATCCATCAACGATCGATATTTATCTTTTGTGAATATCGCAACCTTGCTGACGCTAACATTCATAAAGTTAGACATTGTGAAATCTATCATACGATAGCGTCCTCCAAATGGTACGGAAGCCAGACAACGATGCTGGGTCAGTTCTTTTAAAATAGGCCTTTCATTTACGAGATTAATTACACCTAATACATTCCTCATTTAAGGCTACCTCCTATTATAAAGATTGCAGCAAAGCACTTTCCGAAGAAATCCGCTGATTTTCACCAATTAAGGTAAGCCCTTGTTTAGAGTCAAAGACTATTGCTCCATCTTCGATAGTTGTACCGCTACCGATTATAGCCCTTTCGATTATTACATTTTTCCCGATTTTCACATTTGGCATTATTACGGAATCCTTTACGATAGAGCCGCTTCCAACTTGGACATTATAGGAAAGAACAGAATGATCGACCTTCCCAAATACCAAACACCCTTCATTGACTAATGATTGTGTCACATCAGCATCCTCAGATATATATTGTGGAGGGTGGTTGGCATTCCCTGCATATATTTGCCAATTCGGGTCTCCTAGCTTGAATACAGATGGTTCTTCCAATAAATCCATATGCGCTTCCCACAGGCTTTCAATCGTACCGACATCTTTCCAATAGCCTTCAAATCGATACGCTTGTAAATTTGCTTCATCATTCAGCATCTTTGGAATAATGTCTTTTCCAAAGTCATTAGTCGAACTGCTATCCTGTTCGTCTTCTGTTAAATACTTTTTGAGATGATTCCAGTTAAAGAGATACACACCCATCGAAGCCAAATTACTTTTTGGATGTTTAGGTTTTTCATCAAATTCAATAATTTTATCAGTTTCGTTTGTATTCATTATGCCAAAGCGATTTGCTTCTTCCCAAGGTACCTCTATGACAGCAATGGTCGCATGTGCACCCTTATTAATATGATCTTCAAGCATTTTATTATAATCCATCTTGTAAATATGATCTCCTGAGATAACAAGTACATATTCCGGGTCATTATGATCAATAAAATGGAAATTTTGATATACAGCATTTGCAGTTCCTTTGTACCATACACCACCGTCTTTCCCCTGATAAGGTGGAAGTATAGAAACCCCGCCGTTATTACGGTCAAGATCCCACGGGCGGCCGTTACCAATATATGAATTCAAAATATGCGGACGATATTGGGTAAGTATGCCGACTGTATCAATACCTGAATGTGTACAGTTGCTTAAGGTAAAATCGATAATCCGGTATTTGCCTCCAAAGGGTACTGCGGGTTTAGCTAAGTCACTCGTCAATTCCCCGAGTCTTGAACCCTGACCACCTGCTAAAAGCATTGCAACCCATTTTTTAGATGCCATTTGTATTGAATCCCCTTTGCCTTGTTTTTGTTTCTTTCATGAATATAGCAATCCCTAGCGGCGGTACGGTTATTTCCAGGCTGCAGGGCTGATTATGAAGCGGGATCTTACTGGCATGCATCGGGGTGGAGTTCAGCTGTCCCGATCCGCCAAATGATGCGGCATCACTATTAAATGCTTCAAAATATTTCCCATTGGACGGAACCCCAATTTGATAGTTATAGTAAACATCGGCTGAAAAATTACAAACAACAATGCAATAATCCCCCTTCCGTTTTCCTTTTCTCATAAAAGTAATCACGCTTTGTTCTGCATTGTCTGCATCAATCCATTGAAAGCCAGCTTGCTCATGATCCAGACGCCATAGGGAATTGGTTTCCTGATAAAATTTATTTAATTCTTTATAGTATCGATAAAAAGTGGAGTGAGCGTCAAAATCTAAAAGCTTCCAATCCATTTCTTGTCGGTATTTCCATTCGTCAAACTGCCCAAATTCACTACCCATAAATAAAAGTTTTTTTCCTGGATGCGCGAATAAATAGCCAAATAAGAGGCGTAAATTTGCGAATTTTTGCCAATAGTCGCCTGGCATTTTATTTACTAATGACCTTTTTCCATGAACCATTTCATCATGTGAAAATGGAAGGACAAAATTTTCCGAAAATGCATAGAAAAATGAAAACGTTAAAAGGTGATGATGCTTTGGTCGTTCGTTTATATCAAGCTTCATATATTTAAGTAAGTCATTTGACCAGCCCATATTCCATTTATAATTGAATCCAAGACCGCCTGTACTAGTGGGACTCGTAACCAGCGGCCATTCGGTAGCTTCCTCTGCCATCATAAGGGCACCAGGATACTTCTGGAAAATAGTTTCATTTAACTTTTTCAAGAATTCGATTGCTTCAAGATTTTCTCCGCCACCATACTGATTCTTCAATTTTACAGGAAGTGGATTATCATGATTAAGATAAATCATTGACGAAACGGCATCAATCCGAAATCCATCAACATGATAGATATCCATCCAAAACATTGCGTTTGAGATTAGGAAGCTGATGACTTCGGGCTTGCTATAGTCAAAGCTATACGTTCCCCAGATTGGCCTCTCGGCGCGCATGGGATCTGCTGATTCGAAGAGAGGCGTTCCGTCGAACCTCCCAAGACCATGGCCATCTTTGCAAAAATGGGCAGGCACCCAATCAAGAATTACACCAAGGCCCTTCTGATGGCATTTGTCTATAAAATACATTAATTGCTCAGGTGTACCGTATCTGCTAGTTACTGAATAATATCCAGTTATCTGGTAACCCCATGAACCATCGTACGGATGCTCCATGACAGGCATCAACTCAATATGTGTAAAGCCATTATCAATTGCATAATCGACTAATTCGTCTGCAAGTTCTTGATAACTATAAAACTCACCATTTTCTTTTTGTTTCCATGAAGCCAAGTGAACTTCGTAAATCATCATCGGTTTGTTGTAAATATCTTTCTTTATTCGCTGTGTCATCCATTTTTGATCTTGCCATTCAAATGTAGTTAAATTGTAGATGATAGATGCTGTAGCAGGTCGCTGCTCCGAATAAAAGGCATACGGGTCTGCTTTTAATTCCTTCCGCCCATCCGGTCCTGTAACCTCATATTTATAAATGTCTCCATGTGCAAGCTCGGGAATAAATAGTACCCATATTCCAGAATTAGATAAACGGTCCATTCGGTTCTGGGTACCATTCCAATTATTAAAATTACCCACGACGGATACCTGCTTTGCATGTGGAGCCCAAACCGCAAAACGCACACCTTGAAAATCGTTCTCATGAATGATATGAGCGCCGAGCATTTTATAGCTTTCAAACAGTGTTCCTTCATGGAAAAGATATACATCAAAATCACTTGGGTATGGCCGGTTATTCAACTCAATAATTCCTTCCATTTCAACACCTCTTTCATCCTATGATTATTTCTATTTATTTACCATTTCTTCTCTTTAATTATTCGCCATCTATCAAAAAACACCTTTAAATTGTTTAGATTTTTGTAATAATTAAGAATTTTAGACAAAATAAAAAATCCTTCATGGATTGGAGGATTTTTTATAACATTCTATTTTCGTGAACTCTTCTTATATTCGGGTAGCTGTACATTAGTTATTAGCTGAGTTCCCACACACCATACTTTTTCAAATTTTGAGAATGACTGATGTCAAAAGTGGATAAAAAATATATTATTTCTGTTCCAAAAGAAACTTTAAGTTTAAACCTGTATGTTAATCTCAATCATTTCCTGTCAATTGTGAAGTAGGCATACTTATCATACGGTTTAAAAACAGATAGGAGAGGGAGACGGACCAAGCTAGTGGTGTGTTGCCATTTGGCACATTTTTCCCGCCAATATATAATTCAGGAACTGCCCAATTATTTGGTACGATTCGTTCCGTTTTATTTACATATTCATAAGCCTTATCATACATGCCCAGTTCAAAATAGCACAATCCTAGCCAAGGTAGTCCGAAGCACCATTCAGCTTCGCTTCCTTCGTTGTAATACTGATCGTTCTGATATCGAATACAGCCATATGTCCGCTCAAGGCGTTCGGAGACCAACTCGACTATCTTAAGCGCCGTTTTCCTTTCAACTATCCGATACGGATAGATAAGTGAAAGCAGCGATAAGTCTGTTTCTTTCGTTTCACTTTCCCGTGGTAAAAGAAACCGCAGCGTCTCCTCACCTTTTTGAATCAGTTCATCCTTAACATTAACGAGCATTTTCACCGCACGCAGGCCTGCCACGCATGCACCTACACTTGAAGCATGCAGTTCCATATTCTCTTCCCACATTCCATTATCCTTTGCCTGCCAGTATTGAAGACACTCTAGATAGTCAACAAGTTTCTGGACAATAGCGAGATCTTTGTCATCACGGATAACCTTTTGCCCGTGGCTCACACCCACCCCTACTCCCCATAAGAACGCTCCAATTGCATCATTCTGAGCATGCCCCCATTCTTGGCTCATTTCCTTTAATTCTGTGGAATACCGTGAGTGAATATATTCAAAAAGATAAACCGGTTTTTGTTCACGGTGAATGTCGATTTTCCATTCATAGGTTTTAAATAGATCAAATAATGCATGATATGCTTTTTCATACCGCTCAGATTGGCTTTGCAAAAAAGGCAACACCGTATATACGACATCACGTATCCAAACAAAATTGTAGTCCTTTGAAATACTGGCAGTGTAAGCACCGTTCGATAAGCGCATCCGATCTAAAACCTCAATTGCATTGTTGATTTTCATATATTAAAACCTCCTATTAAATTCTACCTTTATGGTGATTGTTCACCATTTGCGTTTATTCTAGACAAACTTTTCCACCCAATATATAAAAGCGTTTCCATTATGCATTTAATAAGCCCACAAAAGAAGTTTAAATATTTATATTTTATGTAGTAGAATGTTAATTGGATAAGCAAGCAGACCAAATTCATCGAATAAACCGACTCAAATTTAACGTGCTCCTCCGGAATTTGGGACATGCGCAAATGTACGATAAACATCTAGAACGTTAAAGAAGACCAATTCAAAAAAGAGCAGAATCTGCTCCCTTTCCGTGGACGAACTGGCAATCCTTCTCGCTCGTCCCTCACTGTGGGGTCTTGCCTGCCCGTGATTCTGCCGGAGTGTCGCAGATTCCCTTTCAAGTTCCAAGAAACTTGTTTCATAAGCTATAGAAAAGCCCTGTTAAAGATTGCTTCTATTGATTAACGAGAGAGTGGATTTGCGCCTAGCGTAAATGTACGATAATCGGAAAGTAAGATTAGAGCCTAAAAAAATAGAACAAAAAAAGCCATCTCAACGTATTGAGATGGCTTTTTGTATTATTTTTGAATGAATTGTTGTGTCCAGTAATTACCGTTTGCATCGTATCCAATACCAATATGAGTATAAGTACCGTTCATGATATTTGCGCGATGTCCTGGTGATTCCATCCATCCTTTAACGACTTCAGCTGCCGTTTTTTGACCCATTGCGATATTTTCAGCAGCAGCCTTGTATTGAATGCCTTTAGCTTTCATTTGATCGAATGGGGATCCCATTGTTGGACTTGTATGTGAGAAATAGTTATTCTTGCTCATATCTGCTGATTTTGCACGAGCAGAGTCCATCAAAGCAGCATCAGTTGCTAGTGGTTTCAATCCTTCTTTTGCACGTTCTTGATTCGTCAATGTAAGAACTTGTTGTTCAATTGAAGAAACATTACCTGATGCTTGTGCTGCAGGAGCTGCCGGAGCTGCCGGTTTTTCAGCAGTTTGTGTATTTGTTGCTGGCTTTTGAGCCACCGGTTTTGCAGCAGGTGCTGCAGGTGTTGCTTTTTGTGCAGCAGGCTTAGCTGTTTCAGCTGGTTTCTGTGCAACTGGGTTTTCTTGAGTAGTTTTAAACCCTGCAGCATATAGCTGCGTATAAAGTTGATCTAACAACTGTTTTTCTATATTTGAAGACTCCACCGGTTTTGCTAGAGTACGTGCTGACCAGTTATTAGTATTCTGAGTCTGACACGTGGGGTTATTTGATGAAAATGAAGCTTCTGCGGTCGTACCTTGACTGAATGAGAACACCATAGCTCCCATTGTTAAACCTAGTAACATTTTTTTCATTTGTTATTCCCTCCTCTGCCACCTAGTCTATCGGCTAAAACTATGAAAAAAATACCCATTCATTTCCACTGTTGCCAGAAGAAATGAAAAGGTACTCTTCAAGCGGTTTACACGACATCAATATTGAGTGGTTTTAGGGAAATTACCATATCTTTCATTGAATTAACTATTGACGGACTGATAAACAGCCTCATAAACCTTCTTTAACCCCTCTTTTTCTACAGAAATGAGGCTACTTCTATCGATTCTATCAAAAGTAATATGTAATTATACAACTGTGCTTGGGTGAGTGAGCTCTTCTGATAATTGATTCATTTTCAATCAACTTAGTTCCTTGACGATATGGGAACAATGATTGAAAAGCTTGTATCATTTCATTCATGGCCGATCACACACTTCCTGGAACTTGCCATTGCACAATTTGTTCTCCAATTTGCTCTTTACATGCCGCAAGAAAGAGTAGGGTCAAAGGTAGTTTGACCCTATTCTTTGCGACGAGTAACCACAGGAGCAACCTTTTAGGCGACGAGTAACCGCAGGAGAAGCACTTTGGAAGTGTGAGATCCACAACTATATGATTTTCAAACTTGTTGGCTCATGAGGAATGTGATGCTAGCGCAAATGTACGATATAAGCAGTAAAGTTTAATAGAGCCTTTAAGCACAAAAAAAGCCATCTCAACGAATTGAGATGGCTTTGTGTATTATTTTTGAATGAATTGTTGTGTCCAGTAATTACCGTTTGCATTGTATCCAATACCAATATGAGTATAAGAACCATTCATGATATTTGCGCGATGTCCTGGTGATTCCATCCATCCTTTAACGACTTCAGCAGCCGTTCTTTGACCCATTGCGATATTTTCAGCAGCAGCCTTGTATTGAATGCCTTTAGCTTTCATTTGATCGAATGGAGATCCCATTGTTGGACTTGTATGAGAGAAATAGTTATTCTTGCTCATATCTGCTGATTTTGCACGAGCAGTGTCCATCAAAGCAGCATCAGTAGCAAGGGGTTTTAATCCGCCTTTAGCACGCTCTTGATTCGTCAATGTAAGAACTTGTTGTTCAATTGACGAAATATTACCTGTTGAAGGTGGTGTTATTGGGGCAGCTGGTTTTGCTGGGACTGCCGGTTTTGCTGGGACAGCCGGTTTTGCTGGGACAGCTGGTTTTGCTGGGACAGCTGGTTTTGCTGGGACAGCTGGTTTTGCTGGGACAGCTGGTTTTACTGGGACAGCTGGTTTTGCTGGGACAGCTGGTTTTGCTGGGACAGCTGGTTTTTGTGTTGGAACTTTAAATCCTGCAGCAAATAGCTGTGCATAAAGTTGATCTATCAATTGTTTTTCCATGGCTGAGTTCGCCACCGGTTTTACTAGAGTACGTGTTGACCAGTCATAACTTGTATTAGTTAGACACGTGGGTTGATTTGATGAAAATGAAGCTTCTGCGGTCGTACCTTGACTGAATGAGAACACCATAGCTCCCATTGTTAAACCTAGTAACATTTTTTTCATTTGTTATTCCCTCCTCTGCCACCTAGTCTATCGGCTAAAACTATGAAAAAAATACCCATTCATTTCCACTGTTGCCAGAAGAAATGAAAAGGTACTCTTCAAGCGGTTTACACGACATCAATATTGAGTGGTTTTAGGGAAATTACCATATCTTTCATTGAATTAACTATTGACGGACTGATAAACAGCCTCATAAACCTTCTTTAACCCCTCTTTTTCTACAGAAATGAGGCTACTTCTATCGATTCTATCAAAAGCAATTTGTAATTTTTCATCAGCGCTTTTCCTAACACGTGGGTGGGTGAGCTCATCTAATAATTCGATTCTTATGCTGTCTGATAATTGATCCATCGTTTCAATCAACTTAGTTCCTTGACGATATGGGAACAATGATTGATAAGCTAGTATCGTTTCATTCATGACTTAATCACTCGCTTCCTGGAACTTGCAGTTGTGCAATTTGTTCACCAATGACTATAATTGATGGCTCCATTTTCACATACTCAGGCAACCACTGCACCATTCCATACGAATATTGGAAAAGCATAGGGTTTTTCATGCCAATGATAGGAACGTAACCTTTCATGCGATATACGGAAGACGGCAATGTACGTAACCATTCTTCAAACTCTTCTTTATCAATCGATTGTTTAAATGTAACTAGTCTTGTGGACAAGGCAAGTTCTTCACCGATACGGGCTTGATTAACATCTGTCTTTTGCACAGTGCCTTTCATTCTTTCTAACATGGCAAACGGACATTTTCCGTGAGATGTTTGAATAATTGTCGCAGAAGGATTGAAACTTTGTAATTCATATGTAATTTTCGCCTGTTGTGCATCAGACAGCAAATCCATTTTATTGGCTAACAATAAGTGCGCATGACGAATTTGTTCCAAAAAGAGAGCACGAATTTGTGGACGTAATGCTTGACGATCTAACCAAAGCAAGCTGTCAACCACTGTCACGATTCCTTTGACATTTAATTGTTTCGCAAATAATGGTGAATAGACAGCATCCAGCGCTTCAACAGGATGTGCTGCACCGGTTGTTTCAATAATCAGTACATCGAATGCTTCGCCTGCCAACAATGTTTGTAATTGAGCCTCTGTCTGTTCAGAGCCTGTACAGCAGATGCATCCTTCCAACATTTCCTTCAATGGAATGTCTTCATCTACTGCCTGAGAATCAAATGGAAGTTTTCCTAGTTCATTCATCAATATCGCGGGTTTTAATCCTTTTTCTTTCAACTGTCGAATCGTATCTGTTAATAATGAGGTTTTTCCGCTTCCCAAAAAACCGCTGAATAAATAAACGTCTTTCATCGTGTACGCCCTTTCTGGTGAAAAAAGCTGGCCTCAAGTTGCAGGCCAGCTTTTGTTTATTTTGCTAGTTCTTCTAATACCAAATCTTTTGCTTTCAAAAGTTGTGGATCATCCTTTTTGATTTTCACACGTAAACGGTCCATTAAGGCAAACGTAGAATCACCCGTCAAGACGCCCGTTTCTTCAAGTTTTGCTTCTTTTTGAACTTGTTTTACAGCAGCTTCCGTTTGATCATCAAACAGTCCATCCACTTTTCCTGTATCAATGCCAATTGCAGTAAGCATTTCTTCTGCAGCTTTCACTTGATCAGATAAAACGCCATTTTTCATTTCGATAGACGCATCCAAAAACGCAAGCTGCGTATAAGCTGGATATTCTACTTTCACGTCAGGGGCAATCCCTTTTTCGTGAATCCAATTGCCTTCAGGAGTTAACCATTTCGCAGTTGTGAATTTCATATTAGATCCATCTTTTAATTCATTTGCTGTTTGTACCGTTCCTTTACCGAATGAATTTAAGCCTACCAATTTTGTACCGGCCGATTCACTCATTGCAGCTGCAAGAATTTCTGAAGCAGAAGCACTACCTTCATCTATTAATAAAGAAACAGGTACTTTAACTTTCGTTCCATTCGTTGCATAGTAAATTTCTGCTTCCTTCCCTTTTTCCTGGGTCTGGAATAAAGGTTTGCCATCATCAACAAACAAATTGGAGATATCAATAGCTGAAGTCAACAAGCCACCTGGATTTTGGCGTACGTCCAGCACTAATGCTTTCATTCCCGCTTCCTCCATATCAGTTATGGCTGCAAGCAGTTCATCATACGTATTGGTTGAGAAACTTGTAATTTGAATGTGTGCAACTTTACCTTCCAATAGCTCTGCATAAACAGTTTCAATCGGAATTTCGTCACGCACAATTTCAATTTCAAGCGGTTCTTTCATTTCACCACGTTGAATAGTCAACGAAACGGATGTGCCTTTTTCTCCACGAATCAGCAATACGGCTTCTGAAGCACTCATACCATGAATGTTTTTCCCATCAACAGCAATGATTTTGTCATTTGGCAAAATCCCTGCTTTTTCAGCTGGTGAATTTTTTATGGGCGACACTACAGAGATAACTCCATTGCGTTCTTGTATTTCAGCACCGATACCCTGGAAACTTGAAGAAATACTTTCTTCGAATTGAGCAGCCTCTTCTTGGTTCATATAATCGGAGTAAGGATCCCCCAGGGCTTCAATCATTCCATTGATTGCTCCGTTGACAATAGCGTCTTGGTCAATATCAGCGTAGTAGCCAGCCTTCAATTCATCATACGCCTGGTATAACTTTGTAAACTCTCTTCTTTCAGGAGCTCCGACTTCGACTACCTTCTCATCGCCAAATGTTAAAGCAAAAATCGTTAATCCTGCTGTACTCAAAATTAATGTGAAAATCAGCATGATGAAAAAGAAAGGTTTCAAGCGTATATACTTTCCTGCTGGTCCATCATGTTGTACATGTTCCGGTTGTTCAGGTTGTCCTGCTGTTTGTTCCGTATTGTTTTTCATTTCATCCAAGTCATTCACCACTTTCAAATCGAAACCATTAAAATACATGCTTCAATAGTTATGTATAGTTTATCAGTTACTTCAAGTAAACGGAAAGAAAAAGGCTGCCAAAAAATGATATGACAGCCTTTTAAAATATTCTAATTAATCTTGAATTGCAGCATCCAATGCTACTTCAATCATGTCGTTAAATGTCAATTGACGTTCTTCAGAAGATGTTACTTCCCCTGTTAACAAGTGATCACTTACTGTTAGGATTGAAAGAGCTTGACGGCCAAATTTAGCTGCTAATGTATACAGGGCAGCTGACTCCATTTCAAGTGCCAAAATTCCATATTGAGCCCATTTTTCATGCTCAGCATGCTCGTTGTAGAATACATCCTCAGTGAATACATTACCTACTTTTAGATTCAAGCCTTTTTCTTTACCAGCATTGTAAGCTTTTAATAGTAAATCGAAATCTGCTGTCGGTGCAAAGGTAACGCCGTTGAAAATGATATCGTTCATTTTGGAATCCGTTGAAGCACTTTGTGCAATGATTACATCACGGAGTTTAACGTCTTGGTGAATTGAACCACAAGTCCCTACACGAATTAATTTTTGAACATCATATTCAGCCATTAATTCTGTAACGTAAATCGAAATTGAAGGTACGCCCATTCCTGTTCCTTGTACAGAAATACGTTTCCCTTTGTAAGTTCCAGTGTATCCGAACATATTGCGTACTTCATTGTACTGAACAACGTCTTCCAAAAACGTTTCTGCAATGTATTTAGCACGTAGTGGATCTCCCGGTAATAAAATCGTATCAGCGATATCGCCTTTTTTAGCATTAATATGAACACTCATCTTTGTAACCTCACTTTATAAACATTTCCGTACTATCATACTGTTTTTTGTGTCGATATGCAAACTGTGTTAAACGTAACGAGCAATTTCCTGATTTAATCGGGACTCAAGAGATGATAAATCAGTTTTTGACAAAGTCATGCGGATATATGACTCATCCATATTCAGTGCTTCCGAGAACAAGCTACCCAAGCCTCGCACTTTACGATCGACTTGGATAAGTAATTCAACCTGATCCAGTCCTTTTGGAATAAACGTAAGTTCAATTTCATCAAATTTCCCTCTAAATGGTCCAGATGCTGCAAAAAACTCGAATTCCTGAACGAAAGGAGTAATACCTCTGTATGCACGCGGTGCTTCTTCACAATCCACTTTACGTAATTTAAGACCTAAATTTTGAGCAGCAGTCAACCCAGCCTGTACAAAAGCATTCGGTCGGATTTCAATCATATCTTTATCTCCAGGATCCACTGCATTTTTAATGTCAAGACCGGTTTGTAACCAAACTCTCGTTCTTCCCATGGTGACTGGAGTAATGAGCGGAAGATTGAATGAAAATGGAAATGCCTTTTTCTCTCCTTTTTCAATCGTGAATGGTTCGTTTAATTTGTGAGAATAAATTGCGACTGAATCTGTGTATTTATTGTCGTTCGATTCGCGTTCGTACGTGGTATAAACTTTAATATAAATACTATCCACGTTTTGAGATATGTTTCCCCCAACCACTTCAGTGACTCCTGAGATCAATTCACCTGCAACAAAAGCAGAATCGTTCAGTTTTGTATCTACTCTTGCATTACCCACACCTACAGATGCTAGTACTTTATTGAAAATCGACATATACATTCCTCCTAATTAGTTTCTATACATATTTACGATTGAGAAAGGACATTTGTTTCATATAACGACCAAATTTCATCAAAAATACTTGCGCTCATATCGGGGTGCGCCAATTCTTCAATGTAACGGGAAATTTCTTCAAAATCGGAAGATTGCTTTGGGAAAGGCAAATCCTGAAACATAACTTCCGCAAACATAGCCTTAAGATCCGATTTTGGTCCTCCTCTGAAAGTCAGGGTGTATTTATAGAATGTATGATTCATATTAACCTCCAAAGAAAGTGTTCTTATATTCTATATATACAGGTTTTCCAACATAAAGTAAAAGTCTAAGCAGAGGAAAAAGCTAAACTCTTAGTTATTCGAGTTTAGCTTTTTCTTTAAAAGTAACTTAAATATTCACTGTATCCTTCTTCTTGCAACTTCTCTTTCGGAATGAATTTCAATGCCGCTGAATTAATGCAATAACGTAAACCTTCAGGACCTGGCCCATCCGGAAAAACGTGCCCTAAATGCGAATTGGCTGTTTTACTTCTTACTTCAGTCCTGGTCATGCCGTGAGAAACATCTGTATGTTCTGTTACTTCCGGACCATCGATAGGCTTAGTGAAACTTGGCCATCCGCAGCCAGCATCATATTTATCTTTTGAACTGAACAAGGGTATTCCGGAAACAATATCAACATAAATACCTTCATTAAAATGTTGATCAAATTCATTGCGATGTGGCGGCTCTGTTCCATTTTCTTGAGTTACGTGATATTGCATAGGTGTCAGTTTATTTTTTAAATCTTCTTTAGTCATTTTTGATCACCCCACATTTTTTGTTTAAATCCTGCTCTTCCGGATCCTACCTGATAACGTTCGTAGTGTGTTGGATTTTTTTTATAGTAGTCCTGATGATACTGTTCTGCTGGATAAAATGCTTTCACTTCCACAATTGGGGTGACAATTGGATGCGAGAATTTTCCGCTGTCTTGTAATTCTTGTTTGGTTTTTTCAGCAATCTGTCTTTGTTCTTCACTATGGTAAAAAATTGCGGTCTCATAAGAAGATCCGCGATCAAAAAATTGACCCCCAGGATCTGTCGGATCAATTTGCATCCAAAACAGTTCAACAAGTTGTTCGTAAGGAAACACATTTGAATCAAAGGTAATCTGTACAGCTTCTTTATGTCCAGTAGAATTCGTGCATACTTGTTCGTACGTCGGATTCTCTACATCTCCACCTGTATATCCTGAAATAACTGAATGGATGCCTTCATACGAGTCAAATGGCTTCACCATGCACCAGAAACATCCACCTGCAAATGTTGCTTTTTCAATGGTCATGAGTAGACCTCCTTTAGTTACTCGGAACAAGTATCTCGAGAGTGATTTCATCTTTTTGTAGATTAAATTCTTTTGCTTTAACTTTCACATTGGATTTCATCGGAATACGGGATAGATCGATATACACATCTTCTTCATCCGGTCGTACAATCATCCATTCAGGCAAAGTTACGGAATCCTTCAGTAAGTTTAACACGTATTTTGGATCAAGCTCTAATGGACCGACTTCTACTCCTGTTTGAACCAGTCTCAAGTTGCCATTCGGCTCGACCAGCGGATCAAATTTCATGATGACGGGAAGTTTGGTTGAAAAAATAGTAAGTTCAGTAGACAGGAGTATTTGATCCTCCACACTTAGAACGACTGGCATCGGCTTTATATTTATCGCTTCACTTATGTACGAATTAGCAATGCCTTCAAAATCTTCTTTGGTGGTCTTTAGCGTCAACACGTTTCCATCGGAAGTTGCCTGTGGTTCAGGAATAATCGTTTTTTCAGAAGGTGAAGTCATCCAAATAACAAAAACAACTACAGAAGTAATTATTAGTGCAATTAATAGTAAAAAAGCAACTTTCCATCCATTCATTAATATGTCAACTCCTTAAAAATCCTTTTCCCCTTTTGCTAAGTGTTTTAAACCGCAAGATTCAAGGGATTCCAGTATGCGGTCTTTCATTTGTTCATAGCCTTTACTATTTGGATGAAAAAAATCCGTATGATAAACCATGTTTTCGTTCGAGTTGAATAAATCGCTTACAGGTACAAAACAAGCATTTACGTCGGTGTAAGAAGTGTTAAGAATTGCTTCGTTCCAATTCATCATGATTTGATCAAACTCATTTTTTTCATTTGTCACAACCGTAAACGGATTGTATAAGCCAACCATGAGAATGGGTGAATTCGGGTTGGTTTTTCTGATTTCCATGAGAATTTCCGAATAGCGCTCAGAGAATTTCACTAACTCTTTCTGAAAAGCAGCAATTCGCAATTGAAATAAATCTTGCTTGACGATGCGCATGATGTCGTTTCCACCGATTGTCACAATAATTAAATCAGCTTCCTGAATGGGTTCGTTAATGTCACCAGATTTCAGTTGCTTCAATAATTGGTCACTTCGCTTTCCCCTCTTCGCTTCGTTCCTTAAGTCAACTTCACGGATTCCTTGAAAATTTTCCATTTCAGACGCCAGGCGTCCCAAATACCCTCCCATTTTCCGTTCATCCCCTACTCCTTGTGTTAAAGAATCACCTAAACCAACTAGCATGATATCATCTGGAAAAAACGTTTCACTTATAAAGAAATCTTTCATTGCAAATGGTTGTCTTGATGAAAAATCAGGGCTGCTTATTTGGCCAAATTGACATCCTGTCAAGATGAATACGCTCACCAAGATGACAAGTATCAATCGTTTTATCATTTTCCCTCTCCCTCTCATTAGAAAAGCAGGGATCTCTCCCTGCTCGTTTCCTTCTTTATTCGACGGTGTACATAAAACCAATAGCTCCAATACCAGTATGGGTACTAACAATTGGCGTCGTAAATCCTATTGAAACATCATGAAAACTGGATTCCTCAATTAATTTTTTCAATGGATCTGCCATCGCAAAGCCGTTAGCTTGGGAGATGCCCACAGCTTTCACTTTTTTACCTTTAGTGTCTTCTAAAAACTGCTTATATAAATATTGAACCACTTGTTTATGGCTTCTTGCTTTATGGACGGGAGTGTATTCTCCTCCTTCTAGCGAGGCAATTGGTTTAATTGACAACAATGAGCCTACTAATGCTTTCCCTTTGCCAATACGGCCACCTTTAACCAAATTTTCCAACGTATCAACAACAACAAAAAGATTTGTGTTCTCACGTATGATGTCAAGCTTCTTTACAATTTCCTCAACTGTCGCACCTTGTTGTGCCAATTGTGCTGCTTCTAAAACTTGAAATGATAAAGCATATGAAATAAATCGTGAGTCAATCACTGTTACGTCAGAATTGGTCATTTCAGCAGCTGCTTGTGCAGATTTAACCGTTCCACTCATACCACCAGTCATGTGTATGGAAATGATTTGATCCCCATTCTTCCCTAACTCATCGTAGAGTTCCTGGAATACGCCAACTGCCGGCTGTGAACTTTTTGGCAGTTCCTTTGATGTCTTCATCATTTCCAAAAACGAATCTCCCTGGATGTCCACTCTATCAATGTATGTCTTTCCATCGATGTGTATCGTTAAGGGTACAACATGGATTGAATGCTGAGTAATTTGTTCAGTCGTTAAATCTGCTGTTGAATCGGTTACGATATGTATTTTCGCCAATCCGGTCACACCTTTCTCTTCATATAGTTATTATAAAAAAGATTTGAAGGAAATGTAAACTATTAGAGCTGTCCAATATGAGCCATGTACTAACAAAGCAGATGATTAGGTATTAGCATCAAATTTTTAAGTGTTGTAACAGCTCTACTTCATTTGAAATTTTTTGTTGAACAAGATCAATCAATTCTTTTAATGACAGAGTTTGAATTGTTTCAATCGAAATAGGTGCTATAACGCGAATGTTTACATGGGCCGGTTTTATTTTATTATTGTTCTTTTCCATAATTTCTGACGTACCTGTAATGGCAATCGGTACAATCGTGACATGAGCTTCTTTTGCGATTCTGGCAAAACCAGACTTGAATTCCCGAACTGGTTTTCCTTTACTACGGGTACCTTCAGGGAAAATAATCATGGAATGCCCATTTTTCAATGTTTCGATCATATCCGTAATTGACTGCATGGCACTTCTTCGATTAGAACGGTCAATGAACACGCAATTCATTGCTTCCATCCAGTCTTTAATAATAGGTAGTTTCTTCACTTCTATTTTTGACATAAAAGCAAATGGCTTAGGAATATGGGCAATGAGCGATGGAATATCGAAATTGCCTTCATGATTACTGACAAAGAGGACCGGACCTTCTGGTATGAGCTCCAACCCTTTTACATCGAAGGTGCTTTTCGTCCGCTTTAAAATACCGTCAGCCCATTTCTTAGGCTGACGGTGTACAAGTACATCATAATCTTCTGTTGACAAAAGATGGCGTTGATTTTGCACTTTACGTAAATCTTTCAAACTAAAGGGTAAATAACCAAATAAAAATGAAAAAGTCCGTACAGAATTAAACAAGCTCCTGCACCCTGTTATTCTTTTTATAAATCATGTATTGGTATTGTAACCCGCTATCTGTTGTAATGGTTTCTGAAGTAGATGCAACATCCCAGCCGTCTTCATAAGGTGGGAAAAACGTATCTCCTTCAAACTCATTCTGAATAAGCGTGACATAAATCAAGTCTGTATATGGTAGGACTTCCTTAAAAATTTGCTCCCCACCAATGACCATGACTTCTTCATGATGCTTTCTTGCAATCTCAATCGCTTCTTCAATCGAATGGACAACGGTTACTCCTTCAGGATTATAAGAAGTATTCCGTGTAATCACTATGTTCAAACGGCCAGGCAAAGGACGTCCAATGGATTCAAACGTATTGCGTCCCATCACAATGGCCTTCCCCATCGTTTTTTCCTTAAAATAAGCCAGTTCATTTGGAATATGCCATGGCATTTTATTATCCTTGCCAATTACGCGATTCATATCATGTGCAACGATTAATGAAATCATAAAACTCCTTCTCTCTACACCGCAATCGGTGCTTTAATTCGTGGATGTGGATTGTATCCTTCTACTGAAATATCCGAGGTTTCCAAATCTAATATGGACTTCTTATCACTTGAAATCGACAATGTGGGCAAATCACGAGGCTCCCTCGCAAGTTGTTCATTCACTTGATCCATATGATTTGAATAAATGTGCGCGTCGCCTAGTGTATGGACAAATTCGCCGACTTCCAGATTGCATTCCCTTGCAATCAAATGGGTCAATAAAGCGTAAGAAGCAATGTTAAAAGGTACACCCAAGAACACATCAGCACTGCGCTGATACAATTGACATGACAGCTTGTTGTCGGCAACATAAAACTGGAAAAATGTATGACACGGAGGCAAGGCCATTTGATCGACTTCAGATGGATTCCATGCAGTGACAATATGTCGTCTAGAATCTGGATTGTTTTTTAGTGACGTGATGAGATTCTTCAACTGATCAATTGATGTCCCATCAGCCGATGGCCATGAACGCCATTGACGGCCATACACAGGACCTAGGTCCCCATAGTTTTTCGCAAACTCATCATCGGACAGAATTTTCTCTCTGAAAACGGTCATTTGTTCATCCACAATTTGCTGAAATGCTTCATCTTGGGCTGCACGCAAACCAAAGTCCGTCATATCCGGACCATTATAGTCTTCGCTATTTACCCATTTTTCAAAAGCCCATTCATCCCAAATATGGTTGTTTTCAGCGATTAACGTTTTTACATTGGTATCCCCTTTTAAAAACCAAAGCAATTCAGAAACAATCAATCTCATTGCTGTCCTTTTTGTTGTCATTAAAGGAAATCCTTTCGTTAAATCGAAACGCATTTGATAGCCAAAAATACTTTTTGTACCGGTTCCCGTACGGTCATCTTTTACTGCACCATTAGCCAGAATTGTTTTACAAAGTTGCAAATACTGATCCATATATATAACCTCCAGAAATTTAGATGTGAAAAAACCTTTTTCAGCGACATGCATTGAAAAAGGTCTTATGCATTATGATAACCACTTTGGTGGCATGTTTTTCGACCAATAAATATCACCTAACATGTAGTGTTTGGCGAATTCATCTGACGATGTATGGTAATGAAAATTAAAATAATAACCGTCTTGAGGTCGGTTCTCCGTTCTTACATGAAAACGGATTACATCGGATTTCGTTGTTGTATCAAAAATGTGGAAAATCTTTTCACTGTGATCCCCGGATGGGTTTTCACTAATTGCCAATGAGTTGAGTGTTTTGTTGTCCATTTCAAATAAAGTCATTTCAATCGCTTCTTGAATTTTCGGGAAGATGACTTCGTCAAATTCATTGGTGATAACGGGACCAATACGTGAGCCGAACTTAACTAATGATTGCTCTTTTGCTTGAACAATGGCATCTTCAAGAAAAGTAGATGGTGCTTCTTCAGACCATTCCACAGCATATGTAGGTTGCGTATTGTGGGAAGAAATCGATTTTTGGTTCGCTTTTTCATCCAGTAAGTTTTCCCAAATTACATGGTTAGGCGATATTACACCAAATGTCAGAAGTGCAACTGCAATTACTAACGTTTTCTGAATCCAATTTTTCATCCATTATCACCTTCAAGTTTGTACAATTTTTAACAAGATTCTATAAGTTATACGAATTGAATCACGAAAAGGTTTCATCTTTCTATAATTCATTGTACAATAAAAATGTAGAAATCGCTTCGTTTTTTAAGTAGGAGGAATTATTATGGACATGCATACAGTGATTGGAATTGGAATGTTACTTTTGCTCGCGTACTTGACTTCTTTAAACTTTACAGACTGAACATGAAAAGCTGCAACTCATTCATTGAGTTGCAGCTTTTTCTATGAATCCATAATGAAATTTTGTATTTGGCCGTTTGATTTGTTCAAAACCAAACTGTTCGAACCAAGGTGAGCCAAAATGCGCCTTTAACACTACTCGCTTTTTAGCAACGCGTTTTGCTTCCTCTACCCATTCTTCGTTTAAAGCATCCTGAATCCCCAATGCCCGCAACGGACTTATATTTACTGACTCCGTAATCGAAGTTTCAAACATAGGGTCCATATAAATGACATCAACAGATTTGTCTGCTAGCTGCTTCAAATAAGTAACAGCATCAGAAGAAATCACTTGAATACGATTCATGAGGCTTTGATATTCCGTATGATCAGTTCGCCCTCTATGAAAAGCTTCTTTTAAAATAAACGCAAGCACAGGATTAGCTTCGCAGCCATGAATGGTGCCAGTCTCCCCTACTGCATACGCGGCCAACAAACTATCTGATGCATAACCAAGTGTACAATCCAAGAAAGAATCCCCGGTTTGCAGTTGACATACATCCAGCAAAGGATCATGTTCTCCTCTTGACACTCGTTTCAATCGGAACATTGCGGAGCTTGGATGATAAAAGAACGGTTCTTTTGAGTTTAACGCATGATACTCCCAGCGACTTTTAGCCGCCACGAGCACATTACTTTGATAATGTTGCTGTAATTGTGTGACGGTTCTTTTCTGACGATCAACATAAGACAATCCCAACTTCGCTGATGCATTTTTCGCGAACTGTATCGTCAAATCGGTTGGCCTGCCAGCAGTAGTTACAATCGCTTTCACGCAGATGTAACTTGGTTCAATACTTGAACTAAATGATCTTTGATTTGTTCCATCGGAAACCCTTCAATTTGTTCACGCGGAATGAAGTAAGCTAGTTGACCATCTTTCACAACTGCAATTGAAGGTGAACTTGGTGGCACTTCTTCAAAGTAAGCGCGCATTTGATAAGTCGCTTCCTGGTCCTGTCCTGCAAAAACAGTTACCAAATGTTCAGGCTTATTTTCCACTTCTGTTAATGCCTCAGAGACTGCCGGACGTGCCAAACCAGCTGCACAACCACAAACGGAATTAATTACGACTAAAGATGTTCCTTTAGCCTCCGCCATATGTTCATTCACCATATCGGCAGTCGTCAATTCCTTGAAGCCAACATTCACTAGTTCTGCTCTCATGGGTTTAACTACTTCTTTCATGTATTCATCGTATGCATTCATATATTTCGCCTCTTTCGTTTTCAATTGCTATATTTGGCGTAATCTTTTTCAATCTTTATCATAACGTGTATTTCGAATGATTTCACTTATTCTAGATGTTTTAATAGAAATGGTAATGAGAATTGCAAAAATGTTAGCAAATGTGATACGAATCACTTATGCTAACATTTTTCCAAAAAATTTCACTTAAAAACTACTGATTTCTCGCTTCAGTCATCTGTTTCCAAACAGAGCCTTTTGCTTCTTCGCCTTGCTCGATGCGGGCAATGGCCATATTGACTTGGAGCTTCACTTCAAATTCAGTATCCTCTTTCGCCTGATGAAGGGCAGGTAAAGAATTTTCAGTTCCTGTCTCATATAAGTACATTGCCGCGCGCCAGCGTACGAGTTTATTTTTATCAGCTAAAGCATGTTGCATCGCTTTTTCAAATTGTGGGAACCCAAGATCGCTCATGCAATCTCCTGCTGTCCGTCTAACTGATGGACTTTTATCCTGTAAAGCCTTTTCCATATAAGGAATGACTTCTTCGTTATCAATCATACCTAGATAAACGGTAGCCAGTCGGCGAATTGACATTTGTTCATCTTCCAATGCTTTGGCCAGTAGTGGCAAGTCTTCGACTGATGGGTCTGCCATTTGATCAAGCAATTGGAATCGTTCTTCCCATGCATCTACTTGGAATTCTTCGAGACTTACTTTGTGACCACGAACAATCGTTTCATTTTTCGGACTCTTCGCTGCTTCAACCAACATACTCAGACGAGAATCAGGATAGGTGGCTTCGATTTCTTCTTTGATCTGTTCGGCAATTTCTTTTATCTCACCGTAACGGACTCCGAAATCTGTCCATTTGCGCTGCAATATATAGTTTTCATCCTGATCTTGCATGCTTGCATTCATGGCTTCAACAAACCGAGGAGACAGGCCGATACGTTCTTCAGATGTTTGGTCAAATATTTTCACTTGAAGAGGAATTCCTTTGATTTGTTGTACATGTACATAAACTTCCCCGAAGTGTTCGTCCACTTGTACTTCACTTGCAATGGCTTGGTCATTTTCGCCAAATACGTTTCGTACTTCAGCTAATATTTGTTCCCAGTCATTTTTAGCCAACCGTTCAATCGCTAAAAAATCCGCTACATGATAAATCCCTTTAACGCCAGGTATATTTAAAATGGAGACGATTTCCTGAGGTGCGTCTGACGTTTCATCCTTTTTATAATTAAAACTTTTTCCAAAAGGAAGTTCATGGTCAACAATTACTTTCATGGTATTCGGACTTGGTGTCGGTTCAATTGTGAGTATTTTCATGCAAAACGCCTCCTACTTGGATATTATCATGACCCAATAATTTCTTGCAGATAACCCCATCGCTCAATTAAGTGGTTATATTGCTCATTTAAAGCCTCGAGTTGATTCGTTGCTTTTTGTAATTTTTCGAAGTCTGCACCCGCAGATTCCACTTCTTTTTCGGCAACGATAATCGCCTCTTCTATTTTTTCGATATCTGATTCAATGGTTTCCCATTCTTTTTGTTCTTTGAATGACAATTTTTTCTTTTGTTCTTTCGGCTTTACAGGTTCGGTTTTTTCGATAACAACCGTATCTTCCACAATCACTTCAGGAGATTGCAGTAAAAAGTCAGAATAAATTTCCTGTACTTCTCGAGTATTCCCTTTGCCGTCTAGTACCCATAATTTTTTCGCAATACGATCCAAGAAGAAACGATCATGCGAAATTGTGATGACAACACCTGGGAATTGTTCGATGAAATCTTCCAACACCGACAATGTTTGAATGTCCAGGTCATTTGTTGGCTCATCCAATAGCAAGACATTTGGTTGTTCCATAAGAAGTTTTAGCAAATGAAGTCTTTTGCGTTCTCCACCAGACAATTTCCCAATTGGCGTTCCATGAACTTTTAGTGGGAACAAGAATCGTTCAAGCATTTGGGCAGCTGAATGTCTTACTCCATCCGATCCTTCAATATCATTTGAAGACTCTCGAACATATTCAATCATACGAGTGTTCGGATTCATTGGTGGGATGGTTTGCTCGAAATGAGCGATTTTGACCGTTTGCCCAATACTCAATTCACCACTGTCTGGCTCTATTTTTTCTGCCAGCATATTGATTAATGTACTTTTCCCGGCACCATTTGGTCCAACAATACCAATTCGATCTCCTGGTTGCAGTAAAAACGAAAAATCTTTGATGATTTGTTTTCCTGCATATGCTTTTGATAAATCAATGCCTTCAAGCACTTTTTTACCTAATCGCGTCGTTGCCAGTTTCATGTCTAGAGATGTGTTGTCATTGTTACGGTCCATTTGGTCGTCCAATTGCTCAAATCGCTGAATACGCGCTTTTTGTTTAGTTGTTCTCGCTTTGGCACCGCGTCGGATCCATTTCAGTTCAGAACGGAATCGGTTCTGCAATTTCAATTGAGAAGATGCTGCCATTTCTTCACGAATGGCTTTCGCTTCCAAATAATCTCCATAATTTCCACGGTGAGTGTACATGGTTTGGTCTGCAATTTCATAGATATGAGTAGATACGCCATCCAGGAAATATCTATCATGGGTTACGAATATAATAGCACTGGACAAACGTGCCAAGCTTTCTTGTAACCATTCTGATGATTGAACATCCAAATGGTTGGTAGGCTCGTCCAATAATATTAAGTCTGCAGGTTCTATTAATACTTTAGCTAACGCCACACGTTTCAATTGTCCACCCGAAAGTTCATTTACTTTTCGGTCGAACATATCAATTCCAAGTTTCGATAAGGCTGTTTTAGCGATTGCATTGATATCCCAAGCATTATATTGGTCCATTTCCTGCTGTATTTTCATGTAGGCGTCCTGATTTTCGACAGATGACGAATCTTCAGTTAATTTTTCAAGAGCATCTTCGTACTTTCTATTAATCTGTAATACAGGTGCATCTCCACTGAACACCGCTTGTAATACCGTTAGATCCTCTGCGAATTGAGGGTCCTGTTCTAAAAACGATATGCGGTATTGGTTCGGATGGTCCATTGAGAGTTGATCTGCCTCTATCTGATTGGCAAGAATGGAAAGAAACGTTGATTTACCTGTTCCATTAACACCAATCAGTCCAGCACGTTCGCCAGCGTATATTGTAAAATCGATGTTTTCAAATAACGTTTTTTCTCCAACTGTTTTTGTTAAGTTTGATACGATTAAATGGCTCATTTTTCTTCACTCGTTTCTATTTTCAGTTGGTCGATAAATGCCAACATAAATTCATGACGCTGCAACGCTAATTTTTTTCCTGTTTCGGTTACCATTAAATCTTTCAGTAAAAGCAATTTCTCGTAAAAATGTGTGACGGATGCTGTTTCTTTATTGCGATATTCCGATTCAGACATGTTCATTCTTGCCGTTTCAGACCAATCGTACAACTTTCTACCCTTAGCTCCGCCATATGCAAACGTTCTGGCGATTCCTACCGCACCGATTGCATCCAGACGATCTGCATCACGGACAATCTTGGCTTCAATTGTTTTGGCTTCTTTTTCGTGTCCACCACTGAAGGAAACAGATTCAATAATCTCAACTATTTGTTGTCGATCACTCAATGGCAAGTCTAGTTCGTCCAAAATGGCATTTTCTTTCGCCTTGCCTTCTATGCCACTATATTTAACATCACTGACATCATGAAGAAGTGCAGCTAGTTCTATTAAATCTGTACGAACGGTCCCTTCTTCCTGACTGATGATTCGGGCGTTTTTTCTCACACGTTCAATATGTTGAAAATCATGACTTGCGTCAAATTGATTGTATATATCTTTTACTAGTCGTTCACATTTTTCAATCGCATTCAATTTGATCTTCCTTCCTTAACAGACAATACTTCACTATTAGTATCATTGCATAAATCAAGCTCAAACCGCAACACACTGAATCGACAGAAAATTGACTAGTTTCGACAATTCATGTATAGTATATCCATCCATTCACGGAATATTTTGTAATCTGTGGTTGTGGAAATTGACATTTCACTCGAATAGTATGAGGAGGAACGTTCATGCACCAAGGCAAGGTAAAATGGTTCAACAATGAAAAAGGTTACGGATTTATTGAATACAATGATGGTGAAGATGTGTTCGTCCATTTTACTGGAATCCAAGGTGATGGATTCCGAACGTTAGATGAAGGTCAAGTTGTCTCCTTCGAAATTATCGATGGCAATCGAGGTCCACAAGCCGCAAACGTTCTATTGATTACATAATAAAGTCGACCCACCAATCAGATGATTGGTGGGTTTTATATGGTAGACTATTTGGTTTTTACTTTATTGAGTTCTTGCCCTAGAAACTGCAATTGGTCACCAACGGTACAGCTATTTATACAAAAACGGTGAGCCAATGTTTTTCCACCGTTTATCTTGAGTTCTCTTTTAATGAAGCAACCATCGCAATAAGTCTCAAGCAAATCGTCAATTTCACTGATTACTGTTAGTTTGTTCAAAATTGCTTCATCCTTTCATAGAAGTCACACACTTCTTAATTTTACACTCTATTCACTAAGAAAGTGCTACTTTATCTTACACCCTCATTGCTTTTGCTTGCAACTGACATTATAATAGTCAAGTTGGAAATCAACACGTTTTTTCGCGGTTCGTAACCTTCTCGCGTTATCAAAACTTCAGGAGGATATCTATGTTTAATGAAGTACTTGGATTAGGATTTGCAATAGTCAATATGATATTCGTGTTAATCATGTATAAATTTTTTGGAAGAACGGGATTATTTGTCTGGGTTGGATTCGCCACTGTTTTGGCAAATATACAAGTAACAAAGCTTATTGAAATTTTTGGCTTGACCGCAACTCTCGGCAATGCCGTTTATGGAAGCATTTTTTTAGTCACTGACATTTTAAATGAAAAATACGGCAAGAAAGAAGCCAAAAAAGCAGTATGGTTAGGTTTCACTTCTTTATTAATGATGACTGCCATCATGCAATTCGTCATCCAGTTCCAGCCAGCCCCTGATGATATTGCACAGGAATCCCTATCGACGATTTTCGGATTGATTCCGCGTATTGCACTTGGAAGTATGATTGCCTATCTTGTCAGTCAATACACCGATGTTCTCATTTTCAATTTCATACGCAAACTGTTTCCATCTGACGGTGCATTCTGGATTCGCAATAATGGATCGACTATGCTCAGTCAATTACTGGATACACTAATTTTCACCTCTATTGCTTTCTTAGGTGTTTACCCAACTGAAGTTTGGTTAAGTGTATTTGTATCAACTTATGTCTTGAAGTTCTTGGTGTCTATACTCGGAACGCCTTTTGGTTACATGGCCAAACGAATGACACCGCTGGATGAAAAATAAGGAGTTGTTTTCATGCTTGAAGTGTATATTGATGGAGCAAGTGCAGGAAACCCAGGTCCGAGCGGTATTGGTATATTCATCAAAGGCGAAGGTCATCAACTTCGCTTTTCAGAATATATAGGAATTTATGATAATCATACGACAGAATTCATTGCCTTATTACGAGGTCTTGAAGAAGCACAGAAGCTGTCAAAAGAATTGATATCCGTCAGATCAGATTCACAGATTGTTGTTGCTGCCGTTGAAAAACGATACGCTAAAAACCCAGTGTTTAAGGAATTGCTCGATAAGGCACTTGAAATTGCCGATACTTTTGATTTCTTCTTTATTAAATGGGTGCCGGATAGTTCTAATCTAACTGCCGATCAATTAGCACGAAAAGCCATTATAATACAAAAGGACTCATAAGCGTATTACGCTTTTGAGTCCTTTTGTCTCTTTTTATTAATGGTTTGTGTTATATGTGAGCAATACAATAAAAGCTTCCGAAATATTAACCCTTCAGCTAAATTGCAGTGCATCTAATCATTAATTTTGCACAAAAAAACAGATTCTCCGAAGAGAATCTGTTTATAGGTTATTCTTAAAATTAAGCTTTGTTTACGTTAGTAGCTTGTAGGCCACGTTGTCCTTGCTCGATTTCAAAAGTAACTTCTTGACCTTCGTCAAGAGATTTGAAACCTTCGCTTTGGATAGCGCTGAAATGTACGAATACATCGTCTCCGCCGTCACGTTCGATGAATCCAAAACCTTTTTCTGAGTTAAACCATTTTACTTTACCTTGTTCCATGTGTGTTTCCTCCTCGTGTACTAAGTACACATTGTGTTACTATCCTTGCTCAAATCGTGGAGATAAAATCTCTTACAAGTCTTACTCTTATCCGAACAAAAATAATCCTCTATAAATGTAACATGAAACCTGGGTTAATGCAAATGAAAAGTTCATGTATTTTCCTAAAAATCAGTTTTTTATTAAGAATTATTTTCCATCAAATTTGCTCAATAGAGCTCCGATAGCCCCGCTGTATCCATTGTCACTCAAAAACACTGGTGTCCTGTTTTTTCGTCTTGTATAGCTACCAATAACCTTTTGAAGAGGGTCGTTTTCTGCCAGAGTTGATCCAATATATACAATATGTTCCACATTTTCAGCATCAGCACATTGAATACTTAAAGTTGAAATGACTTCACCAACCAGACCTTGAACTGTCGCTAGAATATCTTCTCTTGACCGTTCAAGGAACGGCCTTAATCCTGCATCACCAAAATTGCTTGCAGTCAGCCCTCCATCAATAGGCGTTTTATTGCCATAATAGATATCACTTACCAACATGTCGACTTCAGCGCGGCTTCCAGTGGCAGATAGCTCAACAATTTGTTTGAACTCATTAACGCCAGTCATTAATGCTGACATTCCAAGTAATGTCCCCCCACCAATTCCAGTCCCGGCAATTCGTACATGAGCATCTCCTTTAAGAGAATGAATGGATGTACCAGTTCCGATATTGGTGATGACAGCTTCTTCGAAATTTTGGCCGTCCTTTTTCAACTGATATTTGACACCAGCAACTGTTGCATCAAATTCCACCAGATAATGTAGATTTTCATGGGATTTCAAAAAAGTCTTTAATTGTTCAGCACGGCCACCGGTAAGTCCGATTTGAATATCATCTTTAAATGTAGTAATCCAATCACTTACCTTTTGCAAATCAACGGAAGGAAAGTGTATCAAATTCAACTGTTGGTCTTCTTCAAAGTAAGCGATTTTGGTTAAAGTACCACCGACATCTATTCCAATTGCTTGTACCATATCTATTCTCCTTTAAACACACGAAAAAGCGTCGCTTTCGGGCGACGCTCAAAGTTGTTATGTGCGATTGCTCTCTGCCACTTGTTTTACACGTTCTACGAATTCGACAATTACTTTGTCATTGCCAAATAACAAGAATAGTTTAATGAACCATTTTAACGGATTATTTGTGGTTGTATAAACAAATTTCGTTTTAGAATCAGGTAATGCTTCGACTTCATATTTCGCAGTAATCTCAAATAATTTCGCAAGCGTAAATGCTACTTTCATATGTTTGTGAGTTGGAGTGTTTTCGTATTCGGTAACGTGCACATCATAGGCTTCTACACGATTGCCTTCACGGTATTCTTGGCGATAAACACTGCCCACAACTTCTTGCGTTTCAGTGACGGGCGTATTGCTGACTACTTTCGGCATGATTTGTTGCATCTTTTCCAAGTCGCCGTCCAAATACTTCCACACATCTTCAATTGGTGCATCAATAACAATTGATTTCGTCCATCGTTTCAAGTGGACACTTCCTCTCAAACTTCATACATATAGTTTAGAGAAAACTCCACATTTAGACAACCTCTTATTTTCGATACACATGTATTTTATAGGCACTCCATTGTTCTTCCAACTCTCTCATGTGAACGGTTTTCCATGGGTTGAAAAATACTTGACCATTTTTATTGAAGAAGTAGTTTTGATCGATATGGAAACTTGCATGAATGATTTGATTTTTGTCATCTTTCCACACGAGGATATCATGTTGGAAAATGGCATCCATGGACAAAGGCACTTCTTTATAACCAAGTTGTGTCAGGCCATTAATAAATGTGGTCGGGTGAACCCATTCCTTAATAATCCAGTCTAACGTATAACCCTCCTGAATCGATGCCGCAGCAAATAAAGTGGATGACAAACAATTGGCTCCATGTTCGTTTGGATACGTGTTGACATATGTACTTGTGACACTTTCCGTAGGTACATACGGATCAAATATTCCTGGAGTATCGTAATCAAAGGCAATGCGATTCAGTAAATCCGATTTTAACGACTTCGGCAATTGGTTCCATACTTCTTTCTGAATAGCTGTGTATTGTCGATCATTCGAAACAAATTCGTATGGTGCCAACAGCGATTTGGCAGGCTCTCTCAAAATCCCTTCGAAATAACGGGCTTCAAATACCAGTCCTCTTCCTACCTGTTGCTGAATTTTCAATATCGCTGTCTTGACCTTTTGGTCCAAAGAAGGAAAGACACGATGTGGCAAGACAACTACTGTAGTAATGTCTTTCGACAATGTCCAATACGTGTAGCAGCTGGCATATGAAACCGCAGTATATGTCGGATGCTTCATAAATTCTTCTTTTGAAAAAAGTAAACAATTCTTGCCAAATTCTTTCAAAAAATGTTGATCTTGCTCTCTGAGAAAGAACACATCTTTTTCTGGGACGAATGCTTCTTCCCATTTTTCCAATTTCCCTTGACTCAAATTAATACGCTTACTCAAAAAAACCACCAACCTCTATAGATTCCTACCTATACTACCAATACTTCATGACGTTCCTGTAACATTCACTTTACAATCAAGTCCTTCGGAACCGCCTTAATGTCTTTTGCAAGCAAACCTTTGTCCAAAATCATTTGAATCGCCAACTCTTTTTGAGTTTCCCCAAATCGCAGGATGATTCGATCACTTTTTAGTTGAACGATATGACCTTCACCAAATTTCTTATGGACAATCTTAAGACCAACTGTCATTTCTCGTATTTCACGAATGGTATTTGGATTCTCGGGGTCTACCTGTTTAGTCACAGCTTCACTTTGTTTGGAATTTTTCAGCAGGATACTTCTTACTTCACTAATAAACCGCGATTCAACCTTTTCTTTCCCATCCTTCTCTGCATACGTCAACAATTCCAGATGTTGACGTGCTCTCGTCATTCCCACGTAAAATAAGCGTCTCGCTTCCTCAAGCTTGTCGGTGTCCCGCTGGTCTTCGTCAGATGGAATCGTTCCATTATGACAATCAATCATGTACACATGATCGAATTCCAACCCTTTTGCACTGTGAAAAGTGGATAACGTGACGGCGTTTGGATCTTTGATCTTTTTTGCTTTTTGCGTAAGCTCATCCAATTCTTTTAATCGCTTGGCAAATGCCTCCATCGTCGTGAATGGCTCAGCGATTTGTTCGAGTGTACGGATCATGTCGAGAAGCACTTCAATACGAAATCCAAATTTCTCTGCACGGTTTTGTAAAACTTGTTCATAACCGAGTTTTTCTCTTATTAAACGAATGACGCTTTTCGGACGCGATTCTTTCATTTGCTCATAGATCGTTGCATAGCTCTGCAATGATTTAATTTGATAATCCTTTAACGGGACGTGTCTAGAAAGAAGCTGAAAGACATTTCCTGCTTCTTCAATGCGCTCAAATTTACGAATTTGGTCGTTTGATAAATACAGATTGAATTTCCGTGCAATTTTCAGGAAAATATCTTTTCGTTCTAAATTAAAACTTAATCGCATGAAATTCAATATATCGTCAACTACCCAATGAGAAAAAAATCGTTGATCGACATCTTTCATATAAAACGGAATGCCTCTTCGTTCCAACTCGCTTATATAAAGAATGGCACTTGCATTATTCCGGAAAAGAATGGCTGCACTGCTCGTTTCCTTTAAATCAAGCAGTCCATATATGACATATCTCATTTGGGCTTGATCGTCATGCAATCGTTTTAATTCAATATCCAATACAGGGCTGTTTTTTGTAAACATTTCTTTCTTGTACCTGATAGTGTTTCTTTTGATGAATTGATTGGCAACCGAGACGATATTGGCAGATGAACGATAGTTTTGTTCCATCTTCAATATTTTGGCGTCTGGATACGTCTCTTTAAAGTTAAGTAAGTATGAAGGGTCTGCAGCTCGCCACGAATAAATCGTTTGATCATCATCTGCCACGACACATAAATTCCGATGCCCTTCAACAAGCTTTTCAACAATTGCATGTTGAACTCTCGAAGTATCTTGGCTTTCATCTGTTAACACGTAATCATACAATTTCGAGAAACTTTCCATGATGTGTCTGTCTGTAGATAAAGCTTCGTAAGCAATTACGAGCAAATCATCAAAATCCAGCCAAAGTTGAGAAGGATTTTGTGTTTTAATCGCTTCATATTGAATCGCAATTTTTACGGCTTCCGGATTTGGAAGTGCTTCGTCTTTCCATCGTGCTTCTGGAATCATTTTGTTTTTGATGAAACTGATAAACTGAATCATCTCTTGCAACTGATCGTCAGTACAATCTTCTTTTAGCGCTTGTTTATATAAATCCTTCAGAATTTGTGATTTCATCGGTGCATTATTGGTAGGAGTTCCTTCTATTAATGTAAATGAAATCCCTTGGCTCTTTAAAAAGCGTGATGTAATCGAAAAAGCCAAGCTATGAATGGTTGAAAAAGCGACTTGATTTAATGAAGGAAAAAACTGTTCAAAGCGTGATTTCATATCTTGGGCAGAAGCTCGACTGAATGTTATGGCTTTAATACGTCGGGGTTCTACACCTTTCTCTTCAATTAAATATCCTATGCGCATAATCAACGTCGTTGTCTTACCGGAACCTGGACATGCCAATAACAGAAGTGGTCCTTCCGTTTGGCAAACTGCTTTTTGTTGTACTTTATTTAAATGAACATTATGACTGATCGCTTGTCTTTCAAAAAACGTAGGCATTCTTAGACTCCTTTACAAGAAAAAAATCGCTATCTTTTTATAGATAACGATTTTACATATTTTCGAGTATAACAGAACGTTTATTCTATGGCGAACGTTCATCACGCCTAATAAAAAGAGAATAAAAGGATTTATGCTTGAATTGCTTTAAGTGTTTCTCCTGTTTCCAAATAACTTTTCAAATTGCTCATAATTGCCGGCCATCCGTTATTAGCCCCCAAAAAAGTATCTGATGAATCGACTATATCACTTTCCGCTAAATTCGAGTGAATGAGCGTAAGTTTCACTGTATCATCCATCTCTTTTAGTGAAAATGTAACGACTGAGGGTTCATTACGTAAAGTAGGATTCTCAGGAGCTGACCACGTATACGACAGCTTTTCATAGGGAATGACTTCCACAAGTTCACCTGTTACATCCAGTTTTTCTGCTCTAAAAAAAGAAACATACTCTCCCAATTTCCAAGATGATTGAAGTTTACTACCAAAGAAATAGCGCTCGGTATCTTCACTGTTTGTCAGTGCTTGCCAAAGTCTTTCCGGGTTGGTTCGGATATACGTGGTATAAACAAAAGTTTGGTTTGACAATTTCTTTCACTCCCACTAAGTATGTTAAAGTAATTTCAAATGATTTTATCAATATTATACTTCAAGAGAAGGTGAAAAGATGTCCCGTTTCAATCATGGCGTTCTGTTATTTAATGGGCAAGCTGGACAGGACTCTGAAGAAGAAGCTTTATCACTTGTCGTTCCGGTTATTGCGACCCATTGTCACAAACTGACCATTGTACAAACGTTATCTCCTGACGAGTTTAAACAAGCATGCATGGACGCATCGTATGCGGATGTTTTATTTATAATGGGTGGAGATGGAACGCTGCATACAGCTGTTCAAGTATTAGAAAAGATTGAAAATCTCCCTATCATCGGTTTACTTCCTGGAGGGACATGCAATGATTTTGCACGTACATTAGACATCCCGCCTTTTCTTAAAGAAGCAGCTGAAGCAATTGTTACCGGAGTCGTTCAAGATGTAGATTTAGCACAAATAAATGATGGCTTATTTATGAACTTCGCTGGAATTGGATTAATTGCCGACGCTTCCGAGAACATTAATCCCAATCTCAAAGAAAAGTACGGTAAGCTAAGTTATTTCATGAGTGCTTTACAAACGTTTAGTCAAACTGAACCGTTTTCTATTCATTTGGAGATTGATGGCACTACGTATAGTGAAGAAGCTGTCATGTTACTCGTTATGAATGGAAAATCCATCGGAACCCATCGCTTCCCTCTCGACATCATTAATCCTAGTGATGGACAATTGGATGTGGTGCTCATACAAGCGTCAACTATGGCAGCCATACGTGAATGGTTTTCATTAAATCAACCAGATATAATGCCGGATGATTTAAAGAATGTGACCCATTATACCGGTAAACATATTGTGATTCGTACCGATGAACCGAAAAAAGTGGATACTGACGGAGAAATTTATTTAGAAACGCCTGTTGAAATAACAGTAAAGCCAAAATCCGTTCGATTTTTGGTGCCGAATAAGAACAATTAAAAAAGCAGCTGCCTTTTTGGCAACTGCTTTTCGTTTTATTTTTAGTTTACATAATATTATTATCTTATTATTTGTTAGCGATATGAACTTTTAACAGTTTTCCTTTGATTGTCGTGTTTCTCATTTGCTTCAATACGAGCGGTCCTTTACCATTCAATATTTCCACATAAGAAACATTATCCTGAATGGTAATGATGCCGATATCTTGTGCAGTCATTCCATCAAGTTTTGCAATGGTCCCAACAAAGTCCACAGCACGGATTTTCTTTTTCTTCCCGCCGTTAAAATACAATTTCGTAATATCTTCATTTAATTGTTCTTTCTTATCCACTTTGATTTCAGGTTGCTCATTCATTTTTTGTTTAAATGCAGCTTTCGCTCTAACTACTTGTTCTTTTGAAGGAGCATCTTTCAACGGGATGTCAAAACCAATATACTTTTCAACCGATGCAAGGAAACGATCTTCGTAAGGTGTAACAAGTGTAATTGCTTTACCGACTTCGCCTGCTCTACCTGTTCGACCAGTACGATGAACGTAGCTTTCATTTTCCAAAGGCATATCGTAATTGATGACATGCGTAATACGGTCAATATCAATTCCTCGAGCAGCAACATCAGTAGCGATTAAATAGCGGAAATCCCCACGTTTGAAATCGTTCATTACATCGAAACGCTCATTTTGTTCCATCCCGCCATGAATTTTATCAACTGTATAGCCTTCATCATCCAGTAAGTCCACCAACTGATCGACGTTATCTTTCGTACGGCAAAAAATGATACAGCTATCTGGATTTTCAACCATCGTAATATCTTTCAGCAACGCAAATTTCTCTGCTTCTTTTACGATATATACAGAGTGCTCTATTTGTTGGTTTACACTTTCTGTTTTTTCAATTTCGATGTCCACCGGATTGTCCATATATTTATGGCATAGTTTTTCCACGTCTTTTGGAAGTGTTGCCGAGAACAACATCGTTAATCGTTTTTTTGGCAAGTGACTGATTATGGACTCGACCAATTCAATAAAGCCCATGCTCAACATTTCGTCCGCTTCGTCAATGACAAGAATTTCAACTTTGCTTAAATCCAGTGTATGGCGCTCAATGTGATCCATGACACGACCTGGGGTTCCCACAACAACATGTGATTTTTGTTTTAACTCAGTACGTTGAAAAGCGAATGGCTGTTTCCCATAAATCGCCGTAGCTTTAATACGCTTAAAACGACCAAAACTCATGATATCTTGCGAAACTTGCATAGCTAATTCGCGTGTCGGGGTTAATACTAAAGCTTGTGGTTTGTTTTCATCCCAGTCCACCATCTCACAAATTGGAATACCAAAAGCAGCTGTTTTACCACTTCCTGTTTGAGATTTAACTGAAACATCCCGCTTTGATAGTGCTGTAGGTATCACTTTTGATTGCACTTCTGTTGGGGATGTAAATCCCAGACCTTCTAGTGCGCGAATTATGTCGTCTGAAATACCAAAATCTTTAAATTGTGTGTTTGTCATTAAAATCTCCCTTTATTTAAGAGTTGTCCACTCTTCTTTGTATCTTAAGTATACCAATGAATCGGGTGTGATAGATTAAAACAGAAAACTATGTTATAATAGATACATAATAACTTCATAATACGACAAATTTTCATAAGAATCTTTCGACTTGTTTCGAGTAGTTTGTATTCGACATGACATCAGTGTTATAGAAATGGGGAATTCAGATGACGTTCCAAAAACATGAAAAAGAAGTATCCGAATTTGTACAAGCACGAAGAATTCGTGAAAAAATCACATTCGTTCGTCGTGATGTAGAAGTTGAAGGAGCTATCTTCAAAATCCTTGAAAATTCTTGCATCGTTGAAATTTCTCAAGAAGACGCAAAAAAAATTGGTGCCGCATCAACTTTAACAGTAGTATCACATAAAAATTATAAAGTATTCTCATAATACAAAAACGAAGAGCAAATTGCTCTTCGTTTTTTTGTTGATTATTTAATTTTTGCTACGTCAATTTATTGTCCACTGGATAAGCAGTAATCCAGTCACTATAACTGCCTACATATAATTTCACTTTTGGATATCCCGCTTCTTTAAGCATTGCATATAGAGGTGCTGCAGTTACTCCACTCCCGCAATACACAGTGATATCTTCATCTTGCTTAACAACCGCTTCTACTTCCGATATAACATCGACTGCTTCTTTAAAACGACCATCTTCTTTCAACAGTTCCCAGTCCAAATTTCTCGCATTCGGAATATGACCAGCTACTGAATCAATCGGCTCATGAATGCCTGCATATCTTTCTGCTGATCGGGCATCCAGAAGAGCACCATTTGACGTCTCCGATACTACTTTAACTTGCTCGCGAGTCGAAAGAATGTCTTCATTCCACTGAAGGCTTAATGTCGAAGCCGGGTATGACGATGTTTCAGTTGACACTTCTAAACCCAGTTCAACCAATTCTTCATAGCCTTCCTTCACCAATGTTACTTGTGGGAAACCTGCATAACAAAACATCCAGTAAGCTCGCGGTCCAAAGGGCATTCCGCCTTGGTCATAAATCACGACATGGTCTGTATACTGTAAACCATTTGATTCAAAAAGATATTTCAACTTTTCTTTATCAGGCAGTGGATGACGTCCATTTGTCTTATTCATATCCGATAAATCTTTTTCAAGATCGAGATAGATGGCACCAGCTATATGACCTTTATCATATAGCTTTTTGCCAGCATTAGGATCTTGTAGTGAAAAGCGAGTATCAATCCACCTCAAATTAGATTCTTTCAGTTCTTTTGCAGACTTCCAAACTTTACCCATCAGCTCATTCCCCTTCAGATAAATTCTTGTACACAGCTCTCCACTCTTCAAGGCGGCTACCTTCTTGCATTGCCGCTCTTTCAGAGTCAAGTTGTTGCAGTGACTCACGGAGTAAATGTTGTCTTAATCCTTCTGCTTCCAAATCAATTACACCTCTAGCCCAATCTCTCATGCGGACATTTTGAGTATTTAAATATTTCTCAGCTTCCGGTTTTGTTGCATCCTGCAATTCATCTCTTAGCTTTTCTTTTTCATTTTTCTCGAAGAAAGATTTATTGTTTTTATAATGTGACTTCACATGTGAATACTTAGTTGAATCCTCGAAAGGTCCTTCAAAATCAAGCAGTTTTGCTTCCGCTATTTCATACGGCATAAACGAAAAACTGTTGTTGCTTTCTTTCAGTTCATGCATTTCATCTTTTTGTCGTTGTTGCAGTGCTTTGCCAATCCATTGATTTAAACGGAAATTCGTCACACGCATTTCCTGCTCAAAATCAAAACTTAACATGGCAAGTGTTTCTTTCAAGGCAAAATCAAGTGCTTCTGCTGATGATTTGTTCGAAAAAACAGACGGGTTATACGATTCTTTAAAGAAGTCAGGGTATCTGTAATAGACTCTTTGCAATACATAGTAAAGCAATTCGTCCAGTTCCTGATAGGAATTTTTCGTGATTACTCCTGCAGCTGAACTCGTAAAACGTTGACGGATCTTTTGTTCCAACAGACGTAGTTCCTGCAACCGTTCTTCTTTTCTGGATAGATTGACTTCAGTTTGTTCAATCAAGGAAGCCAATCGGGCAACTGTTTTCTCTGTTTCTTCAGCGAGTGCTTGAACAGTCATCGCTTTTAAATCTTCGGATAAAAATTGTTGGAAAGATTGTTCGAAAACTTCCATTCCTGAATTCAATTGAACCGACTCTTCTTTTTCTTTTAGCGCTTGAAGGCTCGAAACTCCATATACTCGTGGGAAGCGTATACCAAATCGTTGCAATTCATTCGTCACATAATTTTTGACATCATTTGCTTCCTCTTCGTTTGCAGCCAAGTCAATGGCGTTTACGATAAAGAACATTTTATCCAATTCAAATGCATCTTTCACGCGACCAAGCTGAATCAAAAATTCTCTATCAGCACGAGCAAATGCGTGATTATAATACGTAATGAAAAGAATAGCGTCCGCATTACGGATGTATTCAAATGCCACGCCTGTGTGTCGTGCATTAATAGAGTCTGCTCCTGGCGTATCCACCAGAGTGACCCCCATTCTCGTTAACTGACAATCATAGTAGAAATCAATGGTATCGACGAAACAGCTCTTGTTTTCCTGGGCAACAAACGCTTCAAATTCATCTCTATTTACGCGCAAAGTTTCACCTAGTTGTTCTTTAAACGTAGAATACCCTTCTTTAAAGGCACGAATGAATGCTTTGTGTACTTGCAAGCCTTCGTTTTCTAACGTCATATTTTCTATATCGTTCGCCTTTTTGTACGCTTCATCTAAAGAAACGACATTGATTCCGATAGCATGGAATGAAGAAGCAACATCTTCAAAAAATTGATCTTTCGTTTTCAGCTTTACATCAGCCGTTTCGTGCGGATTATGTTCAGTGACGGGACGAATCTTATTTATTGCGGCAGTTGTTGGATTTGGGGAAACTGGCAACACATTTGCCCCCATTAAAGCATTTGAGAACGACGATTTGCCTGCACTGAAAGCCCCGAATAAGGCAATGGTAAAGTCCTGTTTCTCAAGACGCTGAGATTTAGTTTGCAGATACTGTGCAACCTCAGAGAAGCCTTGGATATGTTCAATCTGATTGGCAATGTATTTCGCACGTGACAGTGTATCATTCACTGCAATACCTGCAGTTTCCGGTCTGTCAGACGGATGTTCCATAACATTATCTTCCGTGTCTTTTTCGACAATCATGGAAGAATCGAAAGGTACCATTTGTTGTTCAGCCAACTCATGATTTTGCACCCATTTTTTCACCAACTCAGCAGAGTTACTATTCGTATTTCTTGAAGGGTTGTCCCATTCTTTTGTGAAACCTACATGCTGTTTATGCAATTGTTCCAGCGTTTCAATCGCTAATAATTTTTCTTGATAGGCACGAGATTTAGAATCAGCTTGACCAAAATCATCTTCTGGTAAGTCCTCTATAACTTTTGCGTGCACGTTTTTCCAGCCATCGGTTTGTTGGATGAACCATTTTTTCGTCGCATCTGTAACTCGGTTAGCAAAATTCAATACAGAATCCGCGGTAACCAGTGACCCTTTTTGAATTTGTTCATCTATAATTTGTATAGGTGGATGGAATTCCATCTGATCAATTGCCAGTGATTGTTCATCAGTCAATAAGCCCACATCTTTTAAAGACTGTTTCATTAATGAACGCATATGTCCGGCAATTTGAGATTGTATGACCGTATCGTATTCTTTTTCGACAAGCTGTCCACGAGTATTTCTCTCTTCTTCCGTTTTCTTCCCACTGAAGAATAGGCCAACCTTAAAGTTTTCTTGTTTTGCTTCCAAATACGACTTTAATTTGTCTCGTAACTCGTATGGCATCATGGTGGCATTATCCAGTAAATTTTTTCGATTGGCTTCAAAGTTATCTGACCACGCTTTAGAACTAAGTAATTTTGCTTGGTTTTGATAGTGTGCGGCCGTCTTTCTGATTTCTTCTTTATCTTCCCATTCATCCTCAGATAGTACGTTGGCGAAAGTTGACTGGCACTCTTCAATTTCATCCGTTAAATATTCAAGATGTTCATCGTGTAATTTGATTAATGTATTGGTCGACGACTTCACTAATTGGTCTTGCCAATTATTCATGCTGTACATCACGATTTCCCGAACTTCGGTAAAGTCGTTATAAGGATGATTGGCATCTTTTAAAGAAGTGAAAAAGATATCTTTTGGTATTACGCCCCATGCCTTGAAGGAGTCGTGTACAGACTCTTTAAATTGCGTAAACGTCAACTCATTTTCACGGTGTTTATCAATCTGATTTACAATCAAATAGAGATTGTCGTTATATTTCATAAGCTGTTTTGTAAACCCAAAGTTCAACTCTGATTGGACGTGGTTATAGTCCATCATATAGAAAACGATATCTGCCAAGTGTAACGATGATTCTGTCGACATACGGTGTGCATCGTCAGTGGAATCAACCCCTGGTGTATCCATGACCGTTATTCCTTCAGGTAGGACCGAAGATTCATGTCCAATTTCAATTTGCGAAACTGCATGTCCATCCTTACAAAATTCTTTTACCGTCTCAAAATCATAATCTCCCGAAAATTTAACTGGTTGTTGATCTTGCATGTACACAATGGCAAAATCGTTTGTTGCTTTATGTATTTTAACGATATTCGCGCTTGTTGGTATGGGACTGGATGGAAGGAGTTGTTCTCCCGTCAAGGCGTTGATCATACTCGACTTGCCCGCAGAAAAGTGACCTGCAAAACCAATTGTAAATTCCCGGTTCATTAATTTTTGTGAGAACAGATTCGTTTTGTTCATTCGTTCCACATCGTCTACTTCTTTAAATAATGTATAGGCTCTTGCCGTTTCTTGTAATAGGTGATTAATTTGATCTTCAAATGAATGCATTCTTGGTTGAACTCCTTTATCAAAAACTATGTCTATCATATCATGTTTAAAACTGTCGCATCTTGTAGAAATGTAAGTTGTTGCGAATTTATGGAGAAGACTTCTATGATACATGAAAGTCCAGGAACACGAAAAGACCGGTAACGGAATTTCCGCACCGGTCTTTCTTCTGTTCATTTACTCTTTCACTGTTATTACTGGAAACTTGACGTTCATTAAAACATTGAAAGCAAACAGGATAACGCTGATTACGACTAGCGTAGCACCTATTGAAATAAATGTTACTGCCTGCTCTGCTCCGCTGAGTAAGAGTGTAGACAGGCCAACCATCATTAGTAGCAGGCCGATGTTAGATGCCCAAAAATGAACTTTGGCAAGCGTATGATTTCCCGCTTTTGGAAATAAATAATAAATGAGTCCCGCTAGTGCAAATGAAACCCAACCTAATAAACTGATGTGAACATGGACGCCTTTGAGCGTATAGTCATGCCCCATGGACATATACATGCCCAGTATTACGCCAATGGTAAAATAAACGACCGAAACCTTGATAAATTTAATTCCCACGCCTCATTCTCTCCTTTCAAAGTAAAAACATTAAAATTCCTTTATATAATGTATTTTTGAAAGTATAAGAGTATTCATTAACGAACTATTAATCACATTTACAGGTTCTGTTAAATAAGAAATAAATCGATAATAATCTAAGAATTCTTACATTCGAAAATCTTAATCAAAAGGTTGCTCTAATTCATACTTCAATGGTATGTTTTTAAGCGGATTACATTATAAGGAGGCTTTTTATGAAGAAAAAAAGATTATCACTATATATCGGGTTGGCTTCGATGGTATTTTTGACTGCATGTGGAAACGATAATGCAAAAGAATCAGCCAAATCAACTACAGCTTGGGATACAATCCAAGAAGAAGGTTCAATAACTGTTGCAACTTCCGGTACACTTTTCCCAACTTCTTACCGGGACGAACAATCGGATGAATTGACTGGATTTGAAGTGGAAGTTGTACGTGAACTCGCAAAACGCTTGGAGTTGGATATAGAGTTCAAAGAACTTGGATTTGATGAAATGCTTACAAGTGTCAAAACTGGGCAAGTTGATTTAGCCGCCAATGACATTGAAATCAGCGAAGACAGACTTGAAAATTTCATCTTCTCCACTCCGATTAAATATTCATATGGCACAGCAGTAGTTCGCAAGGATGATTTATCAGGCATTAAATCTCTGGAAGATTTAAAGGGTAAAAAAGCGGCTGGGGCATCTACATCAGTTTATATGGAAATGGCCCGTCAATATGGAGCAGAAGAAGTTACGTATGATAATGTACCGAACGAAGTTTACTTACGTGACGTATCCATTGGGCGAACAGACGTTATTTTAAATGATTATTATCTTCAAACACTTGCTGTAGCTGCATTTCCTGAATTGAACATCACCATTCATCCGGATATCAAATACAGTCCGTCCAAGATTGGTCTTGTCATCAACAAAGAAAATTCAGAGCTCGAAGACAACGTCAATCGAGTGTTGAAAGAAATGCTTGAAGATGGAACCATCAGTGAAATTTCCGCAAAATTCTTTAATGGTGCGGATGTTTCCAAAGAAGTTAATATTGATTAATTGAGCCAGGGGGATTAACGGATGAATGAAATTGAATGGGGACTTCTATTTGATCCTCAATTAGCTCTTGATTCTTTCCCCTACGTTCTTAGTGGCATTTGGTATACGCTTCTCATCGCAATTGTCAGTATGGTAGTCGGACTGATTATCGGATTTTTCATTGCTCTGGCAAGAACATCAAATCTTCTGTTCTTACAATGGCCAGCGAGATTGTACATTTCATTTATGAGAGGCGTTCCAATTCTGGTCATACTGTTCTTGTTATACTTTGGGTTTCCAGTCATCGGAGTTGAATTTACTGCGATGCAGGCTGCGCTGATTGGATTCAGTTTGAATAGCGCGGCATACATGGCTGAAATTCTTAGATCTTCACTATCTTCCGTTGATATTGGACAATGGGAATCTTCCAAAGCTCTTGGACTTACGTATTGGCAGTCCATGAGAAGAATTATTCTCCCACAATCCGTAAGAATCGCCGTACCTCCACTATCCAATGTATTAATGGATTTAATCAAAGCCTCTTCATTGGCAGCAATGATTACGGTGCCAGAAATGTTTCAAAAAGCACGAAGCGTTGGGGCAAGGGAATATGATTTATTAACCCTACTCATCCTTGTAGCTCTTATGTACTGGGCGATTTGTTCAGTCATGACTGTTCTACAGAACTATTTGGAAAAACGTTATGCGAAATATCTTTGAATTCGATGTACCGTTCTTGAATCCAAAGTAATGAATAAGTATTTTCAAACGAATAAGGAGCCAAAACATAAACTGTTTTGGCTCCTTTCAGCTTGTTGACAAAAGAATATTAATCAATATAAAAGTATAAAAATTCGCATTCTTATCTTTTGCACTCTATCGAAAAATTTTGGTCGGCTATTTCTTTCGCTTTCCGCGGACGAAACGCTAGCCTCCTCGGCTCAGCTGTCTACGACAGCTGAGCCTGTGGGGTCTAGCTTATTTCGTTTTTCCGCAGGAGTCTTCAGAAATAGCCGACCATCTTTCTAATGAAATAATATGAAGATATACGCTTACAGAAGTAAAGTCTGTTGATTGTGGAGGCGGCGACTTCAGCGGGAACAGCACGAGCTGAAGGCCCCGCAGGAACGTAGTGACGAGGAGACTGAAGCCGTGCCCGCGAAACGCGTCCGCCGCAATGGAAATCAACATTTTCTTACATACGCTCTTTTTCATTAGTATACAGTTATATTCACTCTTTTTATTGTTTGTCTACAGTCTGAAGGAGACAACTATCAGGGATTTACATTCTTTCCTCTAGGTTTCTATTTCTAAGACCACGAAATGTTTTCGGAATATTATTGAAATTAATATTCGTTCTCGAGATGCAGTGAAAAAACCTTCCCAACGTCATCAGGAAGGCTTTTTATACAATTTTTATGGCTTTTATTTCTCCAAAACTTGGTTAATGATTATATGTGGTTTGCTGTTATTCAAGTTTTTATAGATACAGCTGTTCGGTTTTTCACTTAAGGTTTCTGCGAACGCAATCGCCAATTCCGTTTCACCAATAACATGGACTTCTTTCCAGCCTCGTTCTTTCTTCAATTGTTTAACATTTGCTGCCATTCCTTTATAAAATCTGTGCAAATTTTCTTTTAGTCGGGACTCGATAAAATCAACTTTACTGCCCCCAATTTTATGAGGTCCAGTTGGATCCATGTCTTTATCCTGACCCCAAAATTCAAGTTTCGGGTCGAAAATATATACCATATCTTCTTTAACAAATCCCATCGAAGTATCCAAAACACGGACTTCACCGAAACTCGGCAAAATTATTCCCGCTTCTGGATATGCTTTGTACATATATTCAAATTGTTCAACCACAGGACGATCTTCCCAATGGAAACCTGATTTTACTGGCACTTGAACATAATGAACGGACCATAAAGGTGGATTTTCCGAGGCAAATATAACAGCCCCTTTGTGCAAATCATCTTTGTTTTGTTCAATTTCATCCATCACTTTTTTCTTGGTTTCCTTAAAGTACTTAAGCTCATTATCTTTTTCAGAAGCATTTAGACTCTTATCAATTTCTTTTAAGCCATTTTTCAAATGTATTTTCCATGCTCCATTTAATTGGTCAGGATCGCCTGGATTTGTATTCAAATAAACACTCAATACATTACGATCACCGCTACGATGGTCCTTTAAATCCTGGATTTCTTTGCTCAATCCCATAATGATTAAACCTCCTTGATATTCTCTACGCTTGTAGGATGCCCCGAGAGCCTTGAAATTAATAGTACTTCCTTCTATTCATTTTTCTTACCGCTTTTTACATGATGTATTAAATAAGCCACAAACGTGTCATCTCTTACTAACCATGCCGAATGATTTCTTTTTAAGTGATTTTCTACTTCATCAAAGCTTGTAAATTTCTGGTCTAATATATGGTTATTATGATCAATTTTCCATTCTTGATCACTGATTGCATGAATAAAGAATGTTTCTTCCATAATATTTTTATAAAGAGATCCGAATGATGATTTTTTCAGGTTATATCGATTTCGCTGTGCATCTTCACGAATTGGTTCCAACTGAAACGTATCCGTCACAAACTGCTTGTATGCTGAATCAGTTAATGAACTACCGGATGCTTTGGCGTGCCCACCACCACCGTATCTTCCCGCTATTTCTGATACATCAACATGGTCATGAACTGTTCGAAACCCCACTCTCTTTCCACCCATATTTAAAATCACGATATAATCGAGATGTGGATATACTTTGCCCAAGTCATTTCCGAGTTCTGAATGATATGATTCTGCATAAACAATACCAACCAAATGCTCTCCAACCTGTGCTTGTACGATTTCTTTTTTCTTGCGTCTTATATAGCGTTCGATCTTATTTTCTTCCATGTCCAGTAGTTTCTTTTCAAAATCGTCAAAATCGAAATGATCGATAATTCTAAGCCGTTCAATCATTTTTTCTTCGAATTCTTCTATTGAAATTAAATAAAAGAGCGCATTCAATCGTTGCGCTTCAAAGTTTTCATTTTTCTCCCATTCCCATGTATCATACTGTCTGACAAGCTCAACAAACTCTGAAATGGCTTCCCTGTTCTCCAATAATTGTTGAGACACAAGGTAATGATGAAATAAAGAAGTTGCAGAAGTTAATTTTCCTTGTTCATCTTCAACCAGAACATGTCCCCACTCATAATCATTGAAGTGAAGTGATGTTTTATGATGATCGATAAGTTGGACATTTCCAGTAGTTTGATAAAAATCATTCAGCTTTTGTTCATTTTCTTTATTTACAGACAGGTCAGTTATGAATAATAGCGTGTTTTTGTCATCATTCTCCAAAAACCAACCAACTTCACGATCCAGACTTGATACCGAATTATATCTGACCTTCACCTGCTTGCCAAAAGCAAGTTTCGCGAGAATCCCACACCCAACTCCATCTAGATCGTTGTGCGACAAAAGTTTATACAATTGATTCACCTCAACAGATAGTATGGATAAAAATGTTGAAAATTATTGATACTTTTTTTGTTCATATTAACAAATTCGACTAATTGATAGGTAGGATGATTAAGACGTGATGACTTATCATTTTTATTCTTGGAGTGCATTTAATTCAAGAGTGATACCCAAAATCAAAGACAAACAAAAAAACACCAAAGAGAAGGTTATCTTCTCTTTGGTATCTTTCTCATAGAACTCTACTTATTACTGTTACCTTTAATGTTCAGATATAGTTTACCTTTTGCCGTCTGGCGTGTTTCGTTATTGAAGCTATCGACTGCTTTTACTTCGATTACCGCACCATTAGCTACTGTACCTTTTGGAACCGTATAATAGCCAACATAATGGCCGTTCGCTTGCTCTGTCATTGGCAATTCTGTAGCGTTTTGAAGTTGTCCGCCCATATTTGTTAGTGGCATATGGATTACAAAAGTTGATTTTAATCCAGGTTCACTATCAAATTCGATTTTGACAGTCTTACCAGTTTTAAGATTGAGATCTTGGTCTGGTTTTAAGTTTGTAATGACAGGTGAAACATATTTTGCATGTACTGTCACTGTTTTCGACATGCTGTTGTTTGCTTTATCTCTTGCTACAACAGTAATTTCATTTGCACCAGTATCCAAAAGTATACGTTTTGAATATTTTCCGTTTACAACTGCTGCAATTTGACCGTTTACTTTCACCCAATCAAGGTTGGCATCTGCGACACTACCTTCTACTGTAACCGTTTCCCGATTTGTTTTATCTCCGTTTTTCGGGCTGTCGATTGTTAGATTTGGTTTCACTGTGTCCAAGATAACAGATACCGGAGCAGATTCGCCCGTTACTTTACCATCAAGAGATGAAGTCGCTGTAAATACATTCAATCCTTCTGTCAATTCGGTTTGAATGGCAAATTTACCATCATTTCCTACTACTACAGAACCTGCAACTCCACCATTATTTTTAAGTTTAATTGTTGTTGTAGGTGATGCACTGCCTTCAATAGTAATAGCTGACTTATTCGTTGCTAAATCAGAAGTTGGCGAAGTAATGACTGGTGCACTTACTTCATAACTTACACGAGCACGGATCATATAGTTTCCTTCCTCTGCAGGGGAAGCTGTCCATGTACCTGAAACAGATTGGTAACTTCTTTCCGCGTTTGTTCCATCTTCATCAGCAGCAAGTCCTGGTGAGTTTGGATTCGCAACTGTTTGTCTGTAAACCATGTAGAAGTCACCATTTACAACGATGTTATGTTCAGATAAGTCTACTACCGTCCATTGACCGTTGCGTAATGCTGTTGCATTAATTGATTCTGTGAGTTTTTTACCTGGTGTTCCATCAGGACCAGTAGCATCCCAAACTTCCACTGCAAATGCTGTTCCACCTGGTACTGGCCACTCAGTGTCCCAGAAACGGAATACGCCATCAGTAACAATGCCATTTTCTTTCCCTTCAGGAAGAGACATTTTCACTGCCCAAGCATTACCCGCTGCATTGAATGCGTGTGCATTTTCAGCTGTTCCATCATCATAACCAATTTCACCACCTGGATATGTGTAGAACGGATCAAGTGCAAGACTTAATTCAAGTGCGTTTGCACCGATTGTAACGGATGTTTCTTTACTATGGTAGCCGCGTGCAATTACCTTGAGTGTATAATTTCCTTCGTAAGCTGTGATGCTGTAGTTTCCTGATGCATCTGTTTCAACAGGAGTGATATTGGCATCTTCAACAAGTAGAAGTGTCGCGCCTTCGATTCCTTCTCCTGTCGATTCGTCAGTAATTGTTCCACTTACAGTGTTTTGTGCAATTTCATCCAAAGTGAAATTCGCTTGTGCTGTTGCGTCAGCTTCGATTGTCACCGTCTGTTGATTTGTGTGGTATCCATAAGCTTCCGCTTTCATTTTGAATGTACCAGGAACATGCGTCATTGAATATGTGCCATCTGCAGGATTTGTATATACTGAACGTCCTGATTCAAGCACACTGACTTGTGCACCAATAGGCAATAAAGTCGGATTAATCGGTGCCTCAGATACTGGCAATTCTTCTTTTACAGGCATTGAAGGTCTGATTTTTGTTGGATCAATCGCTTCTTTCATTGCTTCTTTATCATCAACTTTGATTAAGTCTAGACCAATGTTGCCTTTATTATCTTTTGAAACATTCTCAGTTTGGGCAATATCGGTTAAAGCAACATCATCGATATACCAACCGTCTCTCACAACACTGCCATCGGAGAATGCATTGAATGCCAAGTAAACTCGTTGACCACTATACGCTGACAAGTCTACTTCACCATCTATCCATGAACCCGAATCACCTTGGTACTTCTGTAATTGAGTCCACTCTTGTTGGTCAGTGGAAATAAAAACATGACCATAATCCCATGCTCTTCCTGTTGAAGATTGTTCAAAATTATGCCAGTGTTTAAACTGCAGATACGAATTACCTTCTGGCAGATCAACTGGAGGGAGAACAAGTGTTGCGTTCATGTTACTGTCATACTTACCTTCTAAATTTGTTGCATATACTTTTTCACCAGATGCCGCATTTCCTGGTCCAGAAGTAGGAACTCCCCACTCCCAGCTGTTCATATTTCCGAATGAACTCCAGCCTATTGCAGCAGTTTCAAAATCTTGGAAGTAACCAACAGTAATACCCGGTTTCACTTCAACCAAATATTCTTCACTATTGACAACGTTGTTTCCGAAATCATTGATGATCCATTTATAAGTGAATGATCCCCCTGTTACTGAAGTTCCAGGAACCGTAACAGCGTATTCACCAACTTTGTAGTCTCCAGAAATTCGTGGAGCCACCATAGTTTGCCATTCATTGTTTCCATCCAAATAACTTAATTCAACTGATGAAACGCTGATGTTATCTGTTACTGTTACAGCCAAGTCTAGATCCATACCTTCATACGTTTCTATAGGAGAACTATGTTCAAAGACTGGTGCTTCATCATCTTCACCTTGTTTCGTAACTTGTCCACCAATTTTTCCAATACCGTTCATGATTGAAGACACCGCTTCATACGCATTAACTAAACCATATCCATACCCGTGATTCGGTGTTTGTGGATATTGTGAGTCAGTTAATGGGATTGCTGTTTCAAGTAAAATTTGTTCCATTTCTTCAACGGTTAAGTTAGCGTTTACTTGGCGCAACAATGCCGCGACCCCGGATATAGCTGGTCCAGCCATTGATGTTCCATTCCAGCCGCCTTCATAGCCACCACCAGGTACAGAAGAACGGATATTTACTCCTGGAGCCGAGATATCTGGTTTGATTTCAGCATAAGGAGAAGGTCCTCGTAAAGAGAAATTACCTACTACGTTGTTAATATCAGTTGCACCTGTTGCAAATGATTCAGGATAGTTTGCAGGTGATGCAACAGAACCCGGACCACCTGGATTTGTTGGCGTTGTGTTTCCTGCTGAAAATTCAGGGAAAATTTCTGCTGCACGCCAGTTTCTGACTACATCACGATACCATTCGTCAAGACCTGGACCACCGCCCCACGAGTTGTTTACAACATCTGGTGCTAAGTCTACGCGTGCATTTCCTTCAGAATCTGTTGGTGCTAAAATCCATTGTGCAGCTTCTAATAAATCCGCATCTGTACCACCATTTGCAGTAAAAGCTTTTACAGAAATGAATTTAGCACCAGGAGCTACTCCAACCTGGTTGGAACCGTTTGTTTCACTACCTACCATTGTTCCAGTCACGTGAGTACCATGACCATGATCATCATAAGGTGTAGCTCGTCCAGCTGTAGCGTCAAACCAGTTAAAGTCATGATCTGTTTGACCTGTTGAAGAATTATAACCACGGTATTTTTCTTTTAATGCTGGATGATCCCATTGAACCCCCGTATCAATGCTCGCTACAACCGTTCCTGCTCCATCAATTCCCATCGCCCATACATCTGGAGCTTTAACACGTTGAACATTCCATTCAATATTGGCAACTTCAGATTCAGGCGCCACAGCTTCTTTCGTTTTTGTTGTGAAAAGTTGTCGCATTTCATTCGGTAGCACTTTTTCAACTTCTGCAAATGATGCTACCTTTTCTGCAACTTCTTTCGTTGCTGTTACAGCCATCCCATTTACAATATAATACGAATTAATATCCTTAACATTTCCTTTAGCTTCTTCTTGTTCAAGATAATCTTTTACATTTTGCTGCTCTTGAAGGGAAGTCGCTTTTAGCTCAGACACTAATGCAGAACGCTGGACCATTAATGATTTTTTAGAAGATAATTTCGCTTTTTTAGAACTTTTCCTAGCCTCTTCCACCACTTTTTTCGTATCCGCTTTTTCTTTGAATTTTATTAAGAAGGTAACTTTCTCATCTTCTTTAAAATCCGACAGCAAACGTTTGCTCACTTTTTCGATTGTATTCACGTTCGAATTATTAAGCGACTGGTGCAGTTTACTAGTTGTTTCGGCACTCGCGACTCCAGGTGCGATTAGAGACAAGGTCATGAGTAAAGAAACAGCAATGTTGAAAGACTTTTTAGAACTAATTTTCTTCGTCATCTTCTTTCCTCCCTTTTAATCTTCCTTTCTTGCCTTTCGTAAAGCGGATTGCATTTTACATTCCCACAAAAATGACCAAACAAAAACACCTATGGCCCCCTTTCCCTAATCATTTAGGCAAACAGTATCAGTGGTGTCGATCGTGAAGCTCTAGTTGTTAATCAAACTATAAAAGAAAGAAAGTAGTTTTTTTGTCATAATTTGTCGCTAAAATTCATCGTTTTCAGAATTGATATTTAGTACCTATCTGGAGTTGGGTATAATGATACATTACATGATTTAATACGAGTTCAATAAAATTCTATAACCTCATGCTAGGATTGAGTTTTGATGTATAGATATTATTTCCCAATCACTACTCTATGTATAAAAAACCTATAAAATAAGTAATATAGACTAATTGCTTGCATAATTGGGAAATTTGTATGTTCTTATGAGTTTTCCTCATACAAGACTTTTGTGCTATTTAATCCCCTTTGAATTTCCATTTTACAGTTAAATAAATGGCTAAATTTTCAAGTTTATCCTACTGCTTTAACAAATTTTTGAATTTCTTAATTAAGGTAAACTACTCCTCCTTCAAAACTATATTTTTATAAAAGTTTCATTTGCACCTATGCCTAAAGAACCAAATTAACAATAATTGGAAATTTATTTATTTTAAAAATTATGCTAGTGTACTCGCTCTAAAACAAAAAAAGAAATATAAAAAGTCACCTTGCCAAACTCTCATCTCTTATTAATGAGTAACGATATTAGTAGAAAGTCGGGATTGGTTGCAACTGATTATCCCACTTTATCTCTATAATTCCCTTATCAAAGCCAACAAAAAAAGAAGCTCATTTTGCCTGAGCTTCTTTCTTTTGTTGACCTCTATATATGCAATCCATAATTTCTGCTTCATATACATCTATGTTCGGCATCCCGAGATCTTTTGCTTTTTGTAATACCGCTTGCTTATCATATGGTACCCGTACAAGTTGAACACTGATACTGTTTCCAACATACTCGATAATTCCGTATGAAGCTTCAGGAATCTCCAAAGGGTTTCCTACACTACCTACGTTGACCAAGATTCCTTTTCCGTCGATTGGTTTAATACACGCGTAATGAATATCCCCGTAAATATAATAATCCGGCGTTCGTTCTCCGCATATATTCATCGTGACTTCACTGTTTTCAAACAATGTTTCTTGCTTCTCCAACGGTTGAAACGGCGAAATTCGTTCGTGTACGGATCGAGGTGAAGCATGGACACATCGAATGAACTTTTCCCCGAGCATAATTTCATAACTGAACGGTAATTGTTTTAAAAAGTTTTTATTATCTTCACTCAAATTGCTTTGCTACCACTGTATGGATTGGCTATCTGATTCTTTCAAAATAAATTCATCCCAATTCCCGCGAATGACCACATCACAATGTTCTTTAACAAATTCAATTACTTCTGCTGGTTCTGGACCTTTACCGACAAGGTCGCCAATGCAGACAATTTCATCAATATTGCGGAGTTGAATATCCTCAAAAACCGCTTCCAGCGCAGGCATATTTCCGTGAATATCTGAAATAATTGCAATTCTCTTCATGTGCGTCCCCCAATAGCAATCCTCCGATATTATGAATTCAATTTATATAAACGAGAATACTTTTCCTCCAAATACTCAGCAAGATATGTTGCGTTCAACCCTTCACCTGTAGCTTCTGTTAGAATTTCCAAGGGCTTTTTCATACTGCCGTGACGGTGTACTTTATCTGTCAGCCAGTTTTTTACTGGTTCCAAATCACCATTAGCACATAATTCATCGAAGTTAGGCAAATCTTTCAACATCGCTGCTTTTAATTGAGATGCATACATATAGCCGAGTGCGTAAGATGGGAAATAACCGAAGGCCCCTCCGGCCCAGTGCACATCCTGCAAAATTCCTTCTCCATCATTGGAAGGTTTAACCCCCAAATACTCTTCATATTTATCGTTCCAGATTTGAGGCAGATCTTCTACTTTCATGTCTCCATTGAAGAGACCTTTTTCAATTTCATAACGAATCATGATATGCAATGGATATGTTAACTCATCCGCTTCAATTCGAATAAGCGAAGATTTTGATTCATTGATTGCTGCCAGGAAATCTTCAACTGCAATATGACCAAACTGTTCCGGAGCATAGGACTGAAGTGTTTCATAATTATGCTCCCAGAACTTTTCATTACGCCCGACAAAATTCTCGTAAAACAAGGATTGGGATTCATGAATACCCATAGATGTGCCACTTGCTAATGGGAGACCTTCGAGATCCTCTGAGAAATTTTGTTCATATAGTGCATGGCCACATTCATGAATCGTTCCAAATACCGCTGAACGGAAATCATTCTCATCATATTTTGTGGTAATGCGGACATCTCCACGATTCAAACCAGTAGCAAAAGGATGGACCGTTTCATCCAAGCGTCCCGCTTCGAAATCATAACCTAGCTGCTTTAAAACATCCAAGCTGAATTGTTTTTGTTTATCTTTTGGGAACGTCTTGAATAAGAAATCAGTTTTTGGTTGATTTTGAGAATCTGCGATCTTTTTCGCCAATGGCACGATTCGGTTTCTTAATTCGCCAAATACTTCATCCAATATTTCAGTTGTCATTCCTGGTTCATATTCATCAAGGAGCGTATTGTAAGGATTGTTATCCTTTACACCCCAATAAGTAACGAATCTTTTTGTCGTTTCTACGATTTCTTTTAAATACGGATAGAACATCTTAAAGTCCGATTTGTCTTTTGCTTCTTCCCATGCGGATTCAGATTTCGAAGTCAAAATTACAAATGCTTTGTATTCATCAGCAGGAATTTTTTTGTTCATATCATATTCTTTTTTTACTTTTTTGTACGTTTGTTTTGTAATTGGATCCAGTGATTCTAAATTATTTTCAAGTTCTTCAAGCATGCCCGCCAGTTCATCAGATGTTTGCATTGCAAATAATTCTGATGACATTGTCCCTATCACTTCGGAACGTTGATTGACTCCTTTTTTCGGAGCACCAGTACGTAAATCCCAATACATCAGACCAATTACTTCCGTGTAGGCCTGCATTTTTTTAACATAGTCTATAAATCTCTCTGTCGTTTCCATATATATCCCCCTTAACAATTCAAACACCTCTCTCATTTTACCATAATGACTGAAAAGTTCTTCAATTCTATACAAAAAAACAAGACCATTTATCAGGGATAAGTGGTCTTGTTTTTTAAAGTATTATTTGAGTCACGGAAATTTTTTATCAGCCATTGCAATTCTAATTGGGATATAGGTTTTACTTGACATACACTTTACCAGCGGCTGTTCGACGAGATTCATTTCCATAAGCATCTCTCAACGCCACTTCGATCACAGCACCGTTGATCCTGTCTTTTGGTGCCTTCCAGGTACCAACATAGTGACCTTTTCCTTGTTCTGTTAATGGTATTTCAACAGAAGCGGCGGTTGCGGATGCAAAGGCTGAAGGTACGCTTAACGAGAAGAAACCACTAATTCCTGGCTCACTATCTAGTTCGACGGTCAACGTCGTACCCCTTTTTATCACCACATCTTGAGCTGGTTTTAAGTTTTCGATCGCAGGTGGAATAAACTTGGCGTAAACAGTGACTTCATTGCTAGTTTCGTTTCCAGCACGGTCCTTTGCAGTGACAGTAAATTTATTTTCTCCATTATTAAGCAGTATATCTAGGGAGTAGGAGCCATCTTCTGTGACATTCACTTTTTGACCATTTATAGTGACTTCTGATAGATATGGATCGGTCGCTTTTCCTTCGATCGTAACTGCTTGTTTATTTGTCTTTAAGCCATCAGCAGGTTTGGTGGTTAGTTCTGGTTTTGCTTGGTCAAGGGTAATCTTCACTGGCTCGGACGGATCCGTACTGCCTCGATCAGTAGAAGATGAAGCTGTCAGCACGTTCTCACCATCTTGAAGGGTAACATCTACAGAGAAGGTGCCATCCTTTTTAGCTGTTGTGATAGCTACTTCTTCGCCTTTATTGAAAAGATGAACTTGAGTAGTTGGTGAAGCTTTCCCTTCTACTGTGAAGGTAGATTGATTGGTGTGGGCTGCATCTTTAGGCGTTGTGATCACTGGAGCCGACGCATCATATTTTACCCGTGCCCGAATCATTACGTTTTCGTAACGGTCTGGGGAGAAAACTCCGTCAACCAGTTGCCAGCTGCGACTAGCGGTTGGACTGCTTTTATCAACACCGAGTCCTGGTGTATTCGGGTAGGAGCCTACTTGGATATAGACCATATAGAAGGTGTCGGTTACCACGACTCCTTCGCTTTCCAGATCGACAACCGTCCATTCTCCATTACGCAGAGCAGTCGCATCAAATGGACCCGCAATTTTTTTACCAGGAGTATTATTCGGTCCATTATCATAGATGGCAACCTTAAAGGCTGTTCTACCTGGATCCGGCCAACTTTCATCCCAGAAGCGGAAGAGACCAGCGGTGACTAAGGCGCTTTTTTTACCTTCAGGTAAAAACATTTTTACAGCCCAACCATCTCCAGCAGTAAACGAAGCATTATGATTTTCTGCTGTCCCATCATCATAGCCGATCTCATCAGGATAGCCGACAAATGGTTGTAACGGAACGTTTTGTTCGATATTTCCGTTTGCTGGTATGGTGATCGTGATATCTTGACTATGATAGAAAGGCGCGGTTACATGCAAGGAATAGGTTCCTTCATAGGCAGTGATGGAAAAGTGTCCGTTTTCATCTGTTTGTACAGGTTGAATGAGCGCGTCTTCGAGCAGAGAGAGCGTTGCGTTAGCTAGCGGCTGACCTGTTTGCTTATTTGTGACAGTTCCGCTAACCGTTCCTTTCGGGATCGGGTTTATAGTAAAGTTGGCTTCTACTGTACCATTTTTAGGAATCGTCACTCGTTGATCTGCAGATTCATATCCATATGTTTCAGCACGTAAGGTGAACTCACCAGAAGGATGAGAATTAATAACATAGCTACCATCAATTGGGTTGGTGGTAACAGAACGTCCTGATTCGAGCACACTTACTGTAGCTCCAAGTGGCAGGGACATGGGTTGGACTGCTGTCGGCGTGATTGTCGCGGCGGGTGCCATCACGTTTTGTATTTTGGTTGGTTGGATGGTATCCGGGTTGACTGCTTTTTTATTGGTTTGTGGCTCATTTTCCAGTTGTTTAGCTAACAGTTTTTGTTGTTGTACATCTTCTAGTTCTATATTGGCTGTGGCATGTGGTGTATTGCTTAAGGCGACATCATCGATATACCAACCTGCGCTCCCATAAGCAGCGTCTGTAGTGACGTTAAAGGCGATAAAGATTTGTTGACCAGCATATGCGGATAGATCGATCTGGCGCTCCGTCCATGTGTCAGATTTACCAGTGAAGCGGGACAGCTGTTGCCAATTTTGTTTGTCTGTCGACACAAGCACATGACCATAGTCGGCGAAGCCGTCCGCTGTGGCGTTGTCAAGTCGATACCAGTCTTTAAACTGTAGATAGGCGTTACCTTCAGGCAAGTCGATTGGAGGCATCATCAAGTTCATATTGGCATAGTTGGCATAGTTGCCATTTAATTTGGTTCCGTATACTTTTTCACCAGAAGCGGCCATTCCTGGTCCACCGGTAGGTACTCCCCACTCCCAGCTGTTGTTGGTACCGTAGGAGATCCAACCACTTGGTTGAGATTCAAAATCTTGATTGTACCCGGTGCTGATTCCAGATTTGACTGGTACTGCGTAATTGTCAGAAGTAACCACATGTTGCGCATAGTCCGTGATGCGCCAATGATAGGTAAGGGTTGGGACCTGTACGGCATCAGCCGGAATCACGGCTTGGTAAGTTCCGCTCTTATAGTCACCTGCTGTACGAGTTGCAGCTACAGTTTGCCATTCGGCAGATTCGCTTGCACGATATTTTAGCTCAACACTTCTTACATTGACATTATCTTGTACTTGAATAGTAAGAGGTAATGTCATATTCGCATATAATTCAGTTGGAGCGGTATGCTGATAAGTTGGATTCTCTGTATCTTGACCTTCACGAACCACTTGTCCCTGAACTCGGCCTATTCCGTTGACAATGGCGGAGACAGCGTTATAGGCGTTTACTAGACCATGACCATAACCATTGTTTGGTGAAGTTGGATAGGTGGAGTCAGTTAATGGTATTGCCGAATTCATTAAAATTGCTTCCATTTCATCAACGGTAAGAGAGGCATTCGCCTGCTTCATCAAAGCAACGACTCCAGCAACGGCTGGTGCAGCCATCGAAGTTCCTTGCATGCCTCGATATAGACTACCTGGTACGGAAGATCGGATGGCCACACCTGGAGCGGAAATGTCTGGCTTCCCTTCTCCATATGGCGAAGGACCGCGTGAGGAGAAACCAGCAATCCGATTCTCACTATCAGTTGCGCCAACAGCGAACGATTCCGGATAGTTGGCTGGGATAGAGATGCTTCCAGCATTCGGACCGACATTTCCAGCAGAGAAATTAGGGAAAATATCGGCTGCACGCCAGTTTTGCACCATTAGGCGGTACCATTCATTTATTCCATTTCCACCGCCCCAGGAGTTGTTCACTACGTCAGGTGCTTTTTCTGGATGTGGGTTGCCTTCTGCATCTTTTGGAGCTAGAATCCATTCTCCAGCTTTCAGTAGATCTTCGGCGGTTCCACCGGCCGAGGTAAAGGCTTTCACCGCGATCCATTTTGCACCTGGAGCGACACCGATTTGGTTCGTGCCATTAGGCTCAGAACCCACCATCGTACCCACGGTGTGAGTTCCGTGACCAAGATCATCAAAAGGTGCAGATTTTCCCGTAATAGCGTCATACCAGTTGTAAGTGTTATCAGGTTGATTTGGATTGGCTGGGTTGTAACCCCGATACTTTTCTTTTAAAGCAGGGTGATTCCACTGGACTCCTGTATCGATACTAGCGACTACAGTTCCCGCACCATCAATGCCCATATTCCAGACATGTGGTACGTCGATTTTTGCAATATTCCATTCGATTGAAGTGGTGTCTGCTTGGGTATCAGCTGTTGGTTGGATGGGTGTTTTACTGCTTTCATTTGAGATCAGCTGTACCGTTTCGTTGGGCTGGATTTTTTCGACTTCAGGGAAGGCAGCAAGCTTCTCCATCACTTCTTTGGTTCCTGTCACCGCCATGCCATTGACGATATAGAAGGATTGAAACTCTTTGACATTTCCCTTCTTTTTTTCTTGATCCAGATAGGTTTTGATCGAGTATTGAGTTTCGCTAGCTTTAGTGCGAAGGGAAGAAACGACAGCAGAGCGTTTCATCAATTCGGTTTTGGCAGCCGTTTGTTTTTGAGCTTTAGCCTTTTTAGCTGTTTCGGTGGCAACTTCTTTTGTATCCACTTGATCTTTTAATTTTACTAAAAAGGTAACCGTATCATTCTCACTAAACTGATCATTCAGTTTTTTATCTACCTTTGCTTTCACGTTTTCAGATGCTACATCCGAACTTTCAAGAAGAGAAATACTTTCTTCGGAGTTGGAATTAGCAAAGGTGAGTTGAGTTAGAAAGGTTGAGAGCAACAATAATGCACATAAAATAAAACTAAATGCAATGCGGTAATGTCTGTTCCTTTTTATCAATTTGATTTCCCCCCTAAAATTTGCTTACATTAAGACTTCATTTTAGAATCATCTTTCACCTTTCACCTAAAAGGTAAGTGAAAGATGATTCTATCAATCTATGATTTACTGAGGTTTTACGTTGACATACACTTTACCAGCGGCTGTTTGACGAGATTCGTTTCCATGATCATCTCTCATCACCACTTCGATCACAGCACCGTTGATTTTTTCTTTTGGTGCCTTCCAGATACCAACATAGTGACCATTTCCTTGCTCTGTTAATGGTATTTCAACAGAAGTGGCGGCTGTCGTTGCGGTTGCAAAGGTTGAAGGTAATCGGACCAAGAAGAAGCCATTAATTCCTTGCTCACTATCTAGTTCGACGGTCAACGTTTTACCCGTTTTTATCACCACATTTTGAGCTGGTTTTAAGTTTTCGATCGCAGGTAGATTAAACTTGGCGTAAACAGTGACTTCCTTGCTAGTTTCGTTTCCAGCACGATCCTTTGCAGTGACAGTAAATTTATTTTCTCCATTATTGAGTAGTACGCGTAGGGAGTAGGAGCCATCTTCTGTGACATTCGCATTTTGACCATTTATAGTGACTTCTGCTAGATATGGATCGGTCGCTTTTCCTTCGACCGTAACCGCTTTCTGATTCGTTTTGAAACCTTCAGCAGGTTTGGTGGTTAGTTCTGGTTTTGCTTGGTCAAGGATGATCTTCACTGGCTCGGACGGATCTGTACTACCTCGATCAGTAGAAGAGGTAGCTGTCAGCTCGTTTTCACCATCTTGAAGGGTAACATCTACAGAGAAGGTACCATCCTTTCTAGCTGTTGTGGCAGCAACTTCTTCGCCTTTATTGAAAAGATGAACTTGAGTAGTTGGTGAAGCTTTCCCTTCTACTGTGAAAGTAGATTGATTGGTGTGGGCTGCATCTTTAGGCGTTGTGATCACTGGAGCCGACGCTTCATATTTTACCCGTGCCCGAATCATAAAGTTTCCAGTCGTTCTACCCCATGGCCCTTCCACCTTTTGCCAGCTACGACCCGCGCTTGGACTGCTTTGATCAATAGCAAGACCTGGTGTATTCGGGGCGACGCCTACTTGGATATAGACCATATAGAAGTCGTCGTTTACTAGAACTGGGTTTACCAGATCGACAACCGTCCATTCTCCATTACGCAGAGCAGTCGCATCTAATGGACCCGCCAATTTTCTACCAGGAGCACCATTCGGTCCACTGGTATCATAGATGGCAACCTTAAAGGCTGTTCCACCTGGATCCGGCCAACTTTCATCCCAAAAGCGGAAGAGACCAGCGGTGACGAAGGCGCTATTTTTGCCTTTAGGTAGAGACATTTTTACAGCCGCAACGTTGTTTTCTGCATTAGGAGCACCGAAAGCGCGAGCGTTTTCCGCTGTCCCATCATCATAGCCGATCTCATCAGGATAGCCGATAAATGGTTGTAACGGAACATTTTGTTCGATATTTCCACTTTCTAGGATAGTGATCGTTAAATCTTGGCTATGATAGATAGGCCCAGATACATGTAAGGTATAGGTTCCTTCATAGGCAGTGATGGAAAAGTGTCCGTTTTCATCTGTTTGTACAGGTTGAATGAGCGCGTCTTCGAGCAGAGAGAGTGTTGCGTTAGCTAGTGGCTCACCTGTTTGCTTGTTTGTGACAGTTCCGCTAACCGTTCCTTTTGGGATCGGGTTTAAGGTAAAGTTGGCTTCTACTGTACCATTTTTAGGAATCGTCACTCGTTGATCTGCAGATTCATATCCATATGTTTCAGCACGTAAGGTGAACTCACCAGCAGGATGAGTCATACCATAGCTACCATCCGCTGGGTTGGTGGCAACAGAACGTCCTGATTCGAGCACGCTCACTGTAGCTCCAAGTGGCAGGGACATGGGTTGGACTACTGTCGGCGTGATCGTGGCGGTAGGTGCCATCACGTTTTGTATTTTGGTTGGTTGGATGGTATCCGGGTTGACTGCTTTTTTATTGGTTTGTAGCTCATTTTCCAGTTGTCTAGCTAACATTTTTTGTTGTTGTACATCTTCTAGTTCTACATTGGCTGTGGTAAGTGGTGTATTACTTAAGGCGACATCATCGATATACCAACCTGCTCTCTCGCCAATCTCGTCTGTGGTGACGTTAAAGGCGACATAGATTTGTTGACCAGCATATGCGGATAGATCGATTTGGCGCTCCGTCCATGTCATAGAGTTACCAGTGAACCTCGACAGCTGTTGCCAGTTTTGTTTATCTGTCGACACAAGCACATAACCATAATCGTAGCCGCTTTCAATTTGATACCAGTCTTTAAACTGCAGATAGGCGTTACCTTCAGGCAGGACGATTGGAGGCATCATCAAGCTCATATTGGCAAAATTGTTATAGTTACCATCTAAATTGGTTCCGTACACTTTTTCACCAGAAGCGGCCTTTTCCGGTCCAGAGTCAAAGGCAGGCACTCCCCACTCCCAAGTGTTTTTGGTACCGTAGGAGATCCAACCAATTGGTTGAGATTCAAAATCTTGATGGTAACCGGTGTTGATTCCAGATTTGACTGGTACTGCGTAATTGTCAGAAGTAACCACGTGTTCCCCATGGTCCGTGATGCGCCAATGATAGGTAAGGGTTGGGACCTGTACGGCATCAGCCGGAATCACGGCCTGGTACGTTCCGCTCTTATAGTCACCTGCGGTAAGAGTTGCCGCCGCTGTTTGCCATTCGGCAGTTTCGCTTGCACGATATTGTAGCTCTACACTTCTTACACTGACAGTGTCTTGTACTTGAACAGTAAGAGGTAATGTCATATTCGAATATGTTTCAGATGGAGCGGTATGCTGATAAGTTGGATCCTCAGTATCTTGACCTTCACGAACCACTTGTCCCTGAACTCGGCCAAGTCCGCTGACAATGGAGGAGACAGCGTTATAGGCGTTTACTAGACCATAACCATAACCATTGTTTGGTGAATCTGGATAGGTGGAATCAGTTAATGGCATTGCCGTATCATGTAAAATTTGTTCAATTTCATCAACAGTAATAGATGGATTCGCCTGCTTCATCAAGGCAACGACTCCAGCAACGTGTGATGCACCCGCCGAAGTCCCATTCAATGCTTGATAGCCGCTACCTGACCAGGCAGAGCGGACGCCCACACCTGGAGCGGAAATGTCTGGCTTCATTTCTCCATATGGCGAAGGACCGCGTGGGGAGAAATAAGCACGCTGATTATTACTATCCGTTACGCCAACAGCGAACGATTCCGGATAGTTGGCCGGGTTCCAGATGTTTCCCTCAGTCAAACCTGCTCCATTTCCAGCAACGAACACAGGGAAAATCTCAGCTGCACGCCAGTTTTGCACCATTGGACGGTACCATTCATCGTTTTCTGCTAGTCGTTTACCCCAGGCGTTGTTCACTAAGTCAGGTGCTTTTTCTGGATGTGGGTTGCCTTCTGCATCTTTTGGAGCTAGAATCCATTCTCCAGCTTCCAGTAGATCGACTTGGGTTCCGGTTCCACCTCGACTGTTAAAGGCTTTCACGGCGATCCATTTTGCACCTGGAGCAACCCCAATTTGATTTGAACCATTAGGTCCAGAACCTACCATGATTCCTGTGACGTGGGTACCTTGTTCAGCGTCATCATATGGAGCCGACTTCCCATTAACAGCATCAAACCAGTTGAAGGTATTGTCAGGTTGATCTGGATTAGCTGGGTTGTAACCTCGATACTTTTCTTTTAACGTAGGGTGATTCCACTGGACTCCTGTATCGATACTAGCGACTACAGTTCCCGTACCATCAAAGCCCATATTCCAGGCTTGTGGTGCGTCGATTTTTGCTATATTCCATTCGATTGAAGTGGTGCCTGCTTGGATATCAGCTGTTGGTTGGATATCAGCTGTTGGTTGGTTGGATGTTTCACTGCCTTCATTTGAGGTCAGCTGTACCGTTTCATTGGGTGTTATTTTTTCGACTTCTGGGAAGGTAGCAAGCTTCTCCATCACTTCTTTGGTTCCAGTTACCGCCATGCCATTGACGATATAGAAGGATTGAAACTCTTTGACATTTCCCTTCTTTTTTTCTTGATCCAGATAGGTTTTGATAGAGTATTGAGTTTCGCTAGCTTTAGCGCGAAGGGAAGAAACGACAGCAGAGCGTTTCATCAATTCGGTTTTGGCAGCCGTTTGTTTTTGAGCTTTAGCTTTTTTAGCTGTTTCAGTGGCAACTTCTTTTGTATCCACTTGATCTTTAAATTTCAATAAAAATGTAACCGTTTCATTCTCACTAAACTGATCATTCAGTTTTTTATCTACCTTTGCTTTCATGTTTTTAGATGCTACATCAGAACTTTCAAGCATTGAAATACTTGCTTTGGAGTTGGAATTAGCAAATGTGAGTTGAGGTAGAAAGATAGAGAGCAACAATAATGCACATAAAATAAAACTAAATGCGACGCGGTCATGTCTGTTCCTTTTCATCAATTCGACTCCTCTCTGAAATCGCTTACATTAAGACTTGCGTTACAAGGATATTTTTTATTGTTGTAGATGACCACCGACTTTCTATGGATAGATTTGATTCTTGACCTTAGCTTTCTTTTCCCCCCCTTGCATGATAATGAATACAATTCGAAGTGTACATCCGCCTAAAAAAATAGTAAATTGGGGGATTTCACTTGAAACCATTAATATATTTTTTGAAAATTCAATAATAAAAAATGTTATTTAAGTCCTTATTTCAAAAGAATTTTCAGTTATTTTGTAGAAAAATGTTGTTAATATTGTCTGAAATTTTAGTTTTTTAATGAACTTAGTTTTAAAATTTGGGGGAATATAGAAATTTCTCGTAATTTTTTAGAAATACATTTAACAATAATAGATTAAAACAGGAAAAAAGTTCTATTTGTTGATATTCCAGATAAATAAAAAAACCTTGATAACATATTGTTTACCAAGGCTCTGTATATAGTGGTTCACCCACATGTTAATTAGAAAAATCAAAGTAATTTCGCATTAATAATTTTGGCAATCTCATTAAATCTTCAAATGAAATCTATTTCCCAATTTTCTTCGTATCAATTAGGAATAATTGGTCTGCAACCTGCCGTTAGTTTAAGTGAAGACCTTCACAATCTCAATGACATATTCAAACTCGAATAATCTAATTAAACACCCCTTTAGATAACCATATCCAAAGGGATATAACGGTACATCTTTTTTATAAACGGTATGACTTTATTTCAAAGCTACACCAAGGGGAGAAACTGGATCAACACATAAAGGATTTTAGTACGAAACAATATTTGAAAGGAAATCGTTCTACTCCCCTTCAATGCTAACTTCCAAAAAATTTAATAAAAAAAACTGAAGACAAACTCAAAAATGCGAGGTTGTCTTCAGTCTGAGCCTATTTATCAGGATGGACTTTACTTTATACCCATGATATTTCTACTGGGAGTATATGTGTAAAATCTGTACTCAATTGCTTTTCATCATCATTCAGTAACAAGTGGATGGATCCATGATCGGCAGATGTCCGTATCAAACGGCCAATTCCTTGTTGAAGGCGCAACAACATAAACGGCAATTCGACTTCTGCAAAAGGATCATTAGAAAATTTTCGTTTCGCATCGAACAAAGGATCATGCGGAGGGAAAGGTAAATCAAATATAATCACACGGGTTAAAGCTTCTTCAGGTAAATCAAGCCCTTCCCATAAATGGTATGAACATAATGTAGCGATATGCCCTGCTTGGAAATCACGCACAATGGATGATAATTCACGTTCTCCTTCAAAAACCATACCCATTCTTTCTTCAACTGAAAGGGAATTTTCAAAATTCACCATATCACTCTTCGACTTGAACAATAACAAAGTGGGCTCATTAGATTGTAAGAGTAGTTCTCGTGCTTTCTTTGCTTTCGTTTCACTATCGACAGAATGACCAAATATCTGCATTACTTGGTCGTAATCAAATGGAGATGGAACACTAAACGAATGGTACTGATCGATACCCAAAGCATCTGAAATATAGGTGAAGTCTTTATTAACCGATAAAGTGGCTGAAGAGAAAACAACAGGCAATTTATTTGTGAATAATTTTTCATTTAAAATATCCGTTACGAGACGTGGCATGATGACTAATGTCTCAATACCATCTTTTTCTTCCAACCAATCGACCGCGTCTCCATTTTGAACAAATAATTGGAGTGAAAATACATATTGTTCCAAGTATTCTTCTACCATACGAAGATCATATTCATCAATCGTATAAAGCTCTGATTCAAATACAAATTCTTCTAAAATTTGTTCTACTAATTTCACAAGCTGTTGGCCTAGCTGAAGAACGCGGTCTGTTTTATCTATATGGAGACGTTCTCCTTCTTCACCATGTGCATGAGTCAGCAATTCTTTGAAGAAATCATCATGTAAGTCCTGCAATCTTTCTAGCAATTGCAATGTCTTTTCACGTACGCCATCTTGTGCGACACGGTCAATCAATGACACAAGCGTTTGGCTCTGTACTTCATAAGTCAATGCACGTTGAGCAGCGAATTCCAATAAATGACCTTCATCCAGTACAATCATCGAAACGTCAGGAAGTAAAGGCATTTGTCCTTCACGTACACGCGATTCTTTTGTCCAAATGTGCTCCATTAAGAAATCATGCGAACAAATGATCAAATCTCCAGCTTCACGGTAATTTTGTCGATGAATAGTTTGACCGCAACGGTTGCGGATATCACAAACGGCACATTGCTGAATCGGATGATAATTTACTTTTTGCCAATCCTCGTCACTGACATCCGGAAAAGCACTGCGCTCTCCGTATGGATAAACCGATTGGAGCGACTGATGACCGTACACAAAATCAGGAATTCCATCTTCAATTTGTTCCAGGAACTCTTCATCATTCGTTTTTTGTTCGTGCTCAAGTCTCTTTAAACATAAATATTGGTCACGTGATTTCGCCAGACGGACATCAATGTTCCATCCTAGTGAATCTTGTAATTTTTGAATATCTCCTTCTTTTTTAACGAGCTGATCAATTAACGTCTCATCAGCACACGAAATCAAAGCAGGTTTTCCTGTGTATCGCGCATAGGAAATTGCCGGAAGTAAATAAGCAATCGTCTTCCCTGTTCCTACGCCAGCTTCGGCAAACAAAACATTTTTATTTTTCAGAGATTTTTCAATCTGATAGGCCATATAAATCTGCTCATCACGACATTCGAATCCTTTTTCAGGCAGTTCATCATAAAGAACATCTCCCATCCAATCACCTAGTGATTCAAAAAAAGAGCGGTCTTTCGTTAGTGCAAATGGTAATGTTTGTTTCATAGTGATCCCCTTTCAAACGATAAGAAAACGGATAGGTTGACCTATCCGTTTTGGGTGCTATTCACGAGGTGATTTTTTACCCCAATATTGATAATAGTTTGTTTCGATAAATCCATTAAATAATTTGCGTTTCTTAGTCGCTTTACGCCCGTATAACGTTTCGAAGTCTGCCATTGATGACAACATATAAACAGACCATGTAGGGTAACTATCCATTATACGCCCCATATCATGAATCATGTCTTCGATCGTTTCTTTTTCTCCGATACGCTCACCATAAGGTGGATTTCCAATCATAACACCGTCCAAAGACGAAGTTGTGAAATCTCTTAATTGACGCTGTTTAAAATGAATTAAATCGGCAAAGCCAGCTTCAATTGCATTGTTTTTTGCAACATCAATCATTCGCGCATCTATATCAGAACCTGTGATATCTAATGGCTGATCATAGTTCGCTAACTCTTCAGCTTCCAGGCGAACATCTTCCCATATTTTTTTTGACATCCATGGCCAGTCTTCACTAATAAAGCTACGGTTATACCCTGGAGCTAAGTTTTGACCAATCATCGCTGCCTCAATAGGAATTGTCCCAGACCCACAGAATGGATCAACAAACGGACGATTAGGATTCCATTTTGAAATATAGACCAGTGCTGCAGCCAATGTTTCTTTTAATGGAGCTTCCCCTTGATCTAAGCGATACCCTCGTTTATGTAAGCCGACACCACTTGTATCAATGCTTAATTTTACTTGGTCTTTAAGTATACTAACTTCAATCTTAAATGTTGCACCGGACTCATCCAAAAAACCAATTCGTTTATGAGCCAATTTTAAACGTTCCACAATGGCCTTCTTAACAATTGCCTGACAATCGGGCACACTGAATAATTTTGATTTAACAGATTTCCCTTGAACAGGAAAAGCTGCATCTACCGGTAAATATTTTTCCCAAGGAATCGCTTTTGTTTGTTCAAATAATTGATCAAACGTGGTGGCTCTAAAGTCACCAGCTATTATTTTGACACGGTCCGCTACTCGTAGCCACATGTTTGCACGGGCAATGGCATGCTCGTCCCCTTCAAAATATATTTTTCCGTTTTCAGTCTGGGTTTCATACCCCAATTTTTTTACTTCATCTGCCACAATGGATTCTAACCCCATTGCTGATGTTGCTACTAATCGATGAGTCGTCATCATCTCATCCTTTCTTTTAACGATCATTGTTTCATTTATTTGCTTATTTATTAATAAAAGCTCTCCGAATTAGTGGAGAGCTTGTGTAGTCAAGTATACCCATTAGAAAACCCAATAAGCCATGTTTTGTTATCACGTACTCAAACGGCTGATGCCTCGTACAAGTGAGTAGTAATCATCTATCTACAGACATTGTCTGTCCCTCAATTCGTTCAATTCCTGCATGAGAGTGCCCCTACCATAATTTGGGTTTCTCGCTCGTGGGGTTTACCTCGTTCCACCTGAAACGTTTCCGAATCAGCTCCGTCACTGTGGCACTTTCAGAGAACATAGACCATATCCGAAGACTTAGGTGTTGTTCCCGCCGTCAGCTGTAACACTGCCTTAGCTTATTTTTTGGCTAAGCACGAACACTACGGTCATCTCAGAACCGTGCGAGCATGGACTTTCCTCTACAACGTCAAGCGTTGCAGCGATTACCTGGATTATCTAAATGGTTTCTTCATTATACTTGATATTCATGTAATAAACAATCCATCCTTGGAATGTTGAATTATTCGTACAACTTACTGCCGAATACATGTTTTTCTAGATTTGAAAGTCTCTTTAAAATATCAAAGTTAGTTGTTCCTGTTGAAGGTGCAGCAACTTGACGTCTTGGAGCTTCATCCAATTCGTCTCTCAATCGTCTATTTTCAGCTTTTAGTGTTTCAATTGTTTGCATAAAAGTATTGTAATCTTGAATGACTTCATCCAAGAACTGATCTACTTCATCTTGGTGATAGCCGCGTAATCCAGTTTTAAATTCTTTTTCCAAAATGACTTCTGGCGTCAATTTCATATCCATAATACATCGTCCTTCCATTGTTCATGCATGGATTTATTATAGCATAAAGAACGTTTTGTCGTTCGTTTCCTCACTCATTTTCTGTCGAAACCTGCGCTTGCCCGGGAAATAGTTTGTTTCCTGATTATTCGTTCCAAACGCTTTTTACATGCATGTGTTCTTCTCCCTTTTTGTTGTTCTTTTAAAATCGGAGTTTTTTGTATGAGGATCAATGCTTCTTCAACATGAAGTTTGGCAAGATCAAAATCTTTTTTCACGTGTTCCGCTATTTTCGCCAGCTCTTCATACGTTTTTATCTTCCAACCATCTTGTACGTATCCGAGTGCCTTTTCAAATACTTCGTAAGCAAGGTCGTATTGCTTCGTGCGTTTATATTCGTAGCCTAAATAATAAAACGCCATAGCAGCTTCATCAGTACTATATTGGGTTGTAATTTGCTCAAAAACACTTTGCCCTTTTTCAAAGTCTTTCAGATCCGAAAACCATTTTCCAATGTTCGTTGATGAGATACTAGAATCCATGTATTGCTCTTGCAAAATCAATTTTGTCGTGTGAATAAACAATGTAAGTAATGAGAGTATGTCCCATTCGTTGTGGTGTAGAACTTTTAATAAGGTCGCCGGATTCCCACTTTTTACAGCATCCATATAAATAATAGGAGCTAAATGTCCTGGAATATCCCCAACTCGTTTAAATCCAAGTTTATCTTCTTCAATTTTTGTTAGTTTGAATTGATCTAGTTCATTTCGCCATACTCTTCTAGACCCATGGAGTAAATCGATATGGGTAGGATCTGACAGTTTAGGTAGATGCTCTCGGTTCATTGTCCATCGTGTTTGCAATTGGGGCCAATCAAAACTTTTGCCATTATACGTTATGACGGTCTGGCCAGCTTTCCACAAGCCTGATTCGTACAACATTGCCGCTTCATGGCTCGGATCCGCTAAAACATGTTGCGTCATCTCAAAATGATCTTTATTCCAAATTAACTGCCCGATTAAGAATATGTAGGTACCTGTTCCTTTTAGACCTGTTGTTTCCGTATCAAAAAAAACAACATGCTGTCCATCTGTTGATATGGGGTGAACACCTTGAAAAGAATTCCACAATGCGAAAGCATCGAAAACTTCTTTTAATTGAAAATCACCGTGACAATATGTCCGGTCATAAACTATCTTTTTTTCAAAAACGATACCAAAATCATTTTCGATGATTTTCAGACCTGCCCGTTCCCACTCTTCCGTATACTTCGGTTTTTCTGGTATGACGAAAGGAGCCAGCGATTGAGATTTCGCTGGCTTTTTCTTAATCAGTTTCTTCATTTGTAAGAGATTTTTTTCAAATGACATACGGATCACCAGTTGATTCTAATTGTAAATAAGCTAGAAGTTTCAACACTTCATCTTTCATTCCAACGCTTGCTTCCTGGGGTCCAATGCATGCGGGACACCCTTGATCACACGGGCACGCCTCGACATGCTGTTCGACGTGTCCAAGTAATTCGGGCCAAACATCAAATACGCGTTCACTGATGCCAATCCCTCCTGGGTAGCTATCATAAACGAAAAATGTAGGGAGTTCAGCATGAATCGATTTCACTTGTGGTACAACATGAATATCACGACGATCACAATGGACGAACAACGGGATGAACGATGCGATGGAAGTCGCTGCACCTGTCATGGCATCTGTGAGCATTGCATCCGTCCAGCCAGAGGGTCGATTGAAACTTAACCAACTCGATGAAGTATGCAATTCTTCCGGAGGAAGCTGGATAGGACCTGACCCGATATTGTCATGTGTATCAAACCGAATTTTTTTGAATATGGTCGCCATCGCTAAAATCGATACATCCCCATAAAACACAGAGCCGTGTTTAAACGTTTTTTCTTTGTCTTCACTCATCACTTTTAATTCAACTGCAAGATTTGCATCTGTAAAGTAGTCTACATCCACTTCTCTTACAAAGGCTTTCTTTTCTTCCCAGTCCAGCTTTTCCACTTGGAACTGAATGCCCTGATGCAGATAAATCGCTTCTTCATGCAATAATGTCATAGCACTGTAACGATCCATTTCTCCAATAACTTTAGTTGCAGCAGGGATGGTTTGGTCAATAATTACGACATTTTCCTGAGAGGCAGAACGTAAACTGATTTCATGTGCAGGAAAGCGATCACTCATCCAATGCCATTTGTCAGAGGTTCGAACCAATATTCCTTCTTCTTCCAAATAGGCAAGTAACTCTTGTATTTCAAATTCCCCGTACTGTTCAGTCGTTTTGAAAGGCAATTCAAAAGAAGCACACTTTAAATGATCCATCAATATAACTAAATTGTCTGGATGAATGCGGGCTTCTTCTGGAGATTGACCGAGTAAGAATGAAGGGTGATTCACAATATATTGATCAAGTGCAGTTGATTGCGCAACATATATTATCAAGGCCTCATCCTGTCTACGTCCTGCACGGCCCGCCTGTTGCCAAGCACTTGCAATATTCCCAGGGTAACCGGTCATGATGCAGGCTTGGAGCTGACCAATATCCACACCCAGTTCCAATGCGTTTGTACTGACTACAGTCTGAATTGTTCCATCCCGCAAACCTTTTTCAATTTGTCGCCGTTCAGAAGGTAAATACCCTCCTCGGTAGCCACGAATGGATTCATCATTTATTTTTTTCTTGGATAATTCTTTTAAGTACGTGACAAGCATCTCAACACGTACCCTGCTTTTCGCAAATACGATGGTTTGAATCCCTTCCTTGTATAGGCGTTTAGCTAGATCTCGAACTTCGAGAATAGCGCTACGTCTGACACCAAAGGTTGGGTGAACGATTGGCGGATTATAAAAAATGAAATTTTTCTTACCCGACGGTGCACCGTTTTCATCGATCAGTGTATGAGTTTCGTTAGTTAATGATTCGGCCAGTTCTTTCGGGTTTGCAATTGTTGCCGAAGTACAAATAAAAACCGGATTACTTCCATAATATTGACAGATGCGTTTTAATCGACGCAAAACATGTGCCACGTGACTTCCAAACACGCCTTTGTATGTATGCAGCTCATCGACCACTATATACTTCAAATTTTCGAACAAGGAAACCCATTTCGTATGATGAGGTAATATACCCGAATGGAGCATATCAGGATTGGTCAAAACAATATGACCAGCCTTTCTTACTTTCGTACGAATTGCCGGTGAAGTGTCGCCATCATAGGTGTAACTCAAAATATCTTGATTCATTTGTTCAATCAATAAATTCAAGTCGGATTTTTGGTCTTGAGCGAGCGCTTTCGTGGGAAATAAATAAAGTGCCCTTGAAGAACTGTCTTCGACGATTGATTGAAGGACAGGCAAATGATAGCAAAGGGATTTCCCCGAAGCAGTGGGGGTGATGGCTGTAAAGGATTGACCCATACGCGCTATATCATATGCAATTCTCTGATGGCTATAGAGTTGTGTAATGCCCCGTTCGTTCAGTGCCTGCTGGATGGACGGATGTAAATCTTCGGGGAAATCAGACAAGAATGCCTCTTTTTTCTCAATCGTATGCCAATGAACAATTCGTTCTCGCATGACCGGGTCTTGCTTCCATTCACTTAATATGTCATTAATTGATTGTTTCCTGATCAAGCTTTTCACCTTCTTGCTCTATGGCATGTATAAAAGTTTGCAACGTGTAACAAGTTGACTGTATAGACTGCGCAAACCTCTTTTTTCCAGTCTCTTTATAAAATGATTGAACAACATATTGATTGAAAGCTTCAATTGCCGCATCTATTTGTTGGATTCGCATATACTTCGGACGGTGATGGTTAATCCAAGAGTTGGCATTTGCTCTCCATTCAATTAGGAAAGCATGCCAATAATCGGCATGGGGCTTCACTTGTGAAAAAAAATCAGGAGATGCCTCCCTATCACGCATCTCTTGATGACGTATTAGACAGTTTTGACTTTCTTCCAAAATTAATTTAGTATGTTCGTTTAACTTCATGTTCTCAGCCCCTTTGTTACTGTTTATAGTAACAAAAAAAAGTGGTTTTAACCACTTTTTTGCGAACAGGTATTCCATTCTATCATTTGTTCCGTTTCTTTTAATGCTTTTCCTACTTGATGCCCTTTATCGATGACAGTTTGCGTTTGTGTAGATCTTTCCTGTATAAATCGTGCTTCCAAGATATGTTCAAGTAATGACAATTGTTCAATCAATTCTTCTATACGTTTCATGCTGCATCCCTCCAGTTGTTAGTGAAGTTCTCCATAACATGATGAAATCCTTTGCCAACGACAAAACTAGAAGGATTAAGCTAATACTTACAACAATTCGACACACAAACTATGAAACCTTAAAGCGCGAATCACGTCTAGTAGGGTGTGGTTATGATAAACTGGTATGCGAGGTGACGAGCATGGCATTTAACTACCCGAATGGTAAGATTTATACGCCCACAAAAAATAATTCGGAAAAACGTGCAAAGAAGGATTATACCTTCAGTAACCGGGGAAAAACCTTAGAGGATGAGATTAATGAAACAAATGACTTTTATATGCAAAAAGGTACGGCAGTCATTCATAAAAAACCTGTACCTATCCAAGTAGTAAAAGTAGAATATCCTTCCCGAAGTGCAGCTGTCATAAGAGAAGCCTATTATCGGACTGCTTCGACAACAGACTTTAATGGTGTATGGCAAGGCATTCATGTGGATTTTGAAGCGAAAGAAACGAAAAATAAAACTTCCTTCCCTTTAAAGAATATCCATGCTCATCAAATTGACCACATGCGACTGGTAACGGAACAGAAAGGTCTTACCTTTTTAATCGTTCGTTTTTCATCCATCAATCGATATTTCATTTTACCTTATCGTCCCCTTCAAGATGCATGGGATGAAATGTGTAAAGGTGGTCGCAAATCAATTCCGTTCGAATTTTTCGAACAACATGCCTTTGAAATAGTCCCAGGAGCTTATCCTCCAATTGACTATTTGCGGGGAGTAACAAAGATGCTTTCAGAGGAATCTGTGAAGCCGTGAAAGTGAGGAGACGTTCGTGAGCGAAAAAGCTAACTCTCGTGGACAACGAAGAAAAGAATTAGAAAAACAAAAGAAATCGAAAAAAAGAAGTACAACAGGTTGGTTTAAACGTATTATTATGGCCTGTCTCATTATTGGATTGGCAGGACTGTTATTCGGTGGAGGACTCTTTGTTTATTACGCAAGCTCTGCACCAGAATTAGATGAAGAATCATTAAAGGACCCAATTTCATCTGAGTTTTATGATGTAAATGGCGATGTCTTTGCAACAATTGGATCCGAAAACCGAGATTATGTGAATTACGAAGATATCCCTAAAGAAATGGAAGAAGCCATATTGGCTACTGAAGACGCTCGTTTCTATAAACATAACGGAATTGATTTTTACCGCCTTGGTGGAGCAATTCTTGCTAACATTACAAGTGGATTTGGTTCTCAAGGTGCTAGTACTTTAACACAACAAGTGATAAAAAATTCATTTTTACAAAATGAAAAAACGTTAAAACGTAAAGCTCAAGAAGCTTATCTTGCTTATCAACTTGAACAAAAGTATGAAAAAGAAGAAATTTTTGAGATGTACTTCAACAAAGTCTTAATGTCAGGAAATATTTATGGATTTGGGACTGCATCTGAAAGCTTTTTCGGAAAAGAATTAAAAGACTTGGAGCTACACGAAATGGCGATGTTGGCCGGAATGCCTCAAAGTCCGAACAACTACAATCCTTTCAAGCATCCCGAAGCCGCAGAAAAACGTCGAAATATCGTTTTACGCCTGATGGAACAGCATGGGAAAATTACAAAAGCTGAAATGGAAGAAGCACAAGCGATTCCAATAACTGAAGGTTTACTAGCTGAAGAAAATCGCAAACCTTCGAATTCTACCAAGTATCTTGCCTTTTTGGATATTGTATTGAATGAACTGGCAGCTAAAAGCTCAGATGATTCTTTAGCTGATGGATTGAAAGTCTATACGACGCTTGATCCACAAGCTCAGGGTTCAGTAGAAGAGGCTTTTTCAGGAGATAACTTCCCTACTCAAGAAATGCAAGCAGGAATGACCGTATTGGATACGAAAACAGGTGCCATTGTTGCAGTAGGTGGCGGTCGTGATTATGGCCCAAGCTTCGAATTTAACTACGCGCAAGATGTTTCAAAACGTGGTATTGGTTCAACTGTTAAACCGATCCTGGATTATGGTCCTGCCATCGAATATTTGAATTGGTCTACTGGTCACACCCTGGTTGATGAAAAAATGAATTATTCAAATTCAGATCAACAAATTTACAATTTCGATAATGAATATCTGGGAGCTATGACAGCGCGTGAAGCATTGTATCGTTCTCGAAATATACCAGCTGTTAAAGCCTTCAAAGAAGTCGAAAGTGGTGACCGCAAAGAATTTGCCAATAATTTAGGCATTACTGGTGACTATCTCGATTATGAATCTGCTGCGATTGGAGCAACTACCGGAATCAACACGATTAAGTTGGCAGCGTCATATGCAGCTTTCGGGAATGACGGCATGTACTCAGACCCTTACACTATTAGTGAAATTGTTTATCGTGATGGAGAAACGAAGAAAACATTTAAACCTAAATCAAAACCAGCCATGAAAGATTCAACTGCTTTTATGGTGACCGATATGCTTCGAGATGTAGTTAGTGAGCGCAGAGGCGCATCTGGTAAAGCAGCAATCATTCCAGGCTTGGATGTTGCAGGTAAAACAGGAACCACCAACTATACATCCAAAGAATTTAATGATTATAATTTGCCTGAAGGCTCAGCTCCGGATATTTGGTTTGCTGGTTATACGACAAATTATTCAATCGCCGTTTGGACTGGTTATAAAGAACGTAAACAAGCAATCAATACAGCCGATTCAACTGAACGCACTTTCGCCCAAAGATTGTTTAAAGATGTTATGACAAATATATCTGCAGACAAAGATACACCACGCTTTAAACGACCAAATTCAGTTGTAGAAGCAACTGTTGAAGTGGGCACTTCCCCTCTTCGTCTTGCAAGTGAATTTACACCGGACAACTTGAAACGAACAGAATTATTTGTTCGTGGAACTGAACCAACTAAAGTTTCCGAGGAATATGAACAAATTGAAGTGGAAGCACCATCAAATTTCAAAGCTGAATACAGTGAAGGCGATCAATCAGCTACATTATCCTGGAAGCACAAAGCACCAAAACGTGATAAAGACAAAGTGGATGTAGCATTTGAAGTTTCGTTTGCAGTGGATGGAGGCACTCCTTCGGTTCTACAAACCACTAGCCAGGAAGGCTTGATTGTCACAGGCATTACTCCAGGCAGTACCTATACATTTACTGTAGTGGCAATAGCAGAAGGAGTACGAAGCGAACCAGCTAGTACAACACTTGAAATTGATGCCACTGAAGTACCTGAATCGGAAATTCCTGGTGAAGGGAATGGTAACGGGAACGGGAACGGAAATGGTAATGGTAATGGTAACGGGAACGGAAATGGTAATGGTAATGGCGGGTCAGATGGCGATGGAACGACACCTCCACCTGATGAAGGGACGACACCACCTGTCGATGGGACAACGCCTCCTCCTGAAGGTGAAACTCCCCCACCGCCAGAAGGTGGGGGCGATGATGGATCAACTGAAGGTGCCGCAAACAGTACAGAAAATAAGACTCAAGCGAGAACCGCCTCAATATCGAATTCTGATTCCTCTATAAGTCCATAATATAAAAAAGAAGCAGATCCTTTTAGGATCTGCTTCTTTTTAGTTTGATTTTATGCGCAATCGAGCAATTTTCTTGATTGTTTCATCGAATAACTCATTTAACTGACTAGAAGCAACATAGCGATTCGAATTCGTAATGATAAATATATATCGTTCTTTCCCGTTTAGAGGAAGGATTTCGTAGTCTTGAATCTCTTCAGGCTTAAAACTTGTTGATTCTGATACTTGAACCAAGAAATCTTCATATAGCTTAATGCCTAAAAGCATCTGCTCATGAACACCCTTATTTTTCAGTTTAAAAGCATCTTTTATCATTTCTTTTAAAGTCGACCATTGACTTAGAATGCCGCTAAGATGTTCTTTTTGTGCATGTTTGGCATCAAATCGAATCAAATTTCTACCAATCCTTTGTTTAGCCTTTTTTTCCCTTCACGACACAAGGACAACAGTGGACACACTGGACATTGGGGGTTTTGTGCTTTGCAATGATAACGACCGAAGAAAATAAGTTGGTGATGTGTTCTTGACCACTTGTCCATAGGCGTCTTTTTCATGATTGTTTCTTCAACTTGCAGAACCGAATCTTTCCAGCGACAGAGACCCAGTCGTTTTGTCACTCGCTCCACATGTGTATCCACTGCCAATGCAGGGATATCAAACGCAACTGAAACGACAACATTTGCTGTTTTACGACCCACTCCAGGAAGTGTGGTTAACAAATCACGATTGGCAGGAACTTCACCATCAAATTGTTCAAGCAGCATTCGACACAATGCTTGTATGTTTTTTGCTTTGTTACGAAACAATCCAATTGAACGTATATCATCCTGTAGTTCTTCCAGTGGCACACTTAAATAATCTTCCGGGGTTTGATACTTTGCGAATAAAGCCGGGGTCACTTTATTTACGAGTACATCCGTACATTGTGCAGAAAGCAATGTGGCGATTGTCAGCTCAAATGGATTGGCGTGAACGAGCTCACAATGAGCATCAGGGAACATTCTATCCATTTCTGATAAACAATACTCCCATTGACTTTTTGTCAGCATATTTTCACTTCCCTACTCTCGCTCTTCTAACCAATTATAGAATGGTACTTTATTTGATTTTTGCGGTTGTGTTGGTGGCGATGTTCTTTCCGGTACTGTGCGGAATTGACTTGCTTGTTTTTCAACATCCTGCATGGTTTTGACATTTTTCTTTTTCCATTCAAACAAAATGCGATCGATGTAGCGTAAGCTCATTTTTTGTGCAAGTACAGCTTCTTTCAATGCTGCTCGAATCAACTCGGGTGATTGCTGATCTTGATCCATCCACATTGCAATAGTTTCACTTTCCATAGGGGAAAGGAAACGCCCGAATTCTTGTTCAAACAATCGGAAAATCTCGCCTTCTTGTTCTTTTTGAGTCATTACTTTCTGTGACGTTCTTTCTTCCAGAACTGTGTCAATTAACCGATTCCATAATGAGTGAAAAGAAAAGGCTTCAATCAATACTCCTTTATCATCATATCTTTGTTGTATCGATAAATACCCTTTTTGGAACAATCTTTGCATATGTCGACTTACTTGTTCCGATGTAAAATGGGAACGTTCCACTAAATCATCTGGCGTGGGAAAATGATTTCCCTTATCGATAAACGCCACCATATGAAGAATTAAAAAGGCTTCATCATCCTGGATATCACACTTTTTGTAATGTTGAAAAAAGAGCTGGGAAATGGTTACATTTCCCTGCTCTGTCCACATACGGAGCCGATCTGGCTGTTGCTGTTGCATACCCGAACTCTCCTTTGTACTTATAATATTGATAAAAAACTCATGTTACGAATTTTAGCTGTTTTCTTTACTTTCCTACATGTCTAGTTCCGAAGCCCAGCTCGTACCTTCCACCGTCGGAGTCGAGCTAGCGTGGGCTTCTGCACTTTTCTTGTTTATGGATATAAACGGTTTAATAAGCGTGGGAACGGAATCGCTTCACGGACGTGTTCTGCTCCACTGATCCATGCTACTGTGCGCTCTAATCCTAGTCCGAATCCTGAGTGTGGCACGGAGCCTTGTTTACGCAGTTCCAAGTACCATGCATATGCTTTTTCATCCAGTTCGTGTTCTGCAAGACGTTGTTTCAATAAATCGTAATCGTGAATACGTTCTGAACCACCGATGATTTCGCCATAGCCTTCAGGTGCAATTAAGTCCGCACATAAAACGACATCATCACGTTCTGGGTGTGGCTGCATATAGAATGGTTTAATACCAATCGGATAATGCGTGATGAATACAGGCTTGTCATAATGTTCAGCAATTGCAGTTTCATGTGGTGAGCCAAAATCATCACCCCATTGAATATCATCAAACCCTTTTGCATTTAAGAATGTGATGGCATCGTCATAAGAAATACGTGGGAAAGGAGCTTGAATATGTTCAAGTTTCGTTACGTCACGATCAAGACGCTCCAACTCCAACTTACAGTTTTTCAGGACTGATTGAACAACGTATGAAACATATTGCTCTTGCACCACAAGATTTTCTTCAAATTCCGTGAAAGCCATTTCCGGCTCGATCATCCAGAATTCAATCAGATGGCGACGTGTTTTTGATTTTTCAGCGCGGAAAGTAGGACCGAATGAGAACACTTTTCCAAGTGCCATAGCAGCCGCTTCCATATAAAGTTGACCTGATTGAGAAAGATATGCATCTTCATCAAAATATTTGGTCTGGAACAATTCAGAAGTTCCTTCAGGAGCAGATCCTGTTAAAATCGGCGGATCTACTTTTGCAAATCCATTTTCATTGAAAAATTCATAAGTTGCACGGATGACTTCATTACGGATTTTCATAATGGCATGTTGTTTACGTGAACGCAACCATAAATGACGGTTATCCATCAAAAATTCAGTTCCATGTTCTTTTGGTGTGATTGGGAAATCTACTGCTTCGTGAATGACTTCGATATCTTTCACTTGAAGTTCAAAGCCAAACGAAGAACGCTCATCTTTAGTAACTTCTCCGACAACGTACATTGACGTTTCCTGTGTTAAAGATTTTGCTTTGATAAATAATTCTTCTGCCACATCTGCCTTAACAACAACGCCTTGTACGAAGCCAGAACCATCGCGTAGTTGCAAGAATGCAATCTTTCCACTTGAACGTTTATTGGCTAACCAAGCACCTAATTTTACTGTTTCGCCTAAGTGTTTTGGCATTTCGTGAATCATAATTTTTTTCATAAATTCCTCCAGAAATTACAGCAAACCATCTTGCCATTTTGATCGTACAAATGTATCTATACGTGACACTGCTTCTTCAAGTAAGTCGAGTGAAGTTGCGTAGGATAATCGAATTGTTGATGGGGCTCCAAAACCAGAACCCGGAATGACCGCTACATTTGCCTCAGTCAGTAGTGCTTCTACAAATGTGTCAACTGAATCATAACCTGTTTTTGATGCTGCTTCAGAAACATCTGGAAATAAATAGAATGCTCCTTGTGGTTTTAATACTTTGAAACCTGGAATAGCTACTATTTGCGGGAAAATAATTTCAAGACGTGATTCAAACGCAGAACGCATTTCTTCTACTGTGTCCTGAGGACCATTATACGCTTCAATTGTAGCGTATTGAGAAGTAGTGACAGGGTTTGATGTGGAATGGCTCGCTAAGTCTGTCATTGCTGTAATGATTTCCTTGTTACCCGCTGCATAGCCTATACGCCATCCTGTCATGGAATGTGATTTAGACACACCATTGATAATAATCGTACGCTCTTTTGCATCGTCTGAAAGTTGAGCAATGGAAATATGTTTGGCATCTCCATAAATCAATTTTTCATAAATTTCGTCAGATATTATCCAGATGTTCGCTTCTTTACAAACTTCTGCAATTTCCTGCAATTCAGTTTTTGAGTAAATCATCCCGGTTGGGTTACTTGGAGAATTCAAGATAACGGCACGAGTCTTGTCAGTGATTGCTTGTTTAATTTGTTGGGCAGTGATTTTGTATTGTTGTTCAGCTGTACCTTCAATATAAATAGGTACGCCTCCTGCAAGTTTCACTTGTTCTGGATAACTTACCCAATAAGGGATGGGAATGATTACTTCGTCATTTTCATTTAATAGTACTTGGAACAATGTGTATAAAACATGTTTCGCACCAATACCAATCAAAATTTCAGACGGTTGATATGTGATTTGTTGATCACGCTGTAACTTGTTGATAATTGCTTTTTTTAATGCTGGCAAACCGCCTGCTGGTGTATATTTTGTATAACCATCATTCATCGACTTAAATGCCGCATCCAAAATGTTTTGAGGAGTATTATAATCGGGCTCGCCTGCGCCAAGACCAATCACATCAATACCTTGTTCTTTTAATTCCTTTGCTTTTGCTGTAATGGCAAGTGTTGTTGACGGTGTCAATGTCTGAACACGGTTAGCTAATATAGGTTTCATCATCGATTGTCCCCTTTTACATATTCAATATACGTTTCCACCATTTTCCATTTTCAAATAATAAATAAACGTAATTAAGCTTGTCGTTTTCATTTAAAAATGTAATTTCCCATACTGCATGATTTTGTTCCCAGCCAAGTTTAGTATGTAGCACCTCTTTGACTTCAAATTCATCTTGTACAGTTTTAATGGCTTGTTTTTTCGAAATGCCATCTTTCATAAGCACTTCTTCAATTTTTAATTTTTGATTGGAGGAAGGAATAAAAACAGCTTTTTCTTCTCCGTTTTCATCGTTTCCAAGTACAGTAATATATGTATTTGTACTACTGTACACCTGTGAATCTGTCACTTCTGTTAACATTTTCTCACTAATTGCCAATTGTTCAGCATCCTGTTTTGCGCTTCTGAAAGGTTGTCCTGCTTTCCAGATGACAAACAAGCTGATACAAAGAGTTAATGAAAGAATAAATACACTGATAAAAATAAACCATTTTTTCATTTCTGCACCTTACGTTTTATAAATTGTGAAAACGGCTTTCTCATGATTATCTTTTTCAAGTGCCAGGCCAAACATTAAATTTCTTTGTTTCAAAGTGCGATTCAAGGCGTCCACAATTTTATACAAGTCTGATTGATAGTCAACCGTAACTGTTGATATTACTTCAATTCTGCTTTCCATTTTGTAACCCCTACTTTCTTCGCTCATACTTTCTCATTATACCAATTTTCAAGGTCCAAGACCATATCTTCTAGGGATACTTTCTTAACTGGGATATCTGGCAAAGCACTAATAAACTCTTTCCCATAAGATTTCGACTCAATTCTGCGATCGAGGACAATAAATACGCCACGATCGGTTGATGAACGAATTAGACGGCCAAAACCTTGACGGAATCTAAGAATCGCTTCCGGCAATGCCAGTGATGTAAATGAATTGATTCCTTGTTTGGTCAGACGGTCAGCTTGTGTTTTGAATACAGGCTCATCCGGTGAAGAAAACGGCAACCGTACCAAGATGACTGCAGTTAATGCATCTCCCGGTACATCGACACCCTCCCAAAAACTATTCGTACCAAACAATACGGACTTTCGGAACCTCTGGAATGATTTCAATAATTTCATGCGGCTACCTGATGTCATGCCTTGGGCGAATAACATATAATCTTCAAGCAATCCTGTATCTTGAATTAAATCGACTGTTTTTCGCAACATGTCCTGTGATGTGAAGAGCACAAAACATCGGCCTTCCGTAATCAGAACCGTTTGAATGACTGCATCGGCAACTGCTTCGATAAAATCAGATTGTGAGACATGCTGAATATCCGGCATATCATCGACAATGAATAAATTGGCTCCTTGGTAAAAATCTTTTGGCGCAGAGTAATTTTTTATGGACACCGTCTCTGGAAGCCCCAGTTGATTGACGATGAAACGATTATTTCCTGGGACTGATAACGTACCTGACGTCCAGACGATGCCAGCACTGCCTCTCCAATCGTTAAATATTTCATTGACCGCCTGTGTACTGTTAATCGGTTTTTTATACACTTGCAGGCTACCTGGAATGCTTCTGCGATCCATTTCCACCCATACTGAATGTTCTGCAGGAGAAGATAGGAAAATATCGACCCATTCACCTGTCTTGATTTTCATTTCGTTCAACCAATATTGCCATTCGGCAGCAACTAGTTTATCGGCATGTGTTGATTCAAGCTGACTTTTAGACATTCTCTCGAGTAAGTGTTGGGCAATTGTCACCCACCTTTGAAGGTATTGGTAAACTTCATCGAGCAATTCATAATCCAGATCTAAATCTTCGAACAAAATCGTTTGTTTCGAATGAGATTTTGTCGCAGTCTTACGGCGGACACTCTGAATAATGGATTGAATCGCTTCATCAAACTTGTCACTACACCTCATATAAATCCGATCAAGTTCATCGAACGAATAAATCACATCCACCCCATGTTTCTCCAAAACATTGGCGAAAGAAAAGGTTAATTGTTCCTGATCGCGGGTTCCAAGTTGACCAAATACATATTTCCACTGCGTGTATGAAAAGATTCTTTCATCACGTGTATTCGCAGCTTGTACAAATTGATGTGCTTCATCAATAATAAATCCACTGATTTCATTCTTGAGTAATGGTTCCAGCCTATGCCGATCAGTAAAGAGCATGGCATGGTTGGTAATAAGAATATCTGCATGCTGACTTTGAAGCAATGCATATGCATGGAAATCATGGTCATTCACTTCCGTTGTCTTAACGGAAAATGCATTTTTCCGGACTTTGTCGAGGAAAAATTGACCGCCACTTGAAACGTTCAGTTCCCCAACATCACCTGTAGAAGTTCTTGTTAACCAAACTAACAGCTGGCAAATAGCAAACGTTTCATCATAAGATTCGTCTTTTGCACGCAGTAATTCCTCGAAACGGTGCAAGTCGAGATAATGTCTAGCACCTTTCAAAATCGCAACTTGAACACTATTTTTTACAATGGCTTCTAATTTCGGTATTTCAACGTCATATAGTTGCTCCATTAAGTGAGTAGTGTACGTGCTGATTAATACTTTTTTGTTTTGTTGTTTTGCATAGAAGTAACTTGGAATTAAATAACTTAGCGTCTTTCCGAGTCCCGTCGATGCTTCAATGGCCAGTTCATTTTTTTCCTGAAAGGTTTGCCATATGGCATCCATCATCTGAAACTGCCCTTCACGTTCTTTGAAGTCCTGTAACCCTTCTGAAAAATAGAGACGTTTCTGGTTCTTGGTTTCAGGATAGAAAATGGAAGATTCCACTGGACCTTGCATGAAATACTTCTGTCGAAGCGGAATGCCTTTATAAAAATCGTAATTTTCGGATTTGAGCATCTTTCGCTTTCTTTGAAGAGCTTCGAAAAATAAAGCAGAGATGTCGAATTTCATCTGAAAAGATCGTTTATGAATTAGTTCTAATGTTTGAATCGGCAGTTTTTCAATTTCTTTCATACACTCTATAAATAATTCAGCGGTCGCATAGGCATCATCGTCTGCACGATGGGCATTTGTTAGTTGGATGCCCCGCTCTTGGGTAATATCCTGTAATTTATAACTGAAAGACGTCGGAAACAGTAAGCGTGACAGTTCAACGGTATCCATTTTTTTGCCTTTCCATAAAGGGAATCCCGTACGCTTGAATTCGGCTTGTACAAAAGATAAATCAAAATTCGTATTATGCGCAACAAAGATACAATCTTCCAGCATGTCATAAATGTCTCCGGCCACATCTTCAAAAATCGGTGCATCTTTGACGTCATCATCTGAAATATTGGTCAAGTCTTGTATGAATAAAGGGATTTTTTTACCTGGTTGAATGAAGGTTGAAAAAGTAGATTGGATTTGCCAATCTCGTACGAATACAACGGCAAATTGAATCATCCGATCCCCTTTTGCAGGCGAATGACCCGTCGTTTCAATATCTACAACGGCATAAGTAGGGCTTAACATAAAATATCAGCTCACAATTTAGACTTCTAACAAAAAAATTGTATCACAAAACATCTATGGAAGTGTAACTGACACGATGTGATGAGGTCTATTTCAAGAAGGAGGTTATTGCCAAATGGACATATGGAAACATTTCACCGCCATTTTTATCCTGGCTTTTTCATTATCTGCTTGCAAAACGGAATAAGAGGTACTTCGTGACCAACATCCTGTTGGCCCAAGTAAGCTTGCTAGTTCGTCTGCGTAAAGGGTGCAGATTCCATTTTTAATAAATTTAAAAAAGCCAAAGAAAATAATAATATCGCATTTTCCACAAAAATGGTAGATGAAAAAGAAATGATTGAAACATTACGATTCACCCTATAAAAAGACACTATTCCAGACTGGATTCCGGTTTGCTTTTGACTTCCCCCTGTATAACTTACCTGAGCAAAAAACCTCCCGATGTTGTAAATTTGGCAGGTTCCTTCATTTTACTCCGTTTAATTTCATCATTCCTTATAATCAAAAAGGTTATTTGGAATTTTTATGGAATATATATTTATATCTATTACATTATTCTCATTCCGAATAACTTTTAAGATTATTTGAAAGGAAGTTGGCTTATAAAAAAAGAGAAAAAGATAAGAATCATATACTCACTCATATCATTAACAATGATATCAGTTATTTTGTTTATGCTTTATTTGAATAGCTGGCATCAAAAACAATACTTTCTAGATAATATCCAATATCCCTTAGTCGAATTACAAGGAATTTTGCAACAACAAGAAACAGAAGGTTGGAACAACCCTCAGATTGTTTCGAACCAATTAAATCTTATTCTTGATGATCTATGGTATGGAACGGCTTCCCATACATTCCCCTCCAAAGGACTGAGTAAAGAAGAAATGGAAACCATCCAAAAGATTGCTTCTGCATTAAATCAATTACCGACAAATTCAAATTACCAACTAAGCACTTGGACAGAAGAAGATATAAAGAAAGCTCAATTTGTAAATCAAGCACTAATTAAAGCTGAACTGAAAATGGAGAATACAATTTCTGTTGACTGGGACTACTTCATGGCGCAATGTGAAATATTGCAACAAGAATTACTATTTATTAATCAACCTTGAGCAGTTACCTAAAATGAATTACATCATAAAAAAGAGGAAAGAAGTGAGATCACTTCTTTCCTCTTTTTATTCTGTACATGTTGAAATACAGTTTTTACTTACATTACTGTTGCTTCAGGTTCGTAGCTGATGATTTCACGAATTGAATTATTCTCACCCATGATGGCAACAGTTGGTTTATGTTCTTTTGCTTCATCGTTCATCACGTATGCATACGACAAAATAATGACGACGTCGCCTTTTTGAACAAGACGGGCAGCTGCTCCATTAACACAAATAACTCCACTGCCTCTTTCGCCGGCAATGATATACGTTTCAAAACGTGCACCGTTATTGTTGTTTACGATATGCACTTTTTCATTTGGCAGCATACCGACTGCATCCAAAAGATTTTGATCGATAGTGATACTGCCTACATAATTTAAATCCGCTTCGGTCACGACAGCGCGGTGAATTTTTGAATTTAACATCATTCGTAACATGGATTATTCTCCTTTATTGTTCAAAATTAAATTATCGATCAGCCGTGCTTTTTCGAAAAAGACAGCTACCGCTAAAATAATGGACTTGTTATTTGATAAATTATTTGTCAGGTCGGGATAGCTCAACAGTTCCACATAATCAATATTCCCAGACGTGCCATTTTCGATGTGTTGTATGGTTACTAATGTAGCTTTCTCGGCATCCTGGTTCTTTTGATAATCTTCCAGTCCCATTTGTATCGCTTGTTGGATAAGTGGCGCTTCGACACGTTCTTTTTCACTTAAGAATACATTTCTTGAACTTTTAGCTAAACCGTCCTCTTCCCTAACTGTTGGGACTCTGCGAACTTCGAGAGGGAAATTATAATCTCTTACATACGTTTCAATGATAGCTAGTTGCTGAGCATCTTTTTGGCCAAAATATACTTTAGTCGGCTCAACTAGATGGAAAAGCTTTGTGACAACTTTCAAGACACCATCAAAATGTCCAGGTCTTGAAGCACCACAAAGAACATCAGCTTGAGCACCTGCACGGATTGTAATTCCGCCATCTTGCGGATACATTTCTTCCGCTTGCGGGAAGAACAACAAATCGACTCCTGCCTCAACGGCCATTTTCGTATCCCTTTCTAAATCTCGGGGATATCTGTCCAAATCCTCATTCGGACCAAATTGTGCAGGATTGACAAAAATACTCATGATCACAAAGTCATTTTCTTCTCTTGCATGTTTAACTAAAGACATATGCCCTTCATGCAAAAAGCCCATCGTTGGCACAAAGCCGATGCTTTTACCGGCTTGTTTCGCTGCTTTTACGTTTTCTTTTAGATCGTTGATTAACTGAACTTGAATCATTGTTTTCCTCCGTATAACTGTTGGAATTCTTCATCTTTCATTGTGAATCGGTGTTCAACTGCTGGAAATTCACCAGATTTCACTTCATCAACATATTGTGTCAAGCCGTCTTCAATTTCTTTGCCTGCACTCGCATAAGCTTTAACAAACTTAGGCATATGATGGCTACCATAAGTCACGGTGTCATGGAATACTAGAACCTGACCATCCGTTTCAGCGCCAGCCCCAATGCCGATGACAGGAATCGTCAAAGATTCTGTGATTGTTTTAGCGAGTTGGTAAGGAATACATTCCAGAACTACCATAATGGCACCTGCCGCTTCACATGCCTTGGCATCTTCAATTAGTTTTTGAGCAGCTTCCGCAGTTTTCCCTTGTACTTTATAGCCACCTGATACGCTTGCAGATTGTGGAAGCAACCCAAGATGAGCCACTACGGGAATACCAGTACGTGACAATAAACGGATGACGTCGATCATTTCATCCGCACCTTCAATTTTCAGTGCTTGTGCATTTGTTTCCTGGAAAAGGCGAATGGCATTCGAAAGTGTAGTGTCCGTTGTCCCGTGGTAGGTTCCAAATGGCATATCCACTACAAGGAAGGTATCTTTTGCACCGCGTCTTGTTGCTTTTCCATGATGAATCATATCTTCCATTGTGACAGGAATCGTCGAATCATATCCAAGCACAACCATGCCCAGGGAATCTCCCACAAGCAAAATTTCAACGCCTGCACTTTCTGCAATTTTTGCAGATGGATAGTCATAAGCAGTTAACATAATAATTTTATCGTTCTCTTTTTTCATATTAATAAAATCGGTCGTCGTTTTCATTTCCTAGCTCCTCTCTTCGGAGAGAAAACCAAAATAAAAACCCTACTGACCAGGAATGGACAGAAGGGTTGCGTAGGATAAGTAATTGGTTTCCTCCGTCCCTGTCGATTAAGATCAAGGCAGAATTATTAAATTTATAAAGATCTTCTTGTATTCATCAGGTGCAGTTCTACAAAGATACTGCCCTTCGCTTTTACTATAACAGAAATAAATTGCACATTCCATCTTGATTTACTTTTCTTAATTTTGTATTTCGATATCAGCAGAGTAAATTCCGTGAATCTGACCATCGTCGGTTTTGACTTGTAATACCCCATCATTTGTAATGCCGAGAGCCAAGCCTTCAATTTGCTGATTAATCATGCTCGCTTTTATTCGTTTACCGAGTGTGCACGAATAACTTTCCCATAGGATCTTCAATGGCTCAAAACCGTGCGTTATATATAAATCTGTATAAATTTCTAAATGATGCAAAATTCGTGCAATCAGTTGAGCACGATCGACTGGTTGTCCAGAAACCATTTGAATGGAAGTGGCGATCGATTGTATTTCTTCAGGGAAATCTGTTTCTAACTGGTTAACATTCACTCCGATTCCCAAAATGATGGCATGAACACGGTCCATGTCGGCCTGGAGCTCTGTCAATATTCCAGTACATTTCTTCCCATTTATTAATAGGTCATTCGGCCATTTAATCTCTGCGCGAATGCCTGCTATATCTTCTATGGCTCTTGTGACTGCTACTGCTGCAACCAACGTGAACTGCGGTGCTTTTGTAGGCGGTATTTCCGGTCGAATGATTACACTCATCCAAATGCCTTTTCCTTGAGTAGAGGTCCATGCTCGTGCCAAACGACCTTTTCCTGCCGTTTGTTCTTCACAAACGACAATCGAGCCATCAGGTGCTCCCGATTGTGCAAGTCGATGGGCGATAGGCTGAGTCGAAGGGCAAGTTTCTTCATAATGAATTGACTGGCCAAACCGTTTGGATGTCAAATACTGATTAATTTTGGCGGCTTGCAATGAGTCTGGAGAGGATGTCAATACATATCCTTTTTTCTTAATGGAATTAATCACAAATCCTTCTTCTTCAAGTTCCTTAATATGTTTCCAAATAGCTGTTCGAGATAATCCAAATTCATCTGCTAATTGTTGGCCCGAGACAGGCTGACCCTTTGCAGATAATAAACGTTTCTTAATTTCATATTTCACTGTTGGATTCATTCATTATCCATTCCTTTATTTTGGTAGCATCATTCACTACTTTTTTATGAAGCACAGCCATTTCAATCTCTGCCAATGCTTCTTTGAGCCAAGGACCACCACGCTTGCTAAACCAATCCATCAAGTCTTTCCCTGAAATGACAAGATCAGCTTTTGATTGAATTGGTAAGGAACGCTTGAGTTTTATTATTGTATCGATTGGCATCGGTGGGATCTTATCTCTCAATACATGAACGAGGCTCTCCGCCTTGATAAGAATATCTTCATTAAAAGAGTATAGGTCATCTCTCGTAAACAAACGTTCAAATCGAATTTGAGTGGCTTTAACCAGTTGACCAATTTGTTGTTTCGATTCATTCGATAATTTAAACGTTCTGGTCAGTTCGGACACAGATGAGGTTTCCTGCAATAAACAAAGAAAGGACCAACATATCAAGCTGTTGCGAGGATTTCCTAGTTGCGCCCATTTTTCATGTTGGAATGGGAAACCTCCTGGCAATTGATCGGACAATTTGCTTGTGACGAGATAGCTCATTCCATTTTGTAAGTTCGAGCTATCCCACATTTTTTCAAGTTCAGCAGTCACTCGTTCAACAGATACATATGTAAGATTTTCCGCGCAAAATTGGATGGCTTCCAACGATTTGTCGTCAATTGTAAAACCGAGCTGAGCACTGAAACGTACAGCTCTTAGCATACGTAGAGCATCTTCCTGAAAACGATCAGTAGGATTGCCGACAGTTCGAATGATTCGGTTTTCTAAATCAAGTCTTCCATCGAACAAATCGATAATCTGAAAACTTTCAGTCATGGCTAGTGCGTTCATTGTGAAGTCTCTACGCTTCAAATCTTCTTCGAGAGACAGGACAAACTTTACATCCGTTGGTCTTCGGTAATCTGCATATTCCCCGTCGCTCCTAAATGTTGTGACTTCAATGGGAATATGACTTTCGAGAACAAGGATAGTTCCATGGGCAAGTCCGACATCGACCGTCCGTTTGAATATTTTTTTTACTTGTTCTGGTAAAGCGCTGGAAGCGATGTCGATATCATTGGCTTCTTTTTGACGCAAAAAATCGCGCACTGCTCCTCCAACAAATACGGCTTCATATCCATTTTCTTTCAGCTTATTTATAATTGCTGTACCAGCTTGCCAATGTTCAGTTGTTAACATATTGACGAACCACTTTCTCGTACAGTTTTTCGTATTGGTTCACGATGATTGAAGAATGGAATTTTCGAGACACCGCTTCAATGGAAGCATTTCTCATGCGTTTATGTAAGTCATTATTCTTTAATATCTTCAAAGCATTACATGCCACTGCTTCAACATCGTTTAAAGGGACAATGTAGCCATTTTCTCCGTGGTCTATTACTTCTGGTATTCCGCCTACATTTGTGCCGATACAAGGTACTCCACAGGCCATTGCTTCTAATAATACCAACCCGAACGCTTCCTTTTCCGACAGAAGTAATTTCAAATCACTTATAGAGTACAATTCAGACACATTATTCTGTTTTCCTAAAAACAGCACATCATTTTGTAATCCCAAGGAATCGACTTGTTTAATGATGTTATTCATTTCAGGCCCATCTCCGACAAGAAGTAATTTAGATGGCATTTCTTTTCGTATATAAGCAAAACTTGAAACAACATCTTCAACATGCTTCACCTTTCGGAAATTCGAAACATGAATGACTACCTTTTCATCCTCATGAATATTGAAATAAGACTTTACATTCGTTGATTTGGATGGAACATATTCGCGTTCATCAACAAAATTATAAATGGTTTCAATCGTCTGAGATGGTTGTATTAATTGATACGTTTCTTCCTTCAATGAATTGGAAACTGCCGTTACCACATCTGATTTTTCAATTCCATAGCGGATGGCACCTGTAAGAGATGAATCGTAACCCAAAACACTAATATCTGTACCATGCAATGTTGTCACGATTCCCACATTTTGTGCGGCCATGTCACGAGCAAGCACTGCACATACCGCATGTGGGATAGCATAATGCACATGCAGTATGTCTAAGTTTTCTTTTTGGACCACTTCAGCCATTTTACTCGCCAGGGCGATATCGTAAGGAGCATATTGAAAGACAGAATAACTGTTCACTTCCACTTGATGAAAGAAAATATTTGGAACCATGCGATTTAACCGAAAAGGCATGCTGGAAGTAATGAAATGAATTTCATGACCACGCTCTGCAAGGAGCTTCCCCAGTTCAGTTGCGATTACTCCTGACCCCCCTACTGTTGGATAGCAGGTGATGCCAATTTTCAATTTCTTCATGAAACCACTTCCTTTCTTAAGAACGTCTTTCTTGTAGTAATCGCCAATCAATAAAGCCTTTTTGCAGACCTTTTAATAAAACTTCTGCAGTTCCCATATTGGTAGCCAAAGGAATTTGATACACATCACATAATCGAATCAACGCAGTCACATCAGGCTCATGAGGTTGGGCAGTCAACGGATCACGGAAGAATATAATCATATCCATTTCATTTTTTGCAACCATGGCACCTATTTGCTGGTCGCCTCCAAGTGGACCCGACTGAAAACGGATTACGGCTAAACCTGTTTCATCGATAATCCGTTGTCCCGTGGTTCCTGTAGCGTAGAGTTCATGCTCATCCAAAATGTCACGATAAGCAGTCACAAACTGGATCAGATCATCTTTTTTACGGTCATGCGCAATTAAAGCTATTTTCATGAGGTTCGCATCCTATCATTTATAAAATGTTTTCGAGTCCGTACACAAGTTCTTTTAAATCCATCACCTGGTTTATAGAAAATGTCACGCCAGACATAAAAGATTGTCGATTGAAAGAATCATGTCGCAGTGTGAACAGCTGCCCATCTCCACCAAACATCACTTGTTGGTGAGCTACCATTCCAGGTAGTCTTACACTATGTATTGGTATTCCATCATAGGATGCACCTCTTGCACCTGGCAACGTTTCTTCCTCTAATGGATGTCCTTGTTTATGTGCTGGTCGTACTTCCGCAATCATTTGAGCTGTTTTATAAGCTGTACCAGATGGGGCATCTAGTTTTTGATCATGGTGCATCTCAATGATTTCAACATCCGGAAAATAAGCAGCAGCCATGGATGCGAATTTCATCATCAATACGGCACCTATCGCAAAATTAGGTGCAATAATGCAACCTAATTCATTATCCTTTGCAATTTTCGTGCATAACTCTAGTTGTGCTTCGCTAAACCCTGTTGTGCCGATTACTGGTCTTACATCATTTTGCAAACACATCGTCGTGTGTTCAAAGACTTGATGGGGTGTAGTCAAGTCCAAGAAAACATCTGGTCTGATTGCTGAGATCAGACTATCTAGATTCAAAAATACGGGTACATCATAGCCTGCAGGAAATTCTGGAGACTCACTTAATAGATCTCCTATTTCTTTATGATCAAGTACTGCCACTAATTCCATATTCTCATTATTCATGATAGTATGTACAGCTTCTTGTCCCATTTTGCCTCGTGGTCCACCTATAGCAACTCGAATCATTATTCTTCCTCCTTTAACGTCCAACGATTTTTATCTCTTGAGTTAAATTTGTCCATTACACGGTCATGTGCTCGTTGCATATCAATGTTCTCAGAATTGGCAAAACAGATAAGAACGAACAGCAAATCGCCTAATTCTTCTTCCATGCTCTTTTTTGCTTCAGTCAATTTTTTCTTCTTTATACCATGCACATGTTGAACTTCCCTTGCCAATTCACCTAGTTCTTCAGTCATTCGTGCAAGCATTTCAAAGGGAGGAAAATAACCTTCTTTAAATTTCCCAATATAATCGTCGACTTCTTTTTGCAAAGTTTGAATAGTTTTCTCATTCGTCATTCTTTTCACGCTCCTATCCTTATCCTAATAATAAGGAATGATGTTGTCAAAATACTAAAAATGAATGATAATAGCGAAGGATTCTTTTTCAGAAAATGGGGTGTTTCAGTGTTGAAAGGCATTAAGTTTAAAAATATATTTTTCATTATGTTAGGAGCAGCAATATTCAGCTTTGGTTTTGTTCATTTTAACATTCAAAACGAGCTTGGTGAGGGTGGATTTAGTGGAATCACCTTAATATTATTTTTTGCATTCAAACTAGATCCAGCTTTAATGAATTTGCTACTTAATATTCCCATGTTTATTCTGGGGTGGCGCCTTCTAGGGCAAAAAGTATTTGTATATACAATCATCGGGACTGTCTCCGTATCAGTATTTTTAAAGATTTTTCAAATCTATGAAATCAATATACATATACAAGATGATTTGTTCCTCGCTGCCCTTTTTGCAGGAGTTTTTGTTGGCGTAGGGCTTGGTATCATTTTCAGATATGGCGGCACGACTGGAGGCGTGGATATCATTGCCAGACTGGCGCATAAATACTTTGGCTGGAGTATGGGAAAAACGATGTTCATGTTTGATGCAGCGGTCATTCTACTTTCCTGGTTAACATTCTTGGATTCACGTTCCATGATGTATACGTTAGTGGCGGTCTTTATTGGAGCGCGGGTGATTGATTTTGTGCAGGAAGGTGCTTATGCAGCACGTGGTGCATTTATTATTTCGGAATTCCAAAGTGAGATTGCAGATCGAATCGCAAACGATATGGAACGAGGCGTAACCGTATTAAGAGGTTTTGGACATTTTACTAAATCTGACCGTGAAGTCTTGTATTGTGTGGTAGGTAAGAACGAAATTGTCCGCTTAAAAAGCATCATCACATCCATAGATCCCCATGCCTTTGTTTCAATGACTGAAGTACATGACGTTATGGGCGAAGGATTTACGTTGGATGAGCAAAAACGTCCACTGGATTAAGCAAATGATATAAGTTAGTTGGATATAAAAACTCACGTGGCATGTCAATCATGCACGTGAGTTTTTTTTTGATTCTATTCGTCTCGGCTCATGCCTGTATAAATTAACACTAAACGTAACAACTCAAGAACCCCTACAGCAGCTGCAGCAACGTACGTCATGGCAGCGGCATTCAATACTTTACGTGCATGTTTTTCTTCTTCGTTACGGATGACTCCGAGAGTAACGATTTGAGTCATGGCACGACTTGAAGCATTGAATTCTACTGGCAATGTAACAATTTGGAACAATAACCCTACGGCTAACAAAACAATTCCCAATAACAACATATTGGACATGCTTGCAAAAATCCCGATCATCACGAAAATCCATGATGCATTTGAAGAGAAGTTTGCTACAGGTACTAACATGTGGCGGAATTTCAAAAATGAATAAGCTTCTTTATGCTGAATCGCATGTCCAACTTCATGGGCAGCAATTGCAGTACCAGCGACTGAAGCTTCATGATAATTGTGCGAAGATAATGCGACAATTTTCGTCATAGGATTGTAGTGATCGCTCAAGTAACCGCGACTTTCAACCACTTTAACATCTTGTAAACCGTTTTGATCTAAAATTAAACGTGCTACCTGAGCACCAGTCATCCCAGATGTAGAACGTACTTTTGAGTATTTTTTATACGTACTCTTTACTTTATATTGCGCGTAAATTGGTAACAATAATAATACGGCAAAATATATCAAAAAACCCAAATGGATCATCTCCCTATTTTCTATCTACCACTTATTTTATCTGCCCTGCAATAAATGAGCAACTATTTAGGCTGCTGAAGAGGTGACGATTTAGTGACCTTAATCGCAAGTAATATACAAGCGATTGATAACCAGAATGTAAAATAGCCGATTGCCTGAAAATGTTCGCTCAAGCTACGATAGATTGGCATTTGTCCAAAGACATAGTCAATAACATCATTATGTAACGTCCAGATCGATGCTATCAAAATATGTTTCCACGTGAATTTATAGTTAGGTATATATAGTACTGCTTGTACGGCCATCGCAAAATGACTCGCAATCAACATCCATCCGACCGCACCAATTGGACTCCCTTCAAATTGTGTCCAAATGTTCATTACTACTGCCCATAATCCATATTTTACAAGCGTAATCAAAGCGAGAGCTTCAATAAGCTTGAAATTTCGGTTAATCAGCCATCCAAATAGAGCAATTGAGAAAAATAAGCTGGCTGTGGGACTATCGGGTACGAAAATCAAGAAAATCGGATCCGTTATTGCAAGTTGCCACCCATACCAGTAATACCCATAAGCAGTTCCTAAAATATTTACGATGAGCAACAACCACATGAATGATTTATGAAATAATATGAATTTAATTTGAGTAAGTAAAGTATGCACTTCCTACGACTCCTTTATGTACAAAAAAAGAGCCAGTTTCCTGACTCTCTTTTTAAAATCAATTATGGTGTTAACTCATCAATGAATGTAGCTAACTCTTTTAATTCTTCTTCAGTACCTTTGAACGAGCCAGCTGGCATTGTACCTTTACCATTTTTCGCGATTTCCATAATTTCTTCAGCCGTTTTATCAGTAGCTGCTAAAGATGGACCGATACCACCTTCAAATGCATTACCGTGACAGCCTATACAAGATGCTTCAGAGTAAATTTTATACCCTTCCGCTTCTGTGTCGAATTGTGCTTCTTCACGAATTTCACCTTGAGCTTTTGCTGCTTCCCAGTCATGGTTGACCACTGATTCCCAAGTAAGGTAAATCATTGATGCCAATGCAAGTAGCATAAATGCCGTTGGTAAAGGACGTTTAAATGGACGACGTTCTGGACCTTTGTCCAAGAATGGTGCAAGCATTAGTGCACCAAACGCAAGTCCTGGAATAACGATTGCTCCGATAACATTATATGGACCAGAAGCAAATTCATATTTTAACAATTGATATAAGAACAAGAAATACCAGTCCGGTAGTGGAATGTAACCTGTATCTGTTGGATCCGCTTGGCGTTCAAGTGGTGATGGATGTGCAACAGTCAAGATTAAATAACCAATTAAGAAAACGGAACCAACCAACCATTCTTTCAATAAAAAGTTTGGCCAGAAAGCTTCTGTTTTACCCGGATACTCGGAATAGTCTTTTGGAATATTCGGTTTGCGATTAGCAGGTACACGAGAATCCCCGACAAATTTCATCCCTTTTCCGCGATGCATATTGTCCCCTCCTTTTAGAAATCATCAAAGACGCTGTTTTTTTACAACGGTCCTGAAATACCTTGTTTACGAATCATGATAAAGTGTGCTGCAAGCAACCCAAGCAAAGCAGCTGGTAAGAAGAATACATGAATCGCAAAGAATCGTGTTAGCGTTTGTGCACCGAGAATGTGTTCATCGCCGGCTAACAAGGTTTTAATAGCTCCTCCGATAAATGGCACGGATGCAGCAATTTCAATACCTACTTTCGTTGCAAACAACGCTTTCATGTCCCAAGGAAGTAGGTAACCCGTGAATCCTAAACCTAACATGACGCCTAAAATCAATACGCCGACAACCCAGTTAAGTTCACGAGGTTTTTTATAAGAACCTGTAAAGAATACACGTAATGTATGAAGGAAAATCATAACGATTACAAGTGAAGCTCCCCAGTGATGCATACCACGCACAATTTCACCGAATGCTACTTCGTTTTGTAAGTAGTAAACGGATTTCCATGCATTTTCAATATCTGGCGTATAGTACATTGTTAAAAACATACCCGAAAGAATTTGAATCACAGTGACGAAGAACGTTAAGCCCCCGAAACAATAAACGAATGCTGAAAAATGATGTGCAGGGTTAACGTGCTCTGGAACTTCATGATCTGCAATATCACGCCAAATAGGAGTAATATCCAGACGTTCATCCACCCAATCATAAATCTTATTTAGCACTGACGTCGTACCCCCTTACTTTAAACTAATGTATTTGGTCGTGTTTTACCGATTTGTAAAAGACCATCTTTCACACGTACTTCGAACTCATCCAACGGACCTAGAGGTGGTGTTTTTGGTACGTTCTTACCATTCTTCTCATATCGACCACCGTGACATGGACAGAAGAATTGGTCCGGGTGATCCGGGCTACCTGCCCAGTTTACCGTACAACCTAAATGTTTACATACTGGAGATAGCGCGATAATTTTGTCGCCCTTTTTGTAAACCCATGCAGTGCTTGTGACTTCAGATGTATACCATGCATCTACTTGTTCAAATGAAAAGTCTACGCGTTCCGGCACATCAGTGATATCAGCCACTTTTTTATCAGTTGGTACAAAGTCTCCGCCTCCAGCTTTTTGCAATACTGGATCGATTGCAAAACGAACCATCGGCATTAACATACCTGCAGCCATAAACCCACCAACACCGGTTAGTGTGTAGTTTAGGAATTGACGTCTTGATACACGATTGTTACTCATCCTTTTCCCCCCTCTAACTTTAAAGGTCAGTCCAACGGACATACTTATACAAAAAATAGTAAAACTAGGACAGTTCTATGATAGCTCAATAAAAAACGGAGGTCAATATTCCTTTAGTTGCGAACATCTACTTTGTGAACATTTCTTGAAGCTTATTGAACTGCCTATTCCCAGCGATTTGCAAATACCGGAATTATTTGTCTCAATTGATCTTCCAGAACGGATTGACGCAATTTCTGGTCCATGTGTTCAAGTGGTATAGAAGGCGTATAAATAACGTTTAATTCACTTACTTCATTTCCCCACGTCATATCGCATGAAACAAAAAACAAGTGCTTAAAGCCCGCTTCATTCAATGTTTCCGTCCATTCATTCCCTAATTGTTGCCTATTGGAACGCTTCGTATACGATATCGGTGGCATTAACACCACTCGTCCTTTAAATTGATTTTCGATAAAAGCGGTAAGAGACATCAAAAATTCAGCGCTTGATGCATTTTGTTTCAGTTGGCTGGCTTGTCCATCGATTAGTAACAAAGGGATTACGGCTGTATCAACAAATTCTTTCTGTTCTAAAAATACATTTATATCTTTTGAGTTCCAGTACATATCTTCATTTCCTCTCAACAAAAAACTTCATCGCATATACGATGAAGTTAAGATTTGGATGATTCTTTCATCCCTTGTAGCAATTTAGACAATTCAAAAAATCGTTCTTTATCATTGGCGTCCAAAGCTTCATCAATTTGTTTCAATATATGTTCTTCTCTAAATGAATTCATGCTGACTTTAAGCACTTCTTCAGCTATAAGACGATCTTTGTCGTTAATATGCAGGTATTTCGGCATAAATGGATTTTCTTCCAAAACCGCCAAATACTCTGAACTTGGTGGTACATTTGGAAAATTCAACTGAATAAACATGTCTTCATTTGGATTTAAACGTAAGTCGTGAAATGATTTCTCGGCATCTGCAGTCATTAAATTTCCTTTGTAAAAGCGAAAAGGCACGCCATTCGACTCTGTAACAGACATAACCATCGCTCTTGGGCAGTAATGTGCTTCTTCTACAAAATGTACTTTTTGGAGTAAATCATCATGACTTAACAAATAATTGAGGATCCATACGCATTCTCGTCGTTTCATTTGATATCGTTTCAAAAACCAACGCACAAATTCTTTCTTTTCCATCACAGAAACAGATGCGGTCATACTACTCCTCCTTTCACGACAATGATTCAATCAGGTCTTGCCATCTTTCTTCATGAGGTTGTAAAAGAACTAATTGTCTACCTATTTCTAGGGCTTCATCACGTTTTCCTTCTTCCAGCAGAAAATAAACGTATTTTTCCATGAACAACGGGTCTTCCTTATGATCAGTATATGCCAAAGAATAAAAATCGTATGCACGTTCAAAATTTTCTTCTTTCGCATAGGCATCAGCCGCAAATGGGTATAACGCGGACCAATCATCTTGATTATTTGAAATGATCTCAATCAATTCAATGACATCCTGATCGCGTTCTTCTGCGTGTAAATATGACACTAGAGTCAACGTCGCTTCCATATATTCTGGGTCCAGTGCGATTGCCTGACGCAAATGCTGTTCAGCTTCTATCACTTTACCTAGTTTCAAGGCCATTTTGCCGGCAAATAAATACAATTCCTTATCATATTCATCACGACTTAATCCTTCAAGAATTGCCTGGTATGCTTGTTCATGGTCTTCTAGCATGCTATAGGCTTGCGACAGGAGCAAGTGTGCAGAGAAATAGTCTGGGTCCAATGTCTTTACTTCGTTCAGTTTACGAACTGATAAATCATACTGCCCCGCTTGGAATGCGGCATAAGCATAACCAAAAAGCAAATCTGGCGTAACATGGTTTGATAGTGATTCTTCGTAAAAAGGAATGGCATCTTCATATGCCGCTCCAGCACTGTAAACTTCAGCTAAACGTTCGGATAAACGTACCCCGGCAATTTCATCTGTTGTGGTTTTTAAGTTTTCATATAGTCGTGCAGCTTCGAGATACTTTCCTGTTTCAAGTAAAAGTTCCGCTTTGGCAAAAATCAATAAAGGCTCTCCCGGCAATAGTGCTAGTGCTTGGTTGATTTTTTGCTCTGCCGATTCGTAAAACCCTTGCATTTGATAATAATCAGCTAGACTCAGTAATGCTTGTGGATATTCTTCCTCATGCCCTTCAATGCTTGTCAGCAAAAGTAAGGCTTCATCTTCTTCGTCAATTTCCATGAGTATCTGTGCTCTATCAATCTTGATCTGCGCTTCATTAGGAAACAAAAACTGAAGGTGTTCCAGTATTTGTTCACCTTCTTTTAAATATCCAGCTTGAACTAGCATATTTGCAATCTCATATTGAGCATCTGGTTCCCCTGAAAGTTGCAATGTTTCGATTAAAGACTGTATGGTCTGCAAATCGCCCGCTTCAATCGCTTCAATAAATTGTTGACTTATTTCCATCTCCATCACCCGTTCTCTTTCTATTCATACCATATGCTACATCACGACTACCCCATTCACAAGAAAAAACTCCCCGCTAGCGGAGAGTTTCACAAGTTGACACATTTCGCAAATGATCAAAGAAGTTGGGGTAAGATACGGAAATGCACGAAGCATGTTCAATTTCGATAGGTCCTGTCGAAATCACTGAAGCGATTGCGCCCATCATTCCGATGCGATGGTCTCCATAAGACTGTAGAACCCCTCCTGTAAGAGTAACAGGACCATTTATGACCATTCCGTCTTCGGTAGCCTCGATATCGGCACCTAATTTCTTTAACTCATCTACAACTGCTGTAATGCGGTCTGTTTCTTTTACTTTTAATTCCTCTGCATCTTTAATCACCGTCGTACCCTGAGCTTGGGTCGCCAGTAATGCAATGATTGGAATTTCATCAATCAAGCGGGGAATTAACTCTCCGCCGATTTCAATGCCTTTGAGCTGTGAAGATTGTATCGACAGACGTCCTATTGGCTCTTCATCCCCGCCGTTTTCCAATTCAATATCCAACTTGGCTCCCATTTGTTGCAACACATCGAGAATGCCGGTGCGTGTTGGATTTAAACCGACATGTTCCAAGTGGATGCTACTGTCTTTCGCAATTGCTCCTGCCACCAAAAAGAATGCAGCTGAGGATATATCTCCTGGCACTTCAATATGTGTTGCAGAAAGCTTTTGACCACCCTGGAGTTGAATGACTCCATCCTGACAAGTGATGTCAGCACCAAATTGGCGTAACATACGCTCGGTATGGTCTCGTGAAACTTCTGATTCCCGTACTGTCGTTACACCATTCGCTTGAAGACCAGCAAGAAGGATGGCTGATTTTACTTGCGCGCTGGCAACAGGCATAGTGTAGTCTATTGCAGTCAAATCAGTGCCTTGTATTGCAAGTGGAGTGAACTGCCCCCCACTTCTGCCAGAGATTTGTGCACCCATTTGCCTTAAAGGTTCGATTACACGCTTCATCGGTCTTTTAGCGATTGATTCATCCCCTACAAGAACGCTGTGAACGTTAGATCCGGCTAATATTCCAAGCATTAAACGAGTAGTTGTCCCAGAATTTCCTGTGTCCAAAATTTCAGAAGGTTCTTTCCAACTTTCCATCCCATCGCTCGTAATCGTAACCTGATTGCCATTCACTTGAATATCGACACCTAATTTTTGAAAACAGGAAATTGTACTTAAACAATCATCTCCAAGCAAAAAACCATTAACCGTTGTTTTACCTTTTGCCATTGCCCCGAACATGATAGAGCGATGAGAAATTGATTTGTCTCCAGGAACTCTAACTGTTCCACGAAGGGCTACTTGCTCTGCTTGTAATTTTATGGAGTCCTTCAATCCATTCACATCCTTATATTCTTATTGGATAATAATTGCTCAGTATAAATTCATCTTTTTTCTTCGCAGATTTGAGAAGCTATACTCTCTCTTTATAGACTATCTTAAACGATTTAGTTAATCGTACATTTGCGTAAGCGTTGGTCTCATGCTTAACGCTCATGTGGGTGACCAACATCATGTTGGCCCGAGGAGGCTTGCCATTCGTCCGCGGAAAGAGAGCAGACTCACTCTATGATATATACGTTTCGTAGATTGTTTCATTTGCGATACAACCGCCCGCTTTATTTCGGTCTTCGATTGTCTGAAAGCTGATGACCAAAATCCCAAAAACATCTTCCCTCGTTTCAACAATTCGCAAGTTTGTAATGCTGATCATGTGTTTTGCCAGTAGTCCTGTTATTTCAGAAATGACACCAGGATAATCAGGAACATCCACATACAGATCAAATACAGAATACATGGCGCCTTGTGAAGTAATCGGCAATTCATCTCTGACGTATTTGGCTCTTGAAAAGTAGTGCTCTATATTTGAAGGTTCCGCTTGCATAAGCAACGTTTTTACTGTGTCCATTTCTTTTTGCCATTTTGTCAATTGATTGACCAATTCGATTCGATTTTGAATGGTTATATCTCTCCACATCACAGGATTCGATGAAGCAATCCGTGTGATATCCCGAAAACCACCTGCTGCCAATTGGCGAGTGAAGGGAAATTCTTCATTCTCACTGGATAATTGGTGAACCAAGGACGCAGCGACCAAATGTGGAAAATGACTGACTACAGCGGTCATATGATCGTGTTCAGACGCAGAGACTCGGAGAATCTTCCCCTTTGTCGGTTGCAACAACATTTCAAGGGTATGAATTTTTTCTTCATCTTCCTGTTCCAATGGAGTAAGCATGTAGTAGGCATTTTCAAATAAATGAGCCTTCGCTGCTTCAACACCACTTTTGTGTGAACCGGCCATTGGATGTCCGCCAATAAATGTAAGGTCAAGTTTTTTAAGTGATTTTGCTTTTTCCATGATGATTTTCTTTGTACTGCCGGTATCTGTAAGGATGACACCTTTTTTAAGCTGCCAATGCTGTGCTTCGTTCATTAACTGAAGCGTGGCATTGACTGGAGTCGCAAATACAATGATATCTGCCATTCTTGCAGAATCTTTTATACTGAGTGCCATGTCATGAATGACACCTAATTTTTTGGCTTTACGAACGGTGTGTGAGTCCGAATCAAAGCCAATTACTTTCACTTCAGGATTCTTTTGAATGGCCAATGCCAATGAACCACCAATTAAACCCAGACCTACGATTAGAACATGCGTTGTCATGCAAATACCTCTAATTCTTTTAAAACATCCGCCAACGCTTTTAAGAATGCATCATTTTGTTGAGTCGTACCTATAGTGATTCGAATATATCCCGGTGTTCCAAGTGCATTTCCACTACGGATAATAAAGCCTTTTTTAAGGAGACCTTCAAATACTGTATCGGCGTCAGCTTTTACTTGAAGAAGTACAAAGTTTCCTTGAGTGGGATACATATGTAGGTCATGTTTTGTGGCATATTCATTAAATTGCTGTTTTCCTAATTCGTTTTTGATAATACATTCCTTAAGAAATGCCGTATCTTGAAGTGCCGTCAATGCAGCGCCTTGACTGATTACTGTATTGTTGAATGGTTCACGGACCGGATCCAGACGAGCAATCAGTTCCTTTTGTGCCACTGCATAACCGACTCGAAAACCTGCAAGTCCATATGCTTTCGAAAACGTTCGCAAAATAATGACATTGCCATGATCTTTTAAGAGATCAACGGATTCTTTGTATGCGGGGTCAGTTACGAATTCGTAATAGGCTTCGTCAACCACTATAAGTACTTCTTCGGGAACTTTTTGAATGAATTGTTCCATCTGCTGATGATTGATTAGCGTACCTGTCGGATTATTTGGAGAACACAACCAAACGATTGCTGTTTTTTCATCGATTTGGCGAGCCATTTCTTCCAAGTCATGAGCCCCGTCTTTCAATTGAACTTCACGAACCTCTGCACCCTCAATCACCGCATTATGTCGATATTGTGGGAAAGTAGGAATTGCCATGACAGTATTAACTCCTGGCTGAAGCAAAGCACGAGAAATCATCATGATAATTTCATCCGATCCATTTCCAAATAACAATTGTTCTTCTGCCACACCTACCGTTTCTGCCAAAGCATGACGTAAACCACTTGCGTATCCATCTGGATAAATGGCATGATTTATCGCTTGGTTTTCCAGGAATTCACGGACTTTTGGAGATGTTCCAAAAGGGTTTTCATTCGAAGCGAGCTTCACGATATGATCTAAGCCATAGATCTTTTTCACTTCATCGATTGAACGTCCTGGTTGATATGGTTTCATCCCTGTTAATTGGTTTTTCCACTTCATCGTCATTCGCCTCTACCTTCTTACTTATTGTTTGTTATTAAATCAGGTCGTAATTTAACTGCATCGTTCATGTATACATGATGAATATCGCGTTGCGATTTTTCCGTATTTACGTGCATCAATACACGTATACACAATGGCATCGCGCCTGGTACATCCATTTCATGGGTACACATAACAGGTACGTATGTCCATTCAGGAATACTTCGGACAGCTTTGGCAGGAAATGCAGAAGCTATATCAGTTGTCGTTGAAACCACGACAGATGCAACATCCTCAGGACTGATTTGGTTTTCTCTAGCCATTGTCAAAACAAGCTTCTCTGTCTCAATTAAAATATGAGATGTCGAATCTTCTGGTATGGTGGTCGCTCCTCGAATACCACGAATCATTTATGTACCTCCTTACTCCATTTTCGTAATTGTTCATGTGCCCGTACTACTTCTTCAACGGGGACAATTTTCATACATGGTTTTCCGATTTGTTCGAGTAGAACAAAATGAAGATCACCAAAAGAAGCCTTTTTATCACGTTTCATATAAGGAATGAGTTGATCGATTTCCTGCTTTAAAACAGGTTCAAATGAATACCCAAAAGCGTTCAAAGCATTAAAAAGCTTTTTGGCTGTTCCTTCTTTGAGCGACATTAGTTTTTCACTTAACTGAAGTGAAATCACAAGTCCAATTGCAACGGATTCCCCGTGCGTTATATTTCCGTATCCAACTGACGCTTCAATTGCGTGTCCATAAGTATGTCCTAAATTCAGATATTTCCTTACGGATTGCTCAAACTCATCCGCTTTCACTATATCAGCCTTTACTTGAATGCCTTTAACCAAAAAAGATAACTTCTGTTCTTCTGATATATTTTCAAGAGATTGATAAGAAAGCAAATCTTCCAACCAATTCTTATCCGAGATTAGAGCATGTTTTATTACTTCAGCCATCCCTGATAATACTTGTTGATTAGGCAACGTGGCTAATGTCGAAATATCAAAAATGACAGCTTCAGGCTGATAAAACGAGCCGATCATATTTTTCCCTTGCGGATGATTGACTGCCGTTTTCCCTCCAACTGCACTATCATGAGCTAAAATAGTTGTCGGTAATTGTATAAAAGGAATCCCTCGCATGAATGTAGAGGCAACAAAACCTACTACATCACCGCATGCTCCACCGCCAAAAGCGAAAAGAATTGATTTTCTGGTACACCCTTTTTCGAGCAAAAACGACTGACATGCCATAAAGGTCTCCATAGATTTACTGGATTCCCCTGCAGGCAACCGACATATATGAACGGATGTATCCAAAAACGATTGGAGAGGTTTCAGCAATTTGTCCAAATGCAGATTGGCAACTGCTTCGTCGACAAAGATCACCACATGATCTGCATGTTTAATTTGCTTTTCATATAAAGCCAATGCAGGCTCGTATATGAATGAACCTACATGAACTTTGTATGATTTGCTTTCCGTGTCGATTGAAATAGTATGCATTCTTTAGAACTCCTTTGTATAGGCACGGTGCTGGTTGATTGAATTGAGAAGTTGTGGCATTTGATCACTATGGAATTGTTCCAAAATGGCATTGGCAATTTCCCACGCTACGACATGCTCTGCAACAACAGAGGCTGCAGGTACAGCACAACTATCTGAACGTTCTATACTAGCTTTAAATGGTTCTTTCGTAGATATATCGACACTTTGAAGAGGTTTATATAGAGTTGGAATGGGTTTCATTACACCTCGGACGACAATTGGCATTCCAGTGGACATGCCACCTTCCAGTCCTCCTAGTCGATTTGTTGTTCTGGTATACCCTTGTTCCTCATTCCAAACAATTTCGTCATGTACTTGACTGCCTGGTTTACGAGCCATTTCAAATCCTAATCCAACTTCAACACCTTTGAATGCATTAATGCTCATTACTGCCATTGCAAGTTTGGCATCGAGTTTACGGTCATAGTGAACATAGCTTCCTATTCCAGCTGGCATACCCTCCACAATGACTTCCACAACTCCACCGATCGAATCGCCGTTTTCTTTTGCTTCATCAATTGCTTTGACCATTAATTCTGAGGCCTGTGGGTCCAAGCAATAAACAGGATCCGCTTCAATGATTTCACGAATTTGCTTTACATCAAGACCTTCCCAAGCGGATGGATCTGCTTTTATGCCACCGATTTCTGTCACGTGCGAAACAATGTTGATCCCCAATTCCGAAAGTAACTGTTTTGCCACTGCACCAACAGCCACACGAACAGTCGTTTCTCGCGCGGAAGAACGTTCCAAAACGTTTCTTAAATCTGAATGACCATATTTCATGCCGCCGACTAAATCCGCATGCCCTGGTCGAGGACGCGTAATTTGTCGTTTGATATCTTCTGGGTTCAATCCTTCTTCCAATGGTTCAATTCCCATGACATGTGTCCAGTGCTTCCAATCGTCGTTTGTAACCACCAGAGCAACTGGTGAACCTAATGTCTTGCCGTGACGCACACCTGAAGTTATATCAACCGTATCGGTTTCAATTTGCATACGTCTGCCACGTCCATGACCACCTTGTCTTCTTTTTAAATCCTTATTGATCATTTCTGCTGTAATGGTTAATTGTGCGGGTAATCCTTCTATAATGGCGGTCAATTGTGGACCGTGAGATTCTCCAGCTGTTAAATAACGCATAACACTTTCCCCCTTCAACTCGCTAAAGTATTTTAAGTAACACTATAACACAAACCGATTTCATTTTCATCGTTCTTGAAAATATTAAAAAAAAGTCCGAAAATTCCTTCGGACGATTTTACTTACTATTTTCATTATAGGCTATTTTAAACTTAACTGTTATATATAGTCCATTTGTAATCGTTACCTTCACGCTCTTGTGGCTTGGAGGCTTGCCAGCTCGTCCACGGAAAGGGAGCCGATTCCCTCTCTCGTTTATAGATCACCTTAAATTTATCGTACATTTGCGCTTGTTGCACATTTCAAGAATGAGCCTACAAGTATGAAAACAACTATTTATGTATGCAAATATTGTCATAGTTCCATTATATCGCAAAGCTATATTTGCTTAAAATAAAAAGCAGTCAAATGAAAAATCATTTGACTGCTAAGTTAATTAGTTTACCCAGTTGTTAGCGTCTTTTGAATAAGAAACTAGTTCTTCTTCTTTGAAGAATAAACCGATTTCACGAACAGCGCTATCTGCAGAGTCAGAACCGTGAATGATGTTTTTGCCAACAGTTACTGCAAAATCGCCACGGATTGTTCCTGGAGCAGATTCTTTAGGGTTAGTAGCACCTACTAATAAACGAGAAGTAGCGATTACATTTTCGCCTTCCCAAACCATTGCGAAAACTGGTCCAGAAGTAATGAAGTCTACCAATTCACCGAAGAACGGACGCTCTTTGTGCTCGCCGTAATGTTCGCCAGCAAGTTCAGGTGTGATTTGCATTAATTTTGCTCCAACTAGTTGGAAGCCTTTGTTTTCGAAACGACCAACGATTTCACCGATTAGGTTACGTTGTACGCCATCAGGTTTTACCATTAAGAAAGTTCTTTCCATAATTAACACTCCTTCAATTGTATGTTAGAGATTTATCCCCAAAATAGTTATGGATACATTATCCACCGTAAAAAATATTACCATTGTCTCTTCGTTTGTTCAACACATTAAAATTTACGCTTGCCCATATATAGTGCAATATCTCGTAATGATTTTTTTGCACGCGACGCTGGAAGTGCATCGATTTCTTTTAAAGCTTTCTGCAAATACCGGTTGCTGATTGCTTTGGACTTCTCAATTGCATCTGATTCCCGAATCTTTTTAACGAGTGCTAAACGCTCTGTTTCAGTCATATTTCCTGATAGAGCATGTTCAAGATCTGGTCTGAATTCCGGCAAATCTTTCAAGAACAAAATCGGTAAAGTTATATTACCTTGTATCAAATCAGATCCGGCAGGTTTGCCTAATTCTTTATCAGTAGACGTAATATCCAAAATATCATCAATTATTTGGAATGACATGCCGACATAATATCCAAACCGCTTCAGATGATTGACGGTTTTTTCATCGGCTCCCGAGACAACTGCGCCTAGCTGACAGCTTGAGGAAATCAACAACGCTGTTTTTCTTTTAATGCGTCTAAAATAATCCTGAAGGCGTTGATCCAATTTGAATTTGTCTTCAATTTGAATGATTTCTCCTAGGCATATTTCAACCATTGTATAAGATAGGATTTGATGCGCTTTTGGATTCCGGATGTTCGTTATGTATTCAAGAGCACGGGCAAAAATAAAATCGCCGGTATACATGGCGACTCGATTATTCCACTGTGCTTTTACCGTTAATTGTCCACGTCTCATTTCGGAATCATCTATTACATCATCATGTACCAATGAGGCCATATGAATAAGCTCCAGTGGTACTGCGACATGTTTAATTTGGTCAATTTGATAATTTCCAAACTTAGCTGCCAACAAAACAAAAACGGGCCGAATTCGCTTTCCGCCCGCATGCAATAAATGAAGAGAAGCTTCATTGAGTAAGTCTGAAGACGAATTCACCGCTATTTCCAATTCTTTTTCGATGAGATCTAAATCTGAACGCATATCAGAATAGAGCATCTTCAACTTCATCTTTTCCACAACAATTAACCTTCTCCCGCTATTTAAACTTTTTTAATGCCAATATGTCTCGCAGCTGCTCCGCCGCTATATGGCTTGTATTCAACTTGTTTGAATCCAGCATGTTCAAGCATTTTTGCAAGTGCCTTCATTCCTGGGAAATCTTTTGCCGATTCTTGTAACCAAGAATACTCTTTGTAGCTTTTGGCGAAAAACTTACCAAAGACAGGCATCACATATTTGAAATAAAAGCGAAACAGTTGTTTATAAACTGGCAACTCCGACTGCGAAGTTTCAAGACATACAAACATACCACCCGGTTTCAGGACGCGATGCATTTCTTTTAAAACCTGCATATAATCCGGTACATTTCGCAAACCAAATCCAATCGTTACATAGTCAAAGGTATGATCCGGATAAGGTAAATCCATCGCATTGCCATGAACAAGCTCAATCTGAGGATAATCTTTCACTTTTTCCATACCGACATTCAACATATTTTGACTGAAATCCAGTCCTATCGCTTTACCAGAGGACCCTACAGCTTGACCCATTGAAATCGTCCAATCGGCTGTACCGCAGCAAACATCCAATGTGGTGCTTCCTGGTTCAACTTTCATTCGCGACATCGTATCTTCACGCCATTTTATATGTTGTTGAAAACTGATGACTGAATTCATCTTATCGTAATTCCCTGAAATTTTTTCAAATACTTCATGGACACGTTGCTCTTTTGTTTTGGTCATGCCTAGGTCACCTTTCTCTCATGACTGACACTTGTTCATTCAATCGGAGTTTGTACAAATCTAATAAGTATTTTCGGACAGGATGGCTTAATAGATGAGATTGTGAAATGTCTTCCATCATTTTGATTTTTTGATTTGAAAGTTCATGGTTCAGTAAGACGAGCCAGGAGTGTGAAAAATCAAATTCATCTTCGCTATCTGCTAACGACTCTTGAAAACGAGAACTTTTCCCTTGATTCACAAGATCCAACTCGTATTCTAATCGATGAATCATTAAGCCTCGACGAACAAATGATTGATATCCCACGTACTCAAAGTGTTCATGAAATTGAACAATAGATAAACTTTCAATGGTCTGAATGGTTTCCATCCATTGATCAAATGATTGCTTTACGTTGTCATAGACAGATGCCTTTTTCTCACTGATATCGATAATGCCATTGGATAATGAACGTATCAAATCGATATTGGAGAGTTTGGCTAACATTTGGTAATAGAGACCACTATAGTAATCTCCGGCCAGCACAGTTAATTGCTGACTTTTGGACGAAGCATTTAATTCTTTAATCTGATCATGTGCCGCTAATGCACTATAAATGACTGCAACCGAAATAGCTGATTGTTCCTGCTCATCATTCCAATGCTCTCCATTCAAATATGGCAGAAGCAAAAAAAATAATCGGTCTTCGCGAAGATCCGGTTCGCCCGTATGGATACGAAGAGTCCGATGACGGACAGACATCAATATTTTCGACTTAAATTGTTCGATTGTTTGTTGAATGAATTGTTCGTTCATCGTACGTGCTCCATTTCGCTATATTGCCGGTGTCGTATTTTGTCATTATAGCACAGCAACGCTAGTCCTTCACGTAGACTGGACCTATTTTTTCGTTTCACTGTGAATCGTGCCATGAGTTGTTCGAATTTCTGCTTTCCCACGGATTTTCATCGCTGAAGTATGTTCAGTAAATTGTGCAATCATAACTTCGCCACGATCCAGTTTTTCTGAGTGATGAAATTTTGTGTCTGTGCCTCTAGTAAGTCCGATTACGTGAACACCATCTTCTTCTGCGCGGATTACGATATACTCCGTTTGTGCCATTCAGCATCCTCCTCCATGAACTTTATTGTCTATTTATCATAGCATAACCTAACTTTGTAAGTTTACTTGCTTAATTCATTTGAATGAACGATAAAATCTCACTACGTTTAATATCGTCTTCTTCGTAGACCCCACGTGCAACTGCCGTGACGGTTTTAGCTCCAGGTTTTTTTATACCTCGCATCGTCATGCACATATGTTCAGCCTCGATCACTACATATACACCATAAGGATTTAGCATCTCCATAATCGAATCTGCAATCGTAGACGTAATACGTTCTTGTAATTGCGGACGTCTTGCTGTTGTCTCTACTGCTCTCGCCAATTTGCTTAAGCCTGTAACGACTCCATCTCTCGGAATATAGGCGATATGCGCTTTTCCGTAAAAAGGAACTAAGTGATGTTCACACATCGAATGAAACGGAATGTCTTTTACTAAAACCAGCTCTTCATGGTCTTCATGGAAAACGGTTTTAAAGTATTCTTTAGGGTCTTCCTGCAGCCCTGAAAACATTTCAGCATACATCTTTGCCACACGTTTTGGCGTTTCAAGTAATCCTTCACGTTCTGGGTCTTCGCCTACTGCTTCCAGAATCATTTTCACTGCTTCTTCTATTTTTTGTAAATTTACTTTTGACATGATGGACGCCTCCTGAAATAATCACAACGCAAGCCAGATTGTTTTATGAGTTACTGCACTTTACTAATGCAGACGACAAAAATCGAGCTTTAATCCTCAAAGAATAAAATGAAATTGAGGGATATGTAATGAATATAAATAATACTACTGAATCGTAGCATACCATCAAATGTTACGCAAAAACGCTTCATTCGTCTAGATTCTTTTTTAAAAAGAGAAAAGCTCTTATCTGGAGCGACACTGTAAACTGAAAAAAAGTTCCCAAAATATAAGGTGTTAGCGAAAATATATGTTAATTAAAAGTATCGTTTAACTAAACCAAATAAAAAAAGAACGACTTCTGTGAGAATTCACAAAAGCCGTTCTTATGTAGGTTCAGACACGTATTATTTTACCGCGTCCTTAAGCGCTTTACCTGGTTTGAAAGCAGGTACTTTGCTTGCAGCGATTTCGATTTCTTTACCTGTTTGTGGGTTACGACCCTTACGAGCAGCACGTTCACGAACTTCAAAGTTACCAAAACCAATTAGCTGGATTTTTTCACCCTTTGCAAGAGCATCTTGAATTGTATCAAATAACGCATCAACTGCTTTAGAAGCATCTTTTTTCGAAAGATCTGCAGCTTCAGCTACAGAGTTCACTAATTCTGTTTTATTCACACCATTCACCTCCTCTCAAAGGGGATGGAACCTCAATCATGTAAAAAGAGTATCATAACCAAAAAGCCTACGCAACAATATTTCCACCACAATTTCCAACTTCATGCAGAAAATGCCCTCATAACAAAAAAGAACGGGACTTTTCGCATAGTAAAATGCGATGCCCCGTTCTTTTTTATAGAATAAAGGTGACGCTCCCGCGATCGCCTTCGTTTACCATTCGTTCAATCGTCTCACGCATGCGTCTCTTCGCATGAGTTGGAACAGCTTCTGTTTTGAATTTCATGCTTTCCTTCAGCATTTCGTGAAGTGGAGTACCGAATAAAGATGTTTGCCATAAGGCATCACGGTTGTGCAGGTAGGCATCTTTTAAATCTTTTAATAACTGTTGACTATGGAATTCCGAGCCAATCAATGGTGAGAACTCTGCATCCATATCTACACGGATAATGTGTAGTGAAGGTGCTTTTGCTTTCATCCGGACACCAAAGAAATTATTTTCTTTAATTAACTCTGGTGCTGAAGGCGTGAAATCTTCCATTGTCGGTAGAGTCACACCATAACCACTTTCTTTTGCCATTTCAATGGCTTCGTGGAACCTTAAATATGATTTTTTTGCATATGATGCTTCTTTTACGTATAAAAGCCAATCTTTTTTCGAGACAATCGGCTCTTCCAGGAAGTCCTGATATACCGATTGAAACGCATCATCTGTTAAATCGATTTGAATGGATGCTTTTCCTTTACCTGCATTCACTTCAATGACTTCAGCGTTTGCAACGTGAGGTTCTTCAGATAAAAATGTAGCCAGATCTTTCACATCTCTGATTTTTGCAACTTGTTGAGACCAAGAATCCAAAGAATTTTGAATCGATTGTTTAAGTGGATGATCACTTTCCAATACATCCATCCATTCCGGTTTCAAAAGTTCAAATGTTGTCACTGGAAACTCATACAGCGCTTCTTTCAATACCCATTGAATCTCTTGGACTGTCATTTGATCCACAGCTGTCGCAATGACCGGCACGTTGTATTTGTCACATAATTCCTGGCGCAATGCATGAGTTTGATCATGAGCCGGGAATCGGGTATTCAGAACAACTACAAAAGGTTTTCCAATCTCTTTTAACTGACCGATAATTTCTTCTTCAACACCCTCGACTGCTGCTCTCGGAATGTCGTTAACCGAACCGTCTGTTGTCATTACAATCCCAATTGTAGAATGGTCACGGATAACTTTATCTGTGCCGATTCTTGCAGCTTCCTGAAACGGGATTGGTTCATGATGCCATGGTGTGTGAACGTACTTCGGACCGTTCTCATCTTCATGGCCTTTTACACCCTCAATAATATATCCTACACAATCCGCCAGGCGAATATGGAATCGGAATGCGTCGTCACCCACTTGAATGCTAGTACCATGAGCTGGCACAAATTTCGGTTCAGCTGTCATAATTACTGCACCAGGAGAGCTCTGAGGTAGTTCATCTTGTGCACGGATTCGGTCCACTTCGTCCGTCATATTCGGAATTACTAAACTTTCCATTACCCGCTTTACAAAAGTAGATTTTCCTACTCGTACCGGTCCAACAACACCAATGTATACATCTCCATTTGTCCGTTCGGCTATTTGTTGATAAAGCTCTTCAGCCATATCGTTGCCCCCTTTCCTACGCACTTTATCGTATGCACAAAAAAAACGTTTCATGCATATGCACGAAACGTTTCTCTTTATTTCTTTAAATTCTAGTTCAATAAGTAGCATAAAAATAGCCGAGGAGGTCAATGCGGCGTAGTTTTCGAGCACCGCAGCGTATGTTCTCAATACGTGAGGAGCAAGAAACAAGCCAACGAAGAGATCTGATAGCTATTTTTAGCGGACCTATTTAACTTCCTTTTGTAGAAATTCTGGTTCATTCTTTTCATTGACAGTGTATGGTAGCGAGTAAGCTGGCAAAACAGGGTATTTGTCTACCAATAGATAACGAATATCTTCACCAGGTTTGACATCTGGTTTATCTTCTTGGAGGATGCGATTTAACTCAATCGAGTAATCGATATAAATAGACCCATCTCCCGTTGCAACTAATGGGAGATTTACGTTTGAATATGGACTAGGTACTGTTTGTTCCTCTTTGTAACCCATGATATTGTAATCCAGTTTATATACATTTTCCGCGACTTGTTCCGCTATAGGCCCATACCCATTTGCGCCAAGTTTAATATTTAATTCTCTTATTTTTTCAGCAGAACGTAAATCAACCAATTTGACCGTTGGATTTTCTTCGACATCCATGATGACATATTGAAACAAACCACCATTTTCGTACGCATTTGGAGGAATTTCACTTAAATAAGCCGGAACAATCTTTTCGAAATCAATCGGATATTTAATGTATTGATCAACATCTTGATCCCTTGTTTTAATAGGCAATAAACCATCTGTAGTCTCTTGGAATTTTTCTACAGCGGCTTGTACTGAAGCCAATTGTTCTTCATCGGGTCTTTGATTTTCTACCCGTTCCGATTCGGGATACATACATCCCGACAACAATATTGCAATGAGGATTAATAGACTTAATTGTGATATTTTCTTCATGATTTTCTTACGAACCCCCTGTTGGACCGCTAAATACGATATATATCATACATAAGAATCCAATGATTAGAAGTACATATGAAACAAGTGCAAATAGAAATTTAATAACACGATTATTGATTTTATTTCGACTGACATAAATTAAGCACATAGAAATCATCATGAAGCCCATTGCAGCAAACGAAATCCACATTTTGTCTAGTGATGACATAAAATTAACCACCTTTCACTATCTCTCAACGAATAAGTATAACACGAAAAAACAAGAGGTACAGACGCTCTACCCCTTGTTTTGTGACGATTTATAGATACTCGAATAAATCTTCCATTTCATGTTTCTTCACGCGATCCATTAACTGATCAACTGCTGATTTTGGATCTACTTGTTCAAATAACACGGCATAAAGAGCACTGGTGATCGGCATGGGAACATCATGGAATTTCGACAACTGGTATGCAGCTTTTGTGGTGCGTACACCTTCAACAACCATTCCCATTTGCTCCAACACTTCATCCAGGTTCATCCCTTTACCCAGCATGCTGCCAGCCCGCCAATTTCGAGAATGAACGCTTGTACAGGTCACAATTAAGTCCCCAATGCCTGTTAAGCCTGAGAACGTTAAGGGATTGGCACCCATTTTTGTTCCTAAGCGGGCAATTTCAGCAAGTCCTCTTGTTATTAGAGCAGCCTTGGCATTATCACCGTATCCCAATCCATCAGTTATTCCTGCAGCCAGTGCAATGATATTTTTCAATGCACCGCCCATTTCTACTCCAATGACATCAGAATTGGTATATACGCGGAAGTATCCATGCATAAACAAATCCTGTACTTTTTCAGCATATTGAATATTTTCGCACGCTGCTGTCACGGTAGTCGGGTGTTTCAAAACTACTTCTTCGGCATGACTCGGACCCGATAGAACTACAATTTCTTCTATCAAGTGAGCGGGCAATTCTTCCCTCATCACTTCAGAAATACGTTTTAATGAGTCTGGTTCAATACCTTTTGACACGTGAACAAAAAGAATAGGTTCCTGTATCCACTCTTTGATATTGCGGCATACTTCACGAATGCCTTTCGTCGGAACAGCCATGACCACTATTTTCCCATGTCTGGCTGCTTCTTCTAGGGATGAAGTAGCTATCAACGAATCTGGTAATACAGTTCCAGGTAGATACTTTTCATTTGTATGTTGCTGATTGATTTCGGTTGCCTGATCTTCACGGTGCGACCATAGCAAACAATCATGACCGTTTTCTGCAAGAACAATACTTAACGCTGTCCCCCAGCTTCCGGCACCTAAAACGACTACTTTTTCCATGTTAGCAACTCTCCTACTGAAACAAATTACGTTCTAGCGCGTGTAATAAGACGAATTGGTGTCCCTTCAAAATCGAAAGATTCACGAATTCTATTTTCAAGGAAGCGTTCATATGAGAAATGCATGATTTCTGGTTCGTTCACAAACACGACAAATGTCGGTGGCTTGATCGCAACTTGTGTAGCGTAATAAATACGCAGACGACGGCCTTTGTCTGTCGGTGCAGGGTTACGCGCAACTGAATCCTCAATTACTTCGTTCAAGACACTAGAAGTAACACGCATTGCATGGTTTTCACTGACACGGTTGATAATTGGTAAAATTGAATGCACACGCTGATTAGTTTTTGCGGATACGAAAATGATTGGTGCATAATCGAGGAATAAGAAATGTTCACGAATCATTTTTGTTGTTTTGTTCATCGTTTTCTCATCTTTTTCAACAGCATCCCATTTATTTACGACGATAATGACTGCTTTACCCGCTTCGTGTGCGTAGCCGGCAATTTTTTTATCTTGTTCCTGAATACCTTCTTCAGCGTTTAATACGACTAAAACAACGTCGGAACGTTCAATTGCACGAAGAGCACGAAGCACACTGTATTTCTCAGTCGTTTCGTAAACTTTCCCTTTTTTACGCATACCAGCTGTATCGATGATGACATATGGCTGGTCTTCATATTCATATTGAGTATCGATTGCGTCGCGTGTAGTACCTGCGATTTCGCTTACGATGACTCGTTCATCCCCAAGGAAGCTGTTCACTAAAGAAGACTTCCCTACATTCGGACGACCGATGAGTGAGAATTTGATGACATTCTCTGGATATTCTTCTTCATCCTGTTCAGGGAAGTTTTTTGCCACTTCATCGAGCAGATCCCCTAATCCAAGACCATGGGAACCAGAGATCGGGAATGGTTCACCGAATCCAAGTGAATAGAAATCATAAATCATGGACCGCATGTCTGGATTATCTATTTTATTGATTGCCAGCACGACTGGTTTTTTTGTTTTATACAATATTTTCGCCACTTGTTCATCAGCAGCAGTTACACCTTCACGACCATTGGTAAGGAAGATGATGACATCTGCTTCCTGGATCGCGATTTCTGCTTGCTGACGGATTTGTTCCAAAAATGGCTCGTCCCCAATTTCGATACCGCCTGTATCGATTATATTGAATTCATGAGTCAGCCAATCTGCCGAGCTGTATAAACGATCGCGTGTGATTCCTGGGATATCCTCTACGATTGATATACGTTCCCCTACAATCCTGTTAAAGATTGTGGACTTTCCGACATTCGGCCGGCCTACGATAGCTACTACCGGTTTAGACATATATAATTCATCCTTCCAACTTCTTCTCTAAAGTATTATACATGAGAAAAACACAGGTTGCACCCCAATGGTGAAAGCAAGTATATTTCGTATACTGATATCCGGACTATTTCAAGAAAATATCAGTGCACGTAAAGTGTAAAACGCCATGATAGCTCGACTTCATGGAATGTTGAAAAGTCCAAGTTAGTCGGACTTCGACGTTTCATGGTGAAAAACATTGTTCGAACGGCAATGGGTGCAGTATTCCAATTTTTATGCTTTTGTACATTTAATATATCCAACAAAAATAAAAGAGATGCAGACAGTGGAGAATGTCTGCATCTCTTTATTATTTTCGATTGGCATATGTATGAGTATCTATTCCTCGGAGAGTGAGATAGTGATATAAATCACCTGATATGATTAAAGGAGATTGTTGTAACTCCTGAATAGATTCAGCCCCAAGAGAAACCATCAACATCGTTAAATCTTCATTCATGTGCTTAATTTCTTGAATGGTTGCTTCTTCCCCATCCTCAACCAACTTCTTTAATAAGACGCCGGCAAGGCCAACCGAAGAAGCTCCCAGTGCTAAACACTTCACGACATCGAGAGCGTGCTGGACACCTCCCGATGCAATCACGGGTAGCATTGAGGACGTTACTGAAGAGGTTTCTATCAAAGCAGCAGCAGTAGGAATACCCCATTCATTGAAATAGGACAGTTTCCTTTGTCTACGCTCATTTTCAATTGCCGCAAAGTTCGTTCCGCCAAATCCACCTACATCAATGGCAGCTACATTAATTTCCTGAAGTTTAATCGCAGTTTCCTTTGAAATGCCAAAACCAGTTTCTTTAACAATTACCGGCACTGTCAATTCATTTACAATTGATTCAATCCTGGATAAAGCTCCTTTGAAATCTCGATCCCCTTCAGGCATTGTCAATTCCTGGATAACATTCAAATGAATCTGTATTGCATTGGCCTCCAACATATCGACTGCTCGTTTTGCTTGGTCAACTGTAGCCTCACTACCCAAATTGGCAAGTATCACACCATTCGGATTCTCTTTTCTCACAGTCGAGTATGTAGCTATTTCTTCGGGATTTTTAAGCGCCGCCATTTGAGATCCAACAGCCATGGGAATATTCATTTCTTTGGAGATACGGGATAGTTGGCTATTTAACTCAGCCGTTTTAGCTCCTCCGCCACCGGTCATTGCATTAATAAAAAAAGGCGAACCAAAAACAAGTTCGCCCAGTTGAGTCTGCAATGACACACTGTCCCAATTACTGTCAGGCAGTGCTTGATGAACAAAACGAACATCATCTAACCATGTCTCTCTTGATTGTCCTGTAGACAACGCATGCTTTATATGGTCCAATTTTCGTTCAGCTCTAGTCATAAGATTACTCCGTTATTTAAAGTTTTTTAATTTATCACCAATAACATCACTGATCGAGAAACCTTTTGCTTCTTCAGGCATTTCATAATCAGTGCCTGAATAACCATCTTCCTTCTCCAACAAATCTTTAATGCTTAGTGACAATCGTTTATCTTGTTTGTTTACGTCCAATACTTTCACTTGCACTTCTTGGCCCTCTTTTAACACTTCATGAGGAGTGCCGATATGTGAATGGGCAATTTGAGAAATATGAACCAATCCTTCTATTCCAGGGAATACTTCAATAAAAGCACCATATGAAACTAGTCTTTTTACAGTCCCTGTATGAACAGACCCTCTTGGCGCCTTATCTTCGATGCCTTCCCAAGGTCCAGGAAGTGTATCTTTAATGGATAAAGAAATGCGCTCACTGTCCCGGTCAACAGAAAGAACTTTGACTTTTACTTCCTGGCCTTCCTGGATAACGTCAGAAACTTGCTCAACATGTTCATGGGATAATTGTGAAATATGAACAAGTCCATCGACACCACCAAGATCAACAAACGCTCCAAAAGCAGCAATTCTTTGAACGGTACCAGTTAGCTCATCACCTGGATGAATATGATCGAGTACACTTTTTTTATTCGATTGTTTTTGTTCTTCCACCACTGCACGATGGGATAAAATCAAACGATTTTTTTCTTTTTCCATTTCAACGATCTTGAATGTCAGCACTTTGCCTTTGTAATCGTCAAATGATTCCACAAAGTGATCTTCGACCAGTGAAGCGGGAACAAATCCACGTAATCCAAGATCAACAACTAGTCCACCTTTTACTACGTCTTTTACTTCAGCTTCGATAATTTCCCCACTGACGAATTTTTGTTCCAAAGAATCCCAAGCTTCAGCAGCATCAACTTTACGTTTTGATAACACAAAATTGTCATCTTCTACTTTTGTAATAATTAGTTGCAATTCATCTCCAATTGAAACGACGTCAGAAGCTTTTTCAATGTGCAAGCTTGACAGTTCACTAATCGGGATTATTCCATCAAACGGTGCACCCTCAATTGTGACAGTTACTGCCTTTTCTTCAACTTGGGCAACCGTACCTTTCACAAAACTTCCTTCACGGAAATCCTGGTTTTCCTGCAAGTTCATTTCCTCAGACATATAGCATCCTCCTTCACAACGTTCCAATCTTTATTTTATGCGAATTCTTTAATAAAAACAAAAATTTTCACTTTTTCATAACAAAAATTACATTTATTATACTTTGTTTTCATCCAATAATTTTTGGATACGTTCCATGATGACTGTTGTTACTTCATCTGCAGAAGCTTTTTGATCGCGATAAGGTTGCATGATAATGGGTTCACCGTAAACAACTTTCAAACGTTTAAATGGCTTGTAAGGACCAATGATGGCACAAGGAACTACGTCTGCCTCACCTTTCAGAGCAAAAAAACCGGCACCGGAAAACCCTTTCCCAAGCTCACCATTTTTACTGCGTGTGCCCTCCGGGAATATTCCCATCACGTCCCCGCCTTTTAAAATAGCTAAAGCCCTTCTTAATGCTTCACGGTCACTCAAACCTCGTTTGACAGGAAAAGCGTTCACTTTTGGCAATAATGGTTTCAGGATGGGCATGTTAAATAACTCTTCTTTTGCCATGAAATGTACAGGTCGTGGCGATGTAATACCGACAACAGGCGGATCAAGAGCGTCAATATGATTAGTACATATAAGAATCCCGCCCGTTTTAGGGAAATGTTCCAACCCTTTTATATCAAAACGATAAATCGGATATAAAGCCGTCCACACAAGTGATTTAGCAAATTTGTATAAGTTCACTTAGCTCATCCTCTCTTTAGCTAACTGAATGATCTGTTGTGCAGCTTCCTGAATGTTTAGATGTGTTGTATCCAAATAAATAGCATCTACTGCTTGTACAAGTGGAGAAGCTTCACGTTCGCTATCGAATTTGTCACGTGCTTCAATTTCTTCTTTCAACTGGTCGACATTGGATTTAATTCCACGTTGCTCATTATCCAATTGACGTCTTTTTGCCCGTTCATCGACAGAAGCAGACATGAAGATTTTCAATTCAGCATCAACGAGTACATGAGTACCAATATCTCGTCCGTCCATCACAACGCCACCATTTTCAGCCATTTTCTGTTGGCGTTTGACCATTTCTTCTCTCAATGCTGCGTGTGCAGAAACAGCAGAAACCAAAGAAGTCACAACATTTGATCGGATCGCATCCGAAACGTCTTCGCCATCCAGATAGACAAGTTGTCGATTATATGACGGTTTCAAATCAATTTCAGTATCAAGAAGGAGTCCTGTTAATTCTTCTTCACTTTCTAAATCTATGTGATGTTCAATTGCTTTATACGTGATTGCTCGATACATGGCTCCTGTATCAATATATGTATAACCAAGTTCTTCAGCCGCCAATTTTGCAATTGTACTTTTCCCCGCAGCAGCTGGTCCATCAATCGCAATTTGAATATTGTTTTTCATGAAATCCACTCCTAAACTTTCTCACACATATTGTACCACATGGATAAAAAAAAAAGCCCACGAGAATGAGCTTTGTTGCTTGTTGACAAAAGAATATTAATCAATATAAAAGTATAAAAATTCGCATTCTTATCTCTTGACTCTATCGAAATATATTATGGTCGGCTATTTCTTTCGCTTTCCGCGGACGAAACGCTAGCCTCCTCGTCTCAGCTGTCTATGACAGCTGACCCTGTGGGGTCTAGCTTGTTTCGTTTTTCCGCAGGAGTCTTCAGAAATAGCCGAACATGTTACTACTAAAATAATATGAAGAGATACGCAAACAGAAGCGAAATCTGTTGGAGTCTGAAAAGACCACGGGAGTATGCTTTGTTGCTTGTATATTAAAAATCTGCGAAAGGATTTCTAATCAATCTCTCACGAGGGATTTCACATAATGATTAATATAATATCTCGGATTTTAACACTTCATGTGTCTCCGTATCAATCAATATGCGGAATGTGTGACTTTGTGTATCTGTGTCTTTTAGAAGGATTAATTCATAGCAAAGTCTTTGTTGAAGTGTTTCATTTTCCGTATAGGCCAGTCGTTCTTTTTCAATTGTCACCTGTTCAGTGAAATAATCATCCCATTTTATCGGAATTTGTTTTTGGTCAGGCAACGTTTCCTTTTGAATATATTCCATCGTGTTCACACCAAGAATTTCACCATCATCTTTCGCCAATTTCATTTGAATGGCATCAGCATAAATCCGAGCTTTATTTGTTGGATTCAACCTTACAAAAACAACATGCCAGACGAGATGATTTTCACGTGTTTCCACTAGTTCAACATCATCAAATCCAAATGACTTGACAGCTCTCTCAGCTTTTTCTTTGATTTGTTCTGGAGGAATGCGATCTTTTCCAATTGGACGTTCAATTAACACAGATAATAAATGTCCACCTTTTTTGGTGTAATCCGTGTAACCAGTTCGAATCCCTTCGTTAAATTGAATATGATAGAAAGGATATGCAGCTCCTTTTTTACTCGACGTGGTCACTAATTTTGCATTTTTAAACTTCGGAAACATTTCTTTCATCGTTTTTTCAACATATTGCTTTGTTACTGGTTTATCCACAATAGACTTTAACTCTTTTTTCTTAAGGTCGTCTGATTCACTTGCAGTTAAAGGGAAGTCACTTTCGGAATAACCTTTTACCGTACTGGATAAAGCTGTCCATTTTTTTGAAGGCTTCTCTGCTTTGACGTCTTTTTGCCACTTTTGGAAAGATTGTTGACTTGCTAGCAATTCCGTTGAGGCATTTTGCCATTCGTAGGAAAACTCATCCAAATTTTTTGCTACATTATTTGTCACTTTTAACCATTGCTCTTCAGGTACTTTATCCTCACTTCTTAGTTTTGCATAATCACCGAGGCGTCCGAGGTAATTCATCCATTCATTTGAAAAATCCCTATCGAGTGGTAGTGAAGCAATGTCGTCTTTTATTTCGGAAGATAGTCTCCAGATATCTTCAAGTGGTTCTGCTTGTGCGGCTTTGTCACTGAAGACGGTTGCACTTTGAATAGATTTTTGCAGCTCACTCATTTTTTCTGAAGCATCCGTCATTCGACTTGTATATTGATTCCGAAGGTTATTTTGCAAATCTTGTTCGTTTTGTTTGGAGTTATATAAAAATACACCCATAACAATCAAGGCAAGAGCTAATATACTTGATAAAATCTTCATGTCTTTCCTCCTCACTCACAGAATATATGTTTTCCTATTGTTTTGATTTGCGGACGAGACCAAATCCAATCACTTGTTGCAGTGTCTGGATTGAAATAATAAAGTGCATTTTCAGTAGGATCCCAACCATTCAATGCATCTAGTACAGCTTCTTTAGCGCGTGCATTTGGAGTCAACCATATTTGACCATCAGCAACTGCGGTAAATGCCCTAGGCTGAAAGATTACCCCACTTACAGTATTCGGAAACTTGGGATCTTCCACACGATTTAAAATTACTGCTGCAACAGCAACTTGCCCCTCGTATGGTTCTCCCCGTGATTCACCATAAACAGCATTGGCCATAAGCTGTAAATCTTGTTCAGAATATTTAGCTGGTAATTGTACCTGCTCAGGTTTTTTAGCTCCTTGATTCGTCCCTTTCTTAACCTGTTGTTCTAAAGGAATATTGCCGTAGTGAGTAAATTGATTTCCTTTATTTATTTGATCTTTTACATACTTTTTATGATAGGTGGACTCTTTTGCTAGCCTCGATTTGGTTTTTTGCCCTGCCACACCGTCAACTGGCAAGCCAAACTTCTCTTGAAAATTACGTAGTGCCCAGTAAGTACCGTAGCCGAATTTTCCGTCTATCTTATTTTTGTAGAAACCGATATATTGTAATCGTGCTTGCAATTCTAATACATCATCTCCGTAAGCACCCATTTCAATCACTTGATCCGAAAAGGCTTCTGATTGCTGGGGTGCGCTGACCGATAATGTCAGCATACATAAAGTGATAAACCAAATTAACCATTTGTTTTTTCGCATACACATTCTCCTTTTTCTTAGAATGAGGAATCATGCGTTTTTTATACAAAAAAAAACCAATTTATTAAAATTGGTTTCACAAACTTTCACTTATATCTTCTTGTTTATTAAAATGTTGAACCGTTAATAAATGCGCTTTTTTTACTTTTGCTAAACATAACCACCATAAAAACAACATGAACGGAATCATGAAATACATGGAAATCGATTTAATTGATAGTATCCCGTTATAGACCATATGCAAGCACAAAGGTGCCAGCAAAGCGATAAACAAAAGAGGCTTGGAAGATTCACTTAAAGCAAATTTTGCACGTCCCAGATAATATCCCATTACCACTCCAAAAATAGCATGACTTGAAACCGGCAATAACGCTCGCAAAAAAGCGGTATCCAATCCGAAAGTAAATATGTAAAGAATATTTTCAACCGTAGCAAAACCAAGTGATACACTAGCACCGTATAATATCCCGTCATACGGGTCATCAAATTCAACGTGCTGATAAATGGCCATAACCAAAACGAGCCACTTAAAAAACTCCTCTAATAAACTGGTGAATAATACGTTACGTATAAACATTGATTGAAAAATATGTTCAACTTCAAACACATGTTGTATGAAGAGAATAGGAAACGTTAAAATAGCACCATAGATAAATGTATGAAACAATGTACGAGAAGGCTCTGATGAAATTTGGTTACGTAAATAAAAATAACTGAATAACGCAAGCCCTGGAGCGATTGCGACAGATAATAATAGTATCAAGTTGCTCTCGCCTCCCTTTTATTGGTTTAATTATATCATTCTTATGTCAGTTGTTGGATGGATGGAGGTAGTAAGAAATGAAAAAAATAGTTGTTATTCATACTGGTGGAACGATTTCCATGCATGTTCAAGATGAATCTGGGGCGGTAGTTCCTGGCGATTCCAATCCGTTAACTGCTGAAATCGATAAATTGAAGGAATATGCCGATATTCATGAAATTGAAGCATTTAATTACCCATCACCACATATGACCCCGACAGAAATGTTAAAACTGAAACAAATTATTGATCTGCAATCGACAGAAAATCATGTAGATGGCTTCGTCATTACACATGGGACAGATACTCTGGAAGAAACAGCTTATTTTCTGGATCTCACTGTAAAAAGCAATATTCCGATTATCTTGACAGGTGCCATGCGTTCTTCAAATGAAATTGGTGCAGATGGCGTTTATAATCTGTTATCAGCAGTACGGGTAGCGATTACTGCAGACGCAAATGGCAAAGGAGTTCTGGTTGTTATGAATGATGAAATCCATACAGCCCAGAACGTAACAAAAACATCAACAAGTAACGTATCAACATTCCAAAGTCCTCAATATGGACCAATCGGACTCATTTCAAAAACGACTATTCATTTTCATCATACACCCAACTCGCGTAAATCATTTGAAGTGGATGACGTGTCACCTAAAGTAGCATTACTTAAAATCTATGCTGGCATGGATGCAGACTTGCTGATGCATGTTGCAAATTCGGGCTATAGCGGAGTTGTTTTGGAAGGATTGGGGCAAGGAAACGTTCCGCCTGCAATTATACCCGCTATTAAACAACTTATTCTGCAAAAGATTCCCGTTGTTTTGGTTTCCAGATGTTACAACGGCATTGCGCAGCCCGTGTATGGTTATGTAGGTGGAGGGAAAATGCTAGAAGAAATGGGCGTGTTATTTGCACATGGACTCAGTGGTCAGAAAGCACGAATTAAACTGTTGATAGCGCTATCTGATGCTCGATGCTCACAATCCCTTCACACCATTTTTGAATATTAATTTTCCTTTTGAACACTTTTGATTCTACATAAGAAAAAGCTGCTGACCACTCAGCAGCTTCTTTTTGATTTGATCGCGTCCGCAATTAACTCGCCGTGAAAGCGACCATTTTCAATGAAAATTTCATTTGCATTATTTCCTGCCGCTAAAACACCAGCAATATACAAGTTTTCAATATTGGACTCCATCGTCAATTCATTTAACAATGGTCTGCCTGAAGCTTCGTCAATATGCACACCCATTTGGCGCAGGAAGTCATGATCCGGATGATACCCAATCATAGCAAAAACGAAATCATTTTTAAGGGTGATGACTTGATCTGGTTTGCGTATCCGTACTTCTTCTTGTCCAATTTCTTCAACGTGTGAATCAAATAGCATGGTGATTTCACCACTGCGAACCAAGCCATCAAATTCAGGCAGTATCCACGGTTTCACGCTACTTGAATAAGTACTACCCCTATATACGACAGTTACTCTGGCCCCTGCTTTATTTAACTCTAAAGCTGCATCAATACTCGAATTTTTACCCCCTATAACCACTACATCGGTATCAAAATAAGGATGACCTTCCTTGAAGTAATGACTTACTTTCGGTAACTCTTCTCCTGGTATACCAAGAAAATTCGGGTGGTCATAATATCCGGTTGCAATCACTACATGTTCAGTTTTATAGGTAGATTTTGTTGTATATACTTCAAACATATTTTTGATTTTCTCAACACGTTGAACCGTTTCGAATTTGCGGACGTGTAATTTTTTCATTTTTACCACTTCGCGGTAATAAACAAGTGCCTGATTTCGTTTTGGTTTACGCCCTTCAATAATGAACGGTACATCCCCGATTGACAGTTTTTCACTTGTACTAAAAAAAGTTTGATGAGTAGGGTACTTATAAATCGCTTCCACGACATTCCCTTTTTCAATTATGACGGGTGAAAGCCCGATATTTTGTAAAGATATTGCAGCTGCGAGACCACAAGGACCCCCACCTACAATGATTGCATCTACTTTCTCCATCATTTTACACTTCCTCTATATTAAAAATCTCCTATCTAATGATTGGAGAACTAACAGTACAATACAACTAATTGGCATACGTTTTTTCTTCAACCCAATAATCCCATTCACTCATGCTTGGTCCGAGAATATTTTGATCCATTCAACAAGTTCTGCACTGAGCGCTCATCAAAATATAGAAATGCCTGCAAAATATCCTGTTGAATTTGTGAAATTCAATTTTCAGCATGCTGATTAAACGGTCTGGAAGATTCTTTTTTTAACAATTATTGTAAACATCGTGTATGTGCTGCTAGAACATTTTAAAAATCTTTATTTTTAATGGTCAAGATGTGACATTCTGCAGGTGCACCCAATCTGAGAGGGATAAAAGTTGTACCGAAGCCATTACTGATTAAAGTAAATTCATCTCGACCTTTTTTCAACTCACCTTTTTGGTAGTATCCCCATTTCCCTAATCGAATCTGTCCTCCATGAGTATGACCAGCCAATAACACGTCAGAAGTGTAACGGTCTTTTACTTTATGAAAGACAAATGGAGTGTGTGAAACAAAGACAATCGGGTCGTCTTCAGGTACATTGGCAAAACTTTTACTAATGTTCGCTCTTCCTGAAGATACATCCTCTAAGCCAACAATCCAGATATGATGAGCATTCGTTTTTACACAGATTGCTTCATTTTCTAAAATTATTCCACCCACATTTTGAATATATTTTCGGATATGGCGTTCTCCCACTTCACGGTCATTATTACCCCAAACGTAATAAATAGGTCCGATTTTAGCCAGTTGTTTAATATTGTCTTCAATTTGCTCTAAAGGTACACCACTTTCCGCCAGATCTCCACCTATAATTACTGCATGTATATCTGTTCCGACTTCCTCAACTAAATGATTCGTTATTTTCCTTCGATGAATATCGGAAATGAAAAACAGGCGGAATGGATGCTCATCCTTATAACTGGATATGTCAATTTGCTGGTGACGTATATTCGTCTCAAAAGCTTTTTTCACCATAATCAATGGTATACATAAAGTAAATCCTATAATTGTTGCCAAATAACGCATGTATTCACCTCTGAATCAAAATAAAAAGAGGAGGGTTTCCCCTTCCCCTTACTTGTTTGAAAGTTGCATTTCGATCAATCTTCTTCCATATGCAATACGCGGAATCCAGAACGGTCAAGTTCTTTCAAGAATTTTTGTACATTATCACGTTTCTCGATTTTCAACACGATACGTCTCAATAATTTGTCTGATTCATCAAATGTAACTAATGAAATCACAGATTCATGGAACTTTTGAATAATGTCTCCTACGCGGGCTATCTGTCCCTCTGTCTCTACAGACGTAAATGTTATGCGAACGCCAGGACTATCCATTCCAAAAGCACTTCTGAATTGATCCATGATATCAAATCGAGTGACAAGACCTAAAAAGCGATTTTCTTCCACTACCGCTATAATTGGAAAGTCATTTAGTTGAAGTAGAGAATCTTCAAAAACGTCATCAATGGATAAATAGATTTCCGATCTTGTCACAACGTCCATTAAAGACGTGCTTGCAAGAAAATCTTCTTTGTTTAAACCACTGTAATAAAATGCACGGTAAACAATATATCGATTTAAAATACCTTTATAATGGCCATTTTCCAATACTGGCAATGCATCGATTTGATTTTTTTCCAATATGTCCAGTGCCGCTTGCACCGACTCTGATGTTTGAATTGAAATACATTTTTCCTTTGGAATCATTACACTTTTCGCAAACATGCTGTCACCTCAATCTATATTGATTATTAACCTATTCTACAAAACTCACTCTTATCCTCTTTATAATACAAAAATTTATGGAAGAATCAATGTTTGCCCAGTTGAAATCGAGTCTGATGAAAGTCCATTTGCAGATTTGATTTTTTCGACGGCATCTGGTGAATTGTAATAATTCATGGCAATTCGGTAAAGTGTTTCACCTGGTTTAACGACATGTGTCTTGGAATCTGAGGATTGTTCTTCATCCTGTGTTGTGTCAGTCTCTTCTTCAACTTCTTCGGTTTCTGTTACTACTTCTTCTGGTGTTTCTTCTTTGGTTTGTTGTTCAGTTGTTGAAGATTCTTCCGCATTCTCCTTTTCAGTGTTTTCTTCAGCAGACGCTTCTGACTCAGTGTTTTGAGAATCTTCTTCACTTGCTACATCTTCTTCATTTTGTTCATATTTGACTTGGCTATCGTCTTGAACTGTTGTTTCATTCGCATTCGGCTCATAAAATGCAAAAACATAGATCAGAAATGAAACAGGTATCAGAATAAAGAATAAGAACAGGATGGGTAACAATAAATTGCGTTTTTCTTTCTTCTTTTTAGGATCAACATTCGTTGAACGTCTGGAAGCACGTGTATTGGGTTTTTCATCACCATTTAATTGTATGGGTTTACGATGTTCTTCAATTTTATTTTGATAATCATCTTTATTCATAGCTGTAAACTCCTATTCTACTTTTCATCTTTATTTATTATGACGAAATTTGGAGAAAAAGTAAAATAAACCTCTAACAGTTTCGTTGGAACAATGCTGAAATTCTTTTTTCCCAAGCATTCAGTATTAATTTGGCTGCTGGTTGTTCCGATGAATTTACGATATTCTCTTTATTTAATCCGCATTTCGAACAACAATTTTCTGGCCTTTCCTTAAGTTGCTGTCCAAACACTTCAACGATTTGCTGTCGAATGCAAGAAGAATTCGTTAAAATGTCTTTCATCAAATAAATCTGCTGAATCTTTTGCTGTTTTAATTGATGCAAAATATCGATGGTCTCCTCAACTGATTTGCGTGGTAACCAATAGGTTAATATTCGTACATGCGTTTCAGATAACACGCCAATCTCCACTAATTGACTAGGATGTTGTCCGTTTTGCTGAAATTCTTTATACAATCTGACATGTGTCTCTTCGGGAAAATCGTTCGTAGCCACGAAAATCGAATAATCTTCATCATCTCGAGTAAAAAACATTGTGGCCAGTGAATCAAGGCCATCTCTTCCAGCACGCCCAACTTCCTGAGCGTAATTGGCAACCGATGACGGAAAATGATCATGAATGATTTGCCGCACATCATCTTTATGTACACCCATTCCAAAGGCATTTGTCGCACACACCCAATCAATTTCACCATTCAAAAACTGCTGTTGAATAAACATCCTATCGACTTGTTCCATTCCTGCATGGTATGAGGCAATACGGATGCCCTTCGCATTTAATTTCAGAGCATATTCGTCTGCTTTTCTGCGTGATTGCGTATACAGAATTCCCGGACCGGTAAAGCGCTCTATTTGTTCTGCGATAAGATCAAACTTATGCTCCTGGGAATCAACTTCAACCGCTTCATATCGAATATTTGGTCGATCGAGTGCTTGGATATGGATTGATGGCTGGCGCATATTCAATTGAGTGGTGATATCTTCAATAACCTTTGGTGTCGCTGTCGCAGTTAACGCAAGGATTGGAGGGCGTCCGCTAAAAGATAACCAATCACTCAATCGCAAATAGTCCGGTCTAAAGTCGAATCCCCATTGTGATATGCAATGAGCTTCATCCGCAACAACTAAAGAAATCTTCATGGTCATTAGCTTAGCTTTCACTTGTTCTTGCATCATCATTTCAGGAGATAGAAAAATGAATTTATATGTTTCCATTCTCTGCAAAAGCGCATTTTTTTCAGGTGGAGTCAAAAATGAATTTACCGCAACGACTCGCCTCTCCCCCATTTTTTTCAGTTGTTCAACTTGATCCTGCATTAATGATAGCAAGGGCGAAATAATGATGACGCTATGCGGTAAAAGATATCCCGGTAGCTGATAACAAAGTGATTTACCCATTCCTGTAGGTAAAATTGCAAGAACATCTTCTTTATTGATAATACTTTTTATGATTTCTTTTTGACCTTGCCTAAACGTACGATAACCAAATTTATCATATAGAACTTTCTCCAGATTTGACGTCAATTCGATTCCCCTCCTATAGCCAAAAGCAACCTTAGTTGAAAGTACGTATAACTTGGGAAAACGTCTTTTAGCGTCCGTAATTTTTTAGTTTCTTGTTGTTTAATTTTTTGAATGAGCGTCGGAACATCCTCGCTCGGAAAAAACATCTCTACTGATAATAATGATCCATTCATCGCCATCTCTACAAAATGATCTTCTATTGTGCTTGTCTTTAGTTGGCGCATTGAACTAATTTCTTCAAATGAATAGCCTTTTTGGTACAAATCTGAGGTTTTCTTAGCTGATTCAGTTAATGGAGTTGATACTTTGATATCTTCAGTCATTCTCGTTAATAGACTCAAAGATGGTCTGATAGAAATTTCATCTAGTATAATATGTAAACTTTCTTGCAGACGGATTTGAAGATCCATTTCATCTTCCTCCAACGCGCGGGAAAGCTGTTGCCATGTCACTCCACTTACCTCATATCCAGTCAAACGATGACTGAGAATTACTAAATGAAGTTCGGATAACTTGTCCGACTGGCACACACTGAGCAGTTCTTCATAATATTTTGAAATGAACTCATTTGACTTGTAAGTAAAGTCATGCAAAAAATGACGAACCCATTGTTGAATCTTTTCATCTTTCTGGATGGGTGTGAACGTCCATTTTTTTGCGTTAACATGCGAGAGTGTTTGAGTAACTAACGATAAACGTTGAAAGAAAATGCGTTCATTTCCTCTATATAACCAGCCATTCAACTGCAATGATGGCATTTCCTTCAACTTTTCTTTTCCCAAGAGCGTTAGTTTGGGAATAGATTGCTCGTTGACAATCAGCAAGTTTGACTGAATCATTTGTTGCACATATTGTTCATATGTTGGTTTTGTGAGTTTTGGAAAAAGTGAAAAGTAATTGGTCAGTCCATAACTTTTAACATCTTGGATGGTTTGACCCGAACGTTTACCTCTAATTAGGTGAAACGGGGCTGAAATTGTACGTTCTTCATTTAATCGATTGACCATATGTAAGATGATTTGTTGGAATAGCACAAGACTTCCTCCAATTTAATATGTATTTAGGTTGAAAATTGAGGAAAACATGATTAGAATAAATACGAAAAGCTTTTTCAAGCGAACGGAGAAAAAGGAGAGGTTTTAACATGGCGAAGTATACTATTGTAGATAAAGATACTTGTATCGCTTGTGGCGCATGTGGCGCAGCTGCACCTGATATTTACGATTATGATGATGAAGGCATTGCCTTTGTTATTTTAGATGATAACATGGGAACAACTCAAGTTCCAGATGAACTCGAAGAAGATATGCAAGATGCATTTGAAGGCTGCCCTACGGATTCCATTAAAGTTGCCGAAGAATCATTTGACGGAGATGCATTAAAATACGAATAGGAAAAAGCTGCGAATTTCTTCGCAGCTTTTTTTTCATTAATATAGCTTTATTAATATAATGTCGTTTATCGCACATTTGCGCTAGCCGCATGTTACGCATGAGCCAACACTTCAAAAGTGCTGTGCCTGCGGTTACTCGTCGCAAAGAGTACGGTCAAACTTCCTTTGACCATACTCTTTCTTGCGGCATGCTGTGCGCAAATGGACTCTTTCTGATCAATCTCTAGTATTTTTTCACATAGCCTAATAATGATTATTATTATGAAAATTGAGCTCGTTGTTTATCCAACCACGTTTTCATCGTCTTGAACAAAACAATGATGATGGCGGACAACAGCAACCCTTTAATTAAGTTGAATGGTAAAATCCCTAGCACAATGGTATCACGCAATGCAGAACCAGTAAGTGCTGGCATATTCAAGAAATAAGTGTACATCGGTAAAAATACCGCGTAATTTAACACGCTCATTCCGATTGCCATGGCAAGGATTCCCACAATCAGACCAATTGCCAAACCTTTCGTATTTGAAACTTTACGATAAATTGCATATACAGGAAGCATGAACAAAATGCTCGTTACAAAATTGGCAATTTCCCCAACAGGAACACCTGTTGGACTACCACTGAAAATCCAATATAGAACATTTTTAAATAGTGCTACTAAAATCCCAGCTACAGGTCCCATAGTAATTGCCGCAATAAGTGCTGGCACATCGCTGAAATCGACTTTTAAAAATGGTGGTAATGCAGGTAACGGAAAATTAAATAGCATTAAAACAAATGAAATACTACTTAACATGGCTACTGCAATCATGACACGCAGTTTGTTGTTCTTCATAAAAACTCTCTCCTTTTGCCGATCCACTCCACAAGAAGAAAAGTTCGTCCGTTTTGTCCCATCAAAAATCCCCTAAGCCGTTATCGCTTAAGGGAGTAGAAAGGCGCACTTAAATAGGCGTCTCGTTAAATGACAGAACGAAAAACGACCGCACCTTCACCTTCTCCCATCCAGACTATACTGTCGGCTTTGGAATCACACCAAATCCTGCCTTACGGCTCGCGGGCTTAAGAAAACGTTCTTCTATTACCGCCGATCGGGAATTTCACCCTGCCCCGAAGATGAATCAATATTAACTTACATTGTTTACTATAAGAAAAAAAGAACCATTTGTAAACTACTTGAGCCTACGTATGGTTCTTTTTTATTAATAAATTTCTATCCAATTGTCAATTTGAAACATGTAAAACCTTATTCCCAAACATATTTATTCGCTCCAACAGGACTTTCAACGGGCTTACTGAAATCGAATCCATTCCAAGTCAATGGTGCGATATTTTCAAACTGAACGTCGTTCCCAAAACTTCCATTCGTCAATAGAATCCCTTCGATTAAATGAGAAGCTACTTGAGGATCCATTAGTTCTAAGTTCAATTCCTCTGTAAACCGGATACGATTTATCCCTTGTTCATTGCTCACTTCAAAATTGATGCCTTCGGGAATTACACTCTGTAGATAATCACTCTGAGATGTTTTCATTTCATTCATCGCTTCTTGAACGTCCGAATGAGTTTCGTTCATGTTCGGTACCAAAAATTGATTTCCGTTTTCATTTCTATACAGATAGAAACTCGTAAACGTGTTCCCACTTGTCAATGCTCGCGGTTTCATAGGACCAACCTGATCAAATTCAGCTTGACTTCCATCTTCATTTTGAAAAACAACTTGGTTGTAGCCATAAAACGTTTCTTGAATTGATTCGGTATACGCATTTATGGTTGCACTCGACAAATCGTAATCATGTGTAGATGGCAACTTGTGAATCAATTGATTCTGTTGTTCTTTAAATTCACCTTCGAATGGATGGAATTCAGCAAATCCAAGTGCGGATTCAACTAATTCACTAGCATATTGATTATACAAATCCAAACTCGTTGGCTCTGCATTTCCTAAATCATTCGCAATGGTCCGGCTCGGAATAAGTACCGTTAAGGGTACAACGATTCCATCATTAGACAACATGCCAATGTGAAAGACTGTGTGTTCTTTTGCATCTACTGGGTAGACAGATGTGAGAACGGCACCTTGACGAGCAAATGTGGGAGACGTTTCCTCATCACTGGTTATGCCCGCACTATCGTTTGCAGATTCTTTACTATTTGAAAGCATTTGATTCGATGTATCATCCGCGCTTTCTTCTTCAAGTTTAGCGGAACTATCAGTAACAGCCATCTCTGACATGGTCTTATCCTCATTTTGCGGATTATTGAGAAAACTTGCTACAAGTATTGTCAAGGTTGCTATCGCTGCAACTGCTACAGCTGATGGAATCCATTGTTTACGTTTTTTGTTTTTGCTATCGGCCAATCTTGGATCTTGCTGCAAACGTTTCAATACTTCGTCTTTGGAGCGAGTATCATGTATTTTGGGCACTTGGCTAAGTAACTCATCAATCTTGTGTTCACTCCATTTATTGTTGCTCATCGTGAACTTGCCTCCTATCCGAATGCCCTGATAAGCGATCCCTAAGTTTATGGATTGCCCGATGTTGTGTGGTCTTTACTTTCCCTTCCGTCCATCCGAGAACTTGTGCTGTCTCCGTAATGGATAGGTCTTGAAAGTATCGCATGACAATAACCATTTTTTGATCGCCAGTGCATTCATCTAATACGTCCAGCAATTGCTTCATATCATCATTCATTTCGACTAATTCATCGGGCAGAGCTTCATTGGATCTCAGCTCTTGTTTTTCCCAGTCAAAAAAGTCAAAAGCATGACGCTTGCGTACAGACGACTTTCGAAAATGATCAATCGCAACGTTTTTGGCAATCGAAAATAACCAAGTCTTTTCGGAACTTTTCCCTTCGAATCGGCTGTATGCTTTTAAAACTCTAACATATACTTCATGCATTAAGTCTTCGGCTGTCTGTCTATTTTTAACAATATACAGCAAGAACTGAAATACGTCTTGATGATATTGATCATAGAGCCTGTGAAAAACGGAGTCATTCATGAACTCCCCCCGTTCATAAAATTAGTCGTTACAACAAATAAAAAGTTACATTTTTTTTATTGGTAATGTAAAGGTAAATTTGGTTCCAACATTTTCTTCACTCATTACTGAAATCACACCATCATGGGCTTCCACCATATTTTTGGCAATGGCAAGACCTAAACCAGTCCCACCTTTTCCTCTTGTTCTCGATTTATCTGCTTTGTAAAAACGCTCAAACACATACGGCAGATCTTCAACTGGTATTCCCGAACCTGTGTCTTCCACGCTAATTTTCACGAATGCATTGTGTTGTTCGACACATACCGTGACTTTTCCTTCATTCGGTGTATGACGGATAGCGTTATCAATCAGATTGGTCAAAACTTGTTCAATACGATCTTCGTCCACTTCTGTAGTCAATTTCTGAGAGACGGCAGAATCGAATTTCAAATCAATGTGTGATTCCTTCGCTACTTGTGCGAATTTTTGTGTAATTCTTTCGATGACTGGGGAAACAGCAACATTCTCTTTATACAGACGCATCCTACCTGATTCCATACGGGCTAAGTCCAATAAATCAGTAACGAGCCGTCCCATGCGTTGGGATTCTTCATAAATAATTTTTATCATTTCGTCTCGTTCTTCTTCAGATGATACGACATCATCTATAATGGCTTCGCTATACCCTTGCAACATCGCAATAGGGGTTCTGAGTTCATGAGACACATTCGCTATGAAGTCAGAGCGTAATCGATCCAGTCGATGTTGTTCAGTCATATCCCGCAATACAGCAACGGCTCCCCTAATTGAATCGCCACTGTACAATGGACTGATTGTAATGGCAAAATAGCTTCCTTCCATTTCGAGTTCTTCATTAATTTCTTCTTCCATATGAAGGACATGGTCGAGCATGTGATCCATTTCAACAGGTATCGGCTGACCATTATTCGTACCCATGCGGAAAAACCATTTTTGTAACAATTTTTCAGCTTGTGGATTGCTTAGTAAAATCGTATGATCACGATTAAACGTAATGACGGCATCTGTCATCGACGTCAAAATACTGGATAGCTGTTCCTTCTCTTGATTGATTACTTCTAAATGATGCTTTAATTGTCTTCCCATCTGGTTAAATGCATTTGCCAACTGGCCAATTTCATCATTTTGATGTGAAGGAAGTTTGGTATCAAAGTTTCCTTTCGATAATTCAAATGCGGCTTCACGCATTTTACGCAGTGGTGATGTGATCCGAGTAGAAAGGAAAAAAGCAAAGAAAGTCGTTAAGATAAATGCGATAAAAGCAGAGAGAAAGACGATATTCGTCGTTTCTTTTGTAGTTTTATGAATGACATCCAAGCTTTGATAAATGAATACGGCTCCATGAACTTCGTTTTCAACATTCAATGGAGAAGCCAATACGATAAATGGTTCCATTTGACTTTTATTTTGCAGAGATGGCAGCATCATTTCTTTAATGATTGGTTGTGATGATTCGAAAACATTTCCAAGCGTTTGATCTCTCATAATATATTTTTTTATTTCTTCTCCATTTTCCCCTTCATGCAAGGCAAGAGATACTTCACGCGGTTCTTTTGCAATCAGTGCATTCGTTTCTGGGCCAAGGACGTCAGAAATAATAGAGAGAGATGCATCAACATTTTCATGATCATCTACAATACGGGCAATTGTACTCGCTTCCTGCCGTAAGGATGCTTCAGCTTGCTCGCTATGATAGTTCCCTAAAAATTCAAGCATTAAGACCGTAATGATAAACAATACAAACGAAACGAGAAGCAATATGGTTACCCATAGCTTCCCGACAACGCTGTTCCATATTCTATTCATTGACAACCTCGAATTTATAGCCTACTCCCCATACAGTTACAATCATTTTTGCGGCTTTTTCGGATACGCGGTTCAATTTCTCACGTAATCGTTTCACATGGGTATCGACTGTACGCAAATCACCAAAGAAATCGTAATGCCAAACTTCTTTCAGCAATTGTTCACGGTCGAACACTTTATCCGGAGCTTTCGCTAAAAAGTAAAGTAGCTCATACTCCTTCGGTGTCAAGTTCACTTCTGTTCCATCCGCTGTGACGCGATGTGCATCATGGTCAATCGTTAGATGCGGAAATACCACCAAATCTTTTGAAGAAGAGGTTGTAGTAATTGGTGAAATTGTCACGGAGCGTCTTAAGACGGCCTTAATACGAAGAACGACTTCGCGCGGGCTAAATGGTTTGACTATGTAATCATCCGCACCTAATTCAAATCCTTGAACGCGGTTTGCTTCTTCGCCTTTGGCAGTTAATAAAAGAATCGGTGTTGCTTTAAGTTCACGAAGTTCGGCAAGGACTTCCAAGCCGTCTTTCTCTGGCATCATCACATCCAACAGGATACAGTGATATTCTTTTTCAAGTGCCATTTCCAGTGCCATGGCTCCATTTTCAGCTTCGTCCACTTCATATCCTTCACGCTCTAAATACATTTTCAATAATCGACGAATGCGGTCTTCGTCATCTACAACTAAAACAGCAATATGTTCCGACATAGTGTTACCCCTCTCGTCCTGACTCTACCAATTATTGTACAATTACATGCTCTAAAATGAAAGAAAAGCCCTTCCCTCGGAAGGAAAAGGCTTGTCATTTTATGCGTATGAGTGTAACCCGGCAATAATTAGGTTAACAGCAATTAAGTTAAACATAATAATAATGAAGCCTATGACAGCCAACCATGCAGATTTTTCGCCATGCCAGCCTCGTGATAATCGAAGATGCAGGAAAGCTGCATAGAATAGCCATGTGATGAGAGCCCAAACTTCCTTCGGATCCCAACCCCAGAATCTTGACCAGGCTTCATGTGCCCAGATCATCGCAAATATCAGTGCACCAAGCGTAAACACAGGGAATCCGATGGACACAGCACGATAACCGATTTCATCCATTAACTGCGAATTGGCCTTTTGGGCAAAAGGTTTCAGAACAGCTGAAATTGGTTTGCGAATGATTAGCCTGATTAATCCATAAATAATAACCCCAAACACTAATGACCAAGTAACCGTCGTTAATTTTTTCGCATTAACAAGTGGAGGCATTTCGGCAACTGGTGCCATAGTTCCAGGTGTCAAAGACTCATACTCATTCATTCCGAATAGAGGTGGTGCATTATACGTAATTTCTTTTTCTTTTTCTTCTTTATCTACATAGCTGAATTTTGCTTCGTAATCCATCACGGTAAATGTAGTAGTTGAAGCAACAAAGCCTAATGTTAAGACGAGTGTAAACATGACCGTTTCCAACCAAAAACTTTGTTTTGATTTCTTCGTAATGTCAACATTCTTCAGTAAGTAAATCAAACCAGCCACGGCACTGATTGCTAGAATGGCTTCACCGAGTGCAGCCGTAATAACATGGACTGTTAACCAATAGCTTTTCAACGCCGGAATCAAAGGATTAATGTCGCGCGGGAACATGCTCGCATATGCAATAATGATGATTGCAATTGGTAATGCGAACAGTCCGAGTGATGGTGTCCGGTAAATGAAAAAGATTAAAATAAACGCACCAACTACCATCATGCCAAAAGCGGTTGTAAACTCAAATAAGTTACTTACCGGAGCATGTCCAGCAGCTATCCAACGAGTGATGAAGTAAGCCAAGTTTGCGATGAATCCAACAATCGTTACAATAATACCGATGCGTCCCCATCGCTTCTCAGAAGCTGATGCTTCTGACTTTGACCCTTTCACTGCTCCACCGAAAAATAATGTTGCAATCAAATAACAAACAAATGCAAAAAACAATAAATTCCCACTTATCGAGACGAGTGTCATGACGACTTCTCACCATCCTTTTTGAGCTCATGTGATTCAGAGTCCTGTTGATCCATGTATGGAGGCAGTTGTGCTACTTCCGTTAGCTGATCCAACTCTTTTTTAATAGCAAACCAGTTTTTATTCGTATGGGCAGCGACAGCAACCTGTCCATCTTTCGTTTCATGAATCCATATTCTACGGTGATTGAAGTAAGATCCTTGCGCAACCCCGATCATGAAAATCAAGCCACCTAAAGCTAAAATCCATAATGTTTTATCTTTCCGTATAGTGAGACCGGAAACATCACGCGTATCTACATTTTGGAATTCAAGTTTATATTCATTATCCCCAAGCGGCTCCACAGTTTGTTTTATCGCCACAAAACTGGTTTCCCCTTCAGGAGTTTCAGGTGTCTTCATTTCCACTAAAAATGCAGGGTTGTTCGGAACTGGAGACTTCGTTTGAGGCTCTCCCTTTTCAAATCCAGAAAAATCCGGATAATATCCTAACAATTTTACAGAAGACCCATTACCTAAATCATAAGTAGTTTTTGGATTCGTCAAATCGATGGAAAGATCACCTAAAGATTCGCCAGTCGCTTTATTTGATAGATTAAAATGCATTGTGCGAAGTTCATCCAAACGGAAGTCCATTTGATAAACAGAAAAACCTTCAAATTTCAAAGGATGATTCACCTGAATGGATTCTTTTTTCACTTCTTCAAGATTATCAGTTTGACCAGGTAATGCAGTTTCTGGTTTTTTATATAAAACTACATTTGTCTGATAGTTAGATGCAATCGTTCCGACACGATCAATAGCATCTCCGAATACTTCGTCTGATTTTTCTTTATCGTAAGTTTCAAGAATAAATTCTTTACTTTCCAAGTAATAACCAGGTGCTTCCGGAATGGCCCGTGTTTCACCTTCGCGAATCCACATCGTTTCATCCACATAGAATCCTGGTAATGCCCTCAGCATAACCCCGAACAGGAAAATAATAAGACCAACATGATTAACATAAGGACCCCATCTTGAAAAGCGACCTTTTTCCGCCAGTAACGCTCCGTCTTCTCGCTTCACGTTATAACGGAGTTCTTTTAGCTTAGCTTCACTTTTTGTAAACGTTTCTTCTATGGAACTGATGCCACCAAGAGCAAAAAGACGTTGACGTTTCATAAAGCTTTCATGTCTTTTCGTGCGTTGTTTTTTCAAAGAGTTGTATAAAGGAATAAAACGGTCCAAACTTGCAACGATAAGGGAAATACCAAGCATCCCGATTAACGTCTGGAACCACCATGAGCCATATAGATCTGATAAGCCCAATTCGTAATAGATCTTCCCAAACGTTCCATACACTCTTTCATAATAAGCGGCTATATCCGCTTCTGTTGTTGCTGGAACGTAAAGTACTTGCGGTAGAATTGTTCCGATGGCAGCTGCCACCAAAATCATGATAATAATCGTTACTCCGATTTTAACACTTGAAAAGAAGTTCCATATCTTATCAATAATCGATTTGTTGTATGTTTGCGAACGGCGTGCAGAACCTTCGTAACGCATATCCGCTAATTTTAAATCTTTTGCTTCTTTTGTGAGGGGCCGACCACAGTTCCCACATAACACTGTTCCTTCTGGATTTTCATGCCCACAAGCACAAATGATGTTGTTCATATGATTGACTCCTTAATCGGGACGTATCTGCTCCATAAAATGAGCGATGTCCTGTTCTGTCATCTCTCCGCGTACGATCTTCTCAATTTTACCTTCAGGATTGATTAACAAAGTCGTTGGAAGCGGATCAATGTTGTATGTTTCCATCACACTTTTCGTTTTATCAATAACAATCGGGAAATCCAGTCCATACTGGTCAGCAAACTGTTCTACTTCAAAATTGGATTGCGCGATGTTTACAGCCAATATTTCAACACCTTGTTCTTTAAATACTTCGTATTGACGATCCATTGCGGGCATTTCTTTTGCACACGGCTTACACCATGTACCCCAGAAATTTAGAAAGACCCCTTGTCCTTTATAATCTGACAAGCGATGCTCTTCCCCATTTAAATCCACCAAAGTGAAATCCGGTGCTTCGTCCCCAACGCCTAGAACATCCACCTTGTCTTTAGAAGCATTGTTGTAAATAGTGTAAATGATTGCTACTACCAGAACAGACAAAATCAATGTCCGTATCAAAAATCTTTTTTGTTTCGTCTGAGCCATTTTTATACCCTCCTACATGACGAAATAATCATTTATCATTATAACAAAGAAAAGCGGTTGCTAAGACCGCACATTTGAAGGGTTTGTGAACGTTTTCAGGTATTCCGAAAACCTCTAAATTATTTGTGAATAGATTTAAGCAATTTCCAATACCTACTAATTATGAACCAATTTTTCCTGTTTCAGCCATAACACGCAGTAATTTCACTTCATGGGACGTCAACTCACGTGATTCACCTGCATTAAGACCATGAAGCGTCAAGAAAGCAAAGCGTTCACGTTTCAATTTTTGCACAGGGAAACCGATGGCATCGAACATGCGACGAACTTGACGGTTTTTACCCTCATGAATCGTGATTTCAATAATTGCCTTGCTTTGTTTTGGATCAGCCGATAATAATTTGACACGGGCTGGAGCTGTCTTTCCGTCTTCTAGTACAATTCCACGTTCTAACGGTCGGAGTTGCTCTTTCACTGGGATTCCTTTAACTCGTGCAACATACGTCTTATCAATTTTGAATTTAGGATGAGTCAGCGTATATGATAAATCGCCATCATTCGTCATGATTAAAAGACCCGATGTCTCATAATCTAAACGCCCCACCGGAAATAGTCGTTCTGGTATGTGCGGAAATAAATCTGCAACCGTTTTACGTCCTTTGTCATCCGTCACTGCCGAAATAATTCCTCTTGGTTTATATAATAAATAATAAACCTTTTGCTCTTTTTCCAACTTCACGCCATCTACTTCAACTGTATCTGATGCAGATACTTTTGTTCCAAGTTCTTTGACAACTTGTCCATTCACTTTCACTTTTCCTTCTAAAATCAGTTGCTCGGATTTTCTTCGTGACGCAACCCCAGCATGTGCTAACATTTTTTGTAATCTTTCCATACTTTCACCTCATCGTCGATTCCTATACTCTTTAAAAATTATGTCACACTTTCGCTCAAAACAAAAGAAGACCGCTTATTTAATAAGCAGTCTTCGTCATTCATTCCGCTCAATATGTACTTTTTTTGTAAGTATGGTTTTCCCGTTTATTTGTACTTCCCATTTTGCCATCTTTTGAGACGCTTTCGCCCGATTCAAAACGACAAGATGCGAAACTTGTTCATCTTTGTGTTTTAGAATGTAGGCTGACTTGTCAGCTTTCATCACCAATCCACCTGGTAAATCATATGAGCCTTTTTTAATGACTTGAACTCTATCATATTGTGCAAAGACGTTCTCTGCAAGTTGCATGTGCATTTGCCAATCATTCGATTGGTTCAATGTAACAACAATCACTTCTTCGTCTCCATCTTTGAAATACGTTGCAAGTGTTCTACCTGCTGTTTTCGTAAATCCTGTTTTCCCGGCAATCGCTTTCGTTTCCAAGCGAACGAGCTTATGTTTGTTATCCCAGTACTTCCCGTCTTGTTTGAAATGGGGTGCAGTTAAGATCGGTTTGAGTTCTTTATTCTCCATTGCGATTTTCAACATAAGAGCTGTGTCATAAGCGGTAGATAAGTGTTCCTCGTGGTGTAATCCTGATGGGTTTTCAAAGTGTGTATCTTTTAATCCCATAATTTTTGCTTTTTCATTCATCAATTTAACGAAGCCTTCAACTGATCCTCCTGCATGCTCTGCTAGAGCAACTGCTGCATCGTTACCAGACCTCAGCATTAATCCATAAAGCAATACATCAACGGCTGTTTCTTCTCCATTTTTAAGATAAATGGATGAACCTTCTTGCGATGTGGCTACAGGAGAAATTTTGACCTTTTCTTTTAAATCTACTTCATCCGCCACGACAACCGCTGTCCACATTTTTGTTAAGCTGGCAATCGGCATTTTTTGGTCTTCACCACTTCCTGCCAATAACCGTCCTGTCTTCGCATCAATTACTGCATAAGCAGATCCCTGCGCCTCAGATAATCGAGGGTACAACAGACTTACACCTACCAGGAGAATCACTAACAATATCAACCATTTATTTCGCAACCAGCAGCACCTTTCGCTTCTTATTCTTGTTGTTCCCCAAAAGCTTCCTGGAACTTTGTCATGAATAAATCTGTTTGGTCATCATCTTCCGTCCCTTGTGTTTCCGGTAACGGCGGCAACTCATTCATATCATTTAATCCAAATACATTTAAAAACTCTTTCGTGGTACCGTACAGGATGGCACGCCCTGTACCTTCAGCTCGACCGACTTCCTGAATCAGACCTTTAAGGCTTAACGTGTGTAATGGTCTTTCACTCTTCACGCCCCGTAAGTCTTCAATCTCGATTCGTGTAATCGGTTGTTTGTAGGCAACAATCGCCAACACTTCCAATGAAGCCTGTGAAAGAGGTTGATTCGTTGGGTTTTCAACGAGACGTTGAATGGTTTCTGCGTTTTGTTTTTTTGAAATTAGTTGATATGTACCGGCTAATTCTTTTAATTCAATTCCGCGGTTTTTGGATTTTGTATAGTCATCCTGTAATTTCTCTAATGCTTCTTTTACCTCTATAGATGTTGCACCAGTTAAATTTTCAATCTGTTTACTTGATAACCCTTCGTCTCCTGTGACAAAAAGTAAACTTTCAATTCTACTCATCAATAGGCTCAAAAGATTCTTCCTCCCATCGATCATTTATTAGATTAACTGTCAGATCATCAAAATTCTGACGTTGTTCGACCATTACCATTTGTCTTTTCATAAGTTCCAGCAAAGATAAAAATGTGACAACCAGAGTTGGTTTGTCTTCTGATGGAAAAAGTTCTGAAAAAGAACAACTTCCGCCTCGGGATTTCAAAGTCTTGAAGACACTTTTCATTTGGTCCTTGATGGATAGTTCTTGTCGAGTAATTTTGGTGGCAAGCGGGGCTTTCAATCGTTTCCTTCTCAGCATTTTCTGAAAAGCACCCAACATGTCATAGACATTCAAAGGATCATCAAATGCAGTTAATTGTTGAGTTGGCTGATAGTCGGTCAAGTCACTTGGTGCTCTTGTAAAGACTTGTGCTCTTTGTTCTTCTAATTGCTGCAGATTCTCAGCTGCTTCTTTATACTTCCGATACTCAATCAGACGATTCACCAATTCTTCCCTTGGGTCATTCATATCAAGGGCAAGTTCGTCATCATCCAATTCACCTTCGTGAATCGGAAGCAGCATTTTACTTTTGATTGCAAGCAGGGATGCGGCCATTACTAAATATTCACTTGCTTCATTCAATTCAAGCACTTGCATAGCACGAATATGTTCCATGTACTGTAAAGTTAAATCAGCCATTGGAATATCATATATATCAATTTCCAAACGATGGATTAAGTGCAATAATAAATCGAGAGGACCTTCAAAAGCGTCCAATTTTACTTCATAAGACATGTTAAGATCACCCGATCAAATAGATTCAAATTTTAGTATAGAGGAAGTGTGAGAAGAATGCATCCGTTGTTTCACCCACTTTTTGTGCAGTTTGTCATATATTTTAATGAGCACGAGGATTTTTTTGAATGCCACGAAGTGTTGGAAGAATACTGGAAAGAAATTGCACCGAAAGATAAAACACATCCGCTTACTGCTTGGATTTTGCTCTCGACAGGAATGTATCACTGGCGAAGGGGTAATTTCAATGGCGCGAAAAGATCACTGGCCAAATCATACGATCGTTTCCATCTGAATGGTACGAGTGCTTTTTATGAAGGCATTAACTTTTCAAGACTTATCGTGAATTTGGAACAATCACTAGAATCCATTGAAAATAATACATCTTTTCAGCCATTTAAAATACAAGTCGATTCATCTGAGTTATCATCAGCCATCCTACAACAACCAGCATTAGAAGCACTAACAGGTGATCAACTCATACACAAGCATATGCTCCGGGATCGTTCAGAAATACTTAATGCCCGTGAAGAAAAAAGAAGGAACAGACATTAAATGTCTGTTCCTTCTTGCTGGATTGTGCACTTATCTATGAATGGTTTTGTCGATTCAGCAGCCTTTATTTCTGTACATGGAAGGAAATTTTGCACTTTGGATACCATTTCTTTTCCAATCCCTTCACCTCTAAATGAAGGTGAAACAGTTATATGCTGAATCAAACACTCTGTATCTGTAGTTTCTATGCCAATCAAGCCCACAAAATCTTCCTCTTTTTTCCACATAAACAAATGCCAGTTCGGATTATTTTCATAGGTTTGAATGGTTTCTTGTAATTTTTTTAAATCTTTTTCTTGTGGCATAAACGACAGGAGACCCATCGCAATTTTTTCACATATTTTTTTATATCGTACTAACATAATAAATCCCTCATTTTTGATTCCGCTTCAGCACAATGACTATCCTACATCATTTGCAATAAAACTTCAACTCGCAATCCATTATTTAACAGTTTATTGGTTCGGTGCAATAAATATCCAATAAAGAACTCCCCAAACAATACTTATTAATAGGATAAATAAATATAATTTGTTATTGTTTCTTTTCATGAGTGTGCACCTACCGTCTCATCTTGTAAAGAACAATCCAACTTTACGAGATCTTCATAAGTTTCTCTCTTAATGACAATGCGATGATTGCCCTCCTCCACGAACACGACAGCGGGTCTAGGAAGCCTGTTATAATTGCTGGCCATCGAATATCCGTATGCCCCTGTGCAGAATACAGCGAGTATATCTCCCGCTTCTACTATTGGCAAAGAAATGTCTTCGATCAGTTTATCGCCTGATTCACAACATTTACCGGCTACTGTGTAGGTTTTAGTGGCTTCAACTGTCATTTTGTTCGCAACAGCCGCATCATATTTTGCTTGATAAAGTGCAGGACGAATATTGTCTGACATTCCGCCATCTACAGCCAAGTAATTTCTGACACCCGGCACTTCTTTTTGAGATCCAATCGAATATAAAGTAGTTCCTGCGTCACCTACTAGTGAACGGCCAGGTTCAATCCAAATCTCAGGCATTGGATACTTTGCTTCGCCGATTTCAGAACGTATGGATTTAATCATGTCTTCTACATAAATTGCGGGTTGAAGTGGTTTATCTTCTTCTGTATAGCGGATGCCAAAACCGCCCCCTAAGTTTAAAACTGGGCAAACAAAGTCATAACTCTTTTTCCAGGAAAGCATTTTCCCAATTAGTTTTTTTGCTGCCAAGGAGAAAGCAACAGTATCAAAAATTTGTGAACCAATATGACAATGCATGCCTAGTAATTGAATAGATTCTTCATCTTTTACTGCATGGAACGCTTCATCTGCCTGGCCATTATTCAGATCAAAACCAAATTTTGAATCAGCTTGTCCTGTCGTGATATAGTCATGCGTATGCGCTTCAATACCTGGCGTCACACGTAATAAAATATTTACTTGTTTTTTAAGGATTTCTGTTAATCTCTTTAACTGTTCTATTTCATAAAAATTATCAACCACAATACATCCAATACCCGAATTCAATGCAAAGACTAATTCATCATCACTCTTATTATTGCCATGAAAATGAATTCGTTCCACTGGAAAACCGGCATGAATGGCTGTATACAATTCGCCTCCAGACACAACGTCCAAAGACAGTCCTTCTTCAGCTGCAAGCTGATACATTGCAATACTTGAGAAAGCCTTACTCGCATAAGCTACTTGAGCTTCAACTTGCTCACGTTCAAATGTGTGAATAAAAGCACGTGCCCGTTCTTTTATTAATGCTGTATCGTAAACAAATAATGGTGTTCCATAGTTTTTTGCTAATGTCATTGCAGAAGTTCCACCAATTGTTAAGTGACCATGTTCATCCACGGACTGTGTTCCAAATAAATGCATCTTCATCTCTCCCAGTGGTAAGTGGTTTTTCAATATAAGAACTTTACCATAGGGAAAGACTCCGATGCAATGAGTGGATTACGAACGTTTGCGCTTAGGCGAGTGAACAATGAATGGTCTGAGTGCGCCATTTGATGTAGGAAAGCGAACCAGAATGCGTGCCAATGCTTTAGGGAAAAATGGAACGAGCGGCCACAAATAAGGGACTCCCATCGGCTTAATTGAAACCAGGTACATGAAAACGAATAGGATTCCAATGAAAAAGCCATTGGACCCAAATATGACGGTAGCAATAAGCATCACATTTCGGAATAACTTGGCGGCAACACTCAATTCATAAGAAGGTAATGCAAATGTTAAAATGGCTGATACCGCTGTATATAACACTACTTCAGGAATGAAAAGTCCGACATCGATTGCAATTTGACCAATAATAATGGCCGCTACTAAGCCCATTGCCGTGGAAAGAGGTGTAGGGGTATGAATGGCTGCTAGCCTCAAAAATTCAAGACCTAAATCAGCGATCACGATTTGAAGAAAAAGCGGGACCTCTCCATTCTCTTTTGGACCAATGTAGGAAAGAAACTCAGGGACTCGATCTGGTTCCACCACTAATAAATACCAGAAAGGCAAAAGTGTTAAACTCAGGAAAAATCCCGAGAAGCGAAGTATGCGGACAAACGTTCCTATCAAAGGAGCTTGTCGATATTCTTCTGCATGTTGCAAATGATGAAAAATCGTTGTTGGAACTAAAATTACGGAAGGAGAGGTGTCCACGATAATCGCAATATGACCTTCCAATAAATGAGCTGCACATGTATCAGCACGTTCTGTATAGCGGACAAATGGGACAGGATGGAACTTTTGCTTGAATATCCATTCTTCTAGCGACTTGTCTGTCATTGTCAACCCATCGTGATGGATTTTTTTCATACGTTTGCGGATATAATCGATATGCTGTTCATTCGCTACACCTTTAATAAAAGCGATGACCGTATCCGTTTGACCACGAGTGGAAAGCTTTGTTAATTCGAAGCGTAGCGAGACATCCCGGATTCTTCTTCGAATTAATGCCGTATTTTGTAAAATATTTTCCGTGAAGCCATCACGAGATCCGCGAATGACTTTTTCATTATCAGGCTCATCGGGTTGTCTTCCTGGATATGAACGAACATCGATTGTGAAAACATAACCACCAGATGTTACAATACCAAGCTGTCCACTTAAAATTGCGGACAGCCAGGCATCTTTAGAGTCATAGATTGTGACTGAATGATATGGAAAATAACTATTCATTGCTTCAATTTCATGAATCTCTAATTTATGTTTCACTTGAGATGTCGTGCTCTGTGTTAACGTCAAAATTTGTGTAAGCGTCGTAGAATCAATCAACCCATTCATATAGACAAATAATGATGGTATTGACCAAACGTGTGCGTTTTTGACACCAACATCGAAGCTTTCTCCCTTTCCAAACTTGGAATACACAAAGGATTCAGCATCCTGGATATTGGCAAAAAGTGACTTATCTATTGAGATCCATCCTTTAATGTCGCCTGTTTAGGCATCATCCAACTTTTCAGTTGCTTAAGTATTTTCTTTTCCAACCTGGAAACTTGCACTTGTGAAATACCGAGTCTTTCCGCAATATCACTTTGCGTACAGTCCAAGTAGTAGCGTAAATAGATAATCATTTGTTCCCTTTTTCCGAGTTTCGATAAAATATCTCGCAATGGAATGTGATCAAACGAGCGCTCCGAACGTTCGTCTCTTAATTGATCCATCAGAGTTAAGGCGTCCCCTTCACTTTCAAATAATTGTTCATGAAGAGAAGCTGGATCTCTTAATGCATCGGAAGCTAAAACCACTTCATCCATCGTCACATCAAGCGTTGTGGCAAGTTCCGACAAGGAGGGTTGGCGTTCATGTAGCCGAATAAATTCATCGGTTGCATGACGAATTTTAAAACTCAATTCCCGGATGGAACGACTTACTTTAACCATGCCGTCATCTCGCAGGAACCGTTGTATTTCCCCAATAATCATTGGAACAGCATAAGTGGAAAATTTAACTTCGTACGATAAATCGAATTTGTCGACAGATTTCATTAACCCTATACAACCGATTTGAAATAGATCCTCTAAATCCGCTCCCCGTGAAGCGAATCGTTGGACGATGGACCAGACAAGACGGGTATTTCCTTCTACCATGGTTTGTCTGGCAATTTTGTCTCCCTGTTGAGACAAAAAGATCAATTCACGCATTTTTTCTTGAGTCAACAACACGGGTTGTTGTCCGATAGGCGTCGTCATCGTTCACCTAAAACGAAGTTGGATTGTATGGGTAAAAATTCCTTCGTAAAGGTAATCGCAGTTCCTTTCTGAGGCTCTGACCATACCGACAAATGATCCGAGAAACTTTCCATAATGGTAAAGCCCATCCCGGAGCGTTCTCTCTCCGGTTTTGATGTATAAAGAGGTTCCATCGCTTGCTCGAGGTTTGGAATGCCTCTGCCTTCATCGCTGATGGTCATCGTGATTGATTGTCCATTTCTTTTGGCACGTATGGTTACTATGCCCTCCCCATCTTCTTCATATCCATGAATGATGGCGTTCGTCACTGCTTCAGAAACAATTGTTTTAAACTCAGCTAATTCATCAATGGTTGGGTCAAGAGATGCAATAAAGCTCGTCATCACCATACGTGCCAAACCTTCATTTTCACTAATGGCAATAAACGATAGCGTCATTTCATTGTCCATTTAAAATACCCCCTAACTGTGCGATTGTTTCTTCTTCTGTTGTTGGCCAAACATAGGAACCGAGACCAGAATATTGAAAGATTTTTTTCATCGTTTCAGAAGGATGTAAAATAACTGTTTGTCCATTAGTAGGGACAAAATCTCTCATTCTTCCTAAGATAAGTCCAATACCTGCACTGTCCATAAAATGTAAGTCTTGCAAGTTCCATATGATGGCGCGAAGAGTTCCTCTATAAAGAGATTGTGAAATTTCGTCACGGATTGTTTGTGTGGCATGATGGTCAAGCTCGCCCTTTAAGCGAATAATAGCTATACCATCTTCGACAAATAAAAGTTGATGTTTCATCTAGTAACTCCTCCTTTCCGTGACTATTCGAGGTGAGCTACTCCAATTCCTTGTCGTTGACAAATAAAGGTTAAACCTCTTAATTCTCGACAGAAATTGCAACATTCTATTCATTAACAGTATGGAAAATCTTTCATACATTTAAACATCAGAGAAGAAAAAAGGTTTTACTTTTTTGTAGGCATTTACGTTTTGAGCTAAAAGACACTTCCTGTGCTGAGACATGATTTCGAAATGAAAACTGAAGCATAAGGTTTTCAGTTCGCTGTGGACGCCTCATTTGCTGCACCCTGATTTAGAGAATAAAGAGGATGAGGTTGTGACTGTGTCACAACCCCATCCTCTTTTGTTAGATCACCTTGCGGCTTTGTAAAATCATTGAACTAACTTGATCCGTTAGTCTAGCAAGGAATATGTAGTACAATTCCAATGCCTTGCACTTACTTTACTTTTTCCTTCCCACCCCTTCTTCTGCAATTCCTTTGCAATTAACATATTAAAAAAACCATGTCCTACTAAAGCTATCGATTTATGCTCATGTGCATAATCAATTAGCAGTTGGACAGCCATTCCTGCCCTGTCTTTCGCCTGACGGAAAGACTCGCATTCGTTAGAATATCCACTAAACCACAGTAACCTTAAAATCACTGCCCAGATATTTGGCTTTAATCTTACATTAAATAATTTAGTTGGAATTGAAGGTAACTCTGTTTCTCTAAATAAACAATCAGAAACTATTTTCACTTTTGTATTTAATAACCTTGCTGATTCAACTGACCTTTTTAAATTGCTGGATAAAACAATTTTTTGCAGTAGTTACTTTTTCAAGCGTTTCCGACGGGTATAATGACTCTTCAAACACGCCGTTAAAGTCATATTTTCCCACCCATTCCTTAAACTCCATACAAGTCATTTTATTATTTTCAGTCAGTAGTGATCTTCCATGCCGAATCAATGAAATTTCCATATACATCTCCTTGTAATACAATGATTTTTGTACTAATAACTTGTTATTTTCTATAAAAAGATTAACAATCCTTGTTTAACCAAGCTCGATGTACGTCTATTAAAGTACACGTTATTTTAAAAATACCATAAAAAAAGCGATCTCCGAGAGACCGCTTTGATGATTTAGATTATTGAGTGATGATTTCTTCGATTAATTTTGGTGCTTTGGTTGGTTCTTTTGAGAACTCAATATATTTGTACAATATCTCCATAACTTTTTCTACATTTTGAGTGTTAGCGTGGATTGTTGCAAGGGACTCGCCCTCTTTAACCGCATCGCCAACTTTTTTGTGAAGCACGATGCCGACTGCCAAATCAATTTCAGATTCTTTTGTCGCGCGTCCCGCTCCAAGAATCATAGCAGCTGTACCAATTTCGTCAGCTTCAATGAAAGAGATAAATCCGCTTTCTTTTGAAGGCACTTCAAACGTATATTGAGCTTGTGGCAACAATTCTGGTGAGTCTACAACTGCTGGATTTCCACCTTGACCTTCAATGAAATTTTTCAGAATTTCAATCGCAGATCCATTTTCAATTACTTCAAGAAGCATACCGCGTGCTTCTTCCAAATCTTTTGCTTTGCCACCGACAACGACCATTTGACTTCCTAGGACCATACATAGTTCTGTTAAATCTTCAGGACCTTTACCGCGAAGTGTATCAATCGCTTCTTTCACTTCTAGTGAATTACCAATTGCAAACCCTAAAGGTTGGCTCATATCAGAGATAATAGCCATTGTTTGGCGACCTACGTTGTTGCCGATCTGTACCATCGCTTTTGCTAGGGCACGTGCGTCTTCAACAGTTTTCATGAACGCGCCTTCGCCAGTTTTCACGTCAAGAACGATTGCATCTGCACCTGCTGCGATTTTCTTACTCATAATCGAACTTGCGATTAACGGGATGCTGTTAACAGTTCCCGTAACATCACGAAGCGCATATAATTTTTTGTCTGCAGGAGTCAAATTACCACTTTGACCGATTACGGCAAGCTTCATTTCATTAACTTGTTTCGTAAATTGTTCAGTCGTCAATTCAACATGGAAGCCTTCAATTGCTTCCAGTTTGTCAATCGTACCACCTGTATGACCTAGGCCACGTCCACTCATTTTAGCAACAGGCACACCACATGCTGCCACTAAAGGTCCAAGCACTAATGTAGTTGTGTCACCCACGCCTCCAGTTGAATGCTTATCCACTTTAATACCTTCAATGCCAGACAAGTCAATCTGATCGCCTGACTCTACCATGGCAATTGTTAAATCTGCACGTTCGCGATCGTTCATGTCCTGGAAATAAATAGCCATCATTAAAGCACTCACTTGATAATCGGGAATGCTTCCGTTTGTATATTGCTCAATGAAAAAACGAATTTCTTCAGTTGTTAATTCCGCGCCATCACGTTTTTTTTCAATTAAATCAACCATTCTCATGAATATTCACCTATCCTTCAGTTTAAGTGGGAAAGGAAACTGCGGCCAAATTTAGGCATTGAAACATTAAAGTTTTCCGCAATAGTCGCCCCTATATCGGCAAATGTTTCGCTTAGTGGAAGTTCTTTGCCTTCCGTAAAGCGAGGTGAATAAGCCAGCACCGGTACAAATTCACGTGTATGATCCGTACCTGGGAAGGTAGGGTCATTTCCGTGGTCCGCTGTGATAATTAGTAATTCTTCATCAGTCAAAGCATCCAACACTTCTGGCATACGTGCATCGAAAGCTTCCAATGCTTCTCCGTAACCGATTGGATCACGACGGTGACCATACAATGCGTCAAAATCAACAAGATTCAAGAAACTGATGCCATGGAAATCTCTTTTCACGACTTCAGCCAACTTGTCCATTCCGTCCATATTATCTTTTGTACGCAATGACTCAGTTACACCTTCATTGTTGTAAATATCCGAGATTTTACCAATGGCAATCACATCATAATTTGCATCTTTTAATTCGTTCATCACTGTACGTTCAAACGGTTTCAACGCGTAGTCATGACGATTCGTTGTACGCTTGAATTCACCAGGTTGTCCGATGAATGGACGTGCAATAACGCGTCCTACTAAAAATTCGGGTTCAAGTGTTAATTCGCGTGCAATTTCACAGATTTTATATAGTTCTTCTAAAGGGATAATTTCTTCGTGAGCAGCAATTTGCAATACTGGATCTGCAGACGTATAAACGATAATTGCACCTGTTTCCATATGCTCTTGTCCTAACTCGTCCAAGATTTCCGTACCACTTGCTGGTTTATTGCCAATGACTTTACGTCCTGTCTTTTCTTCCAAAGCATTGATTAATTCATCAGGGAATCCGTCTGGGTACACTTTAAACGGTTGATTAATGTTAAGCCCCATGATTTCCCAGTGACCTGTCATTGTATCTTTACCAACTGACGCTTCCTGCATTTTTCCATAATGAGATGAAGGAATCGTTACAGGCTGAATACCTTGGAATGGACGAATATTGGAAAGTCCCATTTTTTCAAGGTTTGGCATGTTCAAGCCATTCATTTTTTCTGCAATATGTCCCAGTGTATCGGAACCTGTGTCTCCGAAAGATTGGGCATCTGGTGCTTCGCCAATTCCAACGGAGTCTAGAACAACTAAGTGAATGCGTTTAAATGATTTATGTGTCATACATATCCTCCTTCAACTTCTACTCATATCTTATCAAACGTTTGGAAAAAATACACGTCAGACTTCTGACGAATTAAGTCGAATTATGCGCGCGGATGAAATTGTTTATACACATCTTTCAAACGGGTTTTACTGACATGCGTATAAATCTGAGTCGTCGAGATGTCTGCATGTCCTAGCATTTCCTGTACAGCGCGTAAATCTGCTCCATTTTCAATTAAATGTGTGGCAAATGAGTGGCGCATAGTATGAGGCGTAATATCATTTTGAATGCCCGCTTGTATAGAGTATTCTTTCATAAGCTTCCAGACCCCTTGTCTGGTCAATCCTTTTCCTCGCTGGTTAACAAAAATAACGTCGGTGCGATGTGTTGGTTTAATCAGTTTTGGACGACCTTCTTTTAAATATTGTTCACATGCTGCCAGTGCTGTTCGTCCAAGAGGAATGATTCTCTCTTTTCCGCCTTTACCGAAGCATCGAACAAATCCCATCGTTAAATGTAAATCTTCCATATTTAATGTAATACATTCACTAATCCGCATTCCCGTCCCGTAAAGAATCTCGAGCAATGCGCGATCCCGTAGCCCTTGAGGTTTCCCCAAGTTGGGTGCCGCAATCAATTCCTCTACTTCTTCAATTGACAATATTTTCGGAAGTGTACGATCCATTTGTGGCATTTCCAAGTGGACCGAGGGATCTGAACCGGATACTTTTTCCCGCAGTAAAAACTGATGGAATGACCGGATTGACGAAATATGACGGGCTAATGTTCGCGAAGATTTACCACTCGTCTTTAACGATTGCAAGTGAGAAAGAATATGAATTCGCTCGACGTCGTTCAAAGTGGATAATTGCTGTACTTTAGAAAGGTCCTTAATATATGCAAGTAAATCTCGTTCGTACGAAGTTAAAGTATTGGTTGATAATTGTCTTTCTACACGTAGAAAATGAAGATAATCTGCGACTGCATCTTGCATTTCTTTCATAATGATACCTCCCTGTAAAAACACTTTTATGTATATATATGGACAATATATTTTTATTAATGAAAACATAAAAAAGGATAGCAATTCTGCCATCCTTTTGTTTTACAGTATAACATGTCTGTGTCGAGCTAGAAGCGATGTTTTCCGCTTTTCTGTTACTCAGACTCCTCTTTTTCATCCTGGGTATCGTGGCAGCGCCAACAAATACCATGGAACGTCAACCTGTGGTCTTTAATACGGAAATTCCATCTTTTTTCAACAACGACTTCCACATCTTCCAGCAAGTCCTCCTGGATTTCATCTACAGCTCCACATTCAATACATACGAGATGGTGATGGAAGTGTGCTGCACCTTCCTGACGCAAGTCGTATCTTGAAACGCCGTCTCCAAAGTTAATTTTATCGACAACTTTTAATTCGGTAAGAAGTTCAAGCGTTCGATATACTGTTGCAAGTCCAATATCAGGTGCTTTATTTTTAACGAGAAGATATACATCTTCTGCGCTCAGATGATCTTCTTCATTTTCAAGAAGCACTCTAACTGTCGCTTCACGCTGTGGCGTCAGTTTATAGCTCGCACCATGAAGCTGCTTTTTTATCCGGTCAATACGGCTCTCCATGTGACGCCCCCCCAAACTTCCTTCATTATACCAAATTGGTCTTTCCCTTTACAAGATAGAGAAAGTTATCCACATGATAATAATTATAATCTAAAATTGATTATAAACCATGAATATAAGGAAGGACAAACAATTCAAGTCCAATTAATACAATATAGATTAGACTTAGTACGCCTATACCTTTAAAACTGCGGGCTTGTTTGAATTGATTATACGATGGTGGTGGGACAAGTAAAAATCCAATCAGTAGTAATAAAGAACAATAAATTAACTGGAATGGGAACCACCATAATGCATATGCCCAAAATTCTGTTTCCTGTGCAATTAAAAAACCTGAGCAAATTCCCCAAAAAACAGCTCTCATTGTACCTATTAATAGAATGGTATATTTCAGGATTAAATGAGTAGCAAAAAGTAGGAATAATAAAATCGTAACGAGTTGCGGGAGAATTGAATCAAAACCACTTGGTATGTTTTCGTTCAAAAGTCTTGGGTCTATCCAATGTATGACTCTTTCAACTTGATCAAAAGGCATTTTTGAATACAGCCATAACCCACCTAAATAACCGATGACTAGCAATCCTAGTAAATAAAATATTGGGAAAGAGCGAGTCAACATCTGCCACCTACCTTTCATAGAGTAGCTTATGCGTGTCCCACTATCAATCATTCATCGATTTTGTAAATATTCCTTAGCCCAAAGAACACTATATGCTGTTTTTGCATCAAAGATTTGGCCAGACTTCATCATTCCTTCTGCTTCTTCTAAGGTTGCCTCGATTATCTCAACAAACTCATCTTCATCCAGTGATGCCGCGTTTTCAATTTTTGACAATCCTTCTGCCACATATAGGTGAATAATTTCGTCTGCAAAGCCCGGAGAAGTTGCGAACGATTGAATGTGTGTCAATTTCTCACAACCGTACCCTGTTTCTTCTTCCAGTTCTCTTCTTGCAGTTACTTCCGGCTCTTCTCCTGGCTCTAGTTTCCCTGCAGGCGTCTCAATCAGAGAACGTTCGAGCGCTTTTCGATATTGCTCGACAAAGACAATTTTACCTTCGTCTGTAATCGGTACAATGGCAACCGCTCCAGGGTGTTTAACCAATTCACGCTTCGAAGTCATACCATTTGGCAATGTTACTTCATCCACTCGAAGAGAAATAACTTTCCCTTCATAAATCGGTGTTGACGATATAGATTTCTCTTCATATTTTTTCATATTTTTCGCCCTTTCTGTTTGTCTATTTTCAAAGACAATTGTACCATGTATGAAATGAGGAGGCTGACTGATGAATAAACGCGAACTTGGACAAAGTGGAATAATGGTATCGGAAATCGGACTGGGTTGTATGTCTCTTCCGACAAATCAACGTGAAGCCCAACTAATAGTGGATGCAGCCATTGAACATGGAATTACATACTTTGATACAGCGGATCTATATGATAAAGGTAAAAATGAAGATGTTGTTGGACACGCTCTGAAAGGTAAACGACAAGACATCATTTTGGCTTCGAAGGTGGGTAACAAGTGGAATGAAGATGCTTCAGGTTGGACGTGGGATTCATCAAAGTCATATATCACGTCTCAAATTAAAGAAAGTCTACAAAGGCTTCAAACCGATTATTTAGATCTATATCAATTACACGGAGGCACGATGGAAGATGATTTAGAAGAAGCAGTCGATGCTTTTGAATCTTTAAAAAAAGAAGGTTTAATTCGAGCATACGGCATTTCATCCATACGCCCGAATGTCATTCATCGTTTCCTACGTAACGGTAAAGCAAGCTCTGTCATGATGCAATACAGCATGTTAGACCGCAGACCCGAAGAATGGTTTGACATGATTGCATCACATAGTGCTTCTGTTGTCACCCGGGGTTCTCTAGCAAAAGGTCTGCTTACGCCAGATGCATTGAAACGTGCCGAAAAATCGGATGGATACGGAGAATACAAAAAAGAAGCTTTAATAGAAACACTTTCACAACTCACTCAAACCACTCAATATCTTCATAGTGCGGCATTGGCATTTGTTCTTCAATACGACCAAGTGTCCGCTATCTTAGCAGGAGCAAGCTCAGCAAATCAATTAGAGGAAACGATGCAAGCATATCATCAGCCTATGACCCCTGAGCAACTAGCACACTTGAAGGAATACTTAAGAGCAGATATTTATATAGACCATCGCCTTTAAAAAATCGTTATAATTCTAAATCTCGTACTTTTACTCCTTATAGATTGAAACCTACCTATTTGTTAAAACGTATACATATGGATTCAAGGAGGCGATATGAATGACGAAGTTTATTGATGACTTTGCCGGTGCACTATATGATATCTTCAAGTTTGCGTTAAGGAGTATGTGTTATTTTATCGCAGGCATGATCATCGTTGGCGTCCCTCTTTACTTAATTTCAATGATTTTTGATATTTTTAATTAAATAGTTCGCTGATGATGGCAAAACAAAAAGGACTTCAAAAATTCGAAGTCCTTTTTTTCTTAAAATTTATTACCCTTCATTCCATACTCATCTAGAAGTTCAGCAAAGGATTTGTTTTTCTCTTTTTGTTTACGATCAAATTCAGCTTGCGCGAGGCGTTCTTCTTCCTGTTGACGCTCTGTATCCTGTAACTGCTTTTTAGCTAACTTCAGTTTTTCAAGCACATCCCCTTGCAGTTGATCGGACAATGTGTTGCCTGATGATTGTTCAGATCGCTCAGGTTGTCTGCGTTGTTGCTGTTGTTGTTTCTTTTTTGCCATATTTTTTCACCTTCTACCTATGCTCTTTTCACAATTGTAGCGACACCTTGTCCGCCACCAATACATAAAGTTGCTAACCCTGTCTTCGCATCTTGTCTAGCCATTTCATGAAGCAGAGAAACGAAAATACGTGCACCACTCGCGCCGATTGGATGTCCTAGAGCGATTGCACCACCATTAACATTCAGCTTGTCATGATCAAATGCAAGCTCGCGATCTACAGCAATTGATTGTGCTGCAAAAGCTTCATTTGCTTCCACTAAGTCAATATCCGCCATTGATAGGCCTGATTTTTCAAAAACATTTTTCACTGCTTTAACAGGGCCAATTCCCATAACGGATGGATCAACACCAGCTGATGCGTTCGCTACAATCGTTGCTAATGGTGTTAAACCTAACTCATCTGCTTTTTCTTTAGACATAACGATAACCGCTGCTGCTCCGTCGTTAATACCGGAAGCATTCCCAGCAGTGACACTGCCTTCTTTTTTAAACGCTGGTCGCAATTTACCTAACTTCTCTGCTGAAGTCCCACGTTTTGGATATTCGTCCGTATCAAATACGATTGGGTCTCCTTTGCGTTGTGGAATTTCGACAGCAACGATTTCTTCTTTAAATTTCCCGCCATCAATCGCCTGAACCGCACGTTCCTGTGAACGAGCTGAGAATTCATCTTGTTGTTCACGTGTAATTTCGTAACGGTCACATAAATTTTCTGCTGTTATGCCCATATGGTAATCATTGAAAGCACACCATAAGCCGTCAGAAATCATGCTATCCACCACTTTTTGGTCGCCCATTCGGAAACCTTCACGCGCATTTTTCAACAAATATGGAGCTTGGCTCATGTTTTCCATTCCACCTGCCACAACAATGTCCGCATCTCCTGCGATAATAGCCTGTGTTGCCAAATGAATCGCTTTCAATCCTGATCCACACACTTTATTAATTGTCATGGAAGGAATTGTTTCATGAAGACCTGCAAGAATCGATGCTTGTCTAGCAGGGTTCTGTCCCAAACCAGCTTGCAAAACATTCCCCATGATCACTTCACTCACTTGATTTGGTTCTAGACCCGCTTTTTCTAATGCTTCTTTTATGACAATCGCACCTAACTTTGTAGCCGGTACGTCTTTTAATGCCCCTTGGAAAGAACCTATTGCTGTACGGACAGCACTTACTACAACCACTTCTCTTGTTGACATTGAAAATCCCCCTAATCCCCTAAGAAAATATATTTGCTAGCACCCCTATCTCATCATTACAATAGAATAAAGGAGGGATGATATGTTTAGTTTACCAAACAATGTGACAATTATCGAGGTCGGTCCAAGAGATGGTCTTCAGAATGAGAAAAATGAGGTTTCAACCGAAAATAAGCTTGCATTTATTCAAGCATTACAAACAGCTGGAATAGAAGAAATGGAAATCACTTCGTTTGTATCTCCAAAATGGGTCCCACAAATGGCCGATGCAACCGAGATTGTACAAGGGGTTCACAAGCAAGGACGTCAAATCGTGCTAACACCCAACTCTAAAGGAGTAGAACGTGCACTTTCTGCAGGAGCAAAAAATGTAGCAGTTTTTGTAGGTGTCAGTAATACATTCAATTTAAAGAACATAAATAAAACAACGGCGCAAAGCATGCAGGAATTAAAACCTGTTATCATCGATTTAAAACAACAAGGAATTTTTGTTCGGGCATGTATCTCTACGGCTTTTTATTGTCCGTATGAAGGGAAAATCGACATTAATGAAACGGTGGCTTTATGCAAAGAGTTCGCAAGCTGGGGTATTGACGAACTTAGTGTTGCCGATACAATCGGCATGGCGAATCCACAGGAAAGTTATGAATTATTCACATTACTGATTCGCGAAATTCCACAAGTTTTGATGAATGCACATTTCCACGACACACGAAAAATGGGCTTAGCAAATATTTACGCGGCTCTTCTTGCAGGTGTAACACGATTCGATACATCAGCTGGTGGACTGGGTGGTTGTCCTTTTGCGCCCGGGGCAACAGGAAATGTAGCAACTGAAGATGTCGTGAATATGTTACATACAATGGGAGTAAACACAGGAATTGATCTGAATAAATTATGTAAAGCGGTTTCTATTATAGCTCCTCACGTTTCGAGACCGATAGATACGGGCATGTTTAGATTATACGAATTAAATCAAGCATAGGAGGATTTCCCATGAAGCGTCGCATTCTTTGGATCACCAGTATTCTCTCGAGTATTATGACCGCAGGAGCGGCGATTTTTGGTTTTGTGTTTACAAACCGACTCATGTATCTGAAGAAAAAAGATGATGCGTTTATATTAAATCGTGAAATTACTGCGAAAAGATTCGATGAGGCTTGGTTCAATATTGTACGAAAAACGGAGAAATGGATTGACAGCCCTAATGGCTACCCAGTTAAAGCAATTTTCCTGGAACCTTTGGATACAAATAACTTCGTCGTCATTTGCCACGGTGTCACAGAAAACAAAATAAATTCAGTAAAATATGCCCGTCTCTTTGAACGGTTGGGTTTTAATTCAGTTGTATATGATCATCGTCGGCATGGTGATTCTGGGGGTAAAACAACGAGTTTCGGTCACTATGAAAAAATGGATTTACAGGTAATAGTCAACGCAGTTAAAAACTATGCCGGTGAAGACGCAATCATTGGGATTCATGGGGAGTCGATGGGAGCCGCTACAACCATTCTGTATGCTGGAACTTTGGAAGATCAAGCTCATTTTTATATATCTGATTGTGCGTTTTCAGATTTTACCGATCAACTACTGTACTTAATGAAAAAAGAAACACCACTTCGTTCAAGTCTTGCAATAAAATTGGCGGATGTCTTTTTACGGGTACGGGACGGATATTCCATGAAACTTGTATCACCTAGAGAAGCAGTATCTCATATCGAGAAACCGGTTTTATTCATTCATAGTTTACCTGATGATTTCATTTTGCCTGAAATGACTAAAGAGCTGTATGAGTTGAAACAAGGACCAAAACAATTAAAACTATTTGAAATTGGTCCCCATGCACAATCATATAATCAAAATGCTGAGGAATATGAAAAAACAGTCGCAGAATTCCTTCACACCTATGATCTTTTACCAACATTATAAAAACATAAGTCGTATTACCTATAAGAACTAGATATAATAACCAATAAAAAATAGCACTCACGGAGTGCTATTTTTTATTTTTGCATTTTATTCATTTGGTTCATCATTTGTTTCACTTGTTTTTCAGATGGTTTACGACCCATTTGAGCCATCATCATGCGAAGCATTTGTTCATTGATTGGTGGGTTCTCTTTTAAATACTTCATCATATATTGACGGGCGCCATAAAAACCGATTACAGCTCCACCTACTAACGCCACGATGATTAAAGTAATTGCTAACCATAATTGCATTGTTGTTTTCCCCCTTCTCGGTGATTAACCTTACTTTCTATCTCCAAGAAGGATTATACAACAAAACCCTTCTCCTTACTAGGCGAAGTCTAGAATTTCTGTAAATGAATGAATGGATCCTACTTTGATTGGCTTAAGCCAGCCAAAGGATGCTTCTTCTTGCTGGAAAGCCATATAGCAATCACTAGAATCGGAAAACCCTGCAAATAAATCCAAATCAAGCATATGGGACCCCTTACACCACACATGTACACAATATGGTTCAAACTTCATTTGAATGGATCCTTTTAATGGATGTTCAAGCAACAGTTTATGCATATCCTGTTCGTTATGCGAAAACAAACGACTTAGTTTTCTCTCCAAACTTTGTTTGATGAATTCTTCATCTATTTTCTCGCACACATATGTCATCTCATTATGGTCCTGGTTACTTTGCATATTGTCTCTTCCCAGTATTTCCTGAAGCATTTTTTCCCGGCCTAAAACGAAAGGTTGGTATGCTTTTTTAATGTGAAAAATTTTATATGTGCGCATATGTTAAACCCCCACTTTTTTTATTAAGTATAAAGGGTGCTCTTCGCTAAAGTTGTCGAACTGCGATTCTGCTTGGTCACTTTTATTGACGAAAAAAAACAAGCAGTGGCGAATGCACACTACTTGTTTTTTTATTATTTATTCAATAAAGATTTCACACGCGCTACTACGTTTTCTTTAGAGAAACCAAATTCTTTCATAACGATTTCTCCTGGTGCGCTTGCACCAAAACGATCGATTCCTAACACACTGCCTTCGTCACCTGTGTAACGTTCCCAGCCAAATGATACGCCCATTTCGATAGCCAAACGTTTTTTGACCGTTTTCGGCAAGACACTATTTTTATATTCGGCATCTTGCTGTTCAAAGCGATCCCATGACGGCATCGAAATAACTGCTACATCAATTCCTTCTTCTGCTAACAGTTGTTGTGCATCCACAGCAAGTGAAACTTCAGAACCAGTTGCTAAGAGCAATGCGTCTGCCAGTTCTTTGTTTGCAGGAGAAACAACATAAGCCCCTTTTGCAACACCTTCAGCTGCTCGAGCAGCAGAGTGTTCTAGAACCGGTAAGTTTTGTCTAGATAAAATCAACGCTGTTGGCACTGATTTAGATGAAACAGCTAATTTCCAAGCTTCTGCCGATTCGTTGGCATCTGCCGGACGAATGACGGACAAGTTTGGCATAGCACGCAATGATGCCAATTGTTCAACCGGCTCATGCGTTGGACCATCTTCTCCAACTGCAATACTGTCATGTGTAAATACATAAGTAACAGGAAGTCCCATTAATGCTGATAAACGTACAGCTGGTCGTACATAATCGCTGAATACGAAGAATGTACCGCCAAATACGTGTAAACCACCATGTAGGGCCATACCGTTCAAGGCAGCACCCATCGCAAATTCACGAACACCGAACCAAATGTTACGGCCTTCGTACGAGTCACTTGAGAAATCACCCGCACCTTTGATTGTCGTCTTATTTGAACCAGCTAAATCCGCACTTCCTCCGAAGAATGAAGGGACAGTTTTTGCGATTGCATTCAAAACGTCACCAGAAGATGAACGAGTTGCATGAGAAGTACCAACTTCATAAACTGGAATTTCTGAATCGTAATTTTCAGGAAGATCCCCTTTAATTGCAAGCTCCAACTGTTGTGCAAGCTCTGGATATTCTGATTTATAAGATGCAAATTGTTCGTTCCAAGAAGCTTCATTTACCCCGCCAAGTTTTTCAGCTGACTCTTTGAAAGCAGCATAAACTTCTTCCGGTACATGGAAGTCTTGTTCGAAAGTCCATTTGTAGCTTTCTTTTGTAAGCAGTGCCTCATCTTTACCTAATGGCGCGCCGTGAACATCTGATTTACCAGATTTGTTTGGAGAGCCAAAACCAATGATCGTTTTCACTTCAATAAGAGTTGGTTGTCCTTTATGGTTTTTAGCCGTTTCAATAGCATTTGAAAGATCTTCTAGTGAATTCCCATCTGCTACATGCAAATAGTTCCAACCATAAGACTCAAAGCGTTTCTGAATTTTTTCAGAGAAAGATTTATTCAAATCCCCGTCCAACGAGATATCATTACTGTCGTACAATACAATCAGTTTATCCAATTGCAAGTGTCCTGCTAGTGAAATGGCTTCCGCAGCAACACCTTCCATTAAGTCCCCATCACCACATAAAGCATAAGTGTAATGATCTACAACTTCATGGTTCGGTTTATTGTAAACCGCAGCTAAATGGCGCTCAGCCATTGCCATACCAACTGACATAGCTATCCCTTGTCCAAGTGGTCCTGTTGTAGCTTCAACTCCAGCAGTATGACCGTATTCAGGATGTCCTGGTGTTTTAGAATTCCATTGTCGGAAGTTTTTAAGCTCTTCCATTGGTAAATCATAACCACCTAAGTGCAATAAGCTATAAAGCAACATGGAACCATGGCCCGCTGATAATACAAAACGGTCACGATTAAACCAGTTAGGATTTTCCGGATTATGACGTAAATGTTTCGTCCAAAGAGTATAAGCCATAGGGGCTGCACCCATTGGTAAACCTGGATGACCTGAATTTGCTTTTTCAATCGCATCGATTGATAACGTGCGGATAGTACTGATGGCTAAATGATCTACGTGTTGAGACATACTTGACATCCTTTCTGATACAGAAGTTTTCTTCATTCCTTAGTGTAGTCAACTTTTGATAAACTGACAACGGTTAGCAAATGTTGATTTAATTCAGAAATTTCTTTTCTTTTAACGCTTTCACTTTATCTGGTGTAACATCATTTCCTTCTGGATCAACCACTTTAACATTTTCAATGGTACTTCTCATAGATGAACGAAACGTTTCAAGATATTCTTTTCGTAAGGACGTTTGTTCTTTCGCTTCTTCTATACTAAGACCCACAGACTTGGATTTTTTGGACAATTCATTAATTCGTGAAATTTTATCAGGAGATAACATTCAATACACACCTTCCTTCTAATAACCTTATTAAAAGGTATGCAAAAAAGACTTGGAGCGCAAGTATTTAGCCTCCAAATCTTTCTTTATACTCAATATATCTTCGATGAACTGTGGCTTTGCTCACAGGAAAACCGAAACCTCTCAGTGTCGAAGCAATTTCTTCATAGGTCAGTCCGTTATTTCGCAATTTCACAATTTCTTCGATAGGAATATCTTTTCGTTCTCTTCCTTCTGGATTCCCTTGATCTCTGAGATTTTTTTCAGGCTTGAAACCGTGTTCTACTGCCCTTCTCATCCCTCTACGAATTTTCGCATTATGCAATTTCCGTTGGTATTCTTCTACCAGCGCTAAAATTTCCAACATCATCGTATCCATTTCATTCAATCGGATTGAACCGCCATCGTTTAAAGAAATAACTTGAACCTCTAATTTTTTTAGCATATGTAAAATAGCCATTCGTGAATTGCCTCGTCCCAACCTTGTTTCATCCTGAATTAAAACGGTTGAAATTGAATGTTGTTTTACATAATCCAGTAAATCAAGCAATCCTTCTCGTTCTACAGAGTAACCACTATGTTGATCAATGAATACGTCCCAGACAAAATAATTCTGTTCTAGAGCGAACTGGCGTAATTCTTCTTCTTGGCGGGACAGCGACGTCTCCTGAGCCTCTTTTTCCGTACTGACACGGCAATATAATACAACGGAATTAGAATTATCCATCACTCTGTGTCTCCCGCATATTCCACTCCATGATCTGGTGCGTATTGCTGTAGAGAGTCTGGAATAATTAAAGAATCACCTGAATGAATCATTTGTGAATTTAGGTTGTTTGCTACCATCACTTCAGAAATCCAATCCTGTTTTGGTGTATTACCACGATATTTTTCAGATAGCGTCCAGAGTGTATCTCCGTCTTTTATGTAGATTTCATTGTAAGATTCCTCATGGTTAACATTAAAGAGCACAAAAAATAGTGTGCAACCCAAAGTTACTGCTACTAATAAAGAAATAAATTGATTGTTTTTTATCCAATTCATGTTGTTTCCTCCTCGAACCGAATGTTTGTTCGGAATATATGCTCTCACTATAAACCGAACACTTGTTTCTTGTCAACAATAATTAGAACCTATGTTTGCATTTTTACAGTCGGATTGTTATACTACTCTTAGATGAAAGAGACAACCATTTAGGTGAAGAGGTGAACTAGTTGAAAAAAGTTTCGAAACGACAAGAAGATATATTAGCTTTTATAAAAGATGAAGTTCGAAAAAAAGGGTATCCACCTTCCGTACGTGAAATCGGCGAAGCGGTTGGACTTGCTTCTAGCTCGACAGTTCATGGTCACTTAGCTCGATTGGAAAGCAAAGGATTAATAAGACGCGACCCTACAAAGCCACGTGCTATTGAAATTTTAGAGCTTGATAACGTTACAGAAATACGACCAAACGTTGTTAATGTGCCTTTGATCGGTAAAGTTACTGCAGGATTGCCTATTACTGCCATTGAAAATATTGAAGAGTTCTTCCCTCTTCCTGAGACTTTCGGAACTTCAGAAGACAATCTCTTCATGCTGGAAATTATGGGAGATAGTATGATAGAAGCCGGAATTTTAAATGGTGACTATGTTGTCGTGAAACAGCAGCAAACTGCAAATAATGGTGATATCGTTGTTGCCATGACTGAAGATGATGAAGCTACTGTTAAACGGTTCTTTAAAGAAAAATCATATTTCCGCCTTCAACCTGAAAACTCATCAATGGAGCCAATAATCGTTGAACAAGTTTCGATACTTGGTAAAGTCGTTGGGGTTTATCGTCAAATCCATTAAATTATTAATAAAAGGCTGGTCCATTTGTCTAATGCATAGACTTTGGATTAGCCTTTTTTGTGAAATTATATCAATTGTATGTAAATCTTAGTTGAATTATCACTCTTAAAATAATCTTGTAGACTTATGGTGACTATGCTATACTAGTAAATGAGCCGATATCACGCCGACTGACATTTTCATCTTCAGTCGGCCTTTTTGTGCACTTTTTTTGTGTTAAACTGAATTTCCGAAATTTTAATAGTTTACTTTAACCCTTTATCCTTTAAATACTGTGTATTTCTTCTTGCTTTAAAACGAACATCATTGTTTTTCCACCAGGCCCACATAGATGCTGCAAAAGTAATGAAAGCCGTAATCTCCGTATCACTGATGGGCAATGGACTATTACCTTTTATGACCAAATATTGATTGAGCCAAGCTAATAAAAGAACTACTGTCCGAACGATCATCATTTTATCAAACGGGGCGTGATTATTTGTTTCGCTCACAAGTAAACCTCCTTATTATTTTGGTGTTAGCTCATCATATGACAATAAGTTGGGAGCTAGTATTAATTCCCTTATTTTTTTGAAATAAAATTGGATATTTCTTTTGATTCCACTAAAAAAATTCACAAAAAGACGAAAAACGCCCCATATATGGAGGCGTTTTTCGTCTTTTGTTTAATTATGTTGTCGCTTTATCAGCTTTTTTTATTTGTTTACTTCTTAACTGACCACATGCAGCATCAATATCTGCACCTTGTTCATGACGTACTCCACAGTTAATTCCTTTTTTCTTCAGTGCATCGTAAAACGCACTGATTGCTTCTGGCGTACTTTGTTGATATTGGCCGTGCTCATCAACCGGGTTATAAGGAATTAAATTGACATATGAAAGGTGACGCTTGTTTTCAAGCAATTTGGCTAGTTTCACCGCTTCTTCCACATGATCGTTTACATCGCGTAACAGGATATATTCAAATGTAATTCGTCGGTTTGTTTTTTCTAAATAGTAATCAATCGCATCCATTAATTTTTCAATTGGATAAGCTTTATTGATTTTCATGATTCGTGTACGCAATTCATTTGTCGGTGCATGAATTGAAATTGCGAGGTTAACTTGCAAACCTTCATCAGCATAGTCATAAATTTTAGGAACAATACCACTTGTTGATACGGTGATATGACGCGCCCCAATCGCAAGTCCTTTTTGTGAGTTTACTACATTTAGGAAACTCATCAAATTTGAATAGTTATCAAAAGGTTCGCCAATTCCCATTACAACAATATGGCTCACTCTCTCGTCTTTTTTCACTGTATCCAAATGTTGCTGAACTTTCATGATTTGCTCCACAATTTCTCCTGAAGATAAATCACGACTCTTTTTCAGTAAACCACTTGCACAAAAACTACATCCGATGTTACATCCAACTTGCGTCGTCACACAGACTGATAAGCCATACTTGAATCTCATCAGAACAGTTTCAATTAAATTTCCATCTTTCATTTTAAACAGGAATTTAATGGTACCGTCTGCAGATTCCTGCTTAACGCTTTGTTCTAGTGTATAAAGAACGAAGTTTTCTTCCAGTAAATGAATACATTCTTTACTGATGTTTGCCATTTGTGAAAACTCAGTAATACGCTTTATATATAACCAATCCCAAATTTGCTCTGCTCGGTATTTTTTTTGTCCGTTATCTAAAAGCCATGCTGTCAGCTGTTCCAATGTCAATCCAAAAATAGATGTTTTCATTTGATATCCTCTTTTCATAAAACAAAATCAGTACTCATTCTACTAGAAACAAGCGAACATAACAACTGATTGAATTTTCAATGATACTTTCTTTCATTATGAACTTAAACACATTCTTTATTCTCGAATGAATTTTATCCACTTTATGAACAAAACCCTACCGAATAATAAGTAGGGTTTTGTCAATGCTTACTTTATATGTGCTTTAATCCACCAGTCGATATGATTTAGTTCAAATAGAAGGATAACGCTTATAGGACTTATGTGAAGTACCTCTTTTCGCGCCATAAGATCGATTAAATTTTCTTTAGTCATTGGGTAATTTACTGAATCGAAATAAGCCATCAAACTTTTAACACCTTGGACTTTTCGCAATTAATCACCTCCCACTAAAAAGAAGGCTTAACGACAGTTACTAAATTCATTACTCATACCACTTTATACCCACAAACTGTACATTTAACCCAATTACAAACCTATTGACTAAGAAAAAATATTATATTTTATTAATTCTTCTCTTCTGTCATATAATTTAGATTTTCTTTCCAGGTAGAAATTAGCTAATTTTGGGAACAAGTTTAATCAAAGTTCCCTTGCAGTTGTAAGAATAAAACCTTCTATACAGAGCACATTAGAATCTAGGAGGTGAACACTCATGAAAAACAACAAAAAAACATTGAATGAAAGAACGCATAACCCCTTTGGATCCTACAAAACCCCCAACAATCAGAAAGCGGAATTTGCTGTTACAGAATTTGATTCCAACCCTAAAAATATTGTTAACAATAAAAACAAGAATCAACAAACCAACAAGATAAATAAATAATACGATTTAAAGGTGAGACCTATATGGTATCTCAACCTAATTAATGTTGTATCCTAAATATGCAAAATTATTGCAGGTCTTTCATGAACTTTTTTCCGTAAAAAAAAACGTTGGAAGTCTTAAAGACTCCAACGTTTTTTCTTAGTACATTTTCAAATATTGTTCGCGCTCCCATGGGTGTACGGATGTACGGAACATATCCCATTCAATTTCTTTTGAATCCACGAAGTTAGCGTAGATGTGCTCGCCTAAAGCTTCACGTATCGTACTATTTTTTTCAAGTTCTTCTAAAGCTAGATGTAAATTAGCAGGAAGATCCTCTACACCATTTGCAAGACGTTCTTCTTTATTCATTACATAAATGTTGCGATCAACTGCTTTTGGTGGAGTTAGTTTGTTTTTTACTCCATCAAGACCAGCTTTTAATATTACTGCCATTGCTAAGTAAGGGTTAGCAGCTGGATCCACTGAACGCACTTCTACGCGTGTACTTACTCCGCGTGAAGATGGGATACGGATTAGTGGGCTACGGTTTTGTGCAGACCATGCAACGTAACATGGAGCTTCGTATCCAGGTACTAGACGTTTGTAAGAATTTACTGTCGGATTAGTAATCGCTGTAAATCCTTGAACGTGTTTCAGAATACCTGCCATGAATTGATAAGCTGTTTCACTTAACTTCAGGTCACCCGTTTCGTCAAAGAACGCATTCTCTTTACCTTTGAATAATGAAACGTTCATATGCATCCCTGATCCATTCACACCAAACAATGGTTTAGGCATGAATGTCGCATGCAATCCGTGTTTACGGGCAATTGTCTTAACAACTAATTTAAACGTTTGAATATTATCACATGCAGTTACAGCATCTGCATATTTAAAGTCAATTTCATGTTGACCTGGAGCTACTTCGTGATGGGAAGCTTCGATTTCAAAGCCCATTTCTTCTAATTCTAGAACAATATCACGTCGGCAGTTCTCCCCTAAATCCATTGGTGCTAAGTCAAAATAGCCACCAGCGTCATTTAGTTCAAGCGTAGGCTCACCGTGTTCATCTAATTTGAATAAGAAAAATTCTGGTTCTGGCCCTAAATTGAAATCTGTAAAGCCTAACTCTTCCATTTCTTTTAATACACGTTTTAAGTTACTGCGGGGATCTCCTGGGAATGGTGACCCATCAGCTTTATTTACGTCACAGATCAATCTTGCAACTTTCCCTTTACCAGTAATCCACGGGAAGACTACCCATGTGTTCAAATCTGGCACTAAATACATATCAGACTCTTCAATTCGTACGAAACCTTCGATTGAAGAACCATCAAACATCATTTTATTGTCGAGAGCTTTCTCAAGCTGGCTTACAGGTATCTCAACATTTTTAATCGTCCCAAGAATATCAGTAAATTGTAAACGGATAAAATTAACCTCTTGCTCTTTAACAAACTTATGAATGTCGCCTTTTGTGTACTTGCTCACTTCTTGTCACTCTCCCAATTATTATTTATATATTTATAATGCTCGTTTAATGGTAAAAACGAGATAAATCCCCTTGTCTTAAAGAAGCCTTCTGATATCTTCCTGCCTGTTGCATTTCCATACGTAAGATATTACGTAATTCAGCATCCGTTAATTGAGCTTTCGCTTCCTGGATAATTGGCTGGTTTTTCATTTCAAACAATTTCTTTATTCCAGCCATATTGATTCCTTGCTCAAGAAAATCTTTGATTTCAAGTAGAGTGTCGACATCAATCAATGAAAACATTCGTCGATTACCTTCAGTACGGGCAGGATGTATCAAATCATGATCCTCATAATAGCGAATTTGTCGTGCAGTCAACTCTGTCAGCTGCATGACGATGCTAATTGGTAATAATGGCATTGACCTTCTTAATTGCTGACTCACAAAGCTCACCTCCACTTTCACAAGTCTTATCATAATATATGTGAGGTTTCCTGTCAAGTGCATGTCATATTATCTAACATGAAAAAAATCCTCCAAAATAGGAGGACGATTTTATTTTTCAAGATCTTCTGATTGCAATTGTTGTACCGCTGACAGAATCGCGAATTTCACATGTTCATATGTTAATCCACCTTGGATATATGCTGTATAGGGAGGCCTGATGGGACCGTCTGCTGTTAATTCGATACTGGAGCCTTGAATAAAAGTACCAGCAGCCATAATGACATCATCTTCATATCCTGGCATATATGCGGGCTCGGGTGCGAAATGTGCATTAATTGGAGAATTAGCTTGAATAGCTTTGCAAAAACGTATCATTTGTTCAGCCGTTTTAAAAGATACGGACTGGATGAGGTCTGTGCGATTTTCCATGTAATGAGGAGACGTATCCATGCCGATGCTTTCAAGCATCGCTGAAGTAAAGATGGCACCTTTGACAGCTTGTGCAACAACATGTGGTGCCAAGAAAAATCCTTGATACATATCAGCTAATGTATTTAAGGATGCGCCTGCCTCTCCTCCTATACCCGGAGAAGTCATGCGGTAAGCACACATATCTACATACCTTTTTTTACCAGCTATATATCCTCCGATTTTCGCAAGCCCACCACCTGGATTTTTAATAAGGGATCCGGCCATCAAATCGACTCCAACGTTAGTCGGTTCAAGCTCTTCTACAAATTCTCCATAACAGTTATCGACAAAAATAATTGCTTGCGGTTTTAAGGCCCGAATTTTTTTTGTCATCACTTCAATTTGTTCAATGGTAAACGACGGGCGGTTTGCATACCCTTTTGAACGTTGAATTGCTATGACTTTCGTTTTCTCAGATATGGCTAGTTCCACTTTGGCCCAATCGATTTGTCCGTCTTCTTGTAAATCGACATGTTGATAGGAGATATTAAAGTCCTTTAATGACCCTGTGTCCTCTTCTCCCCCATCTACAATTGATTGCAATGTATCATATGGCTTACCTGTTATATATAATAGTTCGTCACCAGGACGGAGCACGCCAAATAAACTGATTGTTATAGCATGTGTTCCGGAAATAATCTGTGCTCTGACGAGTGCCGCTTCGCTCCCGAACACTTCAGCATAAACTCTTTCCAGATTATCTCTTCCTTCATCGTCGTAGCCATACCCAGTCGAAGGATGTAAATGAAAATCGCTGACTTGGTTATTGCGAAATGCAGTAATAACTTTTTCCTGATTAAAAAAAGCTATATGATCAGCCGCTTCATGTTGAGCAGAAACGAGTTGTTCCATTTGCTTGGCTTCATTTAATAATTTTGGTGTCAAAATTGTTCGAAATGTCATGATATATGCCTCAATTCTTCTATTTTCCTTTTTCATCTTATCAGTCCCACTACTATCGTCAACTAATTATATTGATAGCTAGCTGAAAAGTATTGTAATTAACTGAAAATCTGCTACAATTTAATCCGTTCTATTGAATTCTGGAGGAATGTGAAGTGGCTTGGGAAGTATTAAGTATTATTGGAACAATTGCGTTCGCGGTTTCTGGTGCAATTGTTGCCATGGAAGAAGAATATGATTTATTCGGGGTGTATTTACTTGGAATTGTAACAGCCTTTGGTGGTGGAGCAATTCGAAATTTACTTATAGGTGTACCGGTATCTGCACTTTGGGAGCAGGAAATGATGTTCCAAATTGCCTTTGTTGCGATTACCGCAGTCTTCTTATTCCCACAAAACTTATTGAAACATTGGAATCGTTGGGGAAATTTCTTCGATGCAATCGGCTTGTCTGCTTTTGCCATTCAAGGTGCCTTGTTCGCTGTTCAGCTCGGATTGCCTCTAAACGCAACGGTAGTGGCTGCAGTCCTGACTGGTTCGGGTGGTGGCATCGTCCGTGATGTCCTAGCGAAACGAAAACCTTTAATCTTGCAAAATGAAGTATATGCAGTATGGGCAGCGATTACTGGATTAGTTATTGGGGTGGGACTAGCCGCAAGCGACGTATCACTTTATGTATTGTTCATGATTACAACAGCTTTACGTGTTGTTTCATATATGAATAAATGGCGCCTGCCATTTCGTTCTTTACAACAAACTGAAAAAACAGCTTAACTCATTATTCGAGTTAAGCTGTTTTTTTATAGTTCTACTTCACCTTTCCAATCCAGCATGCCACCAGAAAGGTTTGTAACGTCAAAGCCTTGTGATTCCAAGAACTGACAAGCTTGTCCACTGCGTCCACCAGAGCGACATACTATGACATATTCTTTCGTTTTATCTAATTCTTGGTGTTTATATTCAACTAACCCCAATGGTAAATGTTGCGCACCAGGAATCATACCGTTAGCAACTTCATCAGCTTCACGTACATCTATCATATGAACTGTTTCCCCTGCATCAAGTCTTGCTTGTAACTCTTCAGGTTGAATCGTTTTCATGTTTGTTCCTCCAATCAATTAAATACAACCCTTATGATATATCCTAGCGGGTATACAATCAAACAATTGATTATGCTTCGTCAGTGGAAATAGAAATTGCTTTCGCCGGTACAAACGTAGAAATGGCATGTTTATAAATCAATTGCTGCTTCCCTTCTGATTCCAGCAACACTGTGAAATTATCATAAGATTTAATAAGTCCTTTTAGTTGGTAACCGTTTAATAAAAAGACCGTCACAAATATATTATTTTTTCTTACTTGATTTAAAAATGTATCTTGCATATTGATCGATTTCATTGTTTAGTTCCTCCAATTTCAACTCACGTATTGGTTGTAAATTTATTATCACTGATAGTATTCGCTTTTAATGATGGGATTCCTGCATAATGCTCGGAAGAATTTCCGATAAAGTAATCTCTGGTTCAATCCAAACGACAGGCAGCTTATTGCGGAAATAAGTTAATTGTCTCTTTGCATATCGGCGTGAATTTTGCTTAATTTGTTCGATGGCTTCTGCCAATGAAATTTCTTCTCTGAAATAAGAGAATATTTCTTTATAACCAATAGCCTGTACTGACTGAGTATCCCTGATATCATTATCCCATAGAAGCTTCGCTTCCTGGACCAAACCTCGTTCGATCATGCGGTCGACACGCAAATTAATGCGCTCATAGAGAATTTCCCTTTCAACATCAAGTCCGAGAATCACATGCCGATACATAGGTTCATGTCCCTGGTTTTGTGGTTCGGCAGATTTAGTTGTATCCGAATGCTCTGCGATTTCTAACGCCCTTACCACTCTGCGTGTATTATTAGGATGAATCTCCGCGGCACTTCGAGGGTCCACCTGTTTAAGTTTCTCATGCATCGCAAGGGGGCCCAGTTCTGCAAGTTGTTCATAATATTTGTTGCGGATGGTCTCATCGACCCGCTCCTCAGTAAATTGAAAATCATATAAAACAGATTGTACATAAAGCCCGGTACCGCCAACTAGAATAGGCAATTTTCCTTTTGCTCTAATTTCTGCGATTTTTGCTCGTACTATTTTTTGGTATTCTGCTACCGAGAAAGATTCATCTGGCTGTTTTATATCCAGTAAATGGTGAGGAATCCCTTCCATTTCGTCTAATGTGATTTTGGCTGTACCGATATCAAGTCCTTTATAAACTTGCATGGAATCACCATTAATTACTTCACCGTCCAGCAATTTAGCAAGCTTAATTGATAGGGCTGTTTTACCGGATGCGGTAGGTCCAACTATGGCTAACACTTCTAATTCATTCATTTTTTCTCCATCCAATTAATAATCAGTTCAAATGTTTCTTCTTTATTAATCTCGTTTAGTAATTCGTGTCTTTTTCCTTCAATTAAAACAACCGTAATATCAGTAAGTCCTGCTTTCTTATATTTTTCAGCAACTCCCCAAAGTTGATTACCATTTTGACTGACGGGATCCAACGCACCAGATATCATCAAAATTGGGAGTTGTTTTGGAATGTCATCCATCCCTTTCATTTCATGTATCTTATTTATGCCTGTGATTAAATCAACAAAGAATTGGTTACTTGCTACAAATCCACAATAAGGATCATCAATATACTTTTGGACTTCAACAGAATCTGTCGATAACCAATCAAATTCTGTTTTAGCATCTGTAACACCTTTATTGAATTTTCCGAACGACAACTTGTTCAATAATGGATTCTCAATTTGAGTTCCTTTGACTCGAGCAAATCCCTTGGCGATCAATTTCCCAACTTTACCAGAGAAACCAGCAGGACCTCCTGTACCAGATAAAACGATTTTTGAAATGGAGTGGCCATATTTTTGTAAATAGCGTCTGCCAATGAATGAACCCATGCTGTGAGCAAAAAGAATGGGGCTTTCACAAGTAAAATCTTTTCTAACATCCTGTAAAACTTCCCGGACATCTTCTGTCACTCGATCAAAGCCGTCCTTTTCTGCAAAGAATCCCTTTTGATTATTTTTTTGTCCAGTGAAACCATGTCCCCGATGGTCATGCCCAGACACGACATATCCTTTGGAAACCAAAAATTGTGCAAACTCTTCATATCGTCCGATATGCTCCGCCATGCCATGCAATATATGGACATGACCAATTGGTGGGTTCTGGGGTTTATAGACAACCGTATAGACTTCATGTCCATCTGACATCTTTACATAATGGATGCTTTTCGTCATTATGCATGCTCCTCTCGGAATGATGTTGCTGCATTCAGTTGATTTTCTAAATCAAAAAGATAATATTCCAATTGATCTTCCGTGTAGCCAAGTTGTGCTTTCATCATTTGACACACTTGTTTTTTATACGAATAAACTTCTTCAATGTTGAAAAATAAATCTCCCGTTCTACGGACAAAAAAATCTGACGGTGTACAAGTCATTTCGAATTGTATTCCATACGCAAGTCTAGCAGCTAGTGGCAGTGGCAAATCAAAGGCATTTCCCTGTAGAACGCTCGCGTAGGCAAATAAATGATCGACATTTGTTCCATAAAAAGATGCCAGTTGGAGAGCCTCGTCATACGTTAAGCCATACCGTTGACCTTCCAGAGCTTTCATTTCAACAAAGGATGAAAAACGATTTGATCCACCTACATCTCCCCCTGATAATGGAAGATTTTTTGTTATGGAGGCACCATAAGAAAAAGTGGATTTTTTAATTACACGATCGACAACCATCTCCGCCATTTTGCGATATCCTGTCAGTTTGCCACCAGCAATCGTAATCAGACCGCTTGACGATTCCCAAATTTCATCTTTGCGGGAAATTTCGGATGGATCTTTTCCTTCTTCAAAAATAAGTGGCCTTACACCGGCCCATGTCGACTCAACTTGTTGCGGAGTCAATCTTATACTTGGAAACATAGATGTAATGGCTTCTAATATGTAAGTCACATCTTTACTGGTTGCAACAGGATTCTTCGGGTCATTCTCGTAAAATGTGTCCGTGGTTCCGACATAGGTTTTGCCATTACGGGGTATCGCAAATACCATGCGCCCATCGTGTGTATCAAAATAAACCGCTTGCTTTAACGGGAAATCCGTTTGATCCACTACAACATGTATACCCTTTGTCATTCGAAGCTGTTTGCCATTTTCAATTGAATCTTTGGCACGGACTTGATCTACCCAAGGACCAGTTGCATTGACCACCTGAGTGGCATGAATCGTCGCTAGTTCTCCGGATAGTTGATCTACTACTTCTACGCCGACAATTCGACCTTGTTCATAAATGAAGGACTCGGCTTTCACATAGTTTACGCAAACGGCTCCTTTTTCAGCCGCTTTTTTTATGACTTCAATTGTCAAACGCGCATCATCAGTACGATACTCAACATAGTATCCCGCACCACGAAGTCCTTTTGTTTTCAACAGAGGTTCTTTCTTCACCGTTTCTTCTGATGTTAACATTTTACGGCGTTCGTCCCGTTTGACTCCCGCCAAGAAATCATAAACGCGAAGTCCGGCTGAAGTCGAAAGCGGTCCAAATGTTCCGCCTTTATGAAACGGTAATAGCATCCACTCTGGTTCTGTTACATGAACTGCATTTTCATATACGATTTCACGCTCTTTCCCCACTTCCGCCACCATCTGAACTTCGAATTGCTTCAGATAACGAAGTCCTCCGTGAACAAGTTTGGTGGATCGACTGGACGTACCTGCAGCGAAATCCTGCATTTCAACTAAAGCTACTGACAGACCTCGAGTGACGGCGTCAAGTGCAATTCCGGCACCCGTAATTCCACCACCGATTACGAGTAAATCGAATTGAAACGTATTTAAAGTCTTGATTTGTTTTGGACGTCCAATTGCTGAAAACATGACGATCTCCCCTTATTTAAACAGTCGAGTTGCTTCCACTGCTTTTTGCCAACCTCTATAAAGTTCCTGTCGCTTCATTTCTTCCATTTGAGGTGCATATGTTTTTTTGCTGCTGCGCATTTTTTCGATTTCTTTTAGATCCGACCAAAAACCAGTAGCTAATCCCGCCAAGTAAGCAGCACCTAGAGCTGTTGATTCGTTTAATTTTGCTAATTCAACATCAAGCTGAAGCAAATCACTTTGAAACTGCATCAAAAATTCATTATTAACTGCACCACCGTCTACACGCAACGTTTCTACTTTTATGTCCGCATCCTGTTCCATAGCATCAAGAACATCTTTTGTCTGGTAGGCAAGCGATTCGATTGTAGCGCGAATGAAATGTTCTTTTGAAGTACCTCGAGTTAAACCGAAAATTGCACCTCGGGCATCTGAATCCCAGTAGGGTGTACCGAGTCCAACAAAGGCCGGCACAACGTATACCCCGTCTGTTGAATCCACTTTTTTAGCATACGATTCACTGTCAGCAGCATTTTTCACCATTCGAAGCCCATCACGCAACCATTGAATGGCAGATCCTGCAACAAACACACTTCCTTCTAATGCATACGTAACTTGACCTTCCACTCCCCATGCGATTGTTGTCAACAAACCATTATCTGATGTAACTGCGGTTTCACCAGTATTTAATAACATAAAACAGCCCGTACCGTAAGTGTTTTTCGCCATCCCTTTGTCAAAGCAGCATTGACCAAAAAGTGCCGCCTGTTGATCTCCAGCAACCCCGGCTATTGGCACCGCAGCTCCATAGAAAACAGCTGGATCAGTTTTTGTATACACTTCAGAAGAGGATGCCACTTTTGGAAGCATAGTTAATGGAATATTTAATTTCTCGCAAATTTCTTCATCCCATTTTAAGTCATGGATATTAAATAATAATGTCCGTGACGCATTTGAGTAATCGGTCGTATGTACTTTCTCACCTGACAACTTCCAAATCAACCACGTATCAATCGTTCCAAATAACAAATCCCCTTGATCCGCTAAATCTTTAGCACCATCAACATTTTCCAAGATCCATTTAACTTTTGTCCCTGAAAAATAGGGATCTAAACGTAGGCCAGTTTTTTGCTGAAACCACTTTTCCAAATCTTCCTCTTTCAGTTCGTCCACAATTTTTTGTGTTTGCCGGGATTGCCAAACAATGGCATTATAAATCGGGCGACCGGTCTTTTTGTTCCACACAACGGTCGTTTCGCGTTGATTGGTAATACCAATACCATCAATCTCTGTCTGTTGAATACCACTCTCAGTCAATACTGCGGCAATTACCGATAGGACTGAACCCCAGATTTCATTTGCGTTATGTTCGACCCAGCCCGGCTTAGGAAAATACTGCTGAAATTCTTTTTGTGCCGTATGTACAATTTCACCTTTTTGATTAAATAGGATTGCTCTGGAACTCGTTGTTCCCTGGTCAATCGCCATTATATACTCACCCATACTTAATCCTCCTCGAAAGATCATTCCTGACAACTAATGCATCGTGCCATTTTTCAAGAAATTATTTCCTCTAATTATACTGTTTTTCCTAAATGAATGTACATGAAACGTGCCTTGCGATTTATCGTGAAATTTAGTTAATAAGTTTTTCTTTATGATATGAATTTCGCTACACTATCAAGCTTTCTAAAATAAATTCACACTATTCTGTAGTTGCTTTATTGAACGTTGTCGCATATAGTTGTTCTAAGGAAACTTTTTTTCGATTAGGAAATAATTATTTTTATATAAAAAAATGTCGCATATAGATATTTAATTATCAGGAGGGATTAGAAATGACAACAGCTATTGCCGTAAGTGATTTATTTGTATCATACAACGGAAACGAAGCGTTAAAAAATATCAGTTTTACAGTCGAAGAAGGAAATTTGGTTGGCATCATAGGACCCAATGGAGCAGGGAAATCCACCCTGCTGAAAGTTCTATTGAATCTCATTAAAAAAGATACAGGTAAAGTTGAAATACTCGGAAAATCGATAAAGGAAATGAAGACGAAAGTTGCTTATGTTCCTCAACGCAGCAATATTGACTGGGATTTCCCGATTACCGTTATGGACACAGTACTAATTGGCACCTATCCTAACTTAGGAATTTTCAAGCGTCCTAAAAAAGAACACAAAGCTTGGGCTTTAGAATGTTTAAAGAAAGTTGGCATGGCCGATTATGGCAATCGCCAAATTGGTGAACTTTCAGGCGGACAGCAACAAAGAGTATTTCTTGCGCGTGCATTGGCACAAAAACCTGAAATGTATTTTCTGGATGAACCATTCGTAGGTGTTGATGTAACAAGTGAAGAAAAAATCATTTCCATTTTGAAAGAACTTCGCGATAGCGGAAAAACAGTTGTTGTTGTTCACCATGATTTGAGCAAAGCCAGCGATTATTTCAATGAATTGATTTTGCTTAATAAAGAATTGATTGAGCACGGCATTGTCGAGAAAGTATTCCAACCTACCGTACTGAACAAAGCTTACACCAATCACTTCTCTCCAATTGTGGGCACGGAGGTGACATCATGATGAATTTTATTGATGCTGTAATTCAATATGAATTTTTACAAAAGGCATTGCTCACGTCGATAATGGTCGGAATTATTTGCGGGGTTATTGGATGCTTTATTATTTTACGGGGCATGGCCTTAATGGGAGATGCAATTTCTCACGCAGTCCTTCCAGGTGTGGCATTGTCATACATGTTAGGAATTAACTTTTTCATCGGTGCTGTCTTTACAGGAATTCTGACTGCCATCGGCATCGGATATATCAGCCAAAACAGTCGAATTAAAAATGACGTATCAATTGGTATTATGTTTACTGCTGCATTTGCCTCTGGGATTATTCTCATTACGCTTATGAAAAGCAGTACTGATTTATACCATATCCTATTCGGGAATGTACTGGCCGTTAGACCGACAGAAATGTTGTCAACATTGGTGATTGGAATCTTTGTTCTAATCAGTATCTTTGTCTTTTATAAAGAACTTCTTGTCAGTTCATTTGATCCGACGATGGCAGCAGCATATGGACTTCCTACAAAAGCCATTCATTACTTTTTAATGGCGCTACTGACTTTGGTAACAGTCGCTTCTTTACAAACCGTAGGAATCATTCTGGTGGTGGCAATGCTCATTACTCCGGCCTCGACAGCTTATTTGTTAACCGATCGACTGTGGGTCATGATTTATCTATCAGCTGGAATTGGTATATTATCATCCATACTCGGCTTATATTTCAGCTACACATATAATTTGGCTTCAGGTGCAACAATTGTACTTGCTGCAACTGTATTATTCATTCTCGCCTTTTTATTTTCGCCGAAGCAAGGATTGGTCTGGAGATCACTAAAAAGTGCTCGAAAACGAGAACTGCATTCTCAATCTTAATTATTTCCTGGAGGTTAACATGAAAAAAACACTATATATATTAAGCACGATGAGTATTCTTTTGCTGCTACTACTTTCAGGTTGCACAAAAGAAAATGGCAATGAAACAGATGACAATGGGAAAATTCAAGTCGTAGCTACCTATTCGATCATTTACGATATCGTTAAAAACGTTGGCGGCGATCGAGTCGAAGTTCATACACTAGCACCCGTTGGTTCAAATCCGCATGAGTACGATCCATTGCCAAAAGATGTGCAATTGACTACTGATGCAGATGTTGTCTTTTACAATGGTCTAAATCTTGAAGGAGGAAACTCTTGGTTTGAGAAACTCCTCCTTACGGCAGGAAAGTCCGAAAAAGATGCACCGGTTTTCCGATTAAGTGAAGGTGTGGAACCTAAACATCTAACGACTAAGGGCAAAGAATCAGAAGAAGATCCTCATGCATGGTTGGACATCCGTAACGGCATTAAATATGCTGAAAACGCCAAAAATGCATTAGTGAAAGTCGATCCAGAACATGCGGCTGAATACGAAAAAAATGCGGAAGCCTATATTGCTGAATTGAAGAAGTTACATGAAGAAGCAGTTGCCCGTTACAACGAAATTCCTCAAGAAAAAAGAGTTTTAATTACCAGTGAAGGTGCTTTTAAATATTTTTCAGAGGCATATGGATTTGAAGCGGCTTATATTTGGGAAATTAATTCAGAAAACCAGGGCTCCCCTGAACAAGTAAGTAAAGTCGTTGATTATATCCGCTCTAAAGAAGATCCAGTACTTTTCGTAGAAACGAGCATCGACCCACGTAGTATGGAATCCGTGTCTGCTGAAACTGGTGTACCGATTTACGGAAAAGTTTTCACCGACTCCATCGGCAAGCCCGGTGAAGATGGCGACACATATATCAAGATGATGGAATGGAATATTGATACAATCTTCAAAGGCTTGACTGAAAAATAATGGGGTCGCTTCGACGTTGATTTATCGTTTACCCTACCGATTGTGATATGACGTGGTATACTTGTAGCTGGCGTGAAGGGTAAAGATCAATAATATTTTCCCAAATGTGCATGTCTTTTACAGACAATCGAATCGAGAAGGTGAAATCAATGATTGAAATAAAAACATCAACATTAAGTGATGGAGAATTAAATCGTGGCGTTTTTGCTACGCGTGATATTAAAAAAGGTGAACTGATTCACGAAGCACCAGTTTTACCCTACCCAAATGAAGAGCATGAGCATGTGGAAAAGACGTTGCTTGCGGACTATGCATTTGAATATGGCATAAACCATACTGCATTAGTGCTCGGTTATGGCATGCTATTCAATCATTCGTATCAACCGAATGCTGTGTATGACATTAACTTTGATAATCACACGTTTGATTTCTTCGCTTACAAAGATATTAAAGCTGGAGAAGAAGTTTTGATTAACTATAATGGTGAAGTCGATAATGAAGATCCATTGTGGTTTAACAAAGAAAACCCAACAACGGACTAGTTTTCTAGTCAAGTGTTGGGTTTTTTTATGATGTTCGATATGATTTCAATGTTGTTTTAATTGATGCATATGTGCCGATTGCTGCAGCACTATAGAAAAAACCCATGAATATTCCAGCAGAAAGGTTATCGGGATGACTGATGAAAATCGAAATGAATAAACCAATCAAGGTTGCACAAGTAGGGATATATTTTGAAGGTACGTGAACAAGGAATTTTAGGATGAGGAGCAATATTATAATTACAGGGATTGCCCATAGTGCATCCCAAACATTTGTATGTATGATTGGAAACTCAGCCATTGAATAGTCTCCTTTAGCAAATTACTTTTTACAAAGCATTACCGTGAGGGACAGTTGTTATACATTGATTTTTTCGAGGCGATTATTCACAAATAAGTGAACTTGTTTTCGGTTCTACCTTTTTGAGCAAAAATCATCTAATTTCCTTAGCTGATGTGACTCTTTCAGATTTCTTCATTTTTATAAATGAAAACAATTCTCTAAAAAAGATATAATATCCAAGCAACATTAAAACTATCATTGAATATGCAATCGTAGGGTACTCATTAAATATATAATCTCGTTGACCAATGATAAAATAATGTACCATTATTAATATACTCAAATAGTAAATTACTGAAATCACTTGTTTATGTTTTTTGATAATCAATAAGGATACTAAATATAAAACACCAGCTAGAGCAAAGGTCTCCAAAAAAGCAATCGCAAATACTGTTATTTCCCTTTCCACTATTAACACACCCCTTAAAAAATTTGTTCCTTATTAAGATGATAATTCACAATACCTTCATCAATTTCCTTTACCATAAAGCAAATTTCTTATTCAACTAACCTGCCATGTTAGTTCAATAAGAAAAAGGCTTCACTCCTTATTGAAGTAAAGCACCCGTTAGTTTAACAGGGAATCTAATGGTCTTATCTAACATTCGTTATTCAATTGAGTTAGCAATTTCAACAAATGTAGCAGGAGTTACCTTAGATACCCTTTTATCTATTCCAAGCATATATTGCCAATTACCACTTTCAAAAACAAAAAAATTAAATAATTGATGTTCAAAATAAATGGCTTTCTGTCCATTATTAAGTGTATAGGCTTCCTTATCTTCATAAAACCTTCCGAATTGATGGGTGAAAGGAACTCTTTCATTAATGTTCAAGAACTCGTTCAACAATCTAAGTTCAGTAACCTATACGACACTAAGTATAGGTACACGATTAAAATCTTGGCCATAAGAAAAAGCCGCCTTATAAGGCAGCCGGTTCTTCAACACTCATTTTTGCAAATCTTCTTTCAAGCCTCCATCATTCAATATTTCTATTTTTTCCACTGGTCCATCATTAATCTTTGCAATCCCCTTAACGATAGCGGTCTTTTGTTCGCCACCTTCTTTTTTATAATGAACGACGATCGAGGTGTTATAGCTTGTCAGTTCATTTTCATCTTGTACTACTTCAATTTCCCCAACGCTCAATTCATATCCATTTTCAGCGGCAATGGCTGGATAGACAAACCCGAATGAGGCAATAAAATCTTCCAACCCCTCCTTTGAAAAGGAACTATATATTTTACTTAAATACTCCACTAGTGGCTTATTATCCATTGGATTTTCGGAACCGGACCACAACTTATTCAGCTTATAATCTGTCCTGCCAAACTGCTCCTGCAGAATTCCCCAAGCGAGTGCTCCATTATCGCGACCCACGTTGGAAATTCTCATCATCTCTTGATAGAATCCACTATCACTTAAGCTCTTGACCCCACTGATTTTACCCTTCTCAGACATGGTGACGAAACCGGACAGCGTTGCAAAGTTCTTCTCCCCATCTTTTTCAAAGGTTACATCTACTATATAGTCATAGTTCCTCTCAAAACCTTCTTGTTGCTGAATCTGGATTTGATCGGTCTTGAATGTGTATCCGCTTTCCTGTGCTTGATAATGATATGTGAATACTAAATTTTTTAAAATTAACTCTTGAATTTCCTCTTCCTCTACATAAGGGCTAAAGGTATCATTAATGTAATCTTTATACTGTTCTACTCCTGTCTTTCCGGAATCAGTCGTAGCGTCGAACATTTCGTTTTGGACTCGTACAGCCTCATCATCCGGCCCATTATATTCGATTTCCAAGTACTTTTTAATCGTTTCGATATTTAGATTTTCAGGAGAAGGATTAACGCTCGTTTGATTAAGCAGATCACCATCTTCATTCAAAAATGAAGGAATTATATTTATGCATAGTGCTAGAACCCCTATAAAGGCAACAATCGTTGCATAATATCCCCAATGTATTTTTCTTACAGGTTGCTGCATCTTTTTAAAGTTCACTCTCTGTTGTACACGAATTGCCCTTTCAGATGTCTCACCTATTTTCGCATTCAACTGATGCTTAATTTCATTCATGTAGAAGCACCTCCCACTGATTGTGTTTCAATTGTTCCTTCAATAGAGCTCTCGCTTTCCTTAGCCTTGTTTTTACGGTATTGTCCGAAACGGATAATATTTGTGCAACATCCAGCACTGAAAGCTCCTCAAAATAATAATAAATAATGACTTCACGATATTTTAATGGTAGCTGTAATACTGCATCTGCCAGTTCCAATTTTTCATCTTGTTCAATGAAACTGTTTCGTGCTTTCTTTGCCTGATAAGAAAAGCTATTTGTCAACACCTGCTTTCGATAACGCCAGCTTTTTAGATAATCCTTGCATTTATTGATTGTCATCCTAGTTAAATAGGTCTTTAATGATGATCGCTTTTCAAACTGTCCGAACTCTAGATAAAATTTTAACAACACATCCTGCACAGTATCCTCGGCTGCAGGCCAATCTTTTACATATAAATAAGCAAGTCTTAATAAATAATCCGTATGCTCTTGCATCACCTGTTGGAATTCATGCTCTTCAAAGAAATGACTCACACAATCCCCCCTTTCTTGGCTTTAACTATTAGACGATTCTAGATTCGGGTACGTTTTCGGAATATGAAAAATGAATTTTTTTACTTTAGTAAACTGTTCAAGTAGAAGATATTAAGAAGAGGCTTTCTCGACATGATCTAATATCGAAAAAGCCCTAGAACCTATATTCAATGATTTTGATTTACACCTCACTCTTATACTGCTTTCTTCATGATCTGTCCTGAAAACATCGATTCAATTATTTAATTGGATTGTATCACGTATATAAAAAAAGTTGACATAACACTTCTTCAGGGAAGTTACACCCTGCACGCTAACCTATATCAAGGCTCACTTCTTCCTCTTTTCACCGATTCATCTCATATTCACCAAGTATACATTGTTGATTTGACGGGCTTCTGGCGGTTTCGCTTTCCCAGTCCCATAAATAAATACCCAATCTGTCTTGGGGCTTTAGCCAAACAAAAAAGACCGTCTCTGACGATCTCCCGTTCTTCAACTAAAGCACCCGTTAGTTGAACAAGACTTATTGTAGTGTTGACTTATGATATGTACTAAAGTAGTTACCACAAAAAAAGCTGCTCATATTAGAGCAGCCAAAAAAAAGCACCAAAATTTTAAATTAAAAATTAGTTATGTACTTGAAGTTTGTTTCCGTTTGGGTCATAAAAGTAAAAAAACTGATGCCCTTCATCTTCTTGTATGGATTCTACTTTTACATCTTGACTCACTAAATATTCGTAGAGTTCATTAATATTTGGAGTTGTGAAGCCAACAGAAAATTCTGCTTGACCACTTTTGAGAAAGTGACCACGGGAATTCTTATCTGCTTCTACTAATACTAATAATGGGCCTGTTTCAAGCTCAAAAACAGCTATGTCATCTCTGTTAAATCTTAATTTGAACCTTAAACATTCTGAATACCATGCAATTGATTCACTGAGATCGACAACTGGAATTCTAAAATAATGGATACCATTGAATAGAGAATTACTCATCTGTTCCTCCTATAGTAAATTTGACTCTGTATATTTCTCTAATCTTATATAAAAATCCTTTATTTTATTGAATGTATGTTTTTAGTGCACAGTTCGACCATACTACGCTTCTTCAACTAACCTGCCCCGTAGTTCAATAAGAAAGGACTGCTTAAGCAGCCCTTTGAACCCGTTAGTGGGTTTATAATTTGGTTTTAGGCCTACCATAACTATCTTTCACCACAATATTCCATTGATTTATGGCTTTATAACCTCAAAAGGTGCAGCAAGTGATGTAGCTCCAAACCTTTGAATTAAACGATATTTTCCTGGAGAAAGCTTGTTTTTTAGAGATTCCAGAGAGTATGTTTCTGACTTTGTTTCATGGGGTTTAAGTATGTAACCTATATCTGGAATTGTAGTTCCTTCTTTAAACAATACATAATACCACTTTCCATCAACCTTTTGCTCTATGGTGAATCCAGCACCATAGATTAATTCCTCATCGCTCTTGTTTTGAAAGTTTAACGTGATTTGATTATCTGTTGTTAGATATTCTTCTTTTTCCATTTTAACCGTAATATTGTTCCTGAAACTAAGAATCTCTTGGTATTTTGCTTCAACTAGTTTTTCTTCCGGTACTTTTGTTTTTTCATTAGTTGTTTCATTTGATTGACATCCTGATAGTAAAAGTGAAATCAAAAGTAAAAAGAAGTGAAAACAATTTATTTTTCTCATAAATTTCCCCTAACTTAAATTAGCTTGTGTACGTAAATTCGACTAAATAATAAGTGTGAAAGTTACATTTGAAACTCTGAATGAATAAAAGTCTTCTTCAACTAAACTGCCCCGTTAGTTTAAGTGTAGCATTTCACAATGGATAGCCGAAATCTACCTGATGTTTTGGACGTAAAAATAGACCATCGAAATGATGGTCTTGATTAACTAAAGCACTCGTTAGTTTCTATAAGCACATACTTTATTCAGAAAAGGTAACAATACAATTAATTAGATAAAGTCGTAAAGAGGTGTATTGAAGAAAATGAAAAAGATGTTAAACGTTTTTATACTATTACTATCACTTGTTCTTATTATTGCTTTTCAAAAAACAATAGTCTCATCAGCTAAACCAACTCAAGACTCTCAAACAGGAAAAGCATATGCGGTTCAGAGAGTTGTAACATCACACATTATATCTGATGTGTGGTATGAAAACATTTTTTTAATTGCTGATAAGATAGATAGTATGGCTACTAATAACTTTACTGTTCAAGTTGGCGGTGGAGAGGACAGCGTTGGTGGCGAATTATTATACAACTTTCCAAATTGGTACAATGATAAATTTGCCCCCACCTTATTTTATGAAGATATTAATGGTGATGGACTAAAAGATGTAATAGTCGAATTGATTTCTGGTGCAGGTTCTGGAATTTCCACAAAGGAAATACACGTGTTAAATCAAGTACAAGACCCTTATAGAAGATACGAAGAAGTGTCAGTTGAATCCATTAATGATGCAGTCAAAAGACTTGTGAAAATGGAGCGACAAGGCGATGAGATTACTGTTTTAATTGGTAAAAAGAAATACGTAGTGGACTATTTAAAATTTGATTATCAATATTCTGATGATCCTCCTGGATTTGGCTCAAGGGAGGATTATAAACCTGAAAATGGTGTTCTTTATGGCTATACAACTGTATTTGTAACTATTCCTGAAGCAGGTATAGGCAGTCTGAAAGTTAAATATGGTTGGGATGGAAAAATGTATAAAGCTGAATCTGTTACTTTTGAGAAAACAGAACCATTTAAACGATAAAGTGATTACCACAAGTTTAGCACTAGGGTAGTACGTGGAGAACAATTCGAACCTATTGTTCGTTAATGAATTACGATACTAATGAGCAAAAAAAAGCAGAGGATTGGTATCCATCTGTTTTTTTTTTTGCTTATTTACCTTCGAAATCATCCAATTATTGAATCCTAGCTTGTTAATCTTAATGCTGACTAAACATTCTGTAATTTCATTATCTCCATATTAAACTAACCTGCCCCGTTAGTTTAATAAGAGGAGTTACGAATTCATCAATTTATTAAATTTTTTGTCGTAAAGACTTCGCTTTAAAAAATCTGAACGCCAATAATCATATAAATCTTTTCGACTTGCTTTTAGAAAAGTTTTTAATACTTTTTTTAAGTCAGAGTCATAAGGAAATAGGACGTCTTTACCTAGACTGTAGCCTTTATTAAAGTAAAGTGCTGCAGATTCATACTCTTTAATTTCTTGATATAAATAGCCTATGAAAATAAATCCACTAGCTAATTCTTCTACTTCGAAATCTTCGTCAATTAATTTACTTTTTAAAAACTCTATCGCTTTTAATTTTTTCTTCCTCGAAAACAAACCGAACAAAGAATTAGCTTGTTCTACTACTTCAATATATTTTTTTGAAGGGTCTTTTAATTTGTATTTGTCTTTCATTTAATCACCTATCTCCTTAAAACCTTTTTACACTATCTATTCCTTTTCTTTTTATAATTAATCTTACCATTGATAATTCTTCCATTGAATATCCAATAAGAAAAACATATCCATCATCCTCTGCTAATTTTACGAAAAAGAAACTACTACTTTTTACACTAACCTTGCCCCGTTAGTTCAACAAGAAAAAAGGCTTCACTCCATAATGAAGTAAAGCACCCGTTAGTTGAACAACACAAAAAAACCGACATTTTATTGTCGGTTTCTGAATTAATTTTATATAACCTTATTTACTATCTGTTTTTACTACTTTAAAACCATTTACACCTTCATTTTCAACCACATGTTTAAGAATTGACAATTTGTTATTCCAAAACTGTTCATAATAAGAAAGCCATAGTTTTAATTCTGCTAAGGGTTCTGGTTGCAACTGATAAATTTTTTCCCTACCAACTTTTTTTCCGCTTACTAAATTTGCTTCTGAAAGGATAAGTAGATGTTTTGCTACGGCTGTCCGACTAATTGGAAAATGAGATGTTATTTCTGAGATTGGTAATTCCTTGTTAGCAAGTAATCGAAGTACCTCTCTTCTAGTTGGATCAGCAATAGCTTGAAATACATCATGCTTTGCTGCTGTCATTTATCCTTCAACAACCTTTCGAAGTCGTTCATTTACAATTCCGACCCAGCCATTGTCCATTCTGTCACGAATAATAGAACTTTTCTCGTTCGCTTTTGGAAGAACAGTATCAGGAGATTTCCAACCACTGTGTATAAGTGTAAACTCCGTCTTCTCATCCATCTCTTTTAAAAGAAACGTAACCATCCAACCTTCTGTATCCCATGAAAAAGAAACTTTGGTTGGTTCATCAATTTCTAATACTTTGCAAGGTGATGGACCGAATGGGGATTGTATATGAAATTCATGTCCTACTTTAGGTTCAAAATCATTTTGCATAAACCAAATTGCAATTCCCTCCGAAGTAGAAACCGTTTCCCACACTTTTTGTATAGGTGCTACCAAAGTAACAATCTGCTTAATATCTTGTATTGTTTCCAAAATTATATTCTCCTTTATTATTAAATAAAACCTTTTGGTTATACATTAGATGATATAACACCTTTTGGTTTTATGTCAAAGAGGATTTCTCATATTTATTCTTCTTTTCAATAATTTTCATTCAACTAACCTGCCGCGTTAGTTTAAGTGTAACATTTCACAATAGATTGCCGAAATCTACTTGATGTTTTGGACGTAAAAATAGACCATCGAAATGATGGTATTGTTTAACTAAAGCACCCGTCAGGTGAATAAGCAGTAAATCAATTTAGTTGTTCCACCAGTTCGAATATGAACTCCACCATTCTTCTGCTTCTTCTAAAGAATTATAAATACGAGTCCTATTAATAGGCGAACTTCCACCTATTATTGTTTTGTTTGTGATAACTACACATTAAAACGATTCTTGAATATGCTATGTAAGAATGTAAATTAATACTCGAACTTGGAGAGAGGTATATTATGATTCAACTATCGGGGATGCCCTTTCAACAAAGTGACATGTGGTCGTCTGGTAGTATTGAAAGTATGATCATTCAACGGATGATTGAAGATACAGTCGTTTACTCGTACCAATTCATAGGTGAATTATCGTTTGAGCTAAAGTTACGAAAAAATATCATATTAAGTGCAAGGGCCATGAATCAAAGCAATGTGCGGTTTGAAATACTTGAAAATTCCCGTGGTAATCCTCAATACTGGCATTTGACGAGTACCGGCGGATTCCTGCTGCGGCATGGAGTAAAACCATCAGACGCGATTCAAGATTTCTACATGAACAGTTCACAATATGCTTTTGAGTGTGCTACGGCAATGGTCATTATCTATTACCATGCGGTCCTAAACACTATGGGAGAATCCTTATTTAATCAATTATTTCAAAACATCTATTTATACAGCTGGCAAAATGATTCTGAACTCCAAATAAAACCGTATTATACAAGCCATTTTTTGCCTGGAGATGTCGTATATTTTGAAAATCCGGACTTCGACCCGAGAACCCCTCACTGGAGAGGGGAGAATGCCGTTGTTTTAGGAGATGGTACGTATTTTGGTCATGGGTTAGGAATAATGACAGCTGAACAAATGATTCATGCTCTGAATCAAACCAGAATGCCAGGGGCAAATCAATCAGCCTATCTGACAAATGTAGTTGCAAGACCATCTTTTAAACATTTGGCGAAACTTTCGATGTCGCAACCAGGTTATTTGATTCATAATTACCAACATATCGTCCATCATAACGAAAGTTCGATTCCAATTGATCGATACATGTTCTAATCGTAATCGCATTGTTCCCTGAGCCATATTGTGAATAAAAAACACAATAACAATTGTCACATTTCAAAAAAGTTATGTCTCACTACTTTACAAACTTTGAGAAAAAAGTTTTTATACCACTCTGGTTTCCCTTTATTTTGTGTTACTTTATGTGCTGAATTTCCCATCCAATCTTTTTGGATTGTAAAGAAACCCAATACGGAACTGTAATTCCTAATCCTTCGTCCTGTGCACTTTCGAGACCTAAGAATCCCTTCTGCCGAGAAGCTAATTCCACCATTTTATCCGCCATTATCCCATAACCCCTGTCTACTTCCGGTCTAAAAGCTTCTTCTTTATCTGTATCGTTAACTAAATCAATAATGTATTCAGACATAATTAACCCTGATCTGTTCTTGTATTTATTTTTTTCCCCAATTTTATTGTTCAACTAACCTGCCCGTTAGTTGAAGTAGAAAGAGTGCTTAAACAACCCAAGCAATTCACCTATGTTTCCCTAGATGAGTATCTTATTGTTGATGCCACTTTAATTAAACGGAGGGAACAACATGGGATACTTTGTTAATGTAGAACCTGGTGTAAGGATATATGTTGAGGATGTAAACCCGGAGGGAAATAAAACAATACTATTTATACATGGTTGGCCATTAAACCATAAGCAGTATGAATATCAGTTTGATGTTCTTCCAGCAATGGGATATCGATGTATAGGCATCGACTGGAGGGGGTTCGGTAATTCGGATAAACCATTCCATGGCTACAACTTTGACAGATTGGCAGATGATATCCATGCAGTAGTAGTCGCGTTGCAGTTAAAAGACTTCACACTAGCAGGACACTCTACAGGAGGGGCAATCTCGATTCGATATATGGCTCGACACCAAGGTTATGGAGTATCCAAACTTGTCCTTATAGACGCGCAATCTCCGTATAGTGTTCAAGAAGAAGTTGCAAATATGTTCATTTCAGGATCACTTAATGATCGACCTAAAATGTTGCAGGGATTAAATGATCTCTTCTTCTTCCAGTATCTTACCACCCCATTATCGGACTGGTTTTTTCAGCTAGGATTACAGGCAGCTGGTTGGTCGACTGTAGCAGTCATGAAGACACTAAGAGATGAGAACGTGTACTATGATCTTGACAAAATACTAGTACCTACACTGATTATTCACGGAATACATGATAAAATTGTTCCGTTTGATAAAGCTCAGGAAACAAATACGCTAATAAAAAATTCACTGCTTGTTCCATTTCAATACAGCGGTCATGGTCCTTTTTGGGAAGAACGTGAGAAGTTTAACCAGCTATTGATGCAATTTATTGGCTAATAGTTCACTTCAGCTAACGGATAACGATATTTTTTTAACCGCTCATGTCATGGGCGGTTTTCCTTTGTAAATATCAACAATAAACGATAACAGAGCCTTTAATTAAATCTTTCTAATTCTCTCCTCCTTTTTATTCACCATCGATTGTTGTTCCTTCTTTATCTGCCCAGCGAGTTCATTTCACTGTTCGTGATAAGGTTTCCCACTGAACTTTAGTTACATTTCAGTTTTCTAGTTAAACTACCTGCCCTGTTAGTTGAATAAGCACCACCTTATCTTTTATTACACATTATGGTCGAACTGCGTACTAAGACCTTCACTCCCATAAGACAAGGTCCACAAAACATGGTGTACCCATATATTGATAAAAAGGAGTGAAAGCAAATTGAATCAATATTCTGTGCAGCCTTCTGCAAACATGGAAGTATTAAACGACATTTTGAAAGCAATTAATGGTGAATATACAGCAATTGCCTGCTATGAATTATTAGCGAACCAGGCTCAGAACGCCGAAATAAAAAATCGTATTCTTGAAATCAGAAATGATGAAATCAGACACTATGAAACCTTTTGGCATCTTTATATTTCTTTGACGGGAAAACAACCTACTCCACAAATCACAAAACAATGTCCTGCAGATTATAAAAGTGGGATACTTGCTGCATTCATAGATGAACAGGAGACTGTAGACTTCTATCACGATATAGCGCGAAGTACTAATAATCCTGTTATTAAAGATGCTTTCACGCAAGCTTCTGCAGATGAACAAAATCATGCGGTTTGGTTTTTATATTTCATGAATCATCATTAATTGTTTAGCAGCCGGCTATCACGTCGGCTTTTTTTCTTGCACCTTATGTGTCAAATGCGACATAAAAACTCCCATTCTCATCTTCAACTAAACTGCTGCGTTAGTTGAATAATAAAAATGCTTTGCATCTTTATTGAAGTAAAGCACTCCGTTAGTTCAACAATAACCCATCTTTTAGTTATCGGTTATTTTTGAATTATGAAGCGTTAAAATTCTATTAACACTGCTACCTATATTTCCTATCCATGCCCCTAAAAAAGACCCAAATGTGTTGAATATTAAATCATTTACATCAGATACTCTTCCAGTTGGGTAAATGTATTGAATTACTTCAATTAGCAGGTACAGCCATTCGCCGTTCTAGCCTAGGCGGACATATAAATAACAGTGGGCATTCTTAATCTTGTGTCTATTGTTCATTTTTTCACGGTAGATGAAAGAAATATTATCTTAACCATATAGGGATTTAAAAATATTATTGATTAACTTGTTAGGAATTGTTTATGGAGATTGATAAATACCTGCAAAATGCTAGGACGTATATTTCTACTTTCATTTCTCATACTAAAGAACAAAAGGAGTGATATCTATGGCGAAACGGACTAAGAAAAATTACGCTGAACAAAAGAATAAACAAGGGTTTGACTCCAGCAAAACAGATTCAGAATTCTCCAAAGAATTTGGCAGTGCAAATGCTAATCGAGCGAAAAAAGAAAAGGAGAAAAAAGAAAAAGCATCCAAAAATCAAGGGGAATGGAAAGGAATGCATTGATTGTTTTATCAAGATTTGAAAGAACGCCCCTCCCTCATAGGATGTATGGCGTTTCCAAAGAACAGGATATAACTCTTTTGATCTACAGCGTGGATTTTTTATCAACTTTCCACAACATCATTTCCACTCTCAAAATCTGATAAATCTACCATTTCTTCAAAGAAAACCACTATAATGAACTGCACCTCCAATTGTTAGTTGTGTCTAACGATTGAAGGTGCAGTTTTTTTACCCCCGTAAGTTCAATAAAAAATGGTTTCACTCCTTTATGAAGTAAAGCACCCGTTAGTTGAATAAGCCAGTAGTGTAACCCCCTTCTTGGATCAACGTCCCAATAGAGTTAGACTTTAGTTGAATTAGCTAATGAATAAAAATTATATATTTTTGTAAGGTTGTCCTTAATACCATTTACGCCTCTCCACTCGGTGTATTCTTTTGGTGTAGTAAACTCTAATAGAAATGAATCAATTGAATGATTGTTTTCCAATGCTTGTAATGAGCTGTTAATTAAAACTGAAATATAACGTTCTAATGAATTCAACTGTTCTCTATTTCCTACATTTCCATGACCAGGAACGAAAGTTATGATATCCATTTCCTTCACTTGCCTTAGAATTGATTTGTATTCATCAGGGTTATAAATAGGTAAGTGTAGATTTTCGGTAACTAAATCTCCCATAAATGCAATCTTCTCTTCTGGCAAATACATGAACGTATCGCTTAGGGTATGACCCCCACCTAAACAATGCAATTCGACCTTTCTCTTCGAACCTTCAATAATGAGCTTTTCTTCAAAAATAACTGTAGGTAAAACTAATTTCAATCGAGGTAAGTCAACTAGTACCTTTGACATTTCATTAAACTGATTGATCAGACTGTCTCTTATTACTTGTTCTTGATTATTCTCTATTTGGATTTTGAGGTTATTTAGATATTTTTCCGTCTCTTCTATTTCTCTTTCTAAATCACCAATCACATTTTTCTCAATGAACCACTTCTTTGTAAGTGAAGTAGAAATAATCGTAGTGTCTTCAAATGCTTGATTACCAAAAACGTGGTCTCCATGATAATGACTGTTAATTAGATACTTTGCTCTTTTTCCTGTAATATTTTCAGCATGTCTTCTTAACTCAATTCCAGCTGATGGAGTTGAAAAAGAATCGAAGACTAACAATTCTTCCCCTAAATCAACAAAACCGGCATTACTCCAAGCCCCGTGACCAGGTTTTGCAATAGCAGCGTAAACCCCTTCGCTTAAACAATTCAATATAAAAAAATCAGTTTCTGTTACTCTGGTCAATTTTTGTTCCCCCCTTAATCTATATTACTCTTGTACAACTAACCTGCCCCGTTAGTTCAATAAGAAAAAAGGCTTCACTCCTTATTGAAGTAGAGCACCCGTAAGTTGAGGAATAACCACTAGCTCTAATTTAATTTTTATACATAGCTTGTAAAATAAATGCCGATCCTATAGCCAATAATGAATATAATAAAAGTTCAATCAAACTTGATTTAGTTTTTTCAGAAGAAATAAAGTTTACTAAGATTACTATCTCTGCAGAAATTAGAACTCCCCAGAATACAGAGCCACTAAAAATAAAGATAACAATCGCTATTGCGAATCCTAAAATTGTAAAAACTGTTTTTTCCACTCTTCCTTCTGACATCAAATTCTCCATTTCTATCATTCTATTGATTTCGACCCTCAAAATCCGTCGCTTCATTTTACCACATTTTAACAAAACGAACCTTATAACTTTGTTCAACTAAACTGCCCCGTTAGTTCAATAAGAATGTGACATTATATTCGTTTCAACTTTTTTGAGCAAAAATCATCTAATTTCAATCGGTTTAGAAAGTCTTAATCCGTTCATAAGCTTCCGTAGGTCTTATCTAAGCGCAAATTTCCGGTTAATTATTTTGGGTTTCCGATGCTTTCCAACTATTCTAACCTAAAAATCATGTGGTATAATTAGCCATTAATGATGAGAGGGGAATTATAATGGACACAGGCGATAAAGTAACCATAACGGTAGAAACAATAGTTCATGCACCCGTTGAAAAAGTGTGGGAATTTTGGACAGAACCACAGCATATAACGAAATGGACGTTTGCTTCTGAAGACTGGCACGCACCAATTGCCGAAAATGATGTAAGGGTTGGCGGAAGATTCCATACAAGAATGGAAGCAAAGGATGGAAGCTTTGGATTTGATTTTGGTGGAGTTTATGATGAAATTAGAATAAATGAATTTATTTCTTACACTCTTGGAGATGGTAGGAAAGTTACGATCACGTTTGTTAGTCATGAAAACGACACTAAGATAATTGAAGTTTTTGAAGGAGAAGCCACTCATTCCATTGAGCAGCAAAAAGCAGGCTGGCAGGCGATTCTAGAAAATTTCAAAAGATATAGCGAACTTTCTAAAGAAAATTAAAAATAATTCGGACTTGAGATTGAATAAAAATTATTCAAAAGCTTATTGTTACCTTCCTTTGGGAAGGTTTTTTTATGTTAACCATTTTTAAACTTACTAAGAGGAATAACGTCTGGGAACGTATCATAAACCTCTATTTTCCTTTCTTCTTCTTCAACTAACCTGCCCAATTAGTTGAACAAGAAGAAAGAGCCGTATAGGAGTCCTCCTTGTTTGATAATGAGTCAATGACAGTTGACACTCATTATCATACAAGAGGGCTCTTTTTCGTTCAAGACCTCGAACATCCTTCAAACAGGAAAGCTGCCCTGTTAGTTAAAGAAGAATTAAGGCTCATCCTTTTTTAAAAAAACTTTTTTCTGAGTCCTCTTTTTATGCACTATTATTGATTTTGAGCGTTTTTTATTTTTCATGGGAGTTCACTAACTTCAACATTAAAGAACGTCAAACCTTCTTCGATCTACACACCGATACGAAGCTAATTTTTAACATCTTACATGTTTTCGTTTAAAACCCAGCCTCCCTTTATCAATTTCTTTTTGAATACTTTCGTAAGCGTTTAGGATACTGCTTTTTTTCTTGTCCCGTTTGACTTCTACCGTACCTACTGCCTTTGCGGTCTCGACTGCCTTTTCATGGTGAGGCAAATATGAAGTCCCTACAGTGTATAGAAAATTATTCATAGCTGATTTAGTTCGTTCTGGGGAATCGTGAATCTTATTTTTTACAAGATCAAGCATATTGGAAATCTTGCTTTCGGAAAATTCATTGTCTATGCGATTACCTAAAAGCCAGCAGTAGCAACTCCAGCCCGCTGACATTCTCAGCTCTTGACCGCTTGCAATCCATTTATCAGCAACGTCTTGTGCAATATCAGACTCTGATAAAGTTACTGCAACCACATAATCGGACAGCATATAAAAATATGCTGCATCCATCCACCGATCAAAATCCGACTCAGTCATGGCTTTTGGATCTGAAATAATGCCTGCAAAGTACATTGCATCGTAGTTACCTGTGGAATAAAGCTCGTCAGCTAAATGTTGATTTATTCTTATCTTCTTTGCAATTGGTTTCATAGCGCCTGTAGCTACGCCAAAAAGAGGCTCGTGCGCACCATTAGATAAGTATATTTTTTTCGTTCGTTCCTTACCGAGGGCTTCAAGCTCCTGCATAACTGTTTTGAAATCCATAGTTTTGCACTTCCTTCCTTATTAATAATTTCATTGTAACAACTATTTACTGAAATATTAAATCATATAAAAATAAGGTCAACCTTTAAAAACTTGTTGACCTTATAATACGAAAGCACATTTTAGTTTAAGTACAATACTTCACAATCTTGCATCCTTGGATAAATTACTATTACTAAATGTTTGATATGTAAAAAAAGGGAACCCTGCTAACCAGGAGGTTCCCTTTTTTATTAGTGAGATAAAAAATACAAAATAACGTTTGGAAAAAAACAGGCTGAGGTTTGGGTTTCAGCTTTTTTCAACCGACAACTGTTACATTACCTATAGGAGTGCATTGAATGAATATAGTTGGTAACCAGTACCTATAACTAAAAATGTTGTAGCACCAAAAGGCAAAATCACAAAAACCTCCAGAATTAATAATAGCTCTTAGACAACCTAACCACTATAAACACTATCACATGTTCCAGCTGCTGGTTCATAATAACAATGATTTTTAAATTGACCAGCATAAGGTTGACCGTACCATGTTGGAGGGCATGGTGCATATGGATTAAAATACCATAGAGCATATTTCCCTGGATGGTCTCTCCAATAATCTAAATTCTTTTTTGCTAATCTTTTTTCAACAGATCTCGCTCTTTCATAAAATAAATTACCTTTTTGAACCGCTTCAAAAGAATAATTTCCTCCTTGTACTTGAAAAATTACATCTGAAATTGTTCTTAAATCTCTAAAGTCTAAACAATCGGCTTTAAGACGATTAACAATTACATTTCCAACATATAACATTCCTTGCTGTCCTTCACCTTCGGCTTCTGCCCTCATCATCCTTGCCATTAAGTCAATGTCTGAACTTTTGTATTTTACTCTTGGCATTTATTCACCCCAACAATATAGTATGAAAAAAAACCTACCTTGTGTCATTGTAAACTTAGTTTTAATGCTACAGTTTCTAAGTAATATGAAAACTTAGACAAACCTTTTTTCTCAACGTATGTCAAATAGCCATTCAGCTTGGCGGATTTCCCGAATACTGCAGAACGTATCAGGGCTAGAAAGCGGCATAATAGTACAGAATTAAAACATCAAACCCTCTAATAACTAAGCAAAAAGCATAAGTAAATGAGAAAACCTCATTTATTTATGCTACGGTTCAGCGTTTTAGTGCTAGGAGGCAAAAAAGGGTATGTTCAGAAATCACTTTGAACATACCCTTTTTGATAATTTGTCATTTTATTTGATGAATATCGCTTTATGCAAATCTATTCTTCCAGCAGTTTAATTTCTACCAGTAACCTTTTTAGCATGACTGCTGTCTCTGCCCTTGTTGCAGATTCTTTTGGTTGCAATTCATTTGCCTTGTTTCCTTGAATTACGCCAAGTTGTATAGCTAATGCTACGTCTCCTCTGGACCATGCACTGATAGATTTACGATCGATATATTTTGCCAATACTTGATCCACATCCACTGTTGGTGCTTGTTTCTCTATGATTTTGTATGCACGACCCATCAATGCAGCCATTTGTTCACGTGTGATGTACATACTTGGTTTAAATGTATTGTCTTCGTAACCATTGATTAATCCTGCTTCAACAGCTGATTGTAGTTCCGAAACATACCAATCCGTTGGTCGGACATCTGTAAAGTTTTCTTGCTCCTTTGCTTTTGGCAAGTCGAGAGCACGCGCAAGTAGGGCTGTGAATTCTGCACGTGTAATATCTTTTTCGGGTGCAAATAATCCATTTTTCAGTCCATTAATAATGCCTTTTGTTGCTAATAATTCAATATCCTCTTTTGCCCAATGTTCTGAGATATCAGCAAAAGTGATTGGTTCAGGCGTTGGCTCTGGAGTTGGTGTTGGGTTTGGTTCTGGATTTGGCGTTGACCCGTTAAGCTTAATGACTTCTTTCTCGACAAGATTGCTTTCTGTAGTTACTTGAACGGTAAAGGATACATTGTTGGTCAATGCTTCTTTCGTTTTATACGTATTCGAATACTTTCCTGATTCGTCAGCTGTGAATTCGTCGATATACATCAAATTTTCGGATGTAAGAACATTTCCTTTGAAAACTGTAATCGTCATTACTTTATTGGCATATTTGGCATCATGTCCACTAGTTGTAAATGTGCCATCTTCATTATTGGTTGTTGCAGCAAGTGTTAATAATGGGATACATAGGCTTATTACAACTGTTGCGATGAACATACATATTAATTTTTTCATCCTTAACCTCCATCTAACTTCATTCGTACTTAGAAAGTTATCAGCGAGAAGATTACTTCCCGCTGAACAGAACAATTGATTATCTTAATACAGGACGTTTTAATGTTTCATCCCATTTCCAAACCGTTTCAAAATCCCAACCTAATAACTCACTGTACGTCTCAATCGTTTCGATTTCTTCTTTTGTTTTACTTAATCCTGACACACTGGATCCAGCATTTTCTTTTGTTTTTTCCACATTAACGATCGATCCATTATAGGCAAAGTTATTTTCCAAAATTGCAGTATGTCCGCTTAATATACGACCGACGACTCTATTCGCATATGGAGATGTTACAGTTCCATTTAATGCAATCGTATTTTTCACAGCTGTATTGTTGTAACCATATCCGGAAATACCACCTGCATTACTCTTAGTGGCACTCACTTTACCAGTAGCATACACATTCTCTGTCAAACTTCCAGAATTTGTGATACCTACCAGTCCACCAGCTTGACTCCCAGTTGCCGATACATCTGCGTTGGAGTAACTATTTCGTATTACAGCATTTGAGTACCCAACTAATCCACCTACTGTATTGGCCCCAGTTACTTTACCTGTCGAATAACTATTTTCGATCGTCCCATTGTTAAGATTCACTAGTACACCAGTTTGAGATGCGCCAGTTTCTCCGGTTACATCTACATTCACCATCGCGATGTTATGGATAGTTCCACCATTTAAATGAATAAGAGCACCTGAAGTTGATTTGAAGTTAATCAGCTTTTTCCCGTTACCATCAAGTGTTCCCATAAATGGTGCATCAACAGCAAATGGTGTTAATACTTCTCCTGTTAAATCAATATCATTTTCCAAAGTATACTTTTCATTTAAATGATCATCGATTTGCTTAAGGTCTTCCACCGTTCTGATCATGTAGAATCCATTTTCATCCTGATCCAATGATGGTTTTCCTGCCCCACTGTTTTCCGTAAGTTCTTTATTCCCTATTAATATAGGTCGATCTGCGTTTTCATCCCACGTCCATACGTGATTAAAATCCCAGTCAAGATCTTCAAACGTTGCTTGGTCTTTAAGGGCATCTTCACTCTTACCAAGACCTTTTTCATTATTTGGATCTTCCTGAGTGATTGCCTCTTTGCTGACAATCATCTTCTCTTTTGCGATGTTATTTTCTAATTCCGCCTTTTCGCCAGCCAACACTCTTCCTACAATTCTATTAGCTGCGGTAGTCGTAATTACTGAAGTATTCAATGCAGCACTGTTCTGTATCACTGTATCACCATAGGCGTAACCACTGATTCCACCCGCATTGCTTGCTCCTGCTGTTACAGTACCAGTTGCATATACATTTTCTGTAATACTTCCACGGTTCGTAATCCCAACCAAACCACCCGCTTGTTTTTCATTTGCTTTTACATTGGCGGTTGAATAACTGTTTCTAATTATTCCATTTGAATAGCCAACCAGGCCGCCGACAGTCGACTGTCCCTTGATAGCTCCTGTCGTGTAGGAGTTTTCAATCGTCCCATTATTTACATCTACCAGAATTCCTACATCATTCGTTCCTGTAGCAATGTTCACATCCAAAACAGCGATATTTTTGATCGTGCCGTTATTAATCCGGAATAATCCAGCACCATTTGTTGAAATATCAACACCTGTTATAAAATGTCCATTTCCATCAAAAACTCCACTGAATGGGGTGGCATCGGATCCAATTGCAGTAATTACATCCTGGTTTCCAATGATATCTTTTGTTAGGATATAATGTTTATCCGGATAATATTGGATTTTCTCCAAGTCTTGAACTGTATCAACTTTATATGGATTTTCTGCAGTACCTTCTCCATCCATCGCTTCTCTTACAATTCTAGAAGGGAAAATAGGATTTTGATTCGTCAAATTGTCCCAAACAAAAAGTTTCACCGTATTTTGATCATTATAAATAAGTGGTTTGTCGAAATTGATGATTTGTTCACGACCAAGTCCCTCTAATGCTACCTCTTTAATCTGTGCATCGATAAGCTTTGTACCTGTTGCATCATAGGTAGCACCAATCACAGTAACTTGATCACTTGAATTCGGATAGTTTAATAAACCAACTCCATTAAACTCTCCATCCTCCACATCTACACTTGATAATTCCATATGGCTTTCCGGCGGAGTCAATGTAAATTCATCAATAACAGTTCCGGCATTATTGTAGGCTTTAATCGTTAAGGAATCTTCATTAGCTTCCAGAATCACGCCAGTCTGAACATTTTCATCGTAAACTACGTTATCCCAATCATAGACTTCATTGTCATAAAATTTAGGACCAGATGAACCCATTGTAATAAACGTAGTCCCTAAGTTCATCGCGTCTTGGTTATTATTCATGACACCGTCTCTAATGGTTGTACGTTTATATACATGGTCATGCCCGCCAATATAAAGGCTTACTCCCAATTGTTGAAGTTTCTTAGATATTTGTGCTCTACCTGTACTCATCCCAGCATCATCGCTATGTGAACCACCATAATACGGGAAATGCCCCATCACAATTTTCCATTTCTTATTGGTTGCTCTCATGTCTTGCTCAAGCCACTCTAATTGCTTATCCGTGAAGTCCATCGAGTTTAATACAGCGATGTGTGCGTCTCCATAGTCAAACGAATAATTCCCTTCTTTTTTCGTTCCTTTGCCATTTTCAGGTAAGTTGAAGAAATTCGTGTATGAGCTTGCATCAACATCTTGTATGACTTCATGATTCCCAATCATGTTTGCTGATAACAAATTCAGGTCTTTGTAGATATACTTCATTACATCCGTCCAAGCATCAGTCATACCAGCTGAATTCACCAAGTCACCAACTTGGATCATTAGCTTGCCGTTTGCATTGTTTTGTTTCAATACATCCAGCATGTCAGTATAAAGCTTAAAGCTTTCTGGATTTCGGTCCGGAACTTGGAGATCCCCCATAAGGTAAATCGTTGTATCCTCTGATTCAGGAGCTGTTTCAAATGAATACGCTTGTCCCCATGGACCTTCCGGAGTCAGGCCATATCGGTATTGATAAGTTGTCCCTCTTTTTAAACCCGCTAAATCTGCCTCATGTGAAGCTAGTACTCTATAACTACTATTGTCTATATTTTCCCCATATGCAGATTCAAAATAAGAAACCTTTGTTTCCATGACACTTGCATTGCTCCAATCTTTTTCGGAAGTAGGCATATACTGAACATGGGCTTCCTTCAGAACACTGTCCGTAACCAGTGTTATGCCTACTTCTTCTTCCGTTGCCCCAACATTTACAGTTGGCGTAAATTCATTTAAAATTTTGTCTCCATCTAGACTAGTATCATCAACCAATATTCTGACTGTGTTAACCCGTGAATTTCCTGCTGAATCCGTCGTATAGTATCTAACAAAGTATTCGCCGTATTCCTCTACCACGAAATGATTATCCACTATTTCCGCCATGCCTTTAGAATCGAAAACTTCTGCTTTCACATTAGGAGTTTCACCACTATCATCAATTGATGTTGCATCAGGAATTTCCACTGTATCACCTAACTGAACAGTAGAAGGCAATTCCCCGTTTATGACGATGTCAGGAGCGTAGTCAGTTCCTTTCGTTACTTCACCAACCCAGATCGGTGCACTAAGTATTTCATCTCCATCTTTCTGGAAAGTTCGAACGAAGAAATATTCCCCATCACTGGATGGTATCGACTCATCTAATACAAACTCATTGTTATTAATATCCTTATATTCTTTTACAATCTCACCGTTGTTTGTATAGATAGTGACATTGTCAATAAGATCCTCTGTGTCTGGATCTTTCAATAAAACATTAAGATTAAGTTCTTTTGTGTCCCCAGAGAGTATAGAACCCATTATATTTCCATTAGCTGAGTAACCTAATTCAAAATTTTCATCGAAAGTAACATACGTACGGCGGTTCGCCATTGCATCGTAAATACTTTCTCTGGTTAATTCATCTGTCCAAACACCTGTTAAAGCAGGATTTCCGCTTCCCCAATTGGCACTGTGTTCATCCCCTCCATAGGAAGGAGAAAGGTGCCACCCATTATCTAAAGCTTGGACGAATGTGTCAAAATAACGTGAAACTTTATATTCAAACAACGTAACGTTATCATCTATGTCTTTATTTAAATGACCAAAGCCATTGAAATTGCCTTTACTATTTGGATCGGGATGATTGAATTGTGCAATTGCACCTTCTTCTTCTGCAAGACGACCATAAAATGTTGGAAGATCATACATTAATTCGCCCATTCCAAATTGTCCAGTTGCCCCTTTTCCATATGTTCTAGGAAACCATTCTGTATTGAACAAATTGATATGCCCAGCATTGTCATACCAAGTTACTTCAACACCAGGTATTGTTACAAGACTGTCAGAATTCAATCTATCAAGCTCTGATCGAGAAAACTTGTATTCATCCGAGTAAGAATCTGTGTAGCTTTCCAGATAGTCATTACCAGTAGTTATATCAAACGTCACATCATGTTCCGACGTACTGTAAAAATCAAGATTCGTATTTTCCGCCACATGATTAACAGCATCCTCCGGGAACAACACACCATCACTAATGGAAGTATGCGAATGCAACTCCCCCGTAAATAACTTCAGATCTAAATACTCTGCCCTTTCACTGTCCGGTGCACTCTCATCCCCTGCAGCATAGGCAGGAAACGTTTGCATCATCAAAGCTAACGGCATTAACAAAGCTATGCTCTTTCTCATTAGAACACTACTCTTTTTTCTCACTTGTAAACCCCTTTCTTTTGGTCGTGCAATCACTCACACAATTCTCACACAATCTAATATTTATCATATTGATGCTTTTATTTTCCATATTTCGGATAATTCTTAACGAAATTTACTATAAGTTAACAAAACTTAGTATATTTTCAACAAAATCATTCATCCAAACCCAATAATAAAAACACTCCTTCTACCTTTTCAGGCGGAAGGAGTGTTTTGTGATTTTCTATTATGTGCTGTACAGTTGAGAAAAATTATTCTAGTCTTTCGGCAACTCCGGGCTGATCGGATCATTCACATTGGTATGCGACTGATTGATTAAATCAATCCTTTTGATAAGAAAAGGATGTATCGGAAAACTTGGATTCAATTAATAGTATTAAATCCTGAATGTCCTGCTTGGTGGCTGGTTGTTTATTAGCGTTCAACTTATAACCAAGTTCTCCATTAACCTCTATTGTTCCCCACTCTAGATCACCTATAGTGTAGATTCCAACTTGGCGTAATCGCATTTCAAGATTTTCAGTAGTAAGTCTCATTTTTTTCATGTTTTCTTCATTTATGGTCCCATTTTCAATTACTAATATTGATTTTCCTGTAAGAAGTTTTTCTACCCCTTCAAACTTTATTTTAAGATACTGGATTACAAACACTGTAAGTATGAGAACAGAAGCAACACCAAATGTGTTCCAAAGTCCTTGGTTCTCGATAGGACGACTAAGTAAAGGTCCAATCGTAATCATTATAACAAGTTCGGAGACGGTCATTTGAGAAATGGAATTTCTTCCAGCTAGTCTTAATAAGAGCATTCCCACTACAACAATGAGAACTGCATTCCAAATCAAATTTAATTGCATATTACCAACCCTTTTTTGATTAGTTTGCCCACAGGACTAAATAATAGACATTTAATATAGAGGGTGTAGGGATTAAAACGAGAATTTCCATTTGGTGCAGAAGATGCAGTAAATCCGGATATTCCTAGACTTTGTGGCGAAATCCATACAATTGGAGCAGCTAAACGATTAACAGACCAAATAATTGATCCTAATCGAAGTAAAGCACCCATTAGTTGAATAACAATATTGCGTTTAATACTTTACAAATGTGGTGATACCACGATGGGTACGACTTAAATCTTCTATCCACTTTTTTAAATTTAATTGATATAAATCATAAATAACTCGGTATGTATAACTTCCCACATTTACTTCAATTGGCTCAGGATTTTCTTGCATATTTTGTTTGTAATTTTCAAATGTGTGTTGATTCGGTACTTCGTATTTCTAGTACGGCACAGCACAAGTGTTTTCGGAAAAGGTTAATAATGGGGTTATAGAACAAGTAGTTGCCGTAACTGTTTTTAATGACGTGAGTATTTTAGCTACAAATGATAAATTCGCGGAAACCGAGGATTCATCCCTATCAGTACGGGCATATAGTAGAATTTATTACACAACTCCCACAAATGCGGATGGAGTGTGATTTGCGGATTTAACACGTGTAACCGGAGGCTGGACAATACTTGATTCAACCGTTAGTTTATCAAGCAGAATGGTACGTTATGGTGCTAGCAGTTGGCCTAATGGTGCGCAAACAGCCACTAAATATCCTACTGGTAATTCTTATGACTACACGACACCAGCAACATGGGCAGCCATTTCTTTAACAGGAAGTTATACCTTTGAGACAAATTCAACGGTAACTTTAAAGAGATGCACAAGTTCCACTTGGACTCTGTACTTACTAAACAATCTCTAACAAGAAAAATTAGATTAAAAGACAAAATTTACTCAAACCTTTTTTGTCTTTTTTATTTGAAATTGCATTATTCTTGTTGGCGAAGTAATAATTATTTCAACTCAATAGTTTCCGACATCCCATTCCATTTAATGGTTGCGTTTATATCTTTAGTTTCTTGAACAGAACAACCTTTACAAGAATATCCTTTAATTTCTAATACACCCTTATCAAGCCCTGAGTTCCCATCTACTTTCCCTGAACCATCTTCAATGATATAGTCAATTGTTTGTGGAATGGGGCCACCACCGACATATTCTATTGTAATGAATGTGGATTTGTCATTTTCATCAGAAATTTTCACTTCATAATTCACATCCCAATTACTACTTTCCCCTTCAAAACTTGTCATATTTGAACAAGCCATAAGCAAAATTGATAGTAAAGTAATAATTAATATTATTTTCTTAGACATACAATCGCCTCCATTTTTAGCAAATAAGTCAATATCGAACGCCCAAAAAATTATATTTCCTCCTCATACTGGTTAAATAACAACCGACATGAAGTGAAATACACTTTAAAAGATCTTTCCTTTTGTTCAACAACTAACATATATTAACTTATTATACATTATTCCCAAAAACCCCTTCTTATTTAAAACCCTTCAATTGACTTGGTTTAACAAAAAAAGGTTTCTGAACATAAATTTACTTTCCTTATTGAAATAAAGCATCCGTAAGTTGCAACTTAACTTGATTGGATCATTTTTCGTGGATATTTCACTCTCATTTTTCTACCTAAAACGCTACCTATCTGGATTTTATTCGAGTTTGCACCTCATATAATACTTTTGAAACCGAACCCCCTGAGAGCTGAAGGAAAAAAAGCTGTTTATCTACTCGTATTGGTTGAAATTTGTATCCTTTGGCATAACGGATGTAATATACGCTATTTCTTCTTCACTAAGATTAGGGGCAAAAAATTCCGTTCCCCAATGTTCAGAATGAAACATCGTAGTATCACCTTTGCTTAAGAAAATAGAGAACCATTTGATATTCTCCGTTTCAGCTATGTGATCATAAAGAAGACGATGTGAAATATCGTACGTCAGGATTCCTCGGAAAATGGTTAATTTCATATCTTCTGGCAACTCAGGATCGTCTTGAACTAAGGCTTTCGTTTCCTTAATCACTTCTTTTTCTTCATTCCAACAATGGATCTCGATGGTATCCGATTTCTCAATGAAGTATTTCATTAACGGAACCCAGTACTCATAATCTTCAGGCATCAGATTAGGATTAGGGAATGCTGGAATGGTGAAATGCAATTGATATTTCATGTTTTAACTCACCTTCCCTTCTATAGATCAACAATAAAGTATATTTACCGAACGTTTCACTTTTAAAGAAAGCTTATCATTGGCTGATTCGTCCGCCATCCATCGATTCGATTACTCAACTGGCATGTATAGTCCATACACAACCAGTTGACATAGCATCACAATTGGGAAGTATTCCTTTTATTCAACTAAAGCACCCTTTAGTTGAAGATTACCCTCTCTTTTTTTTAGTTATTTTTGGTTCTTCATACGAAATAATATCGATTATATGATTCAAGCAAGGAACCTGATAATGTACAAATTTGTCTTCGGGAAATATATCTTCTGCTATGGTTCCAGCTTTAATGAAATCTAAGTATCTTGATTTGGTGTAAACCTTAAATATTTCACCTTGAAAAACTTCATATTCATCCACCACTGTAAATGACTCATTTATTACCGAATAAGATACATAGGACTTAAATTCAAGTTGAATTGCTGGTAATCCATCATCCACTTCAAAAGGATAATAAGCTTCTGTAAATCGTTCACCTAAATCTATATCCTCACTTTTGTTACTGATTTTACATCTATCGATTAATATACATAGGGCATTTTCTTCAGGTTCTGACAAGTTGTTCAGATAAATGTAACCTTTTGATTTCATTAAATCGTTGTAATTCATATCATCATCCCCTCTTTCTTTGTACACTTAAGTATTCATTTTATCATTTCCCTTGTTCAACTATCCTGCCCCGTTAGTTGAATAAGAAAAAGGCTTTACCCCTTATTGAAGTAAAGCACCCGTTAGTTGAAGAAGAGATCCATTTTACAGGTAATTAACTTCGGCGTATCGAATAGATTGTGTAAAGGGGTGATTAAGTGGTAAGTAAAGAAAAATGGAAACGATGGCGTTTCCCAACTTTATTACTAGGGGCTGTTGGAATATCTGGACTGGGGGATTTTGTATTTTTGGTCGCTATAAATTTATTAGTGTATCAAATGACAGAATCCGCAGCAGCTGTGGCTGTTCTGTGGATTGTTGGACCACTTGCATCGATTTTCACGAGATTTTGGGCTGGGAGCATTATTGATCGTGCAAATCGCAAAAAGTTAATGATATGGACGGACTTGATTCGGGCATTATTAATCGCTTTGGTCCCTTTTATGCCTACCGTATGGGAGATATACATATTGTTGTGGTTTGTGAGCATGGCGAAAGCATTTTTTGCACCTGCATCGCTTACCTATATTACGGAACTTGTTCCAGCTGAACAACGCAAACAATTTAATGCATTTTATTCCTTAACAAGCTCTGGTGCATTTATTGTAGGACCCGCGATTGCAGGGGTGCTTTTTGTCATTGGTTCAGTGTATTTAGCAATCTATTTAAATGCAATCTCTTTTTTAATATCAGCAATTTTGTTTTTATTTTTACCTGATCAACAGAAAGAAAAAACATCATTTAAAAATCCATTGTCTTTTTCAGCTATTAGAGAAGACGCAAAAACCGTTATTGCTTTTGGAAAAAAAACACCCGTTTTTATGCTAGTACTTGCTTTGTATTTAGGAACACTGTTCACAACATTTGCTATGGATACGCAAGAAGTTGTCTTTACTCAGCGAGTCGTTGGGCTATCAGAGCTGGATTATAGTTTGCTCATTAGTATTACAGGCATCGGATCTATTTTAGGAGCATTAACGGTTGCGTCTTTTTCAAAAAAACTATCCATACGTTTTCTTTTTGGTGGAGGACTTCTTCTAATGTCACTCGGTTACTTACTGTATGCCTTCAGTACGTCGTTCATAATGATTACAATAGGGTTCGTATTACTGGGGTTTTTTAATTCTTTTGCTAACACTGGCTACAACACATTTTATCAATTTCATGTTCCAATTGAAATTATGGGGAGGGTGACTAGCTTTTATGGACTCATCCAAAGTGCAGGGCAAATCCTATTGGTAATAGTCTTTGGTATCGTAGCAGATATTTTTCCACTCCGATATACAATTATCACATTATCTCTGGTGAATTTCTTCTCTATAATTGGCCTGATCGTACTGATGAAACATCGTATCTATCAGTCGATTTTTAGTGAAGTGGAGAACAATGAAAAGATGACTGCATAAAAAATGCTACTTTTTCTTATTGAACTAACCTCCCTCTATAAACATTGATGTATCAACGGTTTACATCACTTCGTGATGTGAGGAAAAATATTTTTGACGGTTTCAATAAACATAGATTTGAATATATAGTTTTTATTACCAACTTAAGAGTACGCTTCGCTAAAACTAATGGAAATCATTAGCTTTTCTTTGCCATTATGTGATGCACAATGGATCTCTGCGAAACTTATGATGACGGACCCTCCCATGTCTCTTAGCGTCAGTGCGCTTACATTCCTTCGTTTGGTCTATTCATAAGGCAGAGGCCTGCTAAGCTGCCCCGGGGACTCATGGTCTTAGTTTAGTTATGTTGCTGGCTTCTCCGTGTCATCCTTCTTGTCATAAATCGATCATCGAAATGTTTACGCTGCCTCTGAGAGGCAGTAAAGATCCTTCATCATATACTGCTCATTAAAATGGACTTTCTTTTTACATATGCCATGTAATACTTTCAGTAATTTACCGCACAAGACCACCATTGATTGCTTACCCCGTAAGGGATTTTGTTTGCGTGTTGTGTAGTATTCATGAAGCTGTTTAAACGCCGCGTTATGACGTATGAGTGGAACTATTACTTTGAAGAGGATATATCTGAGTTTCTTTCGCCCTCTTTTCGAGATATGTTTTTGTCCCTTATGTTGACCAGACGAGTTTTCACGTAGTGTTAATCCCGCTAGTTTGATAAGTTGGCGTGGATTTTCATAAAGTGAAAAGCTCCCTACTTCAGAAAGTAAATCAACAATCGTCGCATCTCCTAAACCAGGAACGGAACTGAGTAACTCATATTCCATTGTTGTTTGTGCCATTTCGGCTAATTGATTATTTACAGAGGCAATTTCGGTTTCTAATAAGCGATACTGACGTAGGAGCGTGGCGATTTCATGTCGGGCCATCTTTTCTCCTTCTTTCAGGCCGATTGAGTTAGTCGAAGCTTCAATGAGAAGCTTTGCTTTCGGCAACTGTGGCGTTCTCATACCCTCTACCTCACGGTATAGAAAAACCAACTCCTCAGCTGTTTTCCCTTCAATATCCTGTGGAAATGGAGTCATTTCCAATGCCGCCAACGCCATCTTTCCAAAAGACGGAAAGACTTGAGTAAACTCTGGAAAATAGCGATCAAGCCAACGGACGATTCGATTTTTAATACTCGCTAAATCTTCCGTTAACTTTGAACGGAGAGTAGATCCGATACGAAGTTCAGCTTCTACCTCTTTTAACAAACGTGGATAACTAAAACGGCCATCCTTCAATAAGCGTGCGATGACCAACGCATCTTTTTTGTCGTTCTTTGTTTGTAAATTATCGTCCAGTTCCTTCGAACGTTTGACGTGCATTGGATTTACCATGACGAGTGGAATGCCATAGTTACCTAAGAAATAAGCCAAGTTCATCCAATAGTGGCCTGTAGGCTCAATTCCAACGATAACGTCTGTTTTCTTAGCTTCCTTCATGGTTTGACGAATCTTTTCATACAAACTTTCAAAGCCTTCTTTTGATTGATTTACTGCAAAGGATTTTTCAATCACACGCCCTCGTTCATCGACAAAGCACGCATAATGAACACGCTTGGCAATATCCATACCGACAACGAGTGTATTTTCAGTCACTTGATTAATTTTTTCATTGCATTTAAACTGCATAGAGAAGTCCTCCTAGTTAGCTGATGGGTCAATGGTCGTTGACACTCACATCATACTAGAGGGCTTTTTTTCTTTCAAGATGGCACAAATCCTTCAAACAGGAATGCTGCCCCATTAGTTCAATAAGAAAAAAAGAGCTGACTTGTATGCAGTTGTTTACTGCGGAAAAAATGCTTATTCACATTCTTTAGCGGTCTATTATTTTGAAATAACGATATATTTTGTTTAATTTCTCGTCATGCTTTCCCTTCGGATTTTCCATATTCCCAAATTCAAAAAACTTCACTCTTTTTATCCCAACATAATTAAATAAGGCCTTCTTCATTAATACTTTGTGCGCATTATTCAACCAGAACAAAGGATAATGCGTTGGCCCCTTCATCGTTGAAATACAAACAACAGACTTCCCCTTCAAAAGTCCTTCTGGCAGAAGTCCGCCCTTGTCTTTGTAGGCAAATTCTGAAGCAAACATTTGGTCTATATACCCCAAAAGCATAGCTGGAGGCCGTCCCCACCAGATCGGATATATGAAAACTATTTTATCGGCCCAAATAATTTGTTCTCTATACTTTTCAAGTTGGGGATCGGAGTGCATATCCCTTCTGCGTATTTTCTCATTGAAAACTAGGATCGGATTAAACTCCTCCTCATATAAATCCAGCACCTTTATCTCCGCTTTATTGGGGTTTTCACTGCTTCCTTGGATGACCTTTTGAAAAAATGCATAACTAAGGCTCTGATGATTTGGATGCGTATATATAACAAGCGTTTTCATTGTGCCACCTCTTTACTTATCATTTGATAAACAAATCGTAACACACTCTTTTTTAGTTATCAAATGATAATTGTATTAAAACAACTATTTTGTTATATTGTCAGTAAGAGGTGATCCTTTTGGACAAAAAAGCTTTATTTCATAAATTTGTGGCCTTTACTACTTCTGTACATCAAGTGACGCATGAAATTACAAAAGATATTAAATCCGATTCTATTACCCCCGTTCAACATAGTATTCTTGAATATATAGCGGTAAGTCAGCCCGTGACCATTAGTCAAATTAGTGATTGTCAGAATATGTCCATGCCTAACACGAGCCGTGAACTGAAAAAACTAAGCGAAAAAAATCTATGCGAAAAATTTGCCGTTGCTGAGGATCGACGAAAGCAATATATCCGTCTTTCCAAAGAAGGCGAAGTCATGATGAACGAAGCCTTTAAACATATAGAAGCCCGTTTCCTGCAACGGATAAAGGAGGCGTCCGATGAAGATTTGGAAGAAATTAATCGGTCGCTGGATGTGCTTCACTCAAAAGTGTTTTATTCAAGTAAATCATTGTGAAGGTGAAAGGCCAATCGTGCTGCACCTCCAAATAAACGACGACAAGCTCTTTCCCTAAATGGGAGGAGCTCGTCTTTTAACTTGCAAGAAAATCTCTATCCCGATACTTGAATAAGAGAAAGACTTTACTCCTTATTGAAGTAAGCGCCAGTTTATGGAATGTTTTATGTGATTTTTCTTAAAGAAAAGCGCCCATTGATCGATCCCGTTTCCAAACTTATACGTCGATTGGCTTGTGCTACCCCTAGAACAGAAAAAGGCAAATCATAAGATTTAACCTTTTCCCTATTTGGAATTTCTATTTATCAAATAACTTAAACCTACTTAGTCCATTGCTATTAATACTTATAAAAAGCAAAAGACGGTTTAACCTTTTTAGAGGTTAAATCGTCTTTTTTTTATAAAATCGCCCCGAAGTTTTTTAAAAATAAGAAGTCATTCCAATTATCGAAACCACTTCTAGAGCAGCGGCGGTTCCGCAAAGGGCAACGATTTCTTCTCGTATTTATTTATTTTTGAGCCCCATCATACTTAAATTCCCACTTTAAAGTCATTGGTTCATAGAACTTTTCAACATCTTCAGCGTGACGAGATAAATCAGGTTCGCTGATTTGAAAAGTTAATTCATAATTTCCAGGTTCAGGTAATAAAACATTAGACGCATAATGTGGGTCTCCTGCTACCATTTGATACAATTGCCCTTGATCTACATCTTCATTTGTATCAAGATTATGTATCTTATAGCCAATTGTTAGATATGGAATCCATTCACCTTCATGAAATCCAAAAGAATTGTCTTTTGCTGCATGAATGTCGGCTTCTAAGTGAACGTTTCCTTCTTTTCCTCCACGCTCAACAGGAGCTACTTCAACTGAATGGGGCAAATAAACAGCATTAATCTCCATTCCATTTTTAATTACCTGACCAATCATTACATCTTCTCCAGCTTGACCTTCATGTTCAGAACCGTGTTCTTTCTGATTAGTGCAATCCGATAATACTAGAATTACTAATGATGCCAAAAATAAGATTAAGTATCTTTTCACAAGCTATCCCTCCCCATATCGATTTTATTTATCATTTCTAAACTTTGTTTGAACTGCTCATTTTAATTCCAGAGTTTTTTCAGCGGAACTCGGAATTTTGTATCTCTAAGTCTGTTAATAGTTAAGGAAAATAAATGATCTATTTTGAAGTATTGATCCAAGCTTAAACTATAAATCTGTCTTTCTCTTAGTAACAAGCAAAATGCGCTTGTATAAAGGGTAAGGCTCATTACATTGATATTACCTGAGAGAAGAAAATTTATATGCATAAAGAGACAAGTCAGAATCGATGGAAGTATCATAAATCCTGCGATGAGGAACAAACCAAGCATCATTTGAACGATGGGAATGGAATAATTTAAACCCATCACGTGCTTTAAAGCTACCTCTTCAATAAGAAATTTATAAAAATCTGGTACATTAGGTTTATCTAATGCTGTCACCAGATAATCACTAAGAAATACTCCGGGTTGAGCAAACCACGAATGCCCTGTGGAACCTCCTTTTCCCAAAATCTTCGTAACTCCCGCTAAAAGCCAACCTAACCCAAATAGAATACGCATTAAAACGACTAAAGATTGAAACACTTTTTTTCCAAGTTTGTTTTGATCTGTAGTATGGAATATATCTTTAGAAACTACTTCATTTTGCATCATAAAGTCCTCCTGAATATTTTTAGAACGAAGTAGAATCAGTACTGATAATCATAAGAAAAGTTCATCGACAATCCAAAACTATTTTTTGTAAAACAACCGATTAACAAACCTATACCTACCAATAGTTTCCCCAAGTTTCTAAAAAGTTAAATGTGTGATAACGAATAGCTAAATTTTTCAGAAATATCACCCGCGAGCCATGAAACACGTTTATTCGAGTTACACATGTAACACAGCTTCGATACCATGTTTTCCTCCTATTTTTCAAAGTAAAAAGCACAAAAGATATCATAACACAATTGATAATGATTTTCATTGTCAATTACATCCATGCAGTATCATAGCTTCGCTTGTCGAGATCTACTTCCCAACCAGCCTCAAACATGCTTCTTCACGGATCATCGTCCCACGCACCCGTAGGTCCTATCCTTGGCTACTGATATCTTAAATCCAATAAAAATAAGGTCAACCAGTAAAAACTGGTTGACCTTATAATACGAAAGCATTCGTTAGTTTAAGTGCAATCTATCACAATCTTATATTCTGACCATTTGATGACAAAAATCCTGCCTAAATGACGCTCTAGTCTTTAACTCAAGCACTCTTAATTTGCAGTTGATAGACCTCACTTAGTTATTAATGATCTCAATTATTTTTTGTTGAGCATCTTTAGCTTCAGGGATTGGCATTACAACAAACGCATGGTTCATTTTTGGATAAACAAATGTAATGTTCTCAATTCCTTGCTCAGTTAGTTTTTCATCAAGTTTTATAGCATCTGGATATAAACCTTCGTGTGTTCCAATAAAGTGAGTGATTTTCCCAAGTCCTTTAAAGTTACCGTAGATTGGACTAATTAATGGGTCATCTATGTTCTTATCAGCTGCCCAAATCTTTGTAATCACTTCCATTCCTCCAATAGCCAACATTGGGTCCTTTTTTTCATATTCAGGTATAAGAGGGTTATCAAGTCCCATATCAACACATGCAGATAGCAAAATGATATCTTTTGGTTGAGGTATATTATTCGTCTTTAAAAGATGTGCCAAACCAAGTGATATATTTCCGCCTGCCGAATCCCCCATGATGGTCAATTGTTTAGGACTTTCAACGGTTCCAAGGATTTCTTTATATAGGTTTAAGAGTTTTGGGTAGGTGTGCTGATAATTAAAATTAGGTACTTTAGGATAAATAGGAGCAATAATTTTTGCATTTAATGATTGAGCCATTTTATCCATGAACCTCCAGTGAAAAATTAAAGGTTGATTAGTCCAGGCCCCTCCATGTATATAAAGAATTACTTTTTGTTCCATAGATTTTTGGTCATTTAATGTGAAAACCTTTATGTCCTCAATTACTTGCTCCTTAATATCACTGGAAAATTTAGCATTCCCTATAACATATGGCTTAATATTTTCAGTTCCCCTTTGTTTTACGAACTGCGAGGTGTTTTCAATAGTGGAAAAACCCTTTTTTGTATTTCGCAAAGTTAGATATTTTTCAAAAAGATAACTTTGTATAGAACGTTTTTTGCTGTAAATTTGTAAACTCATTTTTATATCCCCTTTCACAAACCCCTTTTTTATTTATCATTCTGTTCAGTTTATGAAATAACGTTAATAGTTATTTTTCTCTTCATCAGAAGTTTTCAAGAATTTGAAAGCATGTTTTGAATAGAACGTAGGATTCTAATCTTCTTTTCAAGTTGTTATTCACAACACCCTGTTAAACACCAATTCTATTTTTAATTTACATATATTAACTTATTCAATACCATTTCAAAATACTCCTTCTTGAAGTAAACCCGTTACTTGAACACGAGAAAAACTAACCCTCATTGCTAATGGATAATAAATTCCCCAGATATTTAAATAACAATTAAGACAATTATCCAACTGAATACGGTAATACCTAATAAAAGATTTCTGATTTTACTTCGTGTTTCTTTAGTACAACTATTTAAGTATCGACGAGTTCCTAATCCAATCGACCAAGCAACTATAAGGATTAAAGACAAAATAATTATAAATTTTGCATTAGGGAATGTATCGTTTAATACAGCTACAACTAAACCATTCAAACCAAAATATAAAAGTAAAATAATTGCTAAACCATAACCACATAAAAACCACGTACTATTTTTATTCATCTTTTCCCTCCTATTAACTACAATAAAACTCCATTTCTTTGTTCAACTATACTGCCCCTTTAGTTGAATAAGAAAAAAGAGCTGACTAGGCAGCTCTCTGATCTTTACCACATGCACACGTTAAATAAAAGTAAATAGCTATTAGCAATTAATACTTATACTCTGTCGTGCTAAAATTATAACTAACATAGGTTCCGCCAATAAAATCGTGAATTGACCTTTTGTCTTCTCTAAAAATAATCATAAAGATACTCACCACCGCTGATAATCCAAAATTGACAAAACCCATTAGACCACGTCCAATTACTTCTCTTATAACCATATTTGAAAGTTTGACATTATCACCATCTAATCGTTTTACTTTAATTTTGCACATTCGCTTACCCAAAGAATAACCAATCCATAAGACTGGTAAGATAGTTAAATACAATGTATAAAACAATTGAAAAGATAAACCAGACGTCCAATTAACATTGTAATCACCTTTTAGGATCATCAAAACAACACCTCCAAGAATGACAATAATGCTAAATTCCACTATAAAGGCAAATGCTCTCACTATTAGACCAGCAGGGTTTTTCGTCTCCACTCTATTTCCTCCAATCCAATGAAATGTGATTCAATATTTCAATCTCATCTCCTAGCACTATCGTGGAACCTTGACTGTGATTTGAGCTTGTTGATTCAACGTCATATGTGGCAGTACAAATGTTTTCAAAATAATGTCACCATTACCTTTTGTATCATTAAAGTATAATTTATATTTATTCTTACCAATCGCTTTAGGATAACCTCCATCTGCTATTAAATCATTCCCGTCTGTGTCTTCCACACTTAATTGATTCATTTCAAAATTCGATCCAAATGGGAATGAACTTATTGATTCAAAGTAAAGTGCATACTTACCATTTTCTTCTTCGACTTTTGTCACCACAATGTCGCCCATTTCACCTTGTGAAATTGTTAAAGGTAATTGATTTTCTTCTAAAGTAGCTGTAATCTCCTTCCTTTCTATAACTAACGGCATAAAGAATGGACTAATTGTAAGACCAGTTACTTCCTCACTAAGTGGTTCGAATACATATTCGTAAAGCATACTCTCATCATCTCCCGAACCAGACGCATTAATCATCGGTATAAGTGTTCCTTCTTGGTCTAATAAGTGTAGCTGAAGTACCTGATGTTCATTCATGATTTCTTCAACTGTCCCTTTATATAAAATGTGCAGACTTACAGCTGAATTTGTACTCTCAAATTTTTTCACTTCATAGGAAATGCCATCTAATTCAGCCGTTTGACCTGTGGTTAAATTAATACTATTATTATTTGTTTTTATTACATGTGTTTCAAAATGCCAATCACCTTCTGTCTTACCAATTTGATGTATGGCAACGGATAAGTCAAACTCATTCGGTAAAGGCTTTGTTGGATGAACTTGAATGAGTCCGGAATATTGCCCGTTTGGTAGATACTCCCCCGTCATATTTTCCGAAAAGTTAATTACTTCCCCGTTTACTTCAATATGAAGTGGATAAATTTCTTCTGCCTTATCTTGAACGAATGAAAATGCAAGGCGTGAACCATCATATAAAACATCCTGAATCGTTAATGAAACCCCATTACTCGTTAATGTTTCATTTAGTGACATTGCATTTTCATCATTGATTGCAACTTGCAAACCTTTATCACCAACTGATGTAAAAATTGAATCGAGTATTGGTACTTTTGCAAGGACACTTGCCATCGTTGGTGAAATAAATCCTGAGCCAATGATTAAACCAAATGCGGCAGCACTTGAAAGCAGTAGCATCATTACTTTTTTAGGCGCAACTTTTTTTTGGCTAGCTCTTAGCCCTTCTTCAATCGCTGCATCTAACTTTTGAAAAGGTACTTGAATTGAATCAATTGATTTTTTAATATCCTTGTTCATTCACTTGTCCCCCTTGATAAAACTGTTTTAACTTTTGAATTGCTCTGTGTAAATTCGACTTCACTGTGCCTTCTGGACAGTTTAAGTAATCTGCTATTTGTTGAACTGGTAAATCCCTATAATATCGAAGAATAATGACCGTTTTATATTTTTCTTCTAGCTGTTCGATTGCTTGTAATAAATCCATTTTTTCTTCAATCCGCATATCGGGAGACTGTTTTTCCACCATTTCCTCTTTGAGTAGGATGATTTTCGATTTTTTTCGCAAAACATCGAGTGCTGTATTGATAAGAATCTTCGTAAGCCATGTATTGAAATACTTTTCTTCTTTTACAGTACTCATATTTACAAAGGCTTTCGTGATTGTTTCTTGAACAATATCTAAAGCATCATTTTCGTTCTTTACATATAAATAAGCCATCTTGTAAAGCTTTTCTTTATCGATTTCAATTAAATGAAGAAATGCTTTTTTGTCGCCTTGCTGAGCCTTTTTAAATAGACTTTGATTAAACACAAAGTACCCTCCATTTCCTTTACAATTGTTAGATGAATGAAACTCCCCTTTCGTTTCAAATTTTCAACGTTTTTTTGTAGCCATACAGAAAACGCTTCTACTGCTCGCAGAAACGTGGATAGAATTATGATTAATTTAACGCCTATTCAGCTAACCTGCCCCGTTAGTTCAATAAGAAAAAAAGCTTCACTCCTTAATGGAGTAAAGCACCCGTTGGTTCAACAACTTATCGTTTGTAACTCTATTCTAAGCACCAGTTCTCGACGCTTTATTTTTTTTTATTCTCCAAAAAAGTGAAAAAATAAGGAGAAGAAATCCTACAACAACTCCTATAATTTGGTCTAATAAAAGTTCTTCAGTTCTAAAGTAACGAAGAATAAAAGTTCCACCAAATATTAAAAGAATCATACAAGCCAATTGAATAAGATATGTGTTAATTTTCATCAGCTACCTCCTAACCCTCAATAAGTTAACATAAAACCAGAAACAGTAGCCTCAAAGGATGGCTGCTGTTTTTCAACATAAGCACCCGTTACTTCGTATATTACTTTGAACGAAAGAATCCGGATCAAATGGGTTAAACTTTTTGTTTTTTTCTTTTATCCAATAAATAGAAGGCTATCGCTGCTATGAATAAACCCGTACTTAGCCATAAAGCTATTCCATTCCAATTTCCATTAAAAAGGGTGATATTGGTAAGCGTGATGAGATGCATTAAAACAATTAGAATTAATAAACCAGTTGACGTTTTCAGATTACCACTCCATTCTGTGTACTTATTCATTTCTTACTTAGACTTTTAATTCCAACATCGAGATAAAAAAAGTAAAAACTCATTTTTTAAGCTACAAAGTAATGGTTTTTATTAGTTGATTTAAATTACTTCAGTTAAAAAGTTCAGCAAATTTATATACTCAAAACATAGCATAAGCATAACATTAAAAATCCCTTAGTTGGATATATTTAGAATATTTTTTGAACTAACCTGGTCCGTTAGTTCGGTTGTCGAATCGGAGAAATCATTTCGTTAGAAAGGAACCATATTAATTGGTCCAATCGATCTGCTTAAACGCTATATGGAGAGTCGCACAGAAAATGCCCCGGCCATCTTCGTCACAGTAAGACATCCCCATAAAATGAATGTCGCCCAAATGAGATACATCATCAAGAAGATTACATATCGTCCTGGAAAAGAGATCCATCCCCATCTACTTAGAAACAGCTATGCTACTCATTTGTTGAATATTGGAACACCCATTGAAGTCGTTCAAAGTCTTCTGGGACACGAGAAGAGCGCCCCCCTCTGATTTACGCTCAACTAAGCGAAAGACTAAGGAAAGAGTATTTTCAGAAGTACTTTTAAATGTAAAAAGGGCAACGTCATAATTGACATTGCCCAAATTGACTAAAGCGCGCTTTAGTTGAAGAAGGAATATTAGCATGCTCTAGTTACATAGGTTAATTTTAGCAATAGTAATAAAAAATTGAACGATTTAACTTCTTAAAACAGCTTTAATCGAATATTTAAATATCGAATTACATTGGGGAGTGAAACATGGGGGCTATTAATGGAAAAGATTATATTTACCGATTAAACCAGCTTAACAATGAGATTTGGTACGACGGTGAAAAAATTGAGGGGTTGCTCTCGGAACACCCTGCATTCAAAGGACTTATTCAGTCAAAAGCGGCTCTTTATGATTTGCAACATGACCCAAAAATAAAAGATGAGATGACTTTTATTTCCCCAGTCTCAGGTGAACGTATTGGACTTTCCTTTTTGCAACCAAAAACGAAAGAGGACTTAATAAGAAGAAGAAAGATGATTGAACATTGGGCTAGGTATTCAGGTGGTGTCATGGGAAGAAGCCCAGATTATTTGAACACAGTTTTAATGAGCTTTGCCTCTTCGGTATCCTTTTTAAAAAATAAAGACAAATGTTTTCCGAATAATCTGCAAGCGTTTTATGAATTGGCTAGAGAAAATGACCTGTCGTTTACACATACCTTTGTTTCACCACAAGTGAATCGTTCTGAAATCTACTTTGAAGATACCGATGAGCCACCAATCGCCGCAAAAGTTATTGATACAAATGAAGAAGGAATCATCATTAAAGGAGCCCGTCTTCTTGCTACGCAAGGTGGTTTAACTGATGAGTTATTAGTATTTAGCGTTGGTAAATTTCTATTTAATGAAGATGAAGCTTTTGCTTTTTCGATCCCTTCTAACACGAAAGGAATAAAGTTTATTTGTAGGGATTCATTCATCGGAGGACAATCTTCTTTTAATTATCCATTAAGCTCGCGATTCGAAGAAATGGATTCTATCGTTGTCTTTGACAATGTATTGGTACCTTGGAATAGGGTATTTTATTACAACAATGCGGAAGTAGCCGAAGAATTCCCAATTCAAAGCTCTTTCAATCCCTTTACTAAGCACCAAGTTTTGAATAGACAAATTGTAAAAATAGAGTTCGTCTTAGGTATTGCTGAGCTTCTTATCGAAACGATTAATATTAACGGGTATCAACATATTCAAGAAAAGATGTCAGAAATCATCATTGGTCTAGAAACGATGAAAGCCTTGTTAGAAAAATCGGAGAATAACGCAAAATTAGATGAATGGGGATATATGCGTCCAGATATTTTCCCGCTTCAAGTTGCTGGTAACATTTTCCCGAAAATTTATCCTCGTTTCACTGAAATTATCCAGTTAATCGGAGCTAGTGGAATGATTACATTGCCAACTGAAAAAGCATTTCATTCTATTATTAGAAATGACTTAGATATTTATCTTCAAGGAGCAAATAAGACCGCAGAGGAACGTGTAAAAATATTTCGTTTAGCTTGGGATCTAACAATGAGTTCATTCGGAACTAGACAAACCCAATATGAGCGATACTTTTTTGGTGACCCAATTCGATTATCAAGCGATTTATATAAGAAATATCCAAAAAATGAATATGTAGAGGTAATTAATAATTTCTTAAATCTAAAATAAGAAGAATAACAGAAGTTCAATTATTGTCTTAAATAAAGGTTTGAATATTCCTTTTAGGATCAAAATAGAACGCTCAATCTTTTTATACATTGAGCGTTCTTTTATTTTTACTAGGATTCCATGCACTTTTAACAATATTTCATCAAAAAAGAACAAATTTAAGGAGACCCAGTAAAACACTTTATTAAAATTTAATTTTCATCGGAGTTTAATAAGAAAATATTTTTAACTTTCATCAAAGAGTTTTTCTGTTCGCTCCATTATTTGGTTGTTTGTTTTATAGTAAAAATCATTAATTTTAGATGTGGTAAAAAAGATCTTCACATCATTTTCTTCAAAAAGTTTTACTGAATATTTATAACCAACTCTGCCTTCTTGGTTTTCTTCAGGTTCAAAAGTAATTTCCTTGATACTATCTAACCAATCATCAATAATTTCTACATCTGTAATTGTTTTTAGTTTTCCACCACCGTGTCTAATTTCAATTTTTGTCACATGAGAAAGATTAGCAGGATAAATTTCTTGAAATGTCATTGGCTTAAGTTGGACTTCTGATTGACAACCAACTATAAAAAATAAGCAAAGAAATAAAGCAATAGATCTAAATTTGTTTAAATTCATATATTTCCCCCCTCATTAAATCCCGCATTTTCAACATAATTTGTACTCATTGTTCAGCTAACCTGCCCCGTTAGTTCAATAAGAAAAAAAGCTGCCTAAGCAGCCCGATGTTTTTTACTAAAGCACCCGTTTGTTTAAGTAGAATGCTTCTTTTAGTTATCCAAATTCTTTTTCATCAGTGTAAAAACTACTGGATGTCCAAAAAATTCGCCTTTATTTTCTTTTATTACCTGGAATCCTTCATTTTCATAAAAAGAAATATTGGAGTTCCCTTTATACACTGTTAACGATAAAGAAGTTGGTTCCTTGTATTTTGCAATTCCACTTAGCAATAGTTGTTTTCCAATCCGTTTTCCTTGGTGATTAGGGTGTACATACAAGGACTCTAAGAACACGTCTTTTTCAGATAAATTTCCTGAGAAAAAAGCATATCCCATAATCTCTTCATTATTTTCAGCTACCAAGTTTAGAGAGGATTTAAACCGATTATTCATCTCCACATTAGAGTAAGCATCCTGTAAAACTTTATCTTGTATTTCATATGGAATAAACCTACTATATGTATCCCTCCAAGTTGCAACTGCAATAGCCCTGACTCGTTCAATATCTGATATGTTCATTTCTCTTATTATCATATTGCATCCCCTAATTTAGTTTTATTGAATCCACCTAAATTATGTAATTCTTCGTTCTTTAGTAAAAACCCTTCTCCAACTAAACTGACCCGTTAGTTAAACAAGAAATGCATTACTCATATTGAAGTAAAGCACCATTAGTTCCACAAAATGATTTTAAGGTAAAATAAGGTAAAATATAATGGGAAGCATGTTTATCGTTTAAAAAACCTAGTGAGTAAGGAGTGTTTTGTTATGAAAGAAAAGATTATATTCATTTTCGTCTTTCTATTTTCCATAATGTTATTGGGAGGATGTAACGAAGATGAAACTTCAATGTCACCTTTACCATTAACAGAAATTATCGCTGAAGAACCTTTAATTATCGGCTATATCGTCGAGGTTAATGAAGAAAAACAAGTAATTGCGATTGTCGAAAACATAACAAAACAAGTAGCCATAGACTGGAAAGACAGTCAAAGCCTTGATGTATACTGGTTATTTTCAAACGGAACAAAGTTTGATGGAAAATTGGTAAAAGGTAACAAGATAGCTGTATGGAAGACTGGAGATGGACCAGAGAAAACTGGAGAAATTGCTGAACGTATCATACTCTTAGAAAAATAAGAAATGTAAAAAAATAGACATTAGACAATAAAACCATCCATTCCATTTTCAAACTGGGTTGTGTGTGGCATACACAACCTGTTGACATAACCCCCGGATTAGGAAGTCTTCGACTTTATTACTCAATAAGAAAAAGCTGCCATGTAAAAGGCAGTATCAGTAAATTTCATTTAAGTAACTCACCCAAAATTATCGCCACTCCATTTTCATCATTGGTCTCTGTTATTTAAAAAATTGAAATAATTGGAATTAATCGATATAATCGTTTAATTGAATAAAATTGACACAAAGGGTGATAAAAATGAAGACATTAGAAAATAAGAGATTTATTGTTGAAAATAAATTAGGCTATACTCCAATGATTGGAAGATTATTATCCATGATGGATTATACACGTTCGACCACATTAAATGCAGTAGATGGTTTATCAGTAGAAGAACTGGATTATCGTATAAATGGCAAGGGAAATTCAATTGGTTGTCTTTTGTATCATATGGCATGTGTTGAAGAAGTCTATCAAATTTCGACATTTGAAGACCGTGATCCTACTAAAGAAGAACTTCAAAGGCTTAATGTAGGATTAAAACTTGGTGAAAAGGCACATAAAGAAATCAAGGATAAAGAAATTGAATTCTATCTTGAACAGTTAAGTAAAGTAAGAGAACGCACGCTAGATTTATTTAAGCAAATAGAGGACATCTGGTTGGATGAAGTTTCACCATTTGGTCCTGATCATGTAGCTAACAACTATTTCCGATGGTTTCATGTATTTGAAGATGAGCTAAATCATCGAGGTCAAATCCGTCTAATTCGCAACCATATGAATAGAGAACAGGAGAACTAATATTTAATATGAGTTTTCGACTGTATGCTAGTGTAATAATCTTATCGATGTATCCAGCCACTCCCTCGCTACACGTGAGTGTACACGGCATGCACAGTAGGTTTACATAACACCCCGACTCGGAAGTTAGCCCCTACGAACCAATCCCTCCCCCCTCACTTCTTCTCCTTTCCACCCATCCATTTTTGATTCACCCAATTTACAGCGTTGAGTTGATGGGCTTTTGGTTGATTCACTTTTCCCCTCTAATGAATAAATATCCAATCTGTCTTGGGATTTAGGCAATAAAAAAAGACCGTCTCTGACGATCTCCTGTTCCTCAACTAAAGCAACCGTTAGTTGAAGATGATACTCTTTACATGTTTTTTAAAGCAAGTTTGACCGATGTATTTATTTGTTCTTTGAACACACCAGTTTTATCAATAGCTAGTAGTTCCTCTTTTAAATGTTTTTCAAAAAAATCAACGTTATCTCCAAGAAATCGTTTAGCACCAAAAGAAGTTGAATAGTGATTTCCGATTATAGAGTCAAGTGTCCATACCTGCTCATAAGAAGGCATTTGATGAATTTCTAAGTCAAACTTTGAACTTGATATAATATCCTGATGGCTAACTGTAGGATGACTGTATGTAATATTCCCTGCTCTCCTTTCATTGCCATACCAATGTTTTACCACCTCTTGGACTTTCTCTTGCCAAGGTAGAAGCACATCCTTAGGAGAGTAATTATCTATAATAGCTATTCCACCACCAATAGCAATCATTTCGTACAAACTATCAAGAACTTTTGGTCGATTCATCCAGTGAAATGCCTTTGCAATCGTTACAAATCTAAAGGTTGTATTGTTTGTACTGTTATATTTTTCAATATCACCAATAAACCACTCTGTATGTTCAACCCTAAATTCCTTACTAAGTCTTTCAGCCTCCTGAATCATCTCACGTTCCGTATCTATCCCAACAATTTTTTCGAACCAATCAGAGAACCTTAATGATAATCGGCCATCACCGCATCCCAAATCTAGCATGTGGCCATTTCCATCTAAAGAAAACTTACTTCTTAAAAATCTAATTAAAGAAGCAGAATATAATGGTCTATTTCGTGAATAATACCAAGCTGTACCTTTAAACAAATCTTCTCCGTAATCTTTCATTTTATAATCCTCCTTATTTAAGCACCCAAAGGCATAAAAATCTTCTACATGTCTGGCTTAGTAAATCAACAGAATAATGCGTTAATCCTTCTTGGATCAACGCATCATTTAGTCTTATTGTAATTTGGTTTGCCTTCTTCAACTAACCTGCCCCGTTAGTTGAAGAATTACTTTTTTAATGTGAGTAGAGTTTTCTCGGCTATTTCAATGTCATCCATATCAAACATACTAATATTGATTGTTTGGTCTAATTTCTTGTTTCTTTCCTCTGATTCCTCACCAACCCAACAAGTATATAGTTCACAATAGTCTCCTCGCTCAAGATGACTATCTAGAATCTCAAGTAAAGCTTTCAAATATTGTTGTTGTTTTTGGTAATTGTGAGGTGAATTTTTTTTATCCTTTTTGTATAAAGAAAGACCTACGCTTTCTGCAGTAGCTACTTCATAAATATATTTAGTTGTAATGTGTTTACGAACATCTTCTCTATCATATTTACTCGAAAAGTTATTACCTACAATAATTAAGTCATCGCTCTCTTCATAGTTAATTGGAAGCGTGAAATTACAACCTAAATAATTTGTCAAACTCATTTGAATTCATTCTCCTTTTGGTTTACCTTGTTCAACTAACCTTTAGTTCAATAAGAAAACGAGTTGTAAAGCAGCCCGGTGATCTTTAACTAAAGCACTCGTTAGTTGAATAAGAATTTTCATTGATGCTCATTTAAACTGAAAAAATGTAATTTGTTTTTAAGTAGTTGAATAATGCAACTTCATTATTTGATAACCACTTTAATTCCCCTAAATGGTGTCCGAATACTAACATCATAAAACGGAGTGCTTTCCCAGTTATTCAGCTCAACAACTTTATCAATACCTTGCTTTAGCTTATCGAGTATTACTTCTTTTTTCTCTTGGTCATCTAATTTTAAAAATTCGCATACATCAAAAAGAATTTCTACATCGCAAAAGCCATCTACAACATTAGAATTCGCCTCTGGAAATTCTTTTACACAGAAAATATTAATTTGGCTAATATCGGTTGTATTAAACTTTGAGAAACTACTTTCGTAAAGAGAGGTTATACATCTTGATTGAAACGACAGTTTTTTATGTACCTCTTTAATTCCCACGTCCTCATTTACATACAAAAAAAATTCCTTAAAATCATTAGTCATCACCCATTCATAATTTCTATTCAAAGTTCCCTCACTCTTCTTCGACTAAACTGCCCCGTTAGTTAAGAAGGTTTCAATAATGTAATCTTTACGTAACCCCATTCGGTTCTTTCTTTATCTTCACAATTACTATGTAAAAAACAATGCTTACTACTATTAAACAAAAGGTAACATTTTGCGAAAAACCAACAATATCTCCCCAGCTACTTGTACCGTATAAAAACAACTGAAAGATTAAACCTACAAGTAAAATTAGTAGTGCATATGGCGTTTTTTTTAATAAAAACCCTGTAATTCCACCAAGAATACCACCGATAGCTGAAGCACCGCCCCAAATTGCATAAACAAGTGCCTGTTCTTTAAATGATGATGATACTGTTGTTTCTATATAATTGTGTCCAATCGCGAAGTAAAAAGTAATTGCACAAATTGTATAAATGGATCCAAGAAATGCAGCTTTACTAATGTTATTCGCAAATAGATAGCCAACAAGCATTGCAAGAATAAACCACATTGGTAAAGAATTAATCGTTATCGCTAAATAGAAAATGACGAATTCAAGAACTGTAACACCATCAGCTATAATTGGTAAATGGTCGGAAATAACTGAGAAAATACCGACAATTAAACCAACAACAAGTGTAAAAATAATAAAACTTCTCCAATTCCCTTTATATTCTTGATTCTCCATTAACAAAACTCCCTCCTCGACTTAATTTGTCTGTTCTTGAACCACTGTAAATCCAAATATTTTTTCAATTTTAGTCACTTTAAGTATTAGGAGACCTATCATAGTACCTAAAGTATTTAATATAATATCATCAATATCGAACGACCTGTTGGGAAGTAATAGTTGAATAATCTCTATAAACGTTGAACTTAATACACCGACTAAAACAACACTCATCATATTGTTTAGTCTCTTGAATTTTAAAATTAGAATGAATCCTAAAGGCGTAAATAAGATGATATTTCCTAAAATATTTCTTAAGGGAACCATATAATAAAAGTGATTTAATAATTCATTAATACTTGCAAACGGCACAAAATTATTAGGTAAATCCTATTCAGGACCAAAAGCTATTTCAAGTGGAAAAATTGTTAGTCCTATGATTCCCATCACACTTATGAAGTAAAGAAGATTTACCACTTCTCGTTTAAAATCAAATTTCTTATTAATAATGGTAAGGTTAAAAGCCTTAAAAATTATCCATATAATCGTAATTGCTATTGCGGGGTAGAGAAATTGGATTCTAATAAATCACACATCCTTTTTTATATATAAAATTACATAAGGAACAAATTATACCATTAACTAGTCAGATAACGTGTTAGGTCAAGATATATGTTAATTACCATTTCTTATTGAACTAACCTGCCCCGTTAATTTAATAAGAAAAAATGCAAAAAATGCTTTACTCTTTCTTGAAGTAAAGCACCCGTTAGTTGATGAAGCCACCTGCATATTCTATACCAAAAACAGATTCAAATAGTGCACGTTCATTGCAAAATATAGCCCCTGTATATGTTAGACAACAGCCGAATTTCTACGGGGGCGTTTGCTATTATTTTTTTAAGTCAACGATAATCGGATCAAGCTCAATTTCGATATGACCTTTTCCGGACATAAGACTCGCAATTTCAACAGGCTGAATGATGAGCTGGCTAGCACCTTCTTGGATAGCGCCAAGTGCGGCTGTTCCGTTAAATGTTTTCCCATTATCGGGTGACATGCCTGAACCACCCGACCCATTCAAGTACACATGACCGAGATCATCGGTTACATAGAAAACAGGTGACACACTTGGCCACTCTTTTAACAGTTCATCAGTTACCACTTGTTCATATAAAATAACGGTTGAAACGTCTGTAAATTCAACAGATTGAAGCGTGAAGCTCATGTCTTTATGCAGGACAGTTTCATTGACGAGCTGTATATCTCCCTCTAAACGCTTTAATGAAAAGGCGAACGACCAATCTCCCTCAACCTCTAAATCATTCGACATACTATAAAAGGCATGTGGAGTCCAAGTGACTTCCACCGTTTCTGGAGATACATCATCTTTGAAGCGTGGCGTAAATGTTGATAAGCCAACATAACGTGTATCACTAATCTTTGTAATTTGACTACCGCCACCACTACTACCGCTTGCACCGACGGCATCAAACCAATTTGGCGCACTCATATGCATCTCTTTTCCAAATTCATGATTAGTTTCAATCGCAAACGACACAGTGACGTTAGTGCCGTCATATACCGCATTGTCAATCATGACTGTAACACCATTACTCGTCTGCGCAAGATCAATATTAGTAGAGAAGGTCTCAAAATTTTTGTAGTGCTGCTCTTCGTTATTAAAATAACTAATGACATTATCCATAAACGGAATTTGTGATGCAAAAGACGGGAATGCAAAACCGGTTGCTGTAGTGGCACCAACAATCATAACTGCAGCGACTGCAATATGACGCCAGATTGGTGATTTTTTACGCTTATTAAGTACATTTTGTTTAACTTGTGCTTTTTCAATATCTGTCACCTCTAGAAGCTCAAGTTTATCGATATCTAAATCAATCCATTCTTTCATACTCATATGAATCGCTCCTTTAGCCTCATGTTTGTAGCTAGTATCTTCTTACCTCGATATAGGCGGTTATCAACAGCAGCTTTCGTTAGCCGGAGTGCATCGGCAATTTCACTGTTTGGTAGCTCCATATAATATTTCATCATAAAAATATCGCGGTCAATTTCCTCTAGTTGACTGATTGCCAGTAATAATTCATTTTTTTCTTCTCGTTGCAAGACGGATAAATCTGTTTGTAGGGAGCTTGCTTTTTGTTCGAGTGGTGCATCCGATTGTTCATGTGCGATTTGTTTTTCAGCGTGCCGATATCGATCGATTGCTTTGTATTTCGTAATCATGCCAATCCATTTTTTAAAGTCTGGTGTATCACCTTGAAACTGATGAGCATTTTGCCAAACCGTTAGAAAAACATCATTGATACATTCATCAATATCTGGTCGCTTCATATTGTGTAAAATTTTTGTAGCAATTGTTTTCACGAGTGGCATATAGGCATCAATGATATACTCGAGTGCATCTACTTTTTGTTTTTTTAATCTAGTGATAAAGTTGGTCGATGAACTTTTCATTTACTTCGCTCCTTATGTGATTGAAAAAGCATTTTCATAAAGTACAACGAACAGTCTTACAGTTTATTCTCAAAAAATTTCTAGAATTTTTTGTTTTTTCACTCATTAGTGTAACTTTCAAATAAAGAATAAGCGAAAGTTCGAACAGAACTTCAATATTAAAAATAATAAAAAGAATCCATTTTGAAAAAAGATTTAACAAAATGGATTCTTTCTTGTAATTATTATATAAAGTTTTTATAAAAAAATTTGATTATTTTCTTGGTTCTTATTCAACTAAAGCACCCGTTAGTTGAACAAGACATTTTTATTGTTTCTATTTTTTACAATACCTTTAAATTCGGATTATATCGAAGGAAGAAAAAAGACGATTACAAAGAGGAGAAACACTGTCCATACAAATGATAGTTCAATTTTTTTCTCATTTGAAGTACTCCTTTTTATTGTCTTATGGACTATTGATAGAACTAAAATATTAATTAAAAATAGAAAGTAGTAAATGATTATGTATAATATCCAACGACTATTTTGTATTACTTCGTCTAAAGGAAATAAAAGAAAAGAACTAATGAAAACAATTACTGATATAACCATAATAAAGGAAATAATTATATGCATTTTTTTCCATATAGGGTGCAATAAAAACGTTTTGCTTTTTTTAGTTTGAAAAATCATTAATAAACTGAACAAGCTTATAACGATAGTAATAAATACTAATGTTAATACCATTGTTATTACAGGACTCGATGACATCTGTGTTGATATTTCTTCTTTGAAAAAATCCATTAAAATCGAGAAAATTACTAAAGAGAGAACTACAACCCCTTGAAAAAAAGTCCAGCGTGAAAACAACATAAACAAACCCCTCTCCGTGTTTTCATTTACCCCCAAATTGTAATATTCCCCTACGTATTTTTGTGAAACCATTATAAGTATCTCATTTTGAATAACTACTATTTAATTATATTTACGTTTCGACATACTATAGGTTTCATTTATTTCCTAAGATTCTTTATTCAACTAAACTGCCCCGCTAGATTAAAATTGATATTCATTCTTTGTCCCCCAGTTTCATGTTTTATTTCTTGAACTAACCTGCCCCATAGTTTAATAAATTCAATAAAAAATAGAACGTTAATCCTTCTTAGATCAACGCACCAATTTGTTTATTCCTCATATAACCACTCAAAATCATCATGTATGATATATTCTTATGCTTAATTCAATAATGTATCGGTAAAACCTAAGGTAGCTGTTTGTTTATCCGAATTGTGGTTTTGTAGCCTTTTATAGTGATGAATATAAAGAATCTAGTGATTAGTATGAATGTCCATATTTGGTATGTAAATTACCTGCTGAAATAATAGTAGGAGATTTGCGGCTTGAATGGAATGATTCCATAGTTTTTGTTTTAATTAAGACCTTTTGAAAAATCCGTGTTTCTTGATTTATCAGATTAGATTTAATGAATTCGATTATCCCATTCAGAGCTTGACCTAATATGCCAAAAATATCAGAGTGGATTCAGAAGGTATAAATTACCTTCTTTTTCTTTGCATAATCCATGTTATGATTCGTTAGGTACTTTACATTTTCAAATATTAAGATATTAAAATACTGATAGAAAACCTAGGAGGAAAACATACATGAAGAAACTAATATCGTTAGTTCTGCTGATGTCTTTATTCAGTGGTGTATCATCAGTTAGTGCAATCACAACATTTAAGGAACCACCTTTCCAAGCATATAAAGTAACCCAAGGAGATTCATTTTGGTTTATTGCTAATAGATACGGATTAGATTACAAAAAATTAATGGAGCTAAACCCAACAGTTGATCCTATGCAAATGAAAGTTGGATCAGTGATTCAACTAAAACCAGCTTCACAATCAACTCCAACTCCAACTCCACCAACCACAGCTTCATCAGCTCTTTCAGCATATGAACAACAAGTGGTTACATTGGTAAATCAAGAACGTGCAAAAGTTTCTCTTCCTGCTTTGAAAGTTGATGCGAAATTATCTGAAGTCGCAGGCATCAAATCACAAGATATGAAAAACCTTAATACTATGTCTCATGACGGAACTTATGGATCACCTTTCGATATGATGAAACATTTTGGAGTTACTTATAAATCAGCTGGCGAAAATATTGCTCAAGGTCAAACAACCCCTGCAGAAGTCATGAAAGCTTGGATGAATTCTCCTGGTCATAAAGCTAACATCTTGAGTAAAAACTTTACTCATATCGGAGTTGGCCATGTAGCCAGTGGAAACTATTGGACTCAACAATTTATAGGAAAATAAGAGAAAGAAGTGTGGTTAATTCCATGCTTCTTTTTTTATTTGTCTTAATATATTGTCAAAACATTTTAAATAACCTTATCCTTTGAGGGTAGCTTTTTCTTATTGCTTTTAAGAGTTCGTAAAAGTGACCCTTTAGTTGAATAAGAAAAAAAGCTATCTAAACAGCTAAATGATCTTCAAGTAAAGCACCCGTTCTTATTCACCATAAAATATAATTTATGAAGCTTTTAAAAAACGTTGTTACCGCCAAATAAACCCCCATTCTTACTTCCTTGTTTTTAAAACTTAATTCAAATCGTTCACTCATATACTCCACCCCATTTATATCTTTATTCAACTAATCTCCCTCTATAAACATTGATGTATCAACGGTTTACATCACTTCGTGATGTGAGGAAAAATATTTTTGACGGTTTCAATAAACATAGATTTGAATATATAGTTTTTATTACCAACTTAAGAGTACGCTTCGCTAAAACTAATGGAAATCATTAGCTTTTCTTTGCCATTATGTGATGCACAATGGATCTCTGCGAAACTTATGATGACGGACCCTCCCATGTCTCTTAGCGTCAGTGCGCTTACATTCCTTCGTTTGGTCTATTCATAAGGCAGAGGCCTGCTAAGCTGCCCCGGGGACTCATGGTCTTAGTTTAGTTATGTTGCTGGCTTCTCCGTGTCATCCTTCTTGTCATAAATCGATCATCGAAATGTTTACGCTGCCTCTGAGAGGCAGTAAAGATCCTTCATCATATACTGCTCATTAAAATGGACTTTCTTTTTACATATGCCATGTAATACTTTCAGTAATTTACCGCACAAGACCACCATTGATTGCTTACCCCGTAAGGGATTTTGTTTGCGTGTTGTGTAGTATTCATGAAGCTGTTTAAACGCCGCGTTATGACGTATGAGTGGAACTATTACTTTGAAGAGGATATATCTGAGTTTCTTTCGCCCTCTTTTCGAGATATGTTTTTGTCCCTTATGTTGACCAGACGAGTTTTCACGTAGTGTTAATCCCGCTAGTTTGATAAGTTGGCGTGGATTTTCATAAAGTGAAAAGCTCCCTACTTCAGAAAGTAAATCAACAATCGTCGCATCTCCTAAACCAGGAACGGAACTGAGTAACTCATATTCCATTGTTGTTTGTGCCATTTCGGCTAATTGATTATTTACAGAGGCAATTTCGGTTTCTAATAAGCGATACTGACGTAGGAGCGTGGCGATTTCATGTCGGGCCATCTTTTCTCCTTCTTTCAGGCCGATTGAGTTAGTCGAAGCTTCAATGAGAAGCTTTGCTTTCGGCAACTGTGGCGTTCTCATACCCTCTACCTCACGGTATAGAAAAACCAACTCCTCAGCTGTTTTCCCTTCAATATCCTGTGGAAATGGAGTCATTTCCAATGCCGCCAACGCCATCTTTCCAAAAGACGGAAAGACTTGAGTAAACTCTGGAAAATAGCGATCAAGCCAACGGACGATTCGATTTTTAATACTCGCTAAATCTTCCGTTAACTTTGAACGGAGAGTAGATCCGATACGAAGTTCAGCTTCTACCTCTTTTAACAAACGTGGATAACTAAAACGGCCATCCTTCAATAAGCGTGCGATGACCAACGCATCTTTTTTGTCGTTCTTTGTTTGTAAATTATCGTCCAGTTCCTTCGAACGTTTGACGTGCATTGGATTTACCATGACGAGTGGAATGCCATAGTTACCTAAGAAATAAGCCAAGTTCATCCAATAGTGGCCTGTAGGCTCAATTCCAACGATAACGTCTGTTTTCTTAGCTTCCTTCATGGTTTGACGAATCTTTTCATACAAACTTTCAAAGCCTTCTTTTGATTGATTTACTGCAAAGGATTTTTCAATCACACGCCCTCGTTCATCGACAAAGCACGCATAATGAACACGCTTGGCAATATCCATACCGACAACGAGTGTATTTTCAGTCACTTGATTAATTTTTTCATTGCATTTAAACTGCATAGAGAAGTCCTCCTAGTTAGCTGATGGGTCAATGGTCGTTGACACTCACATCATACTAGAGGGCTTTTTTTCTTTCAAGATGGCACAAATCCTTCAAACAGGAATGCTGCCCCGTCAGTTGAATATGAAATCCTTTTCTACTTTTGAAAAGTCACTCCATAAATCTATAACATTAACTTCATATTTCTCTTTTTTAACCTATTAACCATAAGTTCCAACTCGGTTTTCAAATTATTAATAAGATATTTCTTAATTTCTATGGTATTTGCAGTCTCCCATCTGTCACGTGGCATTCCTAAGTGGGCAATGTTTTATCACTTAATAGCACCTATTCTATTCGGGGTTGGTTAAAATCATCAGTCATCAACAACGTATTCTTCGATTCTGTTCAAAAGATCCGTAAAGCCGTTCAAGGTTTTATTTGTCATATCAATGAAACACCAGAAGCTACTATGAATCGGCTATGCATTCAATTCTAAAAGTTTTCCACCGGATATATATCCAAACTATTCTATTAAAACTGAATTTTCTTGAAATATATTTTATCTTATCCTATACTAGTAACGATTGAGATTGAGAGTTGAGGAGATGAAAAATACTGATGGATTTTTGAACGATTGATGTCACAAACAGAGACGGCAGCTTCAAATGACAAGTATCAATTTATATTCGGAGGGATGGGAACGAATTGAAGAAAAGGAAACACTGTTACAAGCGAATATTTAGTATTGTAGCAACATTACTTATGGTATTTTCATTACTATCACCAGGATTCGCGGATGCTGAATCAATAAAGCCATCAAACCGTTATGTAAATGATCACCAAACTGCTGCAAAGGTAAAGGTAAGCAATCGTTTACTGGAAACGTTTAAAAAAGATGATAAAGTAACTTTTTTAATCAAATTTAATGAAAAAGCAGATACAGCAAATGCTATAAAGCGGGCGAAAGCGATTGCGAAGCAAGAAAAATTAACGGCGAATAAAGAAGAGTTTATCCAACGCTCTGCAGTAGTATCTGAGTTAAAAGCTACTGCACACGTAGAGCAGCAAAACGTTTTAAAATATCTTAAACAAGAAGAACTTAAAGGGAATGTCGAATCTTTTAATTCCTATTTTATCGTCAATGGTATGGCTGTTACAGCAACGAAAGAGGTTGCAGAAAAGATAGCAACCTTTTCCGAAGTTGAAAAAGTACTGCCAAACGAAACAAGACAATTATTTGCTTCAACAACTAAAGAGGAAAGCCTTAATTCAAATCTAGCGAATGTAGAGTGGAACGCTGAGAGAGTTGGAGCTCCGGCTTTATGGGAAAAGGGAATCGACGGTTCAGGTGTTGTTGTAGCGAGTATTGATACCGGTGTTCAATTGGATCACCCCGCATTAAAGGAAAAGTATCGCGGCTATAATGCAGCAACCGGAGAAGTTGATCACGACTTTAATTGGTTTGATGCCACAGCCGGACAATCGAGTCCATATGATGATTTAGGACATGGAACACATGTGACTGGGACAATGGTCGGCAGTGAACCAGATGGATCTAACAAAATAGGTGTAGCACCTGGCGCAAAATGGATTGCTGTTAAGGCATTCTCGGAGACTAGCGGAAGTGATGCCAATCTATTGGCTGCAGCAGAGTGGATTTTAGCACCAACAGATGCAAATGGGAATACCCGCGTTGACATGGCACCTGATATTGTTAACAACTCATGGGGTGGCGGACCAGGTCTTGATGAATGGTATCGGGATGTAGTAAGAGAATGGAGAAATGCCGGGATATTTCCTACTTTCGCAGTTGGAAACACAGGCATGACTAATGATGGCGGACCTGGATCAGTCGCCAATCCAGCAAACTATCCCGAATCATTTGCAGTGGGAGCAACGGATAGTAATGATATCGTTGGAGACTTTTCATTACGCGGCCCTTCACCATATGGTGAAATAAAGCCTGATATTTCAGCGCCTGGAGCGAATATTCGTTCATCGATACCTCGCAGTGATTACGAAGGCGGTTGGAATGGATCATCGATGGCGGCCCCCGCTGTATCGGCAGTTGTAGCATTATTATATGAAGTAAATGCAAGTTTATCGGTTGATGAAATAGAAAAAATTTTAATAGAAACAGCAAAGCCTTTAACGGATAAGGAATATCCAGAATCACCAAATAACGGGTACGGCTATGGATTAGTCAATGCATACAATGCGGTATCTTCTATTAGTGATGGTCTAGGGACTTTGGAAGGAAAAGTGGTCCAAACGAATTTTGATTTGCCGATAAGCGGTAAAGTAAGCGTGCTTGAAAGTAGACAGTACATCAACACAAATCCTGAAAATGGCTCTTATAAACTCCCGCATGCTGCTGGTAAATTTACAGTTCAAGCCGAAGCATATGGATATCAATCTAAACAGCAATCAGTAACGTTTGAAAAAGATAAAGCTATACACGCAGATTTCACATTGAATGAAATCCCAAAAGGAACTATAAGTGGTGTGATTACCGATAAAATCTCGGGGGAAGTTGTTGAAGGTGTGACATTACTCCTTATGGAAGATGCCAATATTACACCTGTGGCTACGGATAGGGACGGTAAATATGAACTTACTGCTATTGAAGGAACTTATACGTTGAGAGCCATGAGAAGCGGCTATCACAGTCAAGATGTTGATATTACAATAAAAGGAAATGAACATGCGGTTGATATTGTTCTTGATCCTTTTTACACGTATCCTGGCGGCGAAATTGGCTACGATAATGGAAAAGTTGATAGTGGCAGTATGTATTTTGGCGGTGGAGCTGGCTGGGCAGTAAAAATGTCATTGCCAGAGAATAAGAAATCAGCGATTGTCACAGATGGTGTGTTTCACTTAAAGGATAAAAAATACTCAGAAACACATGGGACGGAATTTAATGTGGAAGTATGGGATGCCTCTGGGCGCGATGGGTTACCGGGTAAGAAACTTGCTGGCCCGATAGCCGCTGAAGCTGTATTGGATGACTGGACAGTAGTTGATTTAACCGATTACAATATCAAGGTTGATGGAGACTTTTATATGGTGTATGTCCAAACACTGAATTATCCGGAGGCACTTGGTTTAGCAACCGACAACGGTAATCCATATATGGAGAGAAGCTATCAATATCTTGATGGCGAATTTTATCCAGCATTTGTTGAAGACGGTAATTATATGATCCGTGCACGTGTTAGTTATGAAGTAGACAAGCCATCAATTACTTCGCCAAAACAGGATGAAGTATTCAAAGACGAAAACATCACGGTAGAAGGAACTGCCTCACCTTCAACAACGATTAAGCTGATGAATAATAATGAAGAAGTAGGTACTGCAAAAGTTGGCGATGAAGGCAAATTTTCAATCCCAATGAAAATTAAAGATGGTAAAAATAGTTTAACAGCAGTCTCCATGTTGAATGGGAAAATGACGGGAAAATCGAATCCTGTTATTGTTTCACTACTATCCAAGGATGTTGGTCCTGGCCCTGGACCTGGTCCGGTTGATCCTAAACCAGAAATACCACCAGCATTCACAGATATTACAAATACTTTCGCAAAAGATGAAATTAATAAGCTCGCAGCGAAGGGAATTATCCAAGGGAAAACGGGAACTACCTTTGCACCAAACGCACAAATTACGCGTGCAGAATTCACCGTATTACTTGCTCGCGCGCTAAACCTTCCGTTGAAGACGTACGAGGGCAAGTTTGAGGATGTGAACACAAGTAAAAAGTGGGCATTTGCAGGGATTGAAGCAGCCGCCAATGCAGGCATTGTGAACGGAATGAAGGATGGTAAATTTAATCCAGACGCTCCGATTAAACGTGAAGAAATCGCGGCAATGGTTGTAAGAGCAGTTGAGATTAAAGATAAAATAAAACTAGACAACCTAGAAAAACCAGCTAATTTTAAAGACCATCAATTAATTGGTGCATATGCAATTGATTCTGTCTATAAAGCAACTGCACTAGGTGTTATTAAAGGTAACGAAGGTCAGTTCAATCCTAAAAACAACGCAACACGTGCTGAAGCAGCAGTTATGCTCTATCGTACATTGGACACACTTAAACTACTAGACTGATTTGAAAAAGAAGAGCCGAGTAATTTCGGCTCATTTTTTAATGCACTCTAAAAAAGTACCGATATAATTAAAATCTAATACAATTAGAAATATTGATAATCACTGTATGCCATTAATATAGAAGAAACGTATGGCCAGTACAAATTCATGGTTTCCCCCTTATCAAACCGCACGTGCCCTATTTAGGCATACGGCTTACCAATATGTTACAACGAGGTTCTAGTGTGATGCATTTCAGGTATTTTGCATCTTGTGAATGCGGAGAGGCGAAAAATACTCTTCACTTTTCATTTTGAAGCGAAACTTGTCTTGATCATATTTTTGTTTTGCCTTGATTTTCTTCTCTTTTGCGAAATCATCGAGTGTTGTACCGTATGATTTGTTGAGGTACAACCATAGACAATGAAGCCTCATTTTATTCACCCTCCACAGTAATTCGACGAGTAGTAGTTATAGAAGTTTCAATACACCAAAGCATGATTTGAGTGCTTAACTTGTAAAAAACTCGCATATCCAGACACGTAATGGCGCGATTCGGTAATGGTTTCACAAATAATCCCCCTCGAAATAAGAACATTCGTTCTTACAGTGAGGGGGATTCTAATATTTGTCTAGTGAGTATGTCTTGCTTTTATCGGTAAATCATGGATATAGGTTTCAATTTCTTTTTGATCGAGCCGCCACCAATCACACCAATTTTGAGGGTTTTCATGATTTCATCAATGGTTGCCCCGGCATTTAAGCAGCCTTCCTGTGATAGCAAATGCATTCATCGCAGCGACTGATTATTGATATGGCTAATCCCATAATGGTGTACTTACCCTAACTGGCGTTTAAATACTTTAATGGCGAAGAAGTAAGCGATGACCATGATGCCGACGCACCAGGCAAGCGCAATCCAGATATCGTTGCCAACAGACCCTTCATACAAAAGGGCACGAATCGCATTCACGATTGAAGTCACGGGCTGGTTCTCAGCGAACGCACGGACAATTTTAGGCATGGTTTCGGTGGGGACAAAGGCCGAACTGATAAACGGTAGGAAAATCAGCGGGTACGAGTAGGCTGTCGCCCCTTCCATAGACCCCGCTGTCAATCCGGGAATGACCGCCAGCCATGTCAGCGCCAGTGTAAACAGCCCGAGTATCCCAGCTACCGCGAGCCAATCCAGGATATCCGCGCTGGAACGGAAGCCCATCAAGAGCGCGACGAGGATAACCACCACGATAGTTAGCGCATTGGAAACAAGCGAGGTCAACACGTGAGCCCACAATACCGACGAGCGCTTGATGGGCATGGTAATGAAACGCGACATCAGCCCGCTCTTTACATCCGTAAACAGCCGTACAGAAGTGTAAGCGACGCCGGATGCGATAGCCATCAGCAAGATTCCCGGCAATAAATAATTGACGTAGTTGTCCGTGCCTGTCTCTATCGCGCCGCCAAATACGTAGACAAACAGCAGCAGCATCATAATCGGCGTAATCGCCACCGTGATAATCGTATCCGGGCTGCGCATGATGTTGCGCATTAAACGTCCTAGTAATACCCCTGTTTTGCTTTTCATTTACATCTCCTCCTTTTTGCCGATGATCGCGAGGAAAATTTCCTCTAATGTCGGCTGCTTCTCGATGTACTCCACTTTCGCTGGCGGGAACATCTCCTTGAGTTCGGTAAGGGTACCGGTCGTGATGATTTTTCCGCCATGCAGGATGGCGATACGGTCCGCCAGTTGTTCGGCTTCCTCCAGGTACTGGGTCGTCAGCAAGATGGTCGTGCCGCCGCCGGCAAGCTCCTTGACGGTATCCCAGACTTCAATCCGCGCTTCGGGGTCAAGCCCTGTCGTAGGTTCGTCGAGAAAAATGACTGCTGGCGTCCCGATCAGGCTCATGGCGATGTCAAGCCGGCGCTTCATCCCGCCTGAATATTTGTCTGCCCGGCGGTTGGCCGCATCGGTCAGGCTGAATCTTGCAAGCAAATTGTCGGCGACTTGAGCGGGATTGGAAACTCCCCGCAACTTGGCGATCATCATCAGGTTTTCCCGCCCGGTGAGCATCCCGTCTAAAGCTGCGAACTGCCCTGTCAGGCTGATACTCTGGCGAACATGATCCGGTTGACGCTGGATGTCAAAGCCGCAAATACCTACTTCGCCGCCATCGGCCTTCATCAGCGTCGAGAGGATGTTGACTATCGTCGTCTTGCCCGCTCCATTTGAGCCCAGCAGTGCGAAAATTTCGCCACGCTGTACCTCAAAATCTACTCCCTTTAAGACTTCCTTGTCTTTAAAGGATTTTTTTAACCCTTTTACAGAAATCGCTGCATTGCTCATACTTTTTTCCTCCTTATAAAATACTCTTCTATTTAGTCTGACTGATAATCTGTATAACTTATTACTAGGTGAAAATATAACTGAATGGCGAATGTGGCAATTCACATTTGTAATCAGCTATTCAGTCGGTATTATCTATTGAATTTATTTTTTCCCAATCGCTTCATGATACTCTGATTCAAATCTTCACGATACTTGGCGACATAGGTTTTAGCGTTTGCCACTAGTTCGTCGGCAAAGGACGCCACGTCGTCCCCGGTGATTTCCAGCACTTGTCTGCCTTCCGCCGCACCGGCTTCGAACAACTCGATTAATTCGTACTGCATGTGCAGCATATCCATCCCGTTGCCCGCTGAGAAATTCCACATGTAGTTTTGAATTTTCTTAAATATAAACTGGTAGTCCTCTGGCAGGGCTTCAACCCGTGCCATCATCATCTTGTATTCTTTTTTATCACCAATCATTTTTTTGAACATTTCCATCATGTTATTTTTCCTCCTTTTTTATTAAGCTGAAAACAAGACACTCCAAAATATTGTACGGAATATCTTATGAAGCTAGATTGACTTTAAGACGTTGATTTTTGATGATACAAAATCCCATTTTCTCCAAAATAATTCAAGTTCCTGTCGGCCAGACTCATTAAGTGAGTAGAACTTGTGGGGCGGCCCCATATCTGACGGCTAGATTGCCTATACTCTTCTATTTAGTCTGACTGATAATCTGTATAACTTATTACCGGGTGAAAATATAACTGAATAGCGAAGGTGGTAATTCATATTTGTAACCAGCTATTCAGTCGGTATTATCTATTGAATTTATTTTTTCCCAATCGCTTCATGATACTCTGATTCAAATCTTCACGATACTTGGCGACATAGGTTTTAGCGTTTGCCACTAGTTCGTCGGCAAAGGACGCCACGTCGTCCCCAGTGATTTCCAGCACTTGTCTGCCATCCGCCGCGCCGGCTTCGAACAACTCGATTAATTCATACTGCATGTGCAGCATATCCATCCCGCTGCCCGCTGAGAAATTCCACATGTAGCTTTGAATTTTCTTAAATACAAACTGGTAGTCCTCTGGCAGGACTTCAACCCGTGCCATCATCATCTTGTATTCTTTTTTATCACCAATCATTTTTTTGAACATTTCCATCATGTTATTTTTCCTCCTTTTTTATAAAGCTGAACAAGACACTCCAAAATATCGTACGGATAATCTTATGAAGCTAGATTGACTTTAAGACGTTGATTTTTGATGATACAAAATCCCATTTTTTCCAAAACAATTCAAGTTCCTGGCGACCAGACTCATTTAGTGAGTAAAACTTTCGGGGCGGCCCCATATCTGACGGTTTCTTTTCTATGCTCACCAGTTTTTTCTTTTCTAATCGCACAAGGATGGTGTAGACCGTCCCTTCCACGACTTCAGTAAACCCAAGATCGTTCAGGCGGCGGGTAATCTCGTAGCCATAGGTTTCATGGCGGCTGATGATTTCCAGCACGCAGCCTTCCAGCGAACCCTTCAGCATTTCAGTTAAATTTTCCATGTTCAGTTCCTCCTCTATTTCGTCTGACTTATATTCAGTATAACTTAGTACTAAGGGGAGATTTTTACTGAATAGCTTTTGCGAAATCACGCTATTCAGTATTGCTTATTACATGTATATCGTAACACCGAGTAGCGGAGGTGTCAACTATTTTCCTTAATAATATTTTTGCAACCTCACTATTCAGTGATGTCGGTATCCAGTGTGACCTACTACAGGTATATCGTAACACGTAGTAGATGGACTGTCAACTGGGTTTTCTAAATATTTATAAAACCAGCAATCCCCATGAGATACAGCCGATTTTCTTTATGGAGCTTTTACTTCCTCCTATGCTTCTTTCAAAAAAAGTTTGATCAAAAACAGTTCGCAAACCCATATTTCACGATAGAAAGAAGCCATTTTGAAAAAAGATTGATCATGGCATTTTAATTTGTTATTAGTTATTTCGTTTTTTAAAAAAAGTTTGAGCATTTTTTAGTAGTCCTTATTCAACTAATGTATCCTTTTGTTAAAAAGTATTTATTAGGATTTATTGTTAAAACAATCTTCACAAATGAACCTACCTTCGTTGCTTAAATATGCTTTTATTTCAGTAAAACCTTTTCGCTTAGGATAACGCATTTTCACAAAAACAACGTCGTCTTCCTTAATCTCTTTATCACAAATAGTACATTTGGGTTTTTCCCACAACAATTAAATCACCTCTAAACTCAAATTACTTTCCAATTTATACTTCACATCGTTATATATTTCTATTGCTTGTTCATAAATATCATCATTTGGGTCGATTTGATAATTTTCAGCACTATCACTTAGATGAAAAATCCCCTTATCATCTATCACTAAAGTACCTGAAATTTGGTCATTATAGATAAATGTTATCGTTATCGCCTTTTCATAATTAATTTGTTGGTTTGTTTGTCCACTATAATCTATTTGATTGTAAGCCTTCACAAGTGACTGAACAGTTTCTTTATCTACTTTGTTATATCCCTGGTACAAACTCTGTCCAAAGCCAATATCAAAGTAATCTGCTCTAATTTGTTTTACAGAGTTATTATTACATCCGCTTACAATTAAAAATACAATTATTATAATAGACATAAATAATAATCTCCTCACAATTTCACTCCCTCCAAGCTACGCTGATGAAAATCTTCTAAAACTTACCTGCTTTTTCTTTAATACGTTTGAAATGAATAGAGGTTCCAATTTTAAATAAATTTTCCATTTGAAAAAAAATCCATTTTTTCTAATTGAACTAACCTGCCTCGTTAGTTGAATAAGAATGAAGAGCTTTCATTACAGCCCAACTATCTTTAACTAAAGCATCCGTTTGATTCCACATAATAATTATTTATTCGGTATAATTTTTTACACTTTTCCAAAAGGACTCTGATTTATCCATTTTTTCCAAACTTGTCCTTTGTGAAATGTTTTTTAAAAGTGTAAAAAACAGCGGAAAATAATTTTTAGAATTCGTTTACATGAATATGACTTCGAAAGACAAACTAATACGAAACTAAATTAAGAAAGGAAGATGGAATGTGGGCAGAGATGATAATAAAGCTACAAGTAATAACAAAAACAGTTTACCTCAAACGCCAAAAAGCTTAAAAATCCCACAAAGTCTTATCAAAGAAGAAACAGCTAGTGAATTTGCAGAAATAGGTTCCAAAGCGTTGAAAGTTTTAAACACATCCACTCATCAAAAAATTGCACCAGATCGTATTAGAGCAGAACTCGCTAGTGAATTTGCAGAAATAGGTACCCGAGCGTTAAGAGGTAAAAACACATCCATCCTATACACAACAAAGAAAGAGTAGCATTGAGAAAACGCAGTAGTAATAAATGAGCTCCAAGAATTTGTCGTGGTGTAAACCTGTTATTAATTCACGATAGATAAATCTTTTCTTTTAATATTCTCATTTAAAAAGCGACCGAATATGTAAATTCGGTCGCTTTCTGATTCTTCTATGTCATTATTTAGTGTTTCTTTAAACAACATCATTTGTAAATCAATCTATATCACTACATAACGCGTTTGAACATTTTTTCAATTTCGTATGTGGAGAAATGAACAATTACAGGGCGGCCGTGCGGACATGTAAATGGATGCTCGGCATGTTTAAGATCTTCCATCAGTTTGACCATATCTTCTCTCGTCAAATAGTGATTGGCTTTAATGGAACGTTTGCAACTCATCATAATCGCTGCATTTTCGCGTAATTTCTTGATGTCTGTTTTACGGCTTGTCAGTACTTGTTCAACGAGTTCTTTTACAATCTCTTCTTCGAACCCTTTCGGAAACCATACGGGGTACTCCCGCACAATAAACGTTGTCGGGCCGAACTCTTCGAGAAAAATCCCCACTTCTTCAAGTTCATTTGCCGATTCTTTTAATCGAAGTGCTTCGTCAGCAGAATAATGCATGGACAGAGGGATGAGCAGAGATTGTCTTTCATTCGACTGCACATCGCCTACCTTCTCACGGAAAAATTCATATTTAATCCGTTCCTGTGCCGCATGTTGATCGATTAAGTAAAAACCATCAGCACTTTGGGCTACGATATACGTTCCGTGGATTTGTCCGACGATATCCAACTCCGGAAAAGGTTCCTTGGACGATACTGGTACCAGATGGTCGATTGATGGCTCAGGTGAAGATTGGACCGGTTCCATCTGCTCTTTCACCATTAACGATTCTGGACTTTTATTGAAAGTCTGCATCGGCTGGAATGGAGCAGATGTTGTTGGTGTTGTTGGTGTTGGTCTTGATTTCCACAAATCCATTTGTTCGCTTGGCGCAACCATCTTTTTCGGTTTTTCTGCAATTTCAGGTGCCCGCATAACGGATCTCAAACTCTTCCGAATCGTTTCCTCGACCAACTGTTGCAACTCTTTTTCTTTGCTCAAACGAATTTGTTGTTTCGAAGGATGAACGTTAACATCTGTTAAATATGGATCGCCTTCTATATGAAGGATAACCAGTGGAAAGCGTTCAATCGGCAAAAACGTGTGGTAAGCATTGACGATTGATTGCTGGACACTATAATGTTTTACCCAACGTCCATTGACAAATAGAGTCAGGTAATTTTTCGAAGCGCGTGTGATTTCCGGTAATGACGCATAGCCATGGATTCGGTAATCTGCTGATTCCCCTTCAAAAGGAATCATTTTTTTTGCGATGGCCATGCCATAAATAGCTGCAACGACTTGTTGCAAATCACCCCGACCATTTGTATGAAGAAGCACTTGTTCTCCATGTGTCAGTTTAAAAGCGATAGACGGATAGCATAGTGCAAGTCGATTAAGTAAATCAATGATATGCCCAAGTTCCGTCTGGATCGTTTTCATATATTTCAAACGGGCCGGAGTATTAAAAAACAACTGCGACACTTTGATATCTGTACCTTTACGAAGTGCGCCTGCCTGTTGTTTTTTTAAGTGACCCCCTTCTATCTCGATGCTTGTCCCTGTGGAAACACCGTCTGAAGTCCATAAAGAAACTTTGGATACCGATGAAATACTGGCCAGTGCTTCTCCACGGAATCCGAGTGTTCGAATTCGGAACAGATCATGTTCATTTGAGATTTTGCTCGTCGCATGTCGTGAGAATGAAAGAATTGCATCCTCTCCATCCATCCCGCTTCCGTTATCCGTTATTTGAATGGTCTGCAGTCCCGCTTCTTCCAAATACACATCAATGGAAGTGCTGCCAGCATCAATTGCGTTCTCAACGAGTTCTTTCACGACGGAAGCAGGTCGTTCCACCACTTCTCCCGCAGCGATTTTATTTGATAAAGGTTCGTCCATTAATCGTATTTGTCCCATAGGGTCCGCTCCTTTCTGAATCGTTTATTTACCGATTTTTTGTTGCAATTCATATAAGAACTGAAGTGCCTTCATCGGTGTTGTTCCGGAAATATCCAAATCTCTTATGGTTGTCAGGACATCCTCTTGCTGAGGTTCTTTTGAAATATTCTCAGCATCTTTCTTCGTTTCTTGGAAGAATGTTAATTGTTCATTTACAGAAGACTGTGTATCTTTAAGATTATGTTCCTTACCAGTTTCAAGCTCTTGAAGAATGTCTCTTGCCCTAGCAAGAATCGGTTCAGGTAACTGAGCCAGTTCCGCCACATGGATCCCGTAACTCTTATCAGCTGGACCATTTTTCACTTTGTGTAAAAAGACCACTTTGCCACTCTGCTCGACCGCAGCTACATGAACATTGCGTAATTTATCCAGCTGTTTTTCGAGCTGCGTTAATTCATGGTAGTGTGTTGAAAATAAGGTATTTGCACGAATTTCATGATGAATGTATTCCATCATTGCTTGAGCGAGAGCCATCCCATCGTAAGTGGACGTACCCCTACCAATTTCATCGAACAGCAAGAGGCTGCGTTCAGTCGCATGCGTTATTGCGTATGTGGATTCCAGCATTTCGACCATGAAGGTACTTTGACCAGCTGCTAAATCATCCGCTGCACCAATACGTGTAAAAATTTGATCGGTCACAGGCAGCAATGCTTGTTCTGCCGGCACGTAGCAACCCATTTGCCCCATAATGACCGTAATAGCCACTTGTCGCATGAATGTACTTTTACCCGACATATTGGGTCCTGTAATGAGCAACATATTCTCTTCGGATGTCAGGGCACAATCATTCGGTACATAATGCTGTTTGTTCATCATTTTTTCAACTACAGGATGACGTCCGTTAACGATATTCAGTTCCAAACCGTCATGAAACTTTGGTTTAGTCAGTCGATATTGGTCAGACACTTCAGCAAAACTCGTAAATACATCCAGTTCACTTACCTTGGCTGCCAGTTGCTGAACTTGTGGAATGTATTGTTTCACTTGTTCACGTATGTCGACGAAAAGAGAATACTCCAATGCTAAACTTTCTTCTTCTGCTGTTAAAATCAAAGACTCTTTTTCTTTCAGTTCATCCGTAATATATCGTTCCGCATTAGCTAACGTTTGTTTTCTTTCGTAGCGTGCCATATCAGCCAAGTGAATATTTGATTTTGTGATTTCAATGAAATACCCAAAGATACGGTTATAGCCTATTTTAAGCCCTTTGATGCCAGTCCGTTCCCGTTCCTTCAACTCGAGAGCAGCAATCCAGTCTTTGCCGTTCTTCTTCGCATAGCGGAGCTCGTCCAAGCGTTCGTGAAAACCGTCACGGATGATATCCCCTTCTTTAACTGAAAGAGGTGGATGATCGGCGATTGCTTCTTGCAGCAAACTCAAAAGCTCTTCACACTCATCTAACTGGTCAGCCGCTTTTTTAAGCGCAGGTTTACCACTTTCAATCAATTGGGTTTTAATCAATGGAATTTGAAGAATCGATTGTCTTAATTGACTTAAGTCCCGGCCACTAGCAGTGCCAAAAGAAATGCGACCAATCAAACGTTCCAAATCATATACTTCTTTTAAGCTTTCTCGAATATCCGCTCGGGAGAAATAGGCTTCCAGCATTTCAGTGACGATTTCCAAGCGCTCTTCAATTTTCATACGATTTGCTAAAGGTTGATGCAACCACTGCTTTAATTTGCGTCCACCCATAGCGGTCATTGTTTCATCGAGCAACCAGTATAGTGAACCTTTTTGATCACCACCACGAATGGATTGAACCAGCTCTAAATTGCGTTTGGAATGAAAATCTATCGTCAAAAGCTCCTCGCGTTCCTGGAATTGGAATGCTTGAATATGCTCAAGTGAACGTTTTTGTGTGCGGTGTAAATAGTTCACCAATCGTCGACAAGCTCCACGCACCTCGACTGGATTATGTTCCGTAAAGGATTCATCAGCTTGTGCTTCGAGTTGGGTCTCTTCGATGGATAGTAAAATGGAATGCACGTCAGCCAAATCTGACAGTAGCACAAACAGTTGCTCAGGTACAACGAGTTCCCGGATGGATAACGTTTGCAATTCTTGAATTAAATTCTTTTCAGTGCCTGTTAGTATCGCGCTAGTACCTTCGCCTGTCGATAAATCCAAATAAGCATAAGCAAAGCGATTTTCATCCAGTTCTTCTGCCGAAGCGATAAAATGATTGCTTTTGCCATCCATATTTTTACCTTCAATAATCGTACCAGGTGTAATTAAACGAACAACTTCACGCTTAACGACTCCTTTTGCTTGTTTAGGATCTTCCGTTTGCTCACAAATTGCCACGCGGTGACCTTTTTGAATGAGTGTTTCTATATAATTTTGCGCTGCGTGATGTGGCACACCACACATAGGAATGCGGTCTTTACTTCCTCCATCACGACTCGTCAGTGTGATTTCAAGTATTTGTGATGCATTGATGGCATCATCGAAAAATAATTCATAAAAATCGCCCAATCGGAAAAACAAAAAGGCGTCTGTATATTCGGATTTAACTTGTAAGTATTGTTGAATCATAGGTGTATAGGTGTTCATGTCAAAACCTCTTTCAAATACTAGCGATTCTTTCATTATAACTTAACTTTCACAGTGGTTAAACAACCATGATCTTACAAAGGAACGTGCATATGTATAAAGTGAAGAAAAAATTATCGGCAATCTCTAAAAACTGCAACCAAGTTGTGAATTTAAAATTAATAGCGAAGTGACTGCGTCACCTCGCTAATGTTTTTATTTCTTATGTTCATCGGAAAGTAGATGAAGTCCAATGGTCATAAAAAAAAGCCGGATTTCGTGCCCCGGCTTAAGAGAATGATGAGGACTCTTTAGCATCACTAAATGTTGAAGTTGACGATGAAGATGAACTTTCGTCTTTATATGACCATTCTTCCTCGTAATCACCTGGTTGAACTTGAATAACAACTGTTGTTTCACCAACAACTTCTGCATGCAATTCTCTTTCTACTGTTACTTTAAATTGCTCGCCATCCGGTGTAATGATGGCTTCCGTGCAATTCGGTTGTTGTATGACACGTACATGTATGTCCTCAACACCTTGTGAATCATCTTCACGATAATGAAGTTTAATACGCTCTCTGTATGGTACTGTTTCTGAAAATACAGAGGTTTTAGAATGGTCGTGATGTGCATACCACACATTGATGTCGTACTTTCCAGACACTTCCACAAATTTACCATGTTTCTTCGCTTGGTGAGTGTGATTAATAACCCAACACCCTAAAATGCTAGAAGGGTTATTTGGTGGACGTAACGTTTCACTAGCTTCTGCTCTCTTTTTACCTTTCGCCACGACTGCTTTCGTCACGATTTGACGGGTATATTTCAAAGCCATCCTCCTTCGTTCGATTCCTTTTCATCATATGCAGGCTGTGCCCATTAGGTGATAGGAATTGTGGAAAGCGCCAATTTTCTCGACACCGCTTGTTTCCGCTTGAGGGCTTGAAGCTTATGAGCGTGCTGGCGCTTGGAACTAGACATTATGAAAGGATGATTTAATAATGATTGAAACCATCGAAGGAAAAGAAAAACTGCTCCCTCTTATATAGAAGGAACAGTTTTATTTGCGTTTTATGAGCAACTGCCTGGTTTAGTATTTTGTACTCTTGAACCTGTTTCTCCGCGAAGTAAATCGCCTTCCGTTGATTCGATGATTTGGTTTGTTACATTGTTGGCAATAGTATTTGCTACTAATTGAAGTAAATCATTTACATCCCCTTGTGATTGCTTGAATTCTTGAACAATCGGGATTTCATCAATTTCTTCTTCGATTTTCTCGATTTTACCTTCAATTAATGTTAATGCTTTTTCTTTACCGTAATGTTGGAAATTAACTGCTTGTTTTTGAAGACTCTTCAAACTCGCAATTTTTTCACGGATTTTTTGATTTTCATTAATTTGCGCTTCCGCACGTTTAAAGAAATCCACTTCTTCTGTTTGTGCAATCATATCTGCGATTTCTTTAGCTTTTGCAATAATATCATCTTTTGTATATTTCGTTGTCATAAGACACCCACTTCTTGGCCTGATAGAACTTCGATTAATTCGCCTTCTAGAGACCATGTTTTTGTATTTGTAATCTTCACGTGAACCAATTTACCGATAATATCATTCGGACCTTCAAAATTCACTAGCTTGCTTGTTCTTGTATAACCCGCAAGTACCGCTGAATTTTTCTTACTTTCACCTTCAACCAATACTTCAACAATTTGGCCATCATAAGCCTGCATTGTCTCTGCTGATAATTTGTTGACAAGATTGTTTAACCTTTGCAAACGTTGTTTCTTCACATCCATCGGAACATTATCTTCCATTTTGGCAGCCGGTGTCCCTTCACGAGGTGAATAGATATACGTATAGGCATGTTCAAACCCAACTTCTTCATATAAAGACATGGTTTCCTCAAACTGCTCGTCCGTTTCGTTCGGGAATCCGACAATAATATCCGTAGTCAATGCCGCATCAGGAATCGCAACTTTAATTTTGCTGACCAATTCCAAATATTGTTCACGGTTATATTTACGGGCCATTAGTTTTAGCATACTGGAGGAACCTGATTGGACAGGTAAATGAATATGTTCCACTAGATTTCCACGCTTCGCGAGCACTTCAATCAAGTGATCGTCAAAATCTCGTGGATGGCTTGTTGTAAAACGAATGCGTGGCATATCGATTTGACGAAGATCATTCATCAAATCACCCAGTCGATATGTAAGATCGTCGAAATCTTTCCCATATGCATTCACATTTTGCCCAAGTAAAGTGACTTCTTTATATCCTTGTGCCGCTAGCTGTCTGATTTCCTGTATGATATCTTCAGGTCTGCGGCTCCGTTCTTTTCCTCTTGTATATGGAACAATACAGTACGTACAGAATTTGTCGCATCCATACATAATATTGACCCACGCTTTGATTTCGCCACGTCGGACTTTAGGCAAACTTTCGATGACGTCTCCTTCTTTTGACCACACCTCAATGACCATTTCTTTTGACAGATAGGCTTCATTTAAAATGTGAGGCAAACGATGAATATTGTGAGTACCGAAAATCATGTCGACTTGATTATAAGTTTTTAATATTTTATTGACAACTGATTCCTCTTGAGACATGCAACCACAAACACCGATCAACACATCTGGATTATCACGTTTAATCTTTTTGTAGTGGCCAAGTTCACCAAACACCTTATTCTCGGCATTCTCACGGATGGCACATGTGTTCAGCAAGATGACATTTGCTTCTTGTACACTCTGAGTTGGCGTATAGCCCAGTTGCAGGAATATACCTGCCATTACTTCTGTATCGTGTTCATTCATTTGACATCCGAATGTCCGAATGAAAAACTTACGACCTTGTCCCATTCCCAAAAATTCAGGTTGAATCGCAAAATCTTTATGGTAAGCTACTTCTTCTTTACCACGTTTCTTTGCTTCTTTCAAAGATGGTGCCACATAAACTGATTGGAAATACTTACTGTAGTCTTTTTCCGTTTTATTCGTTTCTTTTACTTGTGAATTATGTAAGCGTTGCTCTTCGTTCATAAAATTGCTCCTTTCATCCTGTACACCCATCAGACGAAAACTTCATTCCTCTATTATACTGATACGGCATGTGTTCCTACAAGATGTCAGCTGCAATTGTCGGTGTTTCGACAAAAAAACTGCCGATTTTCACCGGCAGTTCAATTCTTACAAAAATTCTTTTACAAGTTCATCGAAATCTCTTTGGCTCATCATTAAATCTTCTGTTGATAATGGCGTTTCAGCGTAGCCTGACACCATTTCCTGATAAGAAGGTTGTTCGTTGTTTTGATAGATGATGCCTGTTACAAGGCTTTCATGTTCCATTAACGTTGCCATTGCTTGTGGACGGTTGGATGAATCGTATCCTTCGACAGTTGAAAGTTTTGTGATGCGTTCCTTGAACCAATCATATGTGTTTATTTTGTTGTAAGTAACACATGGACTGAATACGTTGATGAACGAAAATCCTTTATGGTTAATTCCAGCTTCAATGATACTTGTCAATTCTTTTAAATCGGAAGAGAATCCTTGTGCTACAAATGTTGCACCAGACGTTAAAGCCATTTCCAGTGGAGCAAGAGAAGGTTCAATCGCACCTCCAGGCGTAGATTTCGTTTTGAAACCTGCTGCTGAACGAGGCGATGTTTGCCCTTTTGTCAGACCGTAAATCTGATTATCCATGACGATATATGTGATATCGATATTTCGGCGAATCGCGTGGATTGTATGTCCCATCCCGATCGCAAAACCATCTCCATCTCCACCTGAAGCAATTACGTTCAAATCACGATTAGCCATTTTCAAACCTTGAGCAATCGGAAGTGCACGACCGTGAATCCCGTGGAATCCGTATGAATGTATATATCCAGAAATTCGACCTGAGCAACCAATTCCGGAAATAACCGCTAAATCTGTTGGTTCGATCCCTACATTAGCTGCTGCACGTTGAATAGCTGCCTGTACGGAAAAGTCGCCACAGCCTGGACACCAGTTGGGTTTTACATTATTGCGAAAATCTTTAAATGTTACCATCTGAGAGCAACTCCTTTACGCGATTCGTTAATTCTCTTGGCAAGAAAGGTGTTCCATCATATTTTAATACGTTCACGATTTTGTCATGAGCGCCAACATTCATTTTAATAATATTTGCCAGTTGACCAGTTGCATTATTTTCAACGACCAGTACTTTTTTCGCAGCCACAATAAGTGGTGAAACATGTGCAGTCGGGAAAGGCTGGATTAAACGGATATGTGCATGATTAGCACGAATACCTTGTGCATTTAAATTCGCCTGAACTTCTTCTAGTACCCCTCGAGTCGAATTGAAGCCCACTAACAGGACATCCGCTTCTTCATGAGGTGCATATACATGAACAGGGTTCGGGAAATTGACATGCTCCATTTTTCTCATACGCTTGTCCATTTGCAGTTGACGATTTGCAGCCGATTCAGAAGGCTTGCCAGTTTCGTCGTGTTCAACACCAGTAACGTGGTGAATTCCATTTTTCATTCCAGGAATGACACGAGGAGACACACCATCTTCCGTCACTTCGTAGCGTTTAAAGTATGATTTATCTTCGGCAGCTACTAATTCTTCTTCCACTTTTAGACGGCCTCTGCGAAGTGCCACTTTGCTGTAATCAAATGGTTCCACCGTTTGTTTACCTAACGATAGCTGTAAATCGGATAAAATAATAACAGGCAGTTGTAATTCTTCCGCAATATTAAACGCTTCAATTGTATCGAAAAATGCTTCTTTGCCCGTACTTGGAGCGATGACCACTTTTGGGATCTCCCCGTGTGTACCATAAATCATCTGCATTAAATCGGATTGTTCTTGTTTCGTCGGCAAACCTGTTGATGGGCCACCACGTTGTGTATCAACAATGACGAGCGGTTGCTCGGTCATACCTGACAAACCGATTGCTTCCATCATTAAAGATAAACCAGGACCCGCAGAAGCAGTAAATGAACGAACCCCACCGTAGTTTGCGCCAATCGCCATGGTTGCAGCGGCAATTTCATCCTCAGTTTGAATTACAGCCCCACCAAATTTCGGCAATTTCTTAATCAAGTATTCCATTATTTCAGATGCAGGAGTAATAGGATAGGCTGCCATAAATCTAACACCAGCTGCAAGTGCACCTAAAGCGATAGCATCGTTTCCAATCATAAACAAACGATGTTTCCCATCTGCAGGCTCAAGTTCCCACTCACCAATCCGATCGCCCAAATGTTGCGCCATCACTTCATAACCTTGTTGGATCGCTTGCATGTTTTTTTCAACAATTGTCTCGCCTTTGCGGCCGAAAATTTCATCGACTACGCTTTGGAAAACAGTTTTATCCAAATTTAACAAAGCGGATGTAGCACCAATTGCCACCATGTTTTTCATTAAAGACGTGCCGAGTTCAGATGCAATTTCCGTAAACGGAACGCTGTACATGGTCGCAACACAATCTTCTGGGTGTTCGGGATTAAATTTCGTATCAGCCAAAATGACGCTTGAAGCTGTCAGTTCTTTATAGTTTACATCAATTGTTTCTTGGTCAAATGCAACTAAAATATCTAAATCATCTGGTATTGTGCGAACTTCTGTCGTTCGTACACAGATTTTATTATTCGTGTGTCCACCTTTAATACGTGAAGAAAAGTGACGATAGCCGTACAAGAAATACCCTAAGCGATTCATCGCCATTGAGAAAATTTCTCCGGTACTTTCGATTCCTTCCCCTTGTTGCCCACCGACTTTCCATGAAAGCTGATGTAACATATGCAAACAACTCCTTAACAGATCAGGTAATAACCTCTATTTTCCTACATAAGTTTATCACTTAATTGCTTCATTCACTATAAAATAGCGGTAGTTTTTTGAAATTCAGACCTTTGGAGGAAGCCAAATTAGTAATTTGTGCTGAAAATACGTAAAAACCCAACCTCTTTTGAGATTGGGTTAGTTTACAATTAAGTAAGAATAGCGCTTTACGCTTTTCTTATTGTGCTCTTGTACGTTTTTCAACTAAAAGCTTAATAGCTGTCCGGTCTTCCCCAGAGATCACAATATCTGTAAATGCCGGAGAACAAATTAAATCGGTGCCACTCGGCGCGACAAAGCCACGTGCAATTGCAACTGCTTTTACCGCTTGATTAAGTGCTCCTGCTCCAACTGCTTGCATTTCTGCATACCCTTTTTCACGGATGACTGCAACTAATGCACCTGCAACTGAGTTTGGATTAGATCTTGAAGATACTTTTAATGATTCCACTACGATTCCTCCTTGTCCTTGCTGACCGTTGGACGATTAAGATGTCCTTAAGTCACTGTATGCAAGATAAGAGAAAGATAGAAGAAATTATCCTCTGAAAGGATAATCTTCGTTGATATAAATACGTTCAAACGAAGTGGCTTTTCCTGTTTGGTTATCCAACTCTACGAAAAATGCGCTGAGTACAGATCTTCCTGACTTTGGTACCTCAAAACGAGCGGGCATATTCGTCTGGAAACGATACAGTACATCTTCTTTCTTCATCCCAAGTACGCCGTCGTAAGGACCTGTCATCCCGACGTCCGTGATGTACGCTGTTCCATTTGGATAAATGCGGGCATCTGCTGTCTGGACATGTGTATGCGTACCAACAACGGCGGATACTTCCCCATCTAAATGCCAACCCATCGCTATTTTTTCACTCGTTGCTTCTGCATGAAAATCAACAAAAATCAGTGGAGATATTTGCTTTGCTTCATTTACAAGCTCAGTCGCTTTTTTGAATGGATCATCATGTGGCGGTAAAAATGTACGGCCATGCAAATTAATCACGGATAACGTATGACCGTTTTTTGTAATAGTCGTCATGCCCTTACCCGGTGCTTCATCTGAAAAGTTTGCCGGACGAATTAAATAATCAGTATCATCAATGAAATCAAAAATTTCTTTTTGATCCCATGTATGGTTCCCCATCGTCACAACGTCGACTCCCATATAAAGCAAATCTTGAAATATCTTTTGAGTTATGCCTCGACCTGCTGCAGCATTTTCGCCATTTGCAATGACCACGTCTGGTTGATATTTTCTTTTCAATCTTGGTAAATAATCTTCTACTGCATCGCGACCAATCGATCCAACGATGTCTCCAATAAATAATACTTTCATTTTCATTCCTTCTTTCATTTCCGTTGGCTCTGCTGTTGGTTGTTGATATTCCGCAAAACGGCTATCACCTTATTGGTGAATATTTCTTTAATGTAAGAATATCCTAAAAAACTTTTACTATCATAAAAAGTAAAAAAAGGCCTCAGATCGAAGCCCTTTTTACTTATTTAGCGTATTCAACGGCGCGAGTTTCTCGAATGACCGTTACTTTAATATGACCAGGGTAATCCAGTTCTTCTTCAATTCGTTTACGGATATCACGTGCCAAACGATGTGCTGTAATATCATCAATTTGTTCCGGACGAACCATAATGCGAATTTCGCGACCTGCTTGAATGGCAAATGATTTCTCAACACCATCATATGACTCTGAAATTTCTTCCAGCTTCTCAAGACGACGAATGTAATTTTCTAACGTTTCACTACGTGCACCAGGACGTGCTGCTGACAATGCATCGGCTGCGGCTACTAACACTGCAATAACAGATGTTGCTTCTGTATCCCCATGATGGGAAGCGATACTGTTAATGACGACTGGATGCTCTTTATACTTCGTAGCAAGTTCCACACCAATTTCAACGTGGCTACCTTCCACTTCGTGGTCGATTGCTTTCCCGATATCGTGTAGAAGTCCTGCACGACGTGCAAGTGTTACATCCTCGCCAAGTTCAGCTGCAAGCAATCCAGCTAAAAATGCCACTTCTTTTGAGTGCTTCAGGACGTTTTGACCATAACTCGTGCGGTAACGCATCCGACCCATGATTTTAATTAAATCTGGATGTAAATTATGAATGCCAATATCAAATGTCGTTTGTTCACCGATTTCACGAATTTGTTCATCAACTTCTCGTCTTGATTTTTCGACCATTTCTTCAATACGTGCCGGGTGAATACGTCCATCTTGCACTAATTTTTCAAGTGCGAGACGTGCTGTTTCACGACGAATCGGATCAAAACCAGAAAGAATAACTGCTTCAGGTGTGTCATCGATTATTAAATCGATACCTGTCAATGTTTCGAGAGTTCGAATATTTCGACCTTCTCGTCCAATGATGCGGCCTTTCATTTCATCATTTGGCAAGTTTACTACTGATACAGTCGTTTCTGCTACATGGTCTGCCGCGAAGCGTTGTAGAGCTATTGACAAGATTTCACGTGCTTTCTTGTCTGACTCTTCTTTCGCACGCGTTTCGGATTCTTTCGTCATAACTGCGATGTCCGTTGCTAATTCATTTTCTACTTGCTGTAGAATGATGCCTTTCGCTTCTTCACGTGTTAATGCAGAAATGCGTTCAAGTTCTGTTTGTTGTTTGGCAACTAATTCTGCCACTCTGCTTTCCATCTGCTCGATATGCTGTTGTCTCTCAGTCAGAGCGTCATCTTTACGCTCTAGACCCGCTTCTCTTTTGTTAAGAGCATCATCCTTACGGTCAAGGTTTTCTTCTCTTTGCAAGTACCGATTTTCCTGTTTTTGCAGTTCAGATCGGCGTTCACGGATGTCAGATTCTGCTTCAGATCTCAATTTGTGAGTTTCATCTTTTGCTTCTAGTAATGCTTCTTTTTTAAGAGCTTCCGCTTCTCGCTTCGCTTCGTCTACGATAAGCACCGCAGACTGCTTCGCACCAGTCACTTTTGAATCGTTCACATTTTTAATTAAAATATAGCTAACAACGGCACCGACGATAAGACCAAGCAAAGCGGAGATGAGTACTGTTTCAATCATTTGAACACCTCCTCTTGCTATTTCATTTTCATGTTCAGTCGGCTCATATATGGAGTCATCCACAATACTGCCAAATGGTTTCATTTAAGAGATTATACAAGTTTAATTGTATAGATGTAAAAATACTCTGTCAAGGATTCACGAGTGTCCTTAAAGGAAAATAGCCTGCCGATTTTTACGGCAGGCTACTACTTAAATCTTATTTTTCATCTAGTAATAACTCAAACTCTTCATCTTCTTCTTCCTCATGAGCTGCAATTGTGTAAGCTGTGGCCATCATGCCATAAGCTGCACGGATTTTTTGAGCAATCTCATTACGTGTTGAAGGATTATCTTTAAGGAATTGTTTTGCATTTTCGCGTCCTTGGCCTAAACGATCATCGTTATATGCATACCAAGAACCGCTCTTGTTCACGATGTCCATTTCGACTCCTAAATCAACGATTTCACCTTCACGTGAAATCCCTTGTCCATACATAACATCGACTTCCGCAGTACGGAATGGAGGTGCTACTTTGTTTTTAACGACTTTAATTTTCGTTTTGTTCCCCATGAAATCGTTACCCGACTTGATGGCTTCTGCACGACGGACTTCTAGACGCACTGAACTATAGAATTTAAGTGCGCGCCCACCAGGTGTTACCTCCGGGTTACCGAACATAACGCCGACTTTTTCACGAATTTGGTTGATGAAGATTGCCGTAGTTTTTGACTTGCTGATTGCACCAGACAATTTACGTAAAGCTTGTGACATCAAGCGCGCTTGAAGACCTACGTGAGAGTCACCCATATCGCCTTCAATTTCAGCTTTAGGTACAAGTGCAGCAACTGAGTCAATAACAACGATATCAACTGCACCACTACGTACAAGTGCTTCACAAATTTCTAATGCCTGTTCACCTGTATCTGGTTGTGATAATAATAATTCATCTATGTTTACGCCTAAATTTTGTGCATAAATTGGATCAAGCGCATGTTCAGCATCGATGAAAGCTGCTTGTCCACCAGCTGCTTGTGCTTCTGCAATCGCATGAAGTGCCACAGTTGTTTTACCTGAGCTTTCAGGTCCATAAATTTCAATAATACGTCCTCTTGGATATCCGCCCACACCAAGTGCCACGTCAAGTGCAAGAGATCCGCTGGAAGTAGTCAATACTTCACGATCAGTTTTTTCGCCAAGTTTCATAATAGAACCTTTACCGAATTGTTTCTCAATTTGTTTTAACGCCATGTCTAACGCTGCTTTACGATCGCTCAAGAATGGTTCCTCCTTTGATTTAAACACTAATTTAACTTCTGTCTCTACTATACTTGGTTTATGAGAAATATACAAGAAAAAAGCGAACGTTTATTCGGTTTATTTTTTTATCATATTTAATGACAAGCTCATCATTATTCAAAAGGCTCTATAAAACTATTATTGTAGATTATTAAAAAATATAGAAGGAATCGGTTCCCTTTCCGTGTACGAGCAGATTGGTTAGTTGCTCCCAAATCGCGAAAGTTGATTTCAAATTTGAAAAAGTTGCTCCAAAACCAGTGAGAGTTAATCCCCTTTTCGAAAAGTAGAACAGTCCACAATGCCGCAATCGCATGAAGCTGGAGACCCACAAGTATGTGGTGTTCATTCTTGTTGGCTAGTGAGGAACATTCTTTTTACAGTGCCTATCAAAAAAGGAGCAATCTTTATGAGAATGATTGCTCCTTTACAAATCTATTATTGTGCTTGATTGTTTGATAGCAATTGAATCAAATAATGGAACGTCCTCATCACTGCTCTCAGACGATTGGTATTACGCATATCGCTTAAATGCAGTTCGTGAGTCACCACATCATCATTAGGAAGGCTGATTGCGATCCACACAGTGCCTGCTGGCTTATTATCATGAGAGTTAGGACCAGCTGCACCTGTCAGTCCGACGCCTATATCCGTTTGGAACATTGCTTTCACCCTACTGGCCATGGCAGTCGCACATTCAGCACTCACAACTCCATATTGGTCGATGATGTCTTTTGAGACTCCGAGCTGATTCATTTTCGACTCCGCTGTGTATGTAACCACACCACCAACCAATGTTTGACTTACACCAGGGATGGCAGCCAGTTCTGATTGGAATAATCCAGCAGTCAAACTTTCAGCTGCCGATATCGTCAATCCTTGCTCTATTAATAATTTGCTTGCACTTGATGCAAGCGAGTCATCGTTGTAACCGTATAAATAATCTCCTACGCGTGAAAGTAATACTTGTTCAGTTTCTTGAATCAATTTTAGGGCTTCTTCTTCTGTAGAAGTTTTGGCGGTAATCCGCAAAGTGACTTCCCCATCGGAAGCTAGTGGCGCAATAGTTGGATTAGTTTGGGCATCCAGTAAATCCATAATCCGTGTTTCAAGCTCCGCTTCACCGATTCCATAAAAACGAAGGACGTGTGAAATAATCACTTCTCCTTGATTCAGCCATTTCGCCAAAACGGGCTTTGCTTCTAATTGAAACATTGGTTCCATTTCTTTAGGAGGTCCAGGCAGAAGGATATACACATGGTTTCCTTTTGAATAGAACATCCCCGGAGCCATACCGTTATGATTAGCCAACACTTCACAGCCATCAAGTACAAGAGCCTGCTTCTTGTTATTTTCAGTCATCGGACGGTTTATACGGTTAAAGAATGCTTCAATGGAAATCAGTGCGGTCTCGTCCATAACAAGGTCCGTTCCTACGTGCCTTGCAATAGTTTCTTTCGTCAAGTCGTCCTTGGTTGGACCAAGTCCACCAGAGAATACAATTAGATCCGCTCGTGTTTCAGCCAATTCAATCGCTTGTTTTAAACGCTCCGCGTTATCACCAACTACCGTATGATAATAGACATTGACACCCAGTTCAGCCAGTTGACTCGAAATATAGCGTGCATTTGTATTTGTGATTTGTCCAAGCAACAGTTCAGATCCTACTGCAATAATTTCAGCATTCATCTACATTCACGCCCCTATTTTGAGTCGAGTAACACACGGCGGTTTGCATAGAAGTAATCCCATCCAGACCAAACCGTAAAGAACAATGACACATACAACATGATTGAAGCGAATGGAATAGAGAACATTTCAAAAATAATATTGTGAAGTAGCAATGCGGAAATCGCGACAATTTGAGTCCACATCTTGATTTTCCCCAATTGTTTCGCTGCCACAACTTCACCTTCTTCTGCAAGAATTAAACGAAGTCCCGTAACAGCAAATTCGCGGCTGATTATTATGATAACAATCCAAGCAGGTGCGAATCCAAGTTCTACAAGGATGATCAAGGCTGCTGAAACCAATAATTTATCAGCTAGTGGATCCAGAAACTTACCCATATTCGTTACCAGGTTATGTTTACGCGCATAATATCCATCAATAAAGTCCGTTACTGATGCAAAAATAAAAATGATTGCGCCAATTAAATGTTCAACTGGTATAGTTGATCCTAAAAATGTAACATCACCCCAGCCAAAATCAACTAACATGAAAACAACAAATATAGGGATCATGATGATTCTTGAAACCGTAATTTGATTTGGTATATTCATTTTTGTCTCCTCTCGATTCAAAGAAAATAGCCATCTTGTTAGAGATGACTATTGCTGTTTTGAAAATTGAATCATCATATTTTGAACAACTTTTTCTGCTGGTGAAATTCCATACTCCACTTTTTCGTCATTGACAAAGACATCTATTTGCGATGCTGATCCAACTCGAATACGCGCCGAAGGTAAATCACTTAGATCTAGGTTAACCGTTTCTCCCACGGCTAATTCACGACCCAGCATTTCTACACCGGATGGATTTTTAACACCAACCCATGTTCTGCCTCGTGCAACAATTTTCACTGAAAATGTTTCGGCTCCTGTAACCGTATAATTAGTTGTTTCACCATCTATTGCACCCATTTCAATTTTCTGAGTCGGTACTGGCTCCACATCTTCTGGTACTTCCGGCTCTTCTTCAACCGGAGGTTCATCTTCGGTCGGAGTTTCATCTCCGGTCGGAGGTTCAATAGACACTTCGTCCTCGACAGCGTCCTCAGATGGGTCATCATTTTTCGCTAAATTTTGATAGGAAAACCAAAAAATCACGATACCAATAATAATGAATAGTGCCACTACGATCATCGGGATCATCTCGTTCATACTATTCGATGATCTTCCAATCGGTCGGCGTCTAGAAGGCGCAGACGTCATCGTTTGACGCACTTCTTCACTCGTGGAAGAAGGTACTTCCTGCTTATACGACTCTAGCAATTCATCAGAATTCAATCCAACTGCATCAGCATATTGCTTAATAAATGCTCGAACATAAAACGGACCCGGCATCATGCTGTAGTTGCCTTCTTCGATACCGGCAAGATAACGTTTTTGTATTTTCGTCATTTCCTGCAAGTCATCCAAACTATATCCTTTTGCCGTTCTCGCCTCTTTAAGACGAGTTCCTAATTCAGTCAACTAAAACACCTGCCTGTTAAAAGTTAAAACCACCGAAGCCGTCCAAGTTACCTCTTTCAGACATCATCTGGTTTTTTTCCATCATTTCGTATGTTATTTCTTCATCTGGTTCGTGTCGCAATTCAATAATGTAATCAAAGTCTTCAATCGTGTAATCTGATTGTTGAACGAACATATCAGGATGTTCAACTACTTTAATTGACGGGAGGCGCATCATTTCACGCACCAACTGTAAATGACGTTCATCTGTAGATTGTCTCGTCACGATTCCGTCCAGGATAAAAATATTGTTATCACTGAATTCGTCTCCTGCCAATTGGCTACGGACGGTTTGTTTAATCATGGTTGAAGATAAAAATACCCATTTTTTATTTGCACTGACGCTAGCAGCAACAACTGATTCGGTTTTTCCTACTCGAGGCATTCCACGAATCCCGATTAATTTATGTCCTTCTTGCTTAAACAATTCTGCCATAAAATCGACGAGTAGACCTAATTCATCCCGAACAAAACGAAATGTTTTTCGATCATCCGCATCTCGTTGTATGTATCGACCGTGTCTGACTGCTAAAATGTCACGTAGTTTCGGTTCCCGGAACTTTGTAACTTTTATCGTTTCCATCGTTGAAACAATCAATTCAAAACGTTCAATTTGCTCATCATTCTCTGCACGAAGCAACAACCCTCGTCTGCCCTGGTCTACACCGTTAATTGTCACAATGTTAACACGAAGCATACCGAGTAAAGAGGCAATATCCCCGAGCAATCCTGGACGGTTTATTTGTATTTCATATTCAAAATACCATTCGCGCATAATGTAACGACCTTTCCGCCTAACTTATTGAAGGAGCAAGTATTTTTTAACAAAAATCCTCCTAATGCGACACCTTTCAAGTCTTTCTCAATAGATGACGTTTCCAAACTACTCTAGGTTCTATCATAGCTGATTTATGTACGTAAGAAAAGGAAAAAAGAAAAGAAGGAACAATGTCCTTCTTTTCTTTTACTGTACAGTTTTTTGTTGAACTAATTTGACGACCATGTTCGCCAATGCATGTTGTTCATCTTCAGTAGCAACTGACCATAAATCCGACAAAACACGCTCTTGTTCGTTCTTAGGATCCACATTTTTGGCTAAGTAATCGCCGATTTCATAAGCTGTTGATTGGATGGCTTTTTTAGTCATCCCAGTTGATTCGGCGTTCATTACATTTACACCCAGAAAGTGTGTCCATTTTTGCCAGTTTTCAAGTAAGGCCATGTCCATTCCTCCTTTTCACAAACAGTATGTGCAAAAAAAGAAATTATATGTACCAACCGCCATTTACCCGGAGCACTTGACCCGTTATATAATCCGCATTTCCACTGGTTAAAAAAGTTACAAGATTGGCTACGTCCTGCGGTTTACCGAAAGTTTGAAGAGGAATCTCATCTTCTAGCGCTATTCTTTCTCCCGCATCGAATGCTTCATTCATTTTCGTATCAATGATTCCTGGGGCAATGACATTGACTCGAACTCCAGACGACCCTGATTCCTTTGCATAAGCTTTTACGAAAGCATGCTGCGCACCTTTGACGGCTGAATAAACAGTTTCTCCAGCCGCTCCAGTTTCTCCCCATATCGATCCGATAAAGTTGATATAAGACCGGTCGTGCCGTCTTAATTTAGGAGCTAGCTGACCGATGATTGTCATAGGTGCTTGCACATGCGTTCGCCACACCATTTCCATTTCTTGAGGTGTGGTCTCTTCAAGTAATTTATACAAAGCCTGACCAGATGCAAAGACAATCGTTTGAACTTCAAAAAGTTGTGTACAAATTAAATGGATTACTTTATTGTCAGCAAGGTCTCCTTGAATGACATGAAATTCTTGGTTCGGATAAAGATCCTGTAAATGTGATATTAATTGATCAATGGACTGTTTGTTTTCATTGAAATGTAAATACAAACTCCAGCCATGTTTGGACATGTCATATGCAATGGCTTGCCCTATTTCACCCGATGCCCCAAAAATGCAGGCAAATTTCTTCATGATGCCGATTGCTCTTTCTTCGGAAGAACAGAAAATACAGTCTGTTGTTCTTCACCTTGTATGGATTTGAAAGCTTGTTGCAAGTCCTCAACAGTCATCTTCTCAAGAGAAGGAACAGCATCAAATAAATCCATATCATTAAATGCGTAACGAGTAAATTGGTTCGCAATAAATTCCACTGAATTTAAGGCACGAAGGAAGTATCCAATTTTTTTCTTGCGGACACGGTCTAAATCGCTTTGTCCAAATGGCCATTTCTCTTCAACTTTTTTCAGTTCTTTTTTAATTGCTTCAATTAATTCTTTCGGCATTGAAGTGTCAGAACCAATCAAAGCAAAGCCATAGCCTTTTTCCAATGTGAAATCAAAAGCATACGATTCATCGATCCAGCCTTTTTCATAGGCTTCCACATAGAAGTCCGAAGATCGGCCAAAAATCAATTCCAATGCAAGTTGAATTCCCAGCTCGTGTTTCATCATGGCATCGCCTTGCAGAGAAGTTTCTTTCGCTTTTAGTCCAATATATACTTTTGGTTTCTGAACATCCATTAACAATTTATTTTCATGTTTTGCAACTTCCAATGGTTCTTCAGGAAAAGCGCGTTGGATCGGTTGTGGTTCGGCAAATTCTTTTTTAGACTGATTTTCTCGGATATAAGTCATCATTTTTTCCGGATCTACTGCGCCAACAACGAACAATAACATATTTGACGGATGGTAGAACGTTTCATAACAAGTATATAAATGCTCAGCAGTAATTTTATCAATCGAATCGATTGTTCCTGCAATATCGATTTTCACGGGATGATCTCTGTACATATTTTCAATAGTGCCAAAATACAATCGCCAGTCAGGTTGATCATCATACATCGTGATTTCTTGACCGATAATCCCTTTTTCTTTTTCAACAGTTGCTTGTGTGAAGTAAGGCTCCTGCACAAAATTCAAGAGCGTTTCCGTGTTTTCATACAAGTGATCCGTTGAGGAAAATAAATACGCTGTACGGGTAAAGGAAGTAAATGCATTGGCAGATGCCCCATATCCACTAAATTTCTGAAATACGTCGCCGTCTTCTTTTTCAAACATTTTATGTTCCAGGAAATGAGCAATTCCATCCGGGACAGTAATTTGCTCTGACTCACCTAACGGCACGAAAGTACGATCAATTGCCCCATACTTTGTTGTAAAGGTCACAAATGTTTTCGAGAAGCCTTTTTTAGGCAAGATATATACTTCCAGACCATTATTCATTTTTTCATGGTACATTTTTTCATCCAATTGTTTAAAGTGAAGCTCCTTCATGCGACAGCTCCTCCTTTCCAGACAAGAAATAAACAAGTTCTTTATTAATTGATTTTGCCATTTCCTGAATATCTTCTTTCGTGACTGATGTCCACTTTTCAACCCATGAATCAACTGAGAATTTTTCATCAAGGTCTTTGTATTGATCATAAATCTCGATTTGTCCTCGAGCAGAATCAAGCGCTTCTTTTAATTGATTCTTCAACATGGCAACAGTTTGATCGATTTCATTTTTTGAAATCTCCCCATTTTTCATTGCCTCCAATTGTTCATCAATTAAACGCACTGCTTTTTCTTGTTTACTCGCATCAATTCCAGCAAGAACAAATACTAATCCATATGCTGAAGAGAATGAACTTGACACATAATAAGCCATGCTTTCTTTTTCACGAACGTTCAGGAACAACTTCGCATGAGGATATCCACCGAAAATGCCATTCGTAATTTGCATTTTTGGAAAATCAGGATGCGTAAACGTAACGGGTGTATTGTACCCAATATGCAATTTCCCTTGCTTCATTTCTTGTTGTTCGTTAACTTTATTTTTCTCAGCGGTTTTATGCTCAATATTTTCATGAACATTTTTTTGCTTTTTCGATCGTGCTTTGAAAGGAAATGCTTGTTTCAGCTTGGCAGTCATTTCTTCTACATCCACGTCACCCACAACATAAATATCCAACTCATCTTCTTCTAGCATTTTCTTGTAGGCTTTAAATAAGGATTCCTTGGTAATCGCATTAACATCTTTGATGGTCCCGTTTGCACCAATAGAAGCTGGGTTATTTGGTCGCATTAATTCAACCAGTCGCTGTTGTGCATATCGGGTTTTATCATCGTATATTGACTCAATACGTTGAATGACTGTATCTTTTTCACGTTTTACAATCGATTCTTTGAATGTTCCCTGCTCCAGATTTGGGCTGAAAAGAACCGTTTGCATAAGATTAATTACTTGATCCAACACTCCACCAGTAGACAAATATTGATCATTGACAGACTCAGCAAGCAAAGTGACAGAATGATCACTCCCCTTTTTGCTTGAGTCTAAATACATAATCGTCCCGTAAAGCTCATCTAAATGGCTCCGGAAAGCTGAATTGGATGGGAAAAGCTCATTACTATGCAACAATACATTTGAAAGTACTGAACGTTCTGAAGCAGATTGATTAGTCAATAATTGTTTGAATTTAAATGAAAAGTTTACAGTTTTAAATTGATCTGTAGGCCTAATATGTAGATGGATGCCTGGTTGTAACTCGATTGTTTGAAACATCGAAATCCCTCCTATTTCATTAATATGCCATACCATATCTTTCACTATACATTGTGCTGGTAAATGATTGCAAATAGCTCGTGAAAAAATATAAGTCTTACGTCCCATAAATACCTCTTGCTAGGGATCCAAATATCTGTTGTCAATTAATTCCTGAATCTTAATCACCGGTGAACAAAAGAATTGTTCATTGAAAAAAATGTAAATCCAGTGAAACTTTCCTATTAGCTATTCGTAGTTAAATTAGGAGGTGATATTTTTTGGAGTTTAGTTCAAAAATAGATAAATTTTTCGTTGGAATCATATCAATCACAGTATTTATTATCCTTGGCGTATTTTTGTTTCCTCTGCTTTTAGATTATGATAGAACGAGTATTGATACCATTACTGTACTTTCCTTATGTGTGTTATCAATTGGGGTACTATTGTGGTCTGCTTTTTCTATTAAATACGTCCTATATAATGACCACTTGTTTGTAAAAGGTGGGTTATTTAAAAGTCGAATCCCATATGAAGATATAACAAGGATTTCTCCCACAACTGAAATCTTTACTGGTTACCGCTTGTTATCATCAAAACAAGGTATTGAATTATTTTATAAATCAGCAACTTTAGGAAGTGTGAAGATTTCACCTAAAGACATTGACCTTTTCATTTTCGAATTAGAGAAACGTGCGCCAAATGTACAAATTGATAAAACAACTCAGTAAATTACCATTAACTAAATGTGTAAACAAAAAATGAAAGGACCAGGCAAAATGCCCGGTCCTTTTAAGATCGATTTTATCGTTTCCCTTTTATATAAGGTGTTCCTATAGCCTTTGGTGCATTTGCTTTACCAATGAATCCTGCTAAGGCAAGGATTGTTAAGACATAAGGTAAAATCAGTAAGAAAACACTTGGAATTTCGCTGATTATCGGCAATGATCCACCGACAATACTTAACGCTTGAGCAAACCCAAAGAACAAAGCTGCCCCCATCGCACCCAGGGGATGCCACTTACCAAAGATCATTGCAGCAAGTGCCATAAATCCTTGTCCATTGATTGTTGAATGACTGAAGTCCAATGAAATCGACTGTGAATAAATCGCGCCACCGATACCGGCTAAACCACCTGAAATCATGACAGCAATATAACGCATACGTGTTACATTTATTCCCATTGTATCAGCGGCCATTGGATGTTCGCCTACAGCACGAAGACGCAGACCGAATGGAGTGTAATACAGGACAACCCATGCTAGAATAGCAATCCCAATTGCTAAAACAGAAGTCCAATAGACGTTCTGGAAAAACATCGGGCCTAAAATTGGAATATCTTTTAAGAACGGAATATCGTCACGCAAGAATCGTTCTTGAACAAAGTCTGTTTGTCCTTTTCCGTAAATCATTTTTACTAGGAACAAACAAAGCGCCACTGCCAATAAGTTAATTGCTACACCAGAAACGACTTGATCCGCACGGAATGATACAGAAGCCACGGCATGCAGTAATGAAAATAATGAAGCGACAACCATAGCAGCAAGAAGAGCCATCCACTCTGTACCTTGTCCAAATATATGAACGAAAGATAAGTTAAATAGAATACCAATGAAAGCACCCATGACCATGAGTCCTTCCAATCCAATGTTTACTACACCAGAACGCTCAGAGAAAACCCCACCGATAGCGGTTAAAATTAGAGGCGCTGCATAAGCAATGGCTGCAGGGATTAGAAAATATAATACTTCCAAGAAACTCATGTTACTTCGCCTCCTTTTTCTTGCTGAAGCGTTCAACAAATAATCGAATGACGTAGCCTGAAGCTACGAAGAAAATGATAATCGCAATGACAATAGATACGATTTCGGTAGGAATACCCGCTTCATTTGGCATATTTAAAGCTCCATATTTTAATGAACCAAATAATGCTGCCCCGAAAATAACACCAAGTGGCGTGTTAGCACCAAGTAGTGCAACCGCAATACCATCAAAACCAATACCTGTAAAGCCGCCTTTAACAGAAGCATATTCAAACGTACCCAATGCTTCCATCGCTCCACCTAGACCAGCAAAGGCACCAGAAATGACCATTGCTAGAATGATATTTTTATTGACGTTCATTCCCGCATATTCTGAAGCATTTTGGTTTAAACCAACTGCTTTCAATTCAAATCCGCGAGTTGTTTTCTCTAAAATTAACCACATTACTAAAACCATGGCAAGTGCTATTAGAATTCCGTAATGAAGACGTGAGAAATCTGTCATGTTTTCAAGGAATTCTGAACGAAGTGACGCCGTTGGGTGAATTGCCCCCGTATTGTCTCCTCCATTAGAAAACGTTTTCACTAATGCGTTTGTTGTGTGAAGTGCTATATAGTTCATCATGATTGTGACAATTACTTCATGGACTTTAAAGCGAGCTTTAAGAAGTCCAGGAATGAAGCCCCATAACGCTCCCGCTCCAGCTGCCGCAATTAACGCAAGTGGCAAGTGAATGTATTTTGGAAAATCAAAGGCAACTCCTACATACGCCGCTGCAAACCAGCCAACGATTAATTGTCCTTCAACACCAATGTTAAATAGTCCTGTACGGAATGCAAATGCAACCGCTAAACCAGCAAGAATGTATGGTGTAATTTGTCGGACGGTTTCACCCATCGTATAAACATCACCAAAAATTCCGTTCCATAATGCTGCATAGCCAGCGACTGGATCGTATCCACTAACTAACATAACAATTGCCCCTACAAGTAATCCCAGAATAACGGAAATGACAGGAACAAGAATATTAACTAAACGATTAGACATGGGAGCTGCCCTCCTCTTTCACTTGATTTGTCATAGCGCCTTTTTTCGATTGACCCGCCATTAACAATCCAAGTTCTTGTTCGTTTGTTTGAAGAGGATCCAAAGTATCCACGATTTGCCCATCATATATGACCGCAATACGATCAGATACGTTCATGACTTCATCTAATTCAAATGAAATTAACAAGACAGCTTTTCCTTTATCGCGTTGTTCGATTAAACGCTGATGAATAAATTCAATCGCACCGACGTCCAATCCGCGGGTAGGCAGAGCGGCAATCAGTAAATCCGGATCCCTATCAATTTCACGGCCGATAATGGCTTTTTGTTGATTACCACCTGATAATGCACGTGCAGGTTCATGATCTCCCTGAGTACGCACATCGTATTTTTGAATGATTTCATTCGCTTTTTTCGAAATGGTCGAATAATTCATAAAGCCATTTTTTGAATTTGGGCTTGTATAATACGTTTGTAAAGCAATGTTATGACCTATTGGGAAATCAAGGACAAGACCATGTTTATGACGATCTTGAGGAATATGACCAACACCAGATTCCGTAATCTTGCGTGGTCGTTTACCTGTAATATCTTGACCATTCATGAAAACTTGTCCGCTTTTCACTTTACGCAGACCAGTAATTGCTTCAATCAATTCCGATTGACCATTTCCGTCAATACCGGCAATTCCGACAATTTCACCTTTACGAACATTTAGGTTAAGGCCTCTTACTTTTTCAATCCCCCGGTAATCAGTAACCACTAAATCTTTCACGTCCAGAACATCTGTCGTAGGGTTAGCAGGACCTTTGACTGTTTTAAATTCCACTTGACGTCCAACCATCAAGGAAGCAAGTTCATTGGGGTTTGTCTCAGCAGTCACCACTGTACCGATGCCTTGCCCTTTTCGAATAACCGTCACACGGTCCGAAACATCCATAATCTCTTTTAATTTATGAGTAATTAAGATAATAGATTTTCCTTCTTCAATTAAGCGACGCATAATCTGAATTAATTCCGTAATTTCTTGTGGAGTCAGAGATGCAGTCGGTTCATCAAAAATTAATATTTCAGCGCCACGATACAATGTTTTCAAAATCTCAACACGTTGTTGCATACCAACTGAAATGTCTTCAATTTTTGCATACGGGTCGACGTCTAATCCATAAAGTTCAGACAGCTCTTGTACTTTTTTAGCAGCAGTTTTCACAGAAATCATACCAAACTTAGTTGGCTCACTACCTAAAATGATGTTTTCTGTAACAGAAAAATCTTCAACTAACATGAAATGTTGGTGAACCATCCCGATTCCGAGGTTATTCGCAACATTTGGATCCGTAATCTTAACTTCTTGACCACGAACACGGATTTCTCCGCCTTCTGGCTGGTAAAGGCCGAAGAGTACGTTCATCAACGTCGATTTCCCTGCACCATTCTCACCGAGAAGGGCATGAATTTCGCCTTGTTTAAGTTGAAGGGTAATGTTGTCATTTGCAACGAAATTTCCGAACTCTTTTCGGATATTCAGCATTTCAATAACGTGTTCCAATATATTCACTCCCTTAGGCACTTTTTAAATGAAAATTAAATTAACACAGGAAAGGCTTTATCTATAAAACCTTTCATCTATTAATTTATTAAGGGCAATAAAAACATCATAAAGACCGGAAATCCGGTCTTTATGATGACTTATTCAAGTGTTAAATTACTCTACAGTTTCAGGAACTGTTACTTCGCCATCAGCGATTTTCTTAGCATACTCATCGATTTGAGCTAAAACATCATCTGGAATTGCTCCACGAGAATCCGCTAAGCCAACGCCATCTTCAGCTAAACCGTAAACTGTTGTTTCGCCACCTGGGAATTTATCTTCTGCAGCCAATTTAGAAATGTTTTGTACAGCTACGTCAACGCGTTTTAACATTGAAGTTAATGTTATGTTATCGTCGCCAACAGCACCTTCGTCATATTGGTCAGAGTCAACACCAATTACCCAAACGTAAGCATCTGGATCTTTAGTTTTCAATTCTTTAGCTTCCGCGAATACACCGTTACCAGTACCACCTGCAGCGTGGAAAATAATATCTACGCCTGAAGAATACATGCGGTTAGCAGTTGTTTTACCAAGTTCAGCTTTGTCAAATGCACCTGTGTACTGAACATCAACTTCGATGCTTGGATCGACAGCTTTTACGCCTTCAAGGAATCCAGCTTCAAAACGTTCGATTACAGGGATATCCATACCACCAACGAAACCGATTTTTTTCGATTTAGTCATTAATGCTGCAGCAACACCTGCAAGGTAAGAACCTTCTTGCTCTTTGAATAATACTGAAGCAACATTTGGTTGATCTACTACTGCATCAATAATAGCAAGATGATTATCAGGTTTTTGAGTTGCGATTTCATTTACTGATTTCTCCATTAAGAAACCAATTCCGAATACTAAATCAAAGTTACGACGTACTAAGAGATTTAAGTTTGTGTTGTAGTCAGCGTCCGATTGTGATTGTAAGTAATCAATTCCACCATCGCCTTTTTCAAGACCATTGTCTGCACCAAATGCTTCTAAACCTTCCCAAGCAGATTGGTTGAATGATTTATCGTCTACTCCACCAACGTCAGTTACCATTGCTACTGAGAAATCAATTGCTTCTTTTTCTCCAGCAGAACCGTTACCTTCATTCTTATCTTTGTCAGTACCACATGCTCCTAGAATTGTACTAGCAGCTAATACCATCGATAAAGCTAAACCAAATTTACGCTTTGTCAATTTGAGACCCCCCAAAAAATGTTTTTTCTTATTAGCAGGAAGTTTGATGTTTTACACCCTTTTACGGACTACATGGAAACTGAATTTGTCAGCTCTAAAATAGTTTTTTGAATATAATACTACTTGATCTTTGTCATTATAATGTAATTGCTTCAGAACTAGTAACGCCGTTTCAGGTTCACACTCTAAAATCGGAGATGCCACTTCGTGGTAGCCTGTTGGGTCGATAAAAGTAACAGCATAAGTTACCCGGATTTCCCCGGATTCTTCAATTGCTGTGAAAATCGATCCTTCTTGCCTACTTAAAAAATCAGAAGGCAAATACTTTGCGGGAACTTTGTCCACACAATACACAACTGGTTCACCATTTGCTGTCCTTACACGTTCAATTGTAATGACTGATTCGTCAATTTCGCAATGAAAGCGTTTTATATCATCTTCAGACGGAAGCGCTTCCATAGAACTCAAATAAATAGTACCTGGTTCCATGCCCACTTTCCGTATCATAGAGGAGATACTTGTTAAATGTTCGATACCAGAAGTGAAAACTGGTTTCGAATTAACAAATGTACCTACACCATGACGTCTTACGATAACATTTTCTTCTTCCAACAGTCTAAGTGCTTCACGAAGTGTCGCACGACTGATTCCAAGTGATTTGGCCAGTTCAAATTCTGAAGGCAATTTTTCCTTCTCTTCGAATACACCGTTTGCAATATCGTCTTTAAGACGATCGATCACTTGAAGATACAAATGACGATGATCTGTTTTTATTGACATACATATCACCACCAACAGCAGAGATCAGACATCTGATGTAAAACTTTCCTACTAATCAGACATACTATACCACTTTTATTTGTGTAAATAAATAGATTTTTGGGTATTTACGAAAAGTTTCGTAAAAAACTTAATTTTTTTGTAATGCTTTTGTCATATAAAAGATCTTATGTTATGTCATCTTGCTTGGATTGAAGAACTTGTCTTGGCTTGCTACCTTCATAAGGTCCAATCACTCCGCGCATTTCCATCTGATCGATAATTCGTGCCGCTCTTGAATAGCCGACTCGGAATCTTCGTTGCAATAAAGAAACCGATGCTGTTTGCATATCCGTAACGAGTTGCACAGCTTCATCATATAAATCATCCGTCTGTTCATCCACTGATACTTCTTCAATTTCGGTTGGAATCATTTCTTCTTGATATTGTGCTTTTTGCTGAGCAATTGCAAAATCAACTACTTTTTCTACTTCCTGATCCGATAAGAAAGCTCCCTGTACGCGGACTGGTTTCGATGCACCGGCTGCTAAAAATAACATATCTCCACGGCCAAGTAGTTTCTCTGCTCCCCCCATATCCAAAATCGTACGGGAATCAATGGAAGAAGAAACAGCAAACGCAATTCGTGAAGGAATATTCGCTTTAATTACCCCTGTAATAACATCCACACTTGGACGTTGCGTCGCAATAATTAAATGTATCCCTGCCGCCCGAGCCATTTGTGCAAGTCTTGTAATTGAATCTTCCACGTCATTGGATGCGACCATCATCAAATCTGCCAATTCGTCGACAATGACAACAATATAAGGTAACTGGGGATGTTTTTCATCGTTCTCTTCATTCCACTTACGAATGTGATCGTTATATCCTTCTATATTGCGTGTACCTGTATGAGAAAATAGATCATATCGACGTTCCATTTCTGACACCACTTTTTTAAGTGCCTGAGATGCTTTTCGAGGATCTGTTACGACAGGTGCCAACAAATGAGGAATTCCGTTATAAACATTCAACTCGACCATTTTCGGATCAATCATCATCATTTTCACTTCGTGAGGTTTCGCACGCATAATGATACTAACAATAATGCCGTTAATACATACACTTTTCCCGCTTCCGGTCGAACCGGCAACAAGTAGATGAGGCATTTTATTTAATTCCGCAAGAACAGCTTGTCCGGTAATATCACGACCAAGTCCGATCATCAATTTCGCATCTGGTTTATTGTTTTCTTTTGCTTCCAGCACTTCACGTAAACTTACGATGGCTACTTCCTGATTCGGTACTTCTATTCCGATTGCGGATTTCCCAGGAATCGGGGCCTCAATTCGGATATCCCGAGCTGCAAGAGCTAATGCCAGGTCATCACTGAGACTGACAATCTTACTTACTTTCACACCAGTGTCAGGCAAAACTTCATATTTTGTAACTGCAGGACCTAAATGCACTTGCGTCACACGAGCTTTGACACCAAAGCTGTTAAACGTCTTCTCCAGTTTTTTTGCATTGGCTTGAATGATTGAATATTCACCGCTTTGATCACTATGTGGTGGTGCATTTAAAAGAGAAGCAGCAGGAAGTTGGTAATCTTTATTTTCCATCACTGCTTCTGATACGGAATCGAATACTTTTTCATTTAATTCTTCATTTTTCTCTATTTCTGGCTCCGGCTTTATTTCAACAACTTTCTCTGCACGTTCGGAAAAGGCAGATATAATTGGCGAAGTATGAACGGGTTCAGGTTCTCTGAGGGTTGTAGCGACTTCTAGATCTTGTGCAACTGGAGGCGAACTCTCGGATTTTTTCCGTTTGTCACTTCTTCGTTGCACTTTTGGAGCAGCAGCTTTTGTTTTTCTCTTTTGTGTCATCATGGCCGACCAATTCTTTTTCCAAATCGGTGCCTGGCTGGCTAAATAAGGAACGAGTGCTTTACCAGACAGCAGAATAAAGCCAATCATAACTAGCAGCCATGCGGCAATAGTCGCCCCGCCAGAATCAAACAGGACATGGAATGTGGCAAAAAGAAATGCCCCCAATATCCCGCCCCCCAACGATTGGTCACGGTTAACAATTCCTTCGCTTTCAATCAATATTCGCCATGTTTCACGAAGAACAGAATCGCTTATAAGTGCGCCACCTTGAAACAATTGTTCAAATAATGCTAAGTGGCTGAAAAGTGTCAAGCTGCCTAAGATACTGAATAGTCCTAAAACAATTCGATTTCTCATTCCTGGTACGGCTCGATTAATCATCATCATGAGTGCAATGACAATACATAATAATGGGACTGCAAAATGCCAATTTCCAAAGAGAAACCTGGCGATTGACGAAAAAATGAAGCCAACAGCTCCTAATTCAAAAAAAGTAATGATGCCGAGTCCGATTATCAGTAAGCCAGCAATTTCATACATGAGTGGATGTATAGAAGTGGGCTTTTTCTTTTTAACAACCTTTTTCTTTCTTCTTGTCACTTCGATCACCTTCTTTGGTTAGTTAATTAGTGAAAAGCATTTAAAGCGATATACATATGAAGACTACTCCACTGTTCAAAGCTCGGTCGTCTTTAGTGCTTTCATCTTTATGTGAAAGAAAAAGGATTTCCTGCCGCTACAAATAGCGAGGAAATCCTTCCGTTTTTTCACCTTAATATTCCATAATAATCGGGATGATCATCGGACGTCTTTTCGTTTTTTGGTATAAGTACGAATTTAAGGTATCACGTATTTCTTGTTTTATGTTTGTCCATTCGAACGTTTCTTTGCTGACATATTTCTCAACGATTTTCTTCACTAACTCAGCTGATTCATCCATAAGCTGTTCAGACTCACGCACGTAGACAAATCCACGGGATAAGATTTCTGGACCAGATGCAATTTTCTTTTGTGCGCGGTTTAAGGTAACGACTACGATAAAGATACCGTCTTGTGACAGAAGTTTTCGGTCACGTAGAACAATGTTCCCAACGTCTCCTATACCAATACCATCGATTAACACGTTACCTGCCTGAACGCGGCCGCTCATACGCATTTTACCAGCTTTATATTCGACAATATCCCCTTTATCTGCAATAAAGATTTGTGACTTGGCCAAACCAGTAGCCTGGGCAAGTTTTGAGTGAGCCATCAACATGCGGTATTCACCTTGAATCGGGATAAAGAATTTAGGTTTCATCAAGTTCAGCATCATTTTTAAATCTTCTTGGCTGCCATGTCCGGAAACATGCACTTTTTTACTGGCGGTTAAAACTTTTGCACCAGTTTTTGCTAAGTGATTCATTGTTTTAAACATCGCAACTTCCATACCTGGTGACGGAGTGAATGTAATTAACACTGTGTCTGTATCTTTGATTTTCACATCTTTATGATGTTTTCTAACCATTTTTTCAAGCGCTTCAAGGGGTTCCCCTTGGTTACCCGAAACGATAATAACTACTTCATCATCTGCATAATTGCCGATTTCTTTGATTGAAATTAATGTTTCTTCATCAATTTTCAAGTATTCGAGACGTTTTCCAACATCAAAGACGTTTTCCAATGTTTTACCTACAACCGCTACTTTGCGTTTTGACTCAATTGCTGTGTCAAACACTTGTTGGATACGAATGAAGTTAGAAGAATACAAGGAAACTAGAATACGGCCTTTTGCACCGTGGAAAGTTTCCGAAAGTTGTTCTTCAATCACTGATTCAGGAGTTGTGTATCCAGGTCGCTCCGCTTCAGTAGAATCAGACATTAAAATAAATACCCCTTCTTCACCAAGACCAGCCATTTTAGCGATGTCTGGACGGTAACTCCCTTTAGCAGATTGGTCGAATTTAAATTCTCCCGTATGCACAATCGCGCCCTCAGATGTATGGAAGACAATCCCTAAAGAATCGGGAATACTATGTGTTGTATGGAAAAATGTAACATGAGTCGATTTGAAGTTCATGCGGCTTTTGTTAGTCACTTCAAAGAATTTTACAGGCTGTGCAGCCGGCAATTCTTTCAGATGCTCTTTTGCTAAGGCAATCGTCAAACGAGAACCGTAGACTGGTGCATGGATCTTGTTTAACAAATACGAAATTGAGCCGATTGCATCTTCATGCCCGTGTGTTAAAAAGATTCCTTTTACGCGCGCTTTATTTTCTTCTAAGTATGTTACGTCCGGAATGACAATATCAATTCCAAGCATTTCGTCTTCAGGGAACATGAGTCCACTGTCTACGACAAAGATTTCTTCATCTATTTCTACTACGTACATTGCTTTTCCGATTTCCCCAACTCCACCGAGGGGGATAATACGGATGGTTTCATTTATTGTTTTAGTCACTTGCTTTCCTCCTAAAAATTACCCGATCAACATCCACTAGTAATCATTATACGGGACGTATGACAACAGTACAAACAAAAAAAGGTCAGCTGAACACTGACCTTTCAAAATTTATTTAAAACTTTTTCTTTTTGCCTCATATTTCGCCCAAGCTTGATCGAAATCTTGCTTCTCATCACTCGTCATATCAACAAGCGGAAGTCGAACTGATCCAACATCTAAACCCAGTTTAGATAATGCATATTTCACTGGCACGGGATTCGGTTTTGCAAAGAGTGCACGAATGAGTGGTAACATCGCATGGTGTATTTCCGCTGCATCAGTGTGTCTACCTTCTTCAAAAGCACGAATTAACTTTTGCATATCTTCGCCTACAATATGAGAAGCTACAGACACTACACCTGCACCTCCGATTGAAAGCAATGGCAATGTTAATCCATCATCCCCACTATAAACTGCGAAATCTGCCTGGCATTCTGAAATAATATCAGACATTTGCTCCAAATTCCCGCCAGCCTCTTTGATTGCTTGGATGTTTGAAATCTTACTTAATGCCAGAACCGTCTCTGGCAACATATTAACTACTGAACGACCCGGTATATTATAAAGAAGTACAGGCAATTTCGTTTCATTCGCGATCGTTTTAAAATGCTCATACATCCCTCGTTGATCCGGCTTATTGTAATACGGAGTAACGAGCATAATGCCATCCACTCCAGCTTCTTCAGCTATTTTGGTCAGTTCGATTGATGCTCTCGTGCTATTGCTACCAGTACCTGCATAGACTGGGATTCGTTTGTTAACTGATTCTACAGTAAAACGGATTAAGTCTGCTTTTTCTTGATTCGTTAATGTAGGAGATTCTCCCGTTGTTCCACAGACCACAATCGAGTCTGTGCCAGTTGCGATTAAATGTTCGATAAGTTTTGCGACCATTTCAAAATGTATGGAGCCATCTGGTAAGAATGGTGTGACCATCGCAGTAGATACGCGACCGATATTCATTAGAATCTCCCCTTTTAAATAATTCCGTCTTCAATCATTGCTTCAGCTATTTGGATTGAGTTCAATGCTGCACCTTTTAATAAATTATCTGCAACAATCCACATGTGGAACCCTTTGTCATTTGACAGATCTTTTCGTATGCGACCAACAAAAACTGCATCTTGACCTTCTGCAAACAAAGGCATAGGGTATTGTTGTTTCGCAGGATTATCAAGTACTTCAATCCCTTTTGCCGCTTCTAAAATGGACCTTATTTCAGCAACGCTTACGCCCTCTTTATCGACTTCAATAAAGACAGACTCAGAGTGGCCAGATACAACCGGCAATCGTACACATGTAGCTGCAACTGATAAATCCGGAGCATGCATGATTTTCTTCGTTTCATTAATCATTTTCATTTCTTCCAGCGTAAAGCCATTATCATCAAATGTATCAATTTGAGGAATAGCATTGAACGCGATTGGATAATGTGTCTCAGCACTTTTAACTGGCAATACTTGAGCCACTGCATTTTTAGTTTCCCCAAATGTAGCACTTTGGGCTTCGAGCTCATTAATTGCAACAGCTCCAGCACCTGAAACTGCTTGATACGTGGAGACGATCACATTATTCAAACCAAACGCTTCTTTAATTGGTTGCAATGCACAAACCATTTGAATCGTCGAACAGTTTGGGTTGGCTATGATGCCATTGTGCAATTTAAGATCTTGACGATTTACTTCAGGCACGACGAGTGGAATATCTTTATCCATTCGGAATGCACTTGTGTTGTCGATAACGACTGCCCCACGTTTAGCCGCTTCTGGCGCAAGGACTTTCGAAACTGATCCTCCTGCGCTGAATAATGCAATATCAACACCCTCAAACGCCTCAGGTGTCGCTTCTTCAATCGTATAAGATTTCCCTTTGAATTCAATGTTTTTTCCGGCTGAACGTTTTGAAGCCAGGAACTTTATATGTTGAATCGGAAAATTTCGTTTTACGAGTTGTTCCATCATTTTCTCTCCAACTGCACCGGTTGCACCGACAACAGCTACTGTGTAGCTTTTAGCCATGACACTCACTCCCTCTAGCCAACTAATTGGTCATAATGACGGTATTGTATCATAAACTTGCGTGATTGTGCATGAAAATTAATCCGATTGCCCGTGTTGGATTAATAAGGGTTGAAGTTGTTGATGTTCTAGAGCTTTGACAATCGTTGGTAGAATCTGATTGAAGTCGGAGATGAGGGAGTTTGGTTTATTATATGGATCATCCTGACCGAATGGAATGAAGTAAATGTGTTTGGCATTTATTAATCTCATGACGTTTACGCCATTTAATCCAAGTGCATCATTAGTTGAAATGCCAAGGACGACAGGTCGACCGATTCGCATGGTTGCTTTGGCAGCCATCAAAACAGGTGAATCCGTTATTGCATTAGCTAAGCGACTGATTGAATTGCCCGTTATTGGTGCAATGACCATGCAATCAAGTGGCGCTTTTGGTCCGAGTGGTTCTGCATCGGCAATAGTGGAAATTACTTTTGCCCCAGCAGCATCCTCTATTTTTCTTACCCATTCATCCCCTGTGCCAAAGCGAGTGGCAGCTACTAGCACGGAATGTGAAACGACTGGTACAACCACTGCACCCTGTTCTCTCAAAATAGTGATTTTCGGAACTACTTCTTCATACGTACAATGTGATGCTGTTATACCGAACCCTATTCGTTTACCTGTTAGCACACCGTTCCTCCTTAGATATCTTTAGCTGATTCTGTCAAACATTTAAACAATATTTTTGATGCATCTTCTTTCAAAAATTGCCCTGGCAAAGAAGTACAGAGGCGATAGCATTCAGCATAATCGCCCTCCAATTCTAAGCAGCCAGGAGCGGAAGCAATATCATAAAACCGTTTGCTGGTTTTTAGTAACGATTGATAATCTTCTGTTAACCATTTCGCAGGAATTGTGTTGATGAATATTGCCTGATCACACGAAATTCCTTTTTCTAATTTTTTCACTTCGTAGCCCATCGCCTGAGCTTCAGCCAATTGGACTGGTGAGCGTACGACTATCAGTGGATGTGCATCCATCCGTTTAAGCTGTGTCGCCAGCAATTTTGCTACTCGCCCGAAACCGGATATCATAAATTGTTTGCCTGCAACGGTTTCATGTTCTTCTAGATAATAGGCAGCAATAAATCCTTCTGCCGTTAACTTTGCATTCAACCAAATAAATTGTTCATCTTCAAGGTAGGCTACTGTATTCAGTTCACTTGCTTCAAAAAAGCGTGTCCACTCTGGAGATAATTTTCCGATGAAACATTTTTTTACATTTTGAAAAAATTCCATTCCAATTGTATCGGTTACAATTTCAAGTGGCTGAATAGGTAAGACCATGATTTCTGGTTGAAAAGACAACAAATCCCGTTCCACTTGATAACTCCATGCTTTGGATGGGATATATAATACTTGCTCGTCAATGTTTTTCAACAAAGTAGCAAGCTTTTCCATGCGAGGATCCGTACCTATGACACACCATTTTCGGTTCGTCATATGGATTGATCCGCATGTAGATGAGACGTCTTAGTGAAGAGTATCCGATGTTCACCGATAAGGACGATATCTTCCCAAGCAATGTAGACATTTTGACTGGTTGATTTCGATTTAAAGGGCCGATTGCCTTGTTCTTTTAATACGAGAAATCCAATGATTTTTCCACTCGTTGGCTCAAATAGTAATTCAGTATCAGCAAGCAATCCAAATCGTTTGCCGTCTTCAACTTGGATTAATTCTTTTACCGCCAATTCTGATAGCAACATATGACTCCTCCTCCATGTTCATCTCCTTAAATATATGCAAAAAAAGACCACATGTTCACACGAAAAGCAGAAAGCGCTACTTTAGCTCGACTCCGACGGTGGAAGAAACGAATCGGAAACCCGTTTCCGAATGAGGTTCTGAAGCGGAGGTGCGAGCTGGCGCTTGGAGCTAGACATCACGAAATGTGAAGATGGCCAATTTAGACCGACGCCGGCGCTGGAAGGGCCGATTCGAAAGCTTGCTTTCGAAAGAGGGCCTGAAGCTTAGGTGCGGTCTGGCCTTCGGAACTAGACATCAAGAATAAGTACGAAGGCTAAATTCCCGACATCGTGTCGGAACGCCTTCATGATCCACATCCTGTGGACCCAAGCGCTACTTTAGCTCGACTCCGACGGTGGAAGCAAGGTTTCCTTTGCGACGAGTAACCGCAGGAGCAATCGAATCGGAAATCCGTTTCCGAATGAGGTTTAGGAAGGAAGGCGAAAGCGCGACATCGTGTCGCTACGCCTTCATGACCCACATCCTGTGGACCCAAGCGGAGGTGAGAGCTGGCGCTTGGAGCTAAACATCACGAAATGTGAAGATGGCCTATTTAGACCGACTCCGACTTTGAAACTAGCGAATCGAAAACTTGTTTTCGAATGAGGGAGTGAAACGGAGGTGCGGTCTGGCCTTCGGAGCTAGACATCACGAAATGTGAAGAAGGTCATGTTAAACCAACTTCTACCGTGGAAGGTGTTAAGGACAAAGAGGGGTGGACTGTGACTAAGTCACTTCGTCCACCCCTCAACAATTGTTGATATTTCAGTCTTAAATAGAGCCTAAATTTTAATGTCAGTTTTTTGATACGCACCCTTAGTTTTTTAAGTCAAACTGGTTTGCTACTTTTCTCAAGAAGTAATGCTCTATGTTCTTTTGCCAGGGTCATCAACACAAATTTATTGGACTTAATCAAATTATTAATTCTATCTGCTTCGTAACATGCACTATTGTATAAAGTGTTATCAATTATTCCGACAGCTAACGCATCTTCGAGTTCATCAGCATCTAACTGAATAATTTCTCCTGATGGTAGTACAACAATATCTAGAAATAAGTCGTCCAACCAAGGTATATCATTTTCACAACCATTGCTTTGACAGATATCAATATACCACTGAACAACCTCGCCTTTAGAATCGAACATCGTTGTTAATGAATGGCTTTTTCCACTTGGGAAATGTTGTAGCCAACTATAACCGTCATTAACAATACAAACATTTCTTTCACCGTATTTAACAAATAACGGCTCTGAAACACGATGAACTTTTAGTAAAGTAACATATCCTTGAAACTCTTCGGTATCAAGAAAAGATTGTATATATTCTCTTTTTGTTACTCTCTTCCATCCTGAACGGTCACCATATTTCCTTTTTAACAAGTTCTCAACCCCTAAAAGAAAATACACTCTCATATTCCTTGTTAAACTAACTGGTTTTAGTAATTTAAGAAGGTAGTGTAAATATGGATACGTACTTAATGAATGATAAGTTTCAATGATTGGCAATCAGTCAATTGTATCAGCATCTCTAAAGGGAATTGTGACACTCCCGCCGAAAAACTGACTTTCGAGACCCTGGAGAGCTTAAGCTCGAAGCGGCTCGGGAGTTAGTCTGCAGGAAAGATTAGGACCAAAGGTTGATTGGGTCTAATCTTTCCTACGAAGCAGTGCAGCAATGTAGAGCACGGGTTTTAGTAAATTCCCTACATATTTCATATCTAAATCAAATTAAAAAGACTGCAAACAAACTCAAAAATAAGAGTTTGTCTACAGTCTGAGACAATTACAAAGGATTAGTCTTTTGGTGTAATGATTGAGATGGCTGGTTGAATGGTAAAAATATCCGTTACGAGTTTCTGTACTTGATGGATATGCACTTCATCAATCGACTCCAATACTTCATCATACGTTTTATGTTCATTGAAAATTAATTCATTTTTCCCATTGCGATTCATTCGAGCGTTCGTGCTCTCTAAACCGAGCATTAAATTTCCTTTTAATTGCTCTTTTGCATTGTTCACTTCTGTATCGGTAACCCCTTCATCCACCACTTTTTGAATGGTTTCATAAATGGTTTCTTGGAGTTTCTGCAATTGATTGCTGGAAGTGCCTCCATAAATAGCAACGGATCCTGCATCTTCATATGAAGAATGATACGAATAGATGGAGTAGGCCAACGCTTTTTCTTCACGGACTTCCTGGAACAATCGAGAAGACATATTTCCACCCAAAATATTATTCAATACAACAAGATCATAAATATGCTTATCTTTCACGCTTAGTCCAGGATAGCCAAGACATATATGCCCTTGTTCCGTTTCGCGTGATTTACGTGATTCACCCGGTTGGAAAACTGGTGTGTCAAACGATGGACGAGCAGACATTGCAGTACTTGATCTGAATTGGCCGAATAAGGAATCAGTGTAATCGATCAAGCCATCCGGAATATTCCCCGCGATAGAAATCACAATATGTTCAGGTCGATAATGATGATCCATAAATTGATGGATGGAATCTTTGTTGAACGTTTCGAGTGATTCTTTAGTTCCCAAAATCGATGCACCTAGCGTCTGGTTCGGATACATCACATTCCATAATTGTTCATGGACATCATCATCAGGTGTATCTTCTACCATCAGTATTTCTTCCAATACCACTTGGCGTTCTTTCTCTAATTCCTGTTCATCAAACTGAGAATGGAAAAACATATCTGCCAATACCGAGATGGCATGCTTCGCATGATGGTCTAATACTTTTGCATAATAGCAGGTTTGTTCTTTTGATGTAAATGCATTGACATGACCACCAATACGATCGAACTCTTCAGCAATCTGACGAGCAGACCGAGTAGCAGTTCCTTTAAAAAGCATATGTTCGATAAAATGAGTTAAGCCATTTTCTTCAGGTTTTTCATGTCTAGATCCAACATCAACCCATACTCCGACAGCAACTGATCGGACATGTGGGATGTGTTCATAGACAATACGCACACCGTTTTGACTTGTTCTTTTTTGTAACACACTAAAAGCCCCCAAACTTTAGAAAAAAGGTTGCCATACACTGATTGGCAACCTTTTTTCTTTGTTTACTATTAAGAAAGAATAAACTTTTTTTCAGTTGTTTTCTTTTTTCAAGTTTAGCTATATCTAAGCTCCAAACGCCTGTCAGGATTACGTGACGTTTCTCGCTTTTCTTATATTATGCTTGCTCTTTTTCTGCCGCTTCTTTTTCTTCTTTTACGACAATTTTACGCGACAAGTTCACGCGACCTTGGTTATCAATTTCAATAACTTTGACGAACATTTCATCACCAAGTTTTAAAACATCTTCAACTGCTTTCGTACGTTCTTCCTGGATTTCTGAAATATGAAGTAGTCCATCTTTACCAGGGAAGATTTCTAGGAATGCACCGAATTTTTCAATACGTTTCACTTTAGCCATATAGTATTCACCAACAGCTGCTTCGCGCACGATATTTTCAATGATTTCTTTTGCACGTGCATTCATTTCTTGGTCAATTGAAGAAATGTAAATCGTACCATCTTGCTCTGTATCGATTTTCACGCCAGTTTCATCGATGATTTTGTTGATTTGCTTACCACCCGGTCCAATAACGTCACGGATCTTATCAGGATTGATTTTAATCATGATAATTTTCGGAGCATATTGAGACAAATTCGTGCGTGGTTCAGAAATTGTTGCCATCATGCTATCTAAAATATGCATACGGCCGATTTTTGCTTGTGTCAAAGCCTCTTCTAAAATGCTGCGAGACAAGCCATCAATCTTAATATCCATTTGAAGTGCCGTAACACCTTTAGCAGTACCGGCTACTTTGAAGTCCATATCACCTAAGTGATCTTCCATTCCTTGAATATCCGAAAGAACAGAATAATGCTCACCGCGCTTGATCAGACCCATAGCAATACCTGCAACTGGTGCTTTAATTGGAACACCCGCATCCATCATGGCAAGAGTTGATGCACAAATACTTGCTTGAGAAGTAGAACCGTTTGATTCCAATACCTCAGAAACTAAACGAATTGTGTATGGGAAATCTTTTTCATCAGGAATAACAGCAACAAGTGCACGCTCACCTAAAGCACCATGACCGATTTCGCGACGACCTGGTCCACGGATAGGTCCTGTTTCCCCAACACTGAATTGTGGGAAATTATAATGATGCATGAAACGTTTCGATTCTTCGATTCCTAAACCGTCGATGATTTGAACATCGCCTAATGCACCTAAAGTAGCAATACTAAGTGCTTGCGTTTGCCCACGAGTAAACAATCCAGAACCATGAGTACGAGGCAAAATCCCTGTCTCAGATGATAATGGACGGATCTCATCTAATTTACGGCCATCAGGACGAACTTTATCTTCTGTAATTAAACGGCGAACTTCTTCTTTCACCATTTTATCTAAAATTTGGCGAACTTGTTTTAGTGTTGCTTCATCAGCTTCACGTTCAACGTAGATCGCTACAACTTCTTCTTTAACTTCAGTGATTGCTAATTCGCGAGCATGTTTTTCATACACTTGAATGGCACTGTTTAATTTTGTTTCGCACATTTCACTAATTTCGGCAGAAAGTTCAGCATCAAGCTCGTAAAGTTTGATGTCTGTTTTCTCTTTACCCATAACCGCGACTACTTCTTCTTGGAACGCGATTAATTTTTTGATTTCTTCATGACCGAACATAATCGCTTCCAACATTACTTCCTCAGGAACTTCAAGTGCCCCTGCCTCAACCATGTTGATTGCCTCTTTTGTACCAGCAACAATTAAATCAATTGTACTAACTGCCAATTGTGCTTGATTAGGGTTAATGATAAATTGACCCTCAATCAATCCTACTTGTACGCCTGCAATCGGGCCATCGAAAGGAATATCAGAAACAGATAATGCTAAAGAAGATCCTAACATCGCAGCCATTTCAGTCGTGCAATCTTGATCTTTAGACATAACGATTGAAATAACTTGAACTTCATTACGGAATCCATCAGGGAATAACGGACGGATTGGACGGTCAATTAGGCGACTCGTCAATACTGCGTTTTCTGATGGGCGTCCTTCACGTTTAATGAAACCACCTGGAATTTTCCCTGCTGCGTAAAGACGCTCTTCATAGTTACATGTAAGTGGGAAGAAATCTAATGGCTTAGGATGTTTTGAAGCAGTAGCTGTTGAAAGAACTGTAGAATCTCCGTAACGGACCATAACAGCACCGTTAGCTTGTTTTGCATATTTGCCTACTTCTACTTGCAATGGACGACCTGCCCATTCGAAATTAAAAATTTGTTTTTCTGTCATTGAATGAACTCCTCTCGTACTAAAAATCCTATTAAATTTAGTTGTATGTATCATTAGTAGTGTATCAAAAAAGCGTTTATCATGCGATAAATTATAAAATTGTCATTGAGAGTTGGTTCTATACAAAGAAATCTTTTTGAACATAAAGAAAAAGCGGGACGAATCCCGCTTTCACTAAAATGCATCTTATCGACGTAAACCAAGTTTAGCGATCAAGTCACGGTAACGTGATACTTCGTTTTCACGTAAGTATTTTAACAAGTTACGACGACGTCCTACCATTTTGAATAGGCCACGACGTGAGTGGTGATCTTTCTTGTGTGTACGCAAATGCTCGTTCAAGTTATTAATCTCTTCTGTTAACACAGCGATTTGAATGTCTGCAGAACCAGTGTCGCTTTCATGAGTACGATACTCAGCGATAAGTTCATTTTTACGTTCTTGTGTAATTGCCATCCGGTTCACCTCCAATACTCTCATAATATCCCCAATTACCGAGCAAGCGTTGGTGAATCGCCTTGCCAAGCAACGGTTAAGCATATCTCTATGCACTTAAAAATAGTAGCACAGTTTAGATGGATATGCAACTGTTACTTCAACTCTTGAAAAAACGAAATGGCCGTTTGTTTATCCTTTTCAATTTGTTGTTTCAAGGAGTCGATACCATCAAATTTGCGTTCATCCCGGATATGATGATACCAATCCAAGGATACTTCTTCTCCATAGATGTTCTTATCAAAATTAAACAAATGGACTTCAATCGTTAATTTTTTTTCATCCGGGTTTTTAAAAGTCGGTTTATATCCTACATTACAAACGCCATCCACCCATTCGTCTTGAATGAACATGCGCACGGCGTAAACACCCGTTGCTGGAATGTACGACCCTTCTTTTGCCTGTATATTCGCTGTTGGAAAACCGATTGTACGACCTCGTTTATCCCCATGAACAACGACACCTGGAATTTGGAATGGTCTGCCAAGTAATTCATGGACTTTTTCCATATCTCCCTCGGTCAAGGCTTGGCGAATTCGTGTGGAACTGATTTTTTCCTGTTCATCCGATTTTTTCTCCACAACCGAAACGTCAAAATCATCATTCGCCAATTGAGTCATCACATTCATATCACCTTTTCCGAATGCACCGAATGTAAAATCAAAACCTGCGGTGACGTGTTTTATATGCAATTGACGAATGAACGTTTGAACGAATTTTTCTGGAGTCAGCTGAGCGAAATCTGAAGTGAAACGAACAACGAATGCTGTATCGACCCCCATGGATTCAAGCAATTCCATTTTTTGATCCAAGGGCGTTATATAAAATACTTTCTCATTACGCTTACCTAGAACAATGGAAGGATGCGGGTCGAACGTCATGACCGCTAATTTAAGTCCCCGTTCAGTTGCGATTTTCTGAGCATGTCCAATCACTTCTCGATGACCTAAATGAACGCCATCAAAAAAGCCAATCGCTAAAGAAAAAGGACCAGATATTACTGAATCATTGAGGTGATGTGGATATGATAAGTGCACAATGTTCATTCTGTATCTCCTCCTAATCGATTAAACATTTTTTCTGGTTTCATCTTGCCTTCTTTGGTCGGATGGTTGACATAAACAGCAACAGCCTTTTCCTCCACGGTAAAGACAATACGGTCATGATTCTTCAGTGCATCAATGGCATCCAATACCTGACCATTCTGAACCGATTTCATCAAAAACGGTGGTACTTCAAATTTCGGCATATCTTGAAGTGCATAATCCAAGTCATACAATTTCTCAGTCAATATGTTATTTTCGACCAGTTCCTGTACTTGATTCAGCGTCAGACAATCTTCAGCGGTGAATGTACCAGAAGCCGTGCGAACTAGTTTTGACATATGTGCTGGATAGCCTAGTTTTTCACCGATTTGTACAGCCAGCGTTCGTATATACGTACCTTTGCTGCATGATACGCGAATATTGAAGGTAACAAGTTCTCCAGAAAAAATATCCTCTTCACTAAGCAGAGATAGTTCATAAATCTTTACTTGTCTGCTAGGTCGTTCAACGGATTGGCCGGCTCTAGCATATTCATATAGTTTCTTTCCATTCACTTTTACTGCCGAGTACATCGGTGGCGTTTGCTCAATCGTACCAGTCAAGGAAAGTAAAGAATCAAGGATTTGCTGTCGTGAGAAATGCTTGTTGGATTCATCCGCCTCTACCACTTCACCGTCTGCATCCTCTGTGGTTGTTGCAGTACCAATTGTCACTTCTGCTTCGTATATTTTCCCTGCATTTGTTAGATACTCCGCTACTTTGGTTGATTCCCCTAAACAAATGGGCAAGACTCCTTCCACACTTGGATCGAGAGTTCCTGTATGACCGATGCGTTTCATTTTTAAAATTTTTCGTAACTTAAAGACGCAATCGTGTGACGTCATCCCTTGTTCTTTCCATAGCGGAAGAATGCCGTTTTGCATTCGTTCCCACTCCTTTAATTATGTAATTTAGAAAAAGCCTGCTTATAAAAAGCAGACTTCTTTTTGTTACTCAGTTTCTTCAGTTGTATCATTAATCTGTTTAAGTAAAGTGTCAATTTTGTTTCCGTAAGCAGATGACTCGTCAAATTCAAACATAAGTTCAGGTGTCTTACGTAATCGAATTCGTTGGCCAATTTCAGTACGGATAAATCCTTTAGCTTTAGCTAAACCTTTTAATGTTTCTTGACGTTTTCTATCGTCACCTAGAACAGTAATATAGACCGTCGCTTGTTGTAAATCACCAGTAACTTCTACATCAGTTACAGTGACAAACCCAATGCGGGGATCCTTAAGTCTACGAGCAATAATTTCGCCTAATTCTTTCTTCATTTGTTCTGCTACTCGATTTGAGCGATTCGCCATGATGGCTTCACCTCTGTTCTATCTATAAATGTTCACGGATGGTTTCCGTTCGTTCCCATTCTGGATTTGACTCCAAGTAATGTATGGCGTGGGTCAACTCACGGTCGCTTGCATCAATTGATGAAGCTACACAAACAATCGCAATACGCGTTCTTTGCCATTTATCTTGATGATCTACTTCAGAAATAGATACGTTAAACTTTTGCTTCGTTCGAGTAAGCATGCGCTGTAGAACAGCGCGCTTCTCTTTTAACGAGTGCGACGTCGGAATGATGAACTCGCATTCCGCGTAGGCAATCATTTGCGTTTAATTTCTTCCATTACGAATGCTTCAATAATGTCGCCTTCTTTAACATCATTGTAGTTTTTCACAGTGATCCCACATTCATACCCACGAGCGACTTCTTTTACATCATCTTTGAAGCGTTTTAGTGACTCTAACTCACCTTCAAATACAACGATGCTGTCACGAATGACACGAACGCCACTATCTCGGCTGATTTTACCTTCTGTTACATAACTTCCGGCAATCGTACCGATTTTCGTAACTTTGAACGTTTCACGAACTTCAGCCTGACCGATAATTTTTTCTTGGAATTCAGGATCAAGTAAGCCAGTCATTGCTGCTTCAATTTCCTCAATTACTTTATAAATTACACGGTGCAGACGAATGTCTACGCCTTCAGCCTCAGCTGCACGTTTTGCATTGGTATCAGGTCGTACGTTGAAACCAATAACAATTGCATTGGAAGCTGCAGCAAGTGAAATATCTGATTCAGTAATTGCACCAGCACCAGTATGGATGATGCGAACATTAACGCCTTCAACGTCAAGCTTCATCAGAGATGCGGCCATTGCTTCAACAGATCCTTGTACGTCTGCTTTCACAATCAGATTTAATTCTTTCATTTCACCTTGTTTCATTTGGTCAAATAAGTTATCAAGCGTCACACGTGTTTTTTCAGAGCGTTGAGCTTGAAGCGCAGTGGATGCACGTGATTCCCCTACTTGACGTGCTGTTTTCTCATCTTCGAATACTACAAAACGGTCACCAGCTTGAGGCACATCATTCAATCCTGTAATTTCAACAGGTGTACTTGGACCTGCTTCTTTCACACGACGACCTAAATCATTGACCATTGCACGTACGCGACCGAAAGTATGACCGACTACGATTGGGTCTCCAACTTTAAGCGTTCCATCTTGCACTAGAAGTGTAGCAACTGAACCGCGACCTTTATCAAGTTGAGCTTCAATTACTGTTCCAATTGCACGACGTTTAGAATCCGCTTTTAGTTCTGCAACTTCTGAAACTAATAAAACCATTTCAAGCAAGTTGTCAATTCCCTCACCTTTTAGTGCTGAGATTGGTGCGAAAATTGTATCGCCGCCCCATTCTTCAGATACTAAACCATGTTCAGTCAATTCTTGCATTACACGTTCAGGATTAGCAGATGGTTTATCCATTTTATTCACAGCAACGATAATTGGCACTTCAGCCGCCTTGGCATGATTGATTGCTTCAATCGTTTGAGGCATTACACCGTCATCTGCTGCAACTACTAAAATGGTAATATCGGTTACTTTGGCACCACGAGCACGCATTGTTGTGAAAGCCGCGTGACCAGGAGTATCCAGGAAAGTGATTTTCTTGCCGTTTTCAACAACTTGGTATGCACCAATATGTTGTGTAATCCCGCCAGCTTCGCCAGCTGTAACTTTTGTATTACGGATAGAATCTAGAAGTGTTGTTTTACCATGGTCAACGTGACCCATAATTGTTACAACTGGTGGACGTTCTTTTTGAACGCCTTGTTCTTCTGCTTCACCTTCGAAATAGCCTTCTAAATCCGAAATATCAACGCGGATTTCTTCTTCTACTTCAACACCATAATCGGTACAGATCAATTCAATTGCATCTTTATCCAATTCTTGGTTGATTGTTGCCATCACGCCAAGCAAGAATAATTTTTTGATAATTTCAGATGGCTCTCTGCCTAATTTTTTTGCCAGTTCAGCCACTGTCAATGATTCATAGAATGTGATTTTTTCAGGTAATTCTTTTTCTTTTCTTGGTACTGGAGGAGCAACAGGTTGACGGTTTTGTTTCCCTTTGTTTCTTCCAGCGCGATTACCAGTGCCTGGACGGTGATTTCCGCCGCCACCTGGACGTCCACCAAATCCTGAACCTGCAGGACGGTTTTGTCCGAAGACTTTCTTTTCTTTTGATTGTGCACCTTGATCTTGTTTACGGCTGTCCCCTGTAGCAGTTGCTGCAGGTTTTTGCTTGTCACGAGAAGGTGTATTCGTCATCCCACGGCTTTGACCAGATGATGGTTTAGCTGGTGTACTTGGTTTATTTCCTTGATAACCACTTCCTGCAGGACGATCCCCTTGTGGACGATTTCCTTGATATCCACTACCTTGTGGGCGGCTGCCTTGTGAACCAGACCCTTGTGGACGATTGCCTTGAGGACGGTCACTTTGTGGACGGTTGCCTTGAGAACCTGAACCCTGTGGACGGCTACCTTGTGAACCTGAACCCTGTGGGCGATTTCCTTGATAACCAGAACTTTGGGGACGGCTGTTTTGAGAACCTGACCCCTGTGGACGATTGTTGCTTTGTGGTGCAGTTTTGGTAGCAGGAGCAGACGGTTTCTTGTAGACAGAGTCCAACTTCGAAACTGCGTCGCCTTCTAATGTCGACATATGATTCGTCACTTGTACGTTCAACTTACTTAATTGCTCAATAACTTCTTTACTCGTTTTATTTATTTGCTTTGCATATTCATGGACGCGTAATTTGGTCATTTGGTCACCCCCGGTTAAATTCGTTGAGAAGTCCGGACAGTTTTTTAGCGAAACCGTCGTCAGTAATTGCGAGTACCACGCGGGCCTCTTTTCCTGTAGCATGTCCGAGATCAGAACGATCACCGAAAACATGTAACTCAACGTTGTATGTGTTGCATTTATCTTGAATTTTTTTCATCGTATTGTCTGATGCATCTGAAGAGATGATAACGAGTTTCGCACGGTTAGTACGAATATCTTTGACTACAAGCTCTTCTCCAGATATCAACATTCTTGCACGCACTGCCAGACCAATCAATTGTAAGATTCGTTGCTGTGTATTCATATAATTTGCTCTCTTTCAATCACAGTTAACAATTCTTCAAAAATGCTTTCTGGTATTTTTGCTTCCAATTGACTATCCAGCACTTTGCGTTTTTTAGCGATTTCTACTGCCTGCTTGGTTTTGGAGACATACGCTCCACGACCAGACTTTTTGCCAGTTAGATCGACTGAAACTTCGCCTTCTTTTGATCGTACAACTCGAATCATTTCTTTTTTAGGAAACATTTCGCCTGTTGCCACGCATTTTCGTAAAGGTATTTTCTTTTGACTAGACATCAAAATTCACCCTCTTCGCTTATTCTTCGTCATCTTTATATAAATCAAAATTGTCATCGATATTTTCTTCATACTCTTCATCTTCAAGGTCGAGGTTTTCAGAAGCATGGGCAGATGGGTAAATACCTAATTCGCGAGCATCTGTTTCACTCTTGATATCGATTTTCCATCCTGTCAATTTAGCTGCTAGACGTGCATTTTGTCCACGTTTACCAATGGCTAAAGATAATTGATAGTCAGGTACTACCACTGTTGTAGATTTCTCTTCTTCATGGACTTGAACATCTAATACTTTAGATGGGCTAAGTGCATTGGCAACAAATACCACTGGATCTTCAGACCATTCCACAATATCAATCTTCTCACCATTCAACTCATTAACAATTGTTTGAACGCGAGAACCTTTTGCACCTACGCAAGAACCTACTGGATCAACATCATCATTATGGGCAACAACTGATATTTTCGATCGATCGCCAGCTTCACGAGCGATTGATTTTATTTCTACGATGCCATCGTATATTTCAGGAACTTCCATTTCAAATAGACGACGAAGTAATCCAGGGTGTGTACGAGATACAAATACTTGTGGTCCACGAGTTGTACGTTCTACTTTCGTGATATACACTTTAATGCGCTCATGCGGACGGTATGTTTCAGTTTGAATTTGTTCATTCACCGGTAATACCGCTTCAACTTTACCAAGTCCTACATAAATATTACGAGCATCCAGACGCTCAACAACACCATTTACGATATCTTCTTCGCGATCAACATACTCTTCATAAATCAATCCACGTTCTGCTTCACGAACACGTTGTGTAACCACTTGTTTAGCAGTCTGTGCCGCGATACGTCCGAAGTTTCTAGGTGTTACTTCTTGTTCCACAATATCTCCCAGTTCAAACGCAGGATTTACTTGTTTCGCGTCTTCTAATGAAATATGTAGACGGTCATCCAACACTTCTTCCATTACATCCTTGCGTGAGTAAACCTTCATCGAACCATTATCCAGATTCAAATCAACACGTACGTTTTGTGCTTGATTAAAATTGCGTTTATACGCTGTAACAAGCGCCGCTTCAATCGCTTCAATTAGTACATCTCGTGAAATTCCTTTTTGTTTTTCAAGAGCTATTAAAGCATCCAGCAACTCATTTGCCATTATTTTTCACTCCTACATTCACATTATGCAGAGAAATTAATCGCTAAACGCGCGAATGCAATTTTCTCTTTTGTAAGTTGAACTTTAATTTTTCTAGTTTTAATTCGAACTTCCATTTCTAAGCCTTGTTCGCTATAAGCAGTCAAAAAGCCTTCAAACTCTTTTTCTTTCAGGCCATTCACCAGTTCATATGTTTTCACATGAATGAATTGACCAACTGCACGTTCGAAGTCACTCTCTTTTTTCAATGGACGTTCTGCCCCAGGTGAAGAAACTTCTAAAAAGTAGTTTTGCTCAATTGGATCCTTTGCATCCAACACTTCGCTGATACGCTCGCTTACAAGCGCACAATGCTCAATGTCAATGCCACCTTGAGGAGTATCTACATAAATACGTAAAAACCAATTACGACCTTCTTTTACGAACTCCGTATCAACGAGCTCCAAATTCAACTCTTCAACAATGGGCGTCACAAGCTTTTCTACTTCGGTTAATATTTTGCTCATATATGCCTCCCGCTGCAACTTATTTTCGACATAACAAACAGAAAAGAGCGGGAAATCCCACTCTTTTGCCGTAAATCTATCAACAACTTGTTATACAAATGATACCATACGAATGCTCGCAGTGCAAATCAGGCCTAGAATAGCGACAATTGATTCGCATCTGGCATGCCTTCGAGACAACCAAGTTGATCCATGTATTCAATCAATGTTTTGGAAACACGTCCACGTTGTCCTAAATCTTCTTTCGATAGGAACTCGCCATTTTTCCGTGCTTCCACAATCGTTTTGGCTACGTTTGTTCCGAGTCCAGGAATCGCATCGAAAGGTGGAATCAATCCTTTGCCATCAATGACAAATTCAGCCGCCTTTGATTCGTAGAGATCCACTTTTTTAAAGTGGTAACCACGTTCACACATCTCCAAGGCAATTTCCAGAACCGTCAACAAGCTTTTTTCTTTCGGAGCGGCATCCAATCCTTTGGCATTAATCTCATCAATTTTTGCACGGATCGATGCAGAACCTTTCGTCATAGCGTGCAAGTCAAAATCTGCTGCGCGTACTGTGAAATATGCTGCGTAGTAAAGGATCGGGAAATGTACTTTGAAATATGCAATTCGAACAGCCATTAATACATAAGCGGCTGCATGGGCTTTCGGGAACATGTACTTAATCTTTTTACACGCTTCGATATACCATGCAGGAACGCCATTTGCCTTCATGTCTTCTTCAAATTCCGGAGTTAACCCTTTCCCTTTACGCACAGATTCCATAATTTTAAATGCCAGAGACGGTTCAAGACCCTGGTAAATTAAATACACCATGATATCATCCCGGCAACCAATTACATCCGAAAGCTGACAAGTCCCATTTTGAATAAGTTCCTGTGCATTTCCAAGCCACACGTCAGTACCATGAGATAGTCCTGAGATTTGAACAAGTTCAGAGAAAGTGGATGGTTTCGTTTCTTCCAACATTTGACGAACAAAACGTGTACCAAACTCAGGAATCCCGAGTGTACCCGTCTTACAGCCAATTTGTTCCTGTGTTACTCCAAGTGACTCCGTTCCACTGAAAATCTTCATTACTTCAGGGTCATCCGTTGGAATCGTTTTTGGATCGATGCCAGACAAGTCCTGTAACATCCGGATAGCTGTCGGATCATCGTGTCCCAGGATATCAAGTTTCAATAAGTTATCATGGATGGAATGGAAGTCAAAGTGAGTTGTTTTCCACTCGGAGTCCTGTGCATCAGCAGGGAACTGAATCGGTGAAAAATCGAAAATATCCATGTAATCCGGGACAACAATGATTCCCCCTGGATGTTGTCCTGTCGAACGTTTAACTCCAGTACACCCTTGAACAAGTCGGTCGATTTCAGCGCCACGTATTGTTAAGTTGTGATCATTCGCATAACCACGTACGTAGCCGTATGCTGTTTTCTCAGCAACCGTTCCAATCGTACCTGCACGATAAACATTGTCTTCACCAAAAAGTACTTTCGTGTAGTTATGTGCAATCGGCTGATATTCTCCACTAAAGTTCAAATCGATATCGGGTACTTTATCCCCTTTAAATCCAAGAAACGTTTCGAAAGGAATATCTTGACCATCTTTTTTGTAAGGTATTTCACAATGCGGGCAGACTTTGTTTGGCAAATCAAAGCCTGAACTGACGGAACCATCATCAAAGAATTCAGCATGCTGGCATGAAGGACATACATAATGTGGCGGCAATGGATTCACTTCCGTAATTTCCATTAACGTCGCTACAAGAGAAGATCCAACGGAACCACGGGAACCTACTAAGTAGCCGTCATCCAAAGATTTCTTTACTAGCTTATGAGAAATCAAATAAATAACTGCAAATCCGTGTCCAATAATGGAAGTAAGTTCTTTTTCAATACGGGCTTCCACAATTTCCGGCAATGAATCTCCGTAAATCTGTCTTGCCATCGCATAGCTCAATTCTCGAACTTCTTCATCAGAACCTTCGATTTTCGGCGTATACAAATCATCTTTAATCGGTTTGATGTCTCCGATTCTCTCCGAAATTTTATGGCTGTTCTCCACAACAATTTGTTTCGCGGTTTCTTCACCCAGGAAGGCGAAAGCGTCCAACATTTCATTTGTAGTACGGAAATGAACTTTCGGTAACTTGTGGCGGTTCAGTGGATTGGCTCCACCTTGCCCTCCAATTAGAATCTGTCTAAAAATCGCATCGTTCTCGTTTACATAATGGACATTTCCAGTTGCGACTACCGGACGTGCAATTTTTTTGCCCAGTTTAATCATTTTTCGAATGATGTCTTCAAGATTCCATTCATCTCTCACAAGCTCGAGTTCAATTAAATGTGCGTAAACTTCTTTCGGATGGACTTCCAAGTAATCATAGAATTTTGCAATTCCCTCGACTTCTTCAGGAGATTTCTGCATTAACCCTTCGAATACTTCCCCTTTATCACACCCGGAACCAATCAACAGCCCTTTACGATGCTTGACTAGAACGGAACGCGGGATCCTCGGAACCCGGAAAAATGTGTTCATATGGGAATACGAGACTAGTTTAAACAAGTTTTTCAATCCGTCTTCATCCGTGGCAAGAAGCGTGCAGTGAGATGGACGCGCTCTCTTGTACGACTCTCCATTACCTGTTTGATGGTTGAACTCGTCGTGATAGTGAATCCCTTTTTGTTCAGCTTCTTTCAACAAGTTCAACAGTAAGTAGCCCGTGGCTTCCGTATCATAGATTGCCCGATGATGCTGGGTGAGCTCGATATTGAACTTTTTGGCCATCGTGTTTAATCGATGGTTTTTCATTTCCGGATGAAGGAAACGTGATAATTCCAACGTATCGATGACAGGATGGACCGTTTGTTCCAGACCGACTTTCTTATAGCCTACGTACAGGAAACCCATATCGAATGACGCATTATGTGCAACCATGATGCTATCGCCGATCCAATCGTGGAAGCGCTTGATGACGTCTTCAATATCCGGTGCATCACGCACCATATCATCGGTGATACCCGTCAAATCGATGGTAGTAGCAGACAATGGATGATGCGGATTTGCAAAGCTTTCGAATTTGTCGATGACTTGACCATCTTTGATTTTCACAGCTGCAAGCTCAATAATGGTATCGTATACCGCAGAAAGGCCTGTCGTTTCAACGTCGAATACGACATAGGTTGCATCCGCTAGTGCTCGATGCTCCTCTTCATAGGCAATGTTTACTCCGTCATTGACCATGTAGATTTCCAATCCATAAATGATTTTAATACCATGTTTTTTTCCGGCTGCATAAGCATCCGGGAAGGATTGAACAACAGCATGATCCGTAATTGCGACAGCGGGGTGTCCCCATTTGGCTGCCTGACTTACCAAGGCATCTACAGAAGAGACCGCGTCCATCTGACTCATTGGTGTGTGTAAATGAAGTTCAATCCTTTTTTCATCTTCTGGAGCAGTATCTTTTCTGGAATCCACTTTAATTTCCATAATATCCTGTGCCATTATGATCAAGTCTCGAACGAATGTATCGTTCTGTACTGAACCACGGACTTTTAGCCATGTCCCTTTTTTCAGCAGACCCATAAGCTCTGCATCTTCTTTGTCCCGGGAAAACATTTTAACAAGAATCGAGTCTGTGTAATCTGTAACTTTGACTGTTAATAATGAGCGGCCGCTTCGAAGTTCTTTTACCTCAACATCAAAAACAAAGCCTTCAATCGTGATGCGTCTTTCTTCATCCTGAATTTGCTTGATTTCCATAATTGGCTCGTCCGCTTTAATCGGGGTACCCAGTTGGAAGGGGCCATTCAAGGTTACCCCAGGATTTGATGCACGATCTTTTTCACGTTTCTGCATATCAGCCAATGCTTTCTTGCCCAGCTCTTCTTCTTCGATTCTTCGTTGCTCCATAAACGCTTGCTGTGCTTCTGCCAGTTCTGCCTCTTGTTCGATAAATTTAAAATCAATCGGTAAGATTGGGAAACCATACGAAGCATAGACATCAGCTATTTTAGACGCATATTTGCCTTTCAGTGTACGGAATTCAATTTCCTGTGCACACGTAAAATGGACGGTCTGACCATTGAAAGATGGAATTTGTGCATGTAGAAGATTTCGTAGAGGAGGCGACATATCATCAATTTCCTGCAATACAAACGGCCAGTAAGAAGCGATTAACTCAGCATCGACATGAGGTGATTCACAAGTAAGTGATAATTTTATATCCGCAATGCCAGCAAACTTTTCACGTAACCGCATATTGAATAGTTGAAACATGTTATAAGGCAATAGTTTCTCAACTTCTATAGTAAAACGCCATACACGCTCTTTTTTATGTACCGTCATACGACTTAGGGAAGCCGATTCAAAATGAGTCATGTATTCATCAGCGGTAAGTTCCAATTGTTGTAATAATAGTTGTAACCTTTTTTTGGCATCTTGTTCGTTACTCATACTCTATGCCTCCTTTCTTTCATAAGAAAAAGAAAGGAAGACCCGATTTCAAGGTCTTCCTTTTGATTAATCGTTTAATGACGAAAAGAAAGCTTGAAGATGGTCAACTACCTCTTCTTTTTTCCATTCAAATGCTTCGCCAGTTTTTCTTATTTTCACTTCGACTAAACCTTCGGCTGCTTTTTTACCGACTGTTATTCGGATCGGTAAACCGATTAAATCTGAATCGGCAAATTTCACACCCGCACGTTCAGCACGGTCATCATATAACACATCGTAGCGATATGATTTCATTAAATTATATAATTCATCAGAAAGAGCAACTTGTGCTTCGTCCTTTGTATTTACAGGCACTAAATGTACATTATATGGCGCGATTGCACTTGGCCAGATAAATCCTTTATCATCTTGGAACTGTTCCGCAACAGCAGCCATGACACGGGAAACCCCAATACCGTAACACCCCATAATATAAGGCTGTGAACGGCCATTATCATCAAGGAAAGTTCCGTTCATCGGTTCAGAGTAGGTTGTACCAAGTTTAAAGACGTGTCCTACTTCAATTCCTTTAGCGAAAACGATTGTTCCATTGCCGTCAGGAGAAGCGTCGCCTTCCATGATGAAACGTAAATCTTCATACTGGTCTACTGCAAAATCACGTTCTGGATTAACATTCGTTAAATGGAATCCAGCAACATTTGCTCCACATACGCCATTACGAATCGACGCTACAGCATGATCAGCAATGACTTTTACACCTAATGGAATTTTTACAGGACCTAGAGACCCAACTTCACATTGAAGCAAGTTTTGCACCTCTTCTTCAGATGCAAACTCTACCACTTTTGCCTGCAATGCATTTTTAACTTTTATATCATTGATTTCGTGATCTCCGCGAGCGAGAACCAATACTAATTCCCCATCCACGTTAAACACCAACGTTTTGATACATTGTTGAGCATCTAGATTCAGGAAGCTCGCTACTTGCTCAATCGTTTTTTGGTCAGGAGTAGCTACTTTCTCGACCTCTTTTAGCTCTTCTGTTGATGCTTCATATGAAACTTTAACTTCAGCCATTTCAATATTAGCAGCAAAGTCAGATGCGTCAGAATATGCAATCGTATCTTCCCCGATTTCAGAAAGGACCATGAATTCATGCGTATCTTTTCCACCGATTGCTCCTGAATCCGCAATAACCGCACGGAAATTCAATCCTAATCTAGAGAAAATATTTGAATAAGCTTTGACCATGTCTTCATAAGTCTGATCTAAACTCTCACGTGTAGCATGGAAAGAGTAAGCATCTTTCATAAGAAACTCACGGCCACGAAGCAAGCCAAAACGAGGGCGTTTTTCGTCACGGAATTTCGTTTGAATCTGGTAAAGAGTTAAAGGTAATTTTTTATATGACTTGATTTCGTCACGAAGCAAAGAAGTAATGACTTCTTCATGTGTTGCCCCCAAAGCGAAATCACGATTGTGTCGATCTTTTAAACGCATTAATTCCGGACCATATGAATACCAACGTCCAGTTTCTTGCCATAGTTCAGCTTGTTGCATCGCAGGCATTAATACTTCAACACCATTGATAGCATCCATTTCTTCCCGAACAATGCTCTCTACTTTTTGAAGAACACGTTTTCCAAGAGGTAAGAAAGAATAAATGCCACTTGTATTTTGACGAATAAACCCTGCACGAAGTAGCAGCTGATGCGACTTAACGTCGGCATCAGCTGGAGTTTCACGAAGTGTAGGGATGAATGTAAGACTTTGTTTCATAAGTTAAAAGCTCCTCATACCATCCGTAGATTAAATTTTAAAAGAAAAATCTTTGTATATCATTCCATGTAACAACAACCATCAGCACCATCAATAACATTATGCCGACAAAATGGATCATTCCTTCTTTTTGTCGGTCCAATGGTTTCCCTCGAATCGCTTCAAATAAGAAGAATAATAATCGTCCACCATCCAATGCCGGAAGTGGTAGTAAATTCATGATACCTAAGTTAATGCTTAGAATAGCTGCCCAATTCATTAGATTGAAAACACCATATTGTGCCACTGCTTCGGTTGCTTTATAAATTCCTACTGGTCCTGACAAAGCATCAATTGTAAACTGTCCAGTTACCAACATGCCAAGGAGTTCAAAAATTTTCGCAATCCAAGTGATGGTTTGATCAGCACCGAAAGCTAATGCTTTCAAAGGATTTTTTTCAACTGGACTTTCATATATAACTCCAATTTGTCCATACTTTTCGCCGTCTTTTTCTACGGTTTTTGGTGTGATAGTTGAAGAAATGGTTTCACCATCTCGTACGTATTCAAACGTTAATTCTTCTCCTGCACTAGCTTGTACCTTTGCAGCGAGATCTTGCCATTTATTAATGGGCTGACCATCAATTTTAGTAACTAAATCTCCGTCCTGCATACCGGCTGCAAGGGCAGGGCTATCATCAGAGACTCCCGAAATAACAGGCTCGTAAGTCGGAACCCCTTGCAACAAGCCAATTGCCAAGAAGATGAAGAAAGATAAAATAAAGTTAAATAAAGGACCAGCAAAAATGGTCATAGCACGCTTGCCAAGTGATTTCGAACCAAATTGGCGATCATAAGGTGCTATTAATGTTTCTTTGCCATTCTCTACGATTACGGCTTTGCGTGAAACATTATATCGTACTAAACGTTCATCTTCATCGTATCCTTCAATCCAGAGTTCTTTTTCCAAATCGGAACGTTCAGTTTCCAAAAACAACATGTCTTGTTGTTGTTTATTATGATTGAGGACGATTTTACGAACTTCTTCTTTTGAGTTTAACATGAGTCCGACACGGAATCCTGGCTGTAATTCAACCGAATCCATATCTTCTCCAGCCATTCGCACATATCCACCAAGAGGCAGAAGACGAATGGTATAAAGAGTTTCCCCTTTTGTGATTCCAAGTATTTTTGGACCAAAGCCAATTGCAAATTCACGTACCATGATTCCGGCACGTTTGGCAAAAATAAAGTGACCTAGTTCATGAAAAAATACTAGTGAACCAAATATCAGGATAAAAGCAATGGTTGTCTCCATAAAGTCCCACCTTTTTTACAGCATTTCGCCGTCATCATTCTTTCATCATTTTATCATGTTTCGAACATCTTTTCTCGTAATTGCATCCACATGCAATATCGTTTCCAAATCCGGAGTACTAATAAGCGTATGTTTGTCCATAACTCGTTCAATGCATTCTTCTATTTGGAGGAATCGAATCTCTCCATTTAAAAACAAGGCAACGGCTGCTTCATTTGCAGCATTCAAAACTGTGGTCATTGTACCACCCGCCCGACCTGCATCGTATGCAAGTTTTAATGCATGAAAACGTTCCATATTCATTTCTTCAAAATGAAGTTTGCCTATTTCAACAAGATTTAAACGTTTTGCACTTTTTCTTGGAAGCCTGTCCGGATAAGAAAGAGCATATTGAATGGGAACACGCATATCTGGTGTCCCAAGTTGTGCCATTACACTTGTGTCATGGAATTCCACCATTGAATGAATGATACTCTCCCTATGCAAGACAACTTCAATATCATCATAAGGCATGTCGAAAAGCACTTGTGCTTCAATCACTTCTAAACCTTTGTTCATCATTGTTGCAGAATCAATCGTAATTTTTGCGCCCATGGACCAGTTAGGATGACTCAACGCATCCTGTACTGTTACGTTCTCCAATTCTTTCCGCGTACGGTCACGGAAGCTACCTCCGGATGCCGTTAAAATCAACCTGCTTACTTGGCTTCTCTTTTCACCATTCATCGATTGGAAAAGAGCTGAATGCTCGCTATCAACCGGTAAAATAGTTGCTTTGTATTTCTCTGCCGCAGTCATCACCAAATGCCCCGCTGTAACCAGCGTTTCTTTGTTTGCGAGAGCAATTGTCTTTCGTTGTTTTATTGCCTCTAACGTCGCTTCAAGACCAACACTACCCAAAACAGCATTTACTAAAATGGACGCATCTGGGTGAGTCGCAACGTCGATCAATCCATTGCTACCATATGCAAGTTCAATGCTCGGAAATTCCTTCTTAAGTGAAATTGCATCAACTTCTTCTTGAACAGATACAAGTGTAGGATTAAATTCACGAATTATTTCTCTAGTCTTTTCAAGATTGCGTCCAGCAGAAAAAGCCACTAGTTTAAATTGATGTGGATGTTCTCTTATGATGTCAATCGTTTGAATACCGATAGAGCCTGTTGCTCCCAATAAACTAATCAGCTTTGTCATAAACGTCAAATCCCCTTAACCAGCAAAATGCAAGAAATGTAAAAGTGGTAACACAAATAATAAGCTATCGAATCTGTCTAAAATTCCTCCGTGTCCAGGTAAGATATCACCTGAATCCTTAACGTTGTAGTGGCGCTTAAGTGCCGATTCAACCAAATCGCCCATTTGACCAAAAATGGAAGCTAGTATCGTCACAATGACCAGAATCGTATAGGACGAACTGATTGGGTAAATCCATTGGAAAAGTAAAGCAAAAATAATAGCCGTCAAGATTCCTCCGATAAATCCTTCAATGGTTTTATTAGGAGAAATATCAGGCCACAATTTCTTTTTACCAAATTTTTTCCCAGTAAAATAAGCTCCTGAATCGGTTGTCCAAATAACCAGCAAGGCATAAATGACATATTCAATGCCATCCATACGCGTTTCAATGAAATAGAAAAATCCGATTCCAATATATAATACGCCCATAATAGAAAATGCAGCATCTTCAAATGTGTAGCGATTCTTCACGACAACGGTGTAGATAAGTAATAAAAGTACAGCAATAAGTGCTAAATCTATTTTGGTATACCCCGTTGTTTCCATTAATGGTATCGACCATTGATTAGGCATTAGAAAAACAAATAATGCAAGAAGAGCGATTGCTCCATGAACTGAAAAAATGGTATGACCTTTCATACGTAATAATTCAAATAATCCGATTGCCGCCATAGCGTAAACGAGAAGTGTAAAAGGAAGACCTCCTAGCCAAACAATCGGAATGAATAATGCAGCTCCAATTACTGCAGTGATGATGCGTTGTTTCAATTTGTTTCTTCTCCCTTCAATCCTCCATAACGGCGATTTCGGTTTTGGTAACTATCCACTGCGTCGAGCAAGCAGCTTTCGTCAAAATCTGGCCACAGCGTATCCGTAAACCAGAACTCTGTATAGGCCAATTGCCAAAGCATAAAGTTGCTGAGACGAACTTCTCCGCTTGTGCGGATAAGTAAATCAGGTTCGGGTAACTCACAGGTCATTAAATGCTGTGAAATTAAATCTTCCGTTACGTCGCTATAGCTAAGCGAACCCTCTTCAACAAGTTGTGCAATTTTTTGCATCGCTTGTGCAATCTCTGCACGACTTCCATAATTCAATGCAAAATTCAATATTAGTCCCGTATTATCTTTAGTTGCTTCCATTGCTTTGCGAACAGCATTATGTGTATGTCGAGGTAATGTTTCACTTTCACCCATCATGACCACACGCACATTTTGTTCGATCAGCTCGGGTAGATAAGTACCTAAAAACTCTTCGGGTAATCGCATAATAAAATCAACTTCAAGTTTTGGTCGTTTCCAATTCTCGGTCGAAAATGCATATACGGTTAAAACGCCTACACCTAAATCATTGGCAAGTCGAGTAATTTTCCGAACCGTTTTCATACCTTCATGATGACCGGCTACTCGTGGAAGAGCCCGTTTCTTCGCCCATCTCCCATTGCCATCCATAATAATCGCAATGTGTTCAGGTATTTGTTCTTTTTTAGAATGCGAAATACGCTCCGCCAGCGATTGATTTTGTCGTTCGGGTTTTCTCCGAATGAGTTTATGTAACATGCTGAATCCTCCACTTTACTCGCTTATCGGAATGTCGTCTTTCCTATCATATCAAAAATCGATGGAATTTACTTCTTTCCCATAAAAAAAGACGTCCTATGAAATAGGAACGTCTTAATTGAAAAAAAGTTCAAAAGCTTAAACTTCCAAAATTTCTTTCTCTTTATCTTTGGCAACTTGATCAATTTGAACAATATAATCATCAGTTAGTTTTTGAACATTTTCAGAAAATCCGCGTAAATCGTCTTCTGTGATTTCGCTTTTCTTCTCTAATTTTTTCAATTCATCATTCGCATCACGGCGGATGTTACGAATGCCGACTTTTGCTTCTTCTGCTTCTTTTTTGACTAATTTCACTAAGTCTTTACGACGTTCTTCTGTCAAAGCTGGTATAGCAATACGGATTAATGTACCATCATTTGATGGGGAAATCCCTAAATCTGATTTTTGAATTGCTTTTTCGATGTCACCAAGAGCAGTCTTGTCATAAGGTTGAATTGTCAGTAAACGTGCTTCAGGTGTCGCGATTCCGGCAATCTGGTTGATTGGCGTCGGTGCACCATAATAATCAACAAAGATTTTATCCAATAAAGAAGCACTCGCACGACCCGCACGAATTGTTGAAAGTTCACGACTTAAAGCTTGAATCGCTTTTGTCATTCTTTCTTTTGTTTGATCAATCACTTGTTTTGACATTACGTATTCCTCCTAACGATCGTACCAATTGTTTCACCTAAAACGGCACGTTTAATATTTCCATTCTCCATAATTGAGAATACTATGAGAGGGATATCATTGTCCATACATAGTGTTGAAGCAGTCGAATCCATTACTTGCAAGCCTTGTTGAATGACATCGAGGAATGAAAGAGTGTCATACTTAATGGCATCGCTATTTGTTTTTGGATCAGCTGAGTAGACGCCATCCACATTGTTTTTGCCCATTAAAATAACATCTGCCTCAATTTCTGCAGCACGCAGCGCAGCTGTCGTATCAGTAGAGAAGTAAGGATTCCCTGTTCCAGCAGCAAAAATAACGACTCTTTTCTTCTCTAAATGGCGGATTGCTTTTCTACGAATATAAGGTTCAGCTACTTGACGCATTTCAATTGATGATTGAACGCGTGTTTCAATGCCTGATTTTTCAAGTGAATCTTGCAGTGCTAAAGAATTCATAACAGTAGCTAACATGCCCATATAGTCCGCAGTTGCACGGTCCATACCCATTTCACTACCTACTTTACCGCGCCAGATATTTCCGCCGCCAACTACAACAGCAACTTCAACACCTAACTCTACAACTTCTTTCACTTGATCAGCTACGGATTTAATGATTTGAGGAGAAAGTCCAAAACCTTGTTCTCCTGCTAAAGCTTCTCCGCTTAATTTTAACACGACTCGATTGTATTTAGTCTCGCTCATGGGTAGCCTCCATTACACTTTTTTCTCGAAAAATAGGGAACACAAAATCGTGCTCCCCGGAGTAATAATATATTCGTTTAGTATTAACCTTTGTTAACTTGGCTCATTACTTCTTCAGCAAAGTTATCTTGGCGTTTTTCGATTCCTTCACCAACAGCGTAACGTACGAATTCAGTAACAGTACCGCCCGTAGATTTCACGAACTCACGAACTTTTTGATCTGAATTTTTAACGAATGATTGGTCAAGCAAACAAACGTCTTCGAAATATTTACCAAGGCGGCCTTCAACCATTTTAGCTACGATGTTTTCTGGTTTGCCTTCGTTTAGAGCTTGCTCAGTCAAGATTTTACGCTCGCGGTCAACTTCTTCTTCAGACACTTCGTCACGAGAAATATAAGTTGGGTTTAAAGCTGCAACGTGCATTGCAACATCTTTAGCTGCTTGAGCATCAGTAGATCCTTCAAGAGTTACAAGTACGCCAATGCGGCCACCCATGTGTAGGTAAGGACCAAAAGCATCGTTGTCTGTTTTTGTGCGAACAACAAAACGACGTAATGTAATTTTTTCACCGATTTTTGCAATCGCATTTGAAATGTGATCTGCAACAGTTAAACCGTTAGACATTGTAGAAGCATTTGCTACTTCAACTGTTTCTGGTTTAGTAGCAAGCAAGTGCTCAGCCAATTCTTTAACTAATGTTTGGAAACCTTCGTTTTTAGCAACGAAATCTGTTTCAGCATTAACTTCAAGAAGAACAGCGTCATTACCTTGCTCTAAAATGTAAGTAGTACCTTCTGCAGCGATACGATCAGCTTTTTTAGCTGCGCTAGAAAGACCTTTTTCACGTAAAAAGTCTACTGCTGCATCGATATCTCCGTTTACTTCTACTAACGCTTTTTTACAGTCCATCATACCTGCGCCTGTTTTTTCGCGTAATTCTTTAACCATTTGTGCTGTAACTGCCATTGTTGTTTCCTCCTATTCAAGTATCAACTCTGTGTTATTTCTCAAAAAAAGGTGATAAGGGGTTTAGCCGCTTATCACCTGTAACATACGTGGGGATTACTCAGCAGCTTCAGCTGGAGTTAGATCTTCACCTTGTTTTGACTCAAGTAACGCATCAGCCATTTTACCAGTTAATAATTTAACGGCACGAATAGCATCGTCGTTTGCAGGAATTACATAGTCGATTTCATCTGGGTCACAGTTTGTATCAACGATTCCAACTAGAGGGATGTTTAATTTAATAGCTTCTGCAACAGCAATACGCTCTTTACGAGGGTCTACTACGAACATTACGTCCGGTACACCTTTCATGTCGCGAATACCGCCTAAGAATTTAACAAGACGTTCGTGTTCTTTTTTAAGTTGAACAACTTCTTTTTTAGGAAGCACAGTGAAAGTACCGTCTTCTTCCATTTTTTCGATCGCTTTCAAACGGTTTACACGTTTTTGGATCGTACCGAAGTTTGTTAATGTACCACCTAACCAACGTTGGTTAACATAGTACATACCTGAGCGTTCTGCTTCTTCTTTGATAGCTTCTTGTGCTTGTTTTTTCGTACCAACGAAAAGAACTTTACCACCGTCTGCTCCAACTTGGCGCATGAAGTCATATGCTTCTTCTAACTTCTTAACCGTTTTTTGTAGATCGATGATGTAGATTCCGTTACGTTCCACAAAAATGTATTTCTTCATTTTCGGGTTCCAACGGCGAGTTTGGTGACCAAAGTGTACACCAGCTTCAAGTAATTGTTTCATAGAAATTACTGACATGTTTTGTTTCCTCCTGATATGGTTTTTTTCCTCCGCATTCTTCAACTAGAGCTCAAGACCTTAACTTTGTTAAGGACCACTTGTCACTATCCAAATGCGTGTGTGATAACACCATTTGATAATATACCATATCTAGACTAACCTCGCAAGTGTTTCTAACAAAAATCTACAAACAATAATAGTTCGGCTTACTAATCGCAGTTTTTTTGAATACAGTTAGAGTCTGACGTAGGCTCGATTTTATCGTTTTCCAACTAAGGTTGCTATTTTCCCAATTAAACTTTCATATTTTCCATCTAAGCCTTCAATTATTCCAACTAAACTTCTACTCACCTTTAAAGCTAGAAAAAACGACCACAAAGGCTGAGCCTTTGTGGTCGTTTGGTTTTACTTATTTTAATTTTAATTGAGCTAATTCGTTCAAGAATTTATCGTTCAATACTTTGATGTATGTTCCTTTCATTCCTAAAGAACGAGATTCGATAACACCAGCACTTTCCAATTTACGTAAAGCATTAACGATTACAGAACGAGTAATACCGACGCGGTCAGCAATTTTTGATGCTACAAGCAAACCTTCATTTCCGTCAAGTTCTTCGAAAATATGTTCAATAGCTTCTAATTCACTGTATGACAAAGAGTTAATCGCCATTTGTACGACTGCTTTGCTGCGAGCTTCTACTTCAATTTGTTCTGATTTTTCACGTAGGATTTCCATCCCAACAACAGTTGCACCGTATTCACCAAGAATTAAATCATCATCATGGAATTCAGCTTTCAAACGTCCAAGAATTAATGTTCCAAGACGTTCCCCACCACCGATGATTGGAACGATTGTAGTTAAACCTTCTTTGAATAACTCACGATTCTCAACAGGGAAAACTGTATGTTCGCTGTACACATCCAAGTTAGAAGATGTTTCATTTACGTTAAAAAGGTTTTTCGTATATTCTTCAGGGAATTGACGCTCTTCCATCATTTTGATCATGCGCTCGTTCTCAATTTGTTGATTGATGTCGAATCCTAGGAGCTTTCCTTTACGGCTAACGATAAACACGTTACATTCGATTACATTGCTAAGAGTTGTTGCCATTTCTTTAAAGTTTACTGGCTTCCCAGCAGACGCTTGAAGCATCGAGTTAATTTTTCTTGTTTTTCCTAATAAATTCATTAATGTGGCCTCCTATATTGGGTACTGCTATTTATTAAATATTCTAAAGGTTTTTAATTGTTTTGGGAATAGATATAACTTACATTACAAAATAAATTGTGACAAATCTTTGTTTTTTACGATATTTCCAAGTTTTTGGTCGACATATGCAGGAGTTATGTCGATATGCGCGGGAGCAATGTCAGAAGCCTCATAAGAAAGCTCTTCAAGTAACTTCTCCAAAATCGTATGCAATCGACGTGCACCTATATTATCGGACTCTTGATTCACTTCTGTTGCAATTTCAGCAATTCGCTCAATTGCACTGTCAGTAAATTCAAGCGTTACCCCTTCAGTTTCCAGCAAAGATTTGTACTGGCGTATCAATGAATGATCTGGTTCTTTCAAAATACGAACAAAATCATCTTTTGATAATTTTTCAAGTTCCACACGGACGGGGAAGCGTCCTTGTAGTTCCGGTATTAAATCCGAAGGCTTTGCTGTGTGAAATGCTCCAGCAGCTACGAAAAGCATGTAGTCAGTTTTGACTGCACCATACTTCGTCTGAACGGTCGATCCTTCTACAATCGGTAATATATCACGTTGTACACCTTCACGCGAAACATCCGCAGATGAACCGTTGCCCCCCTTGCTCGCAATCTTATCGATTTCATCAATAAAAATGATTCCCGTTTGCTCGGCACGTTCGATGGATTTTTGAGCTACTTCCTCTGAGTCGATAAGCTTGTGAGCTTCTTCTAGAGTTAAGACTCGTCGTGCATCTTTCACTTGCAAGCGGCGCTTTTTCTTTTTCTTCGGCATCAGGTTAGATAATGCATCTTGCATATTCTGCCCCATACTTTCCATCCCAGAGCCTTGGAAGGCATCAAACATGGAAGGAGCCTGTTCTGTAACTTCTACGTTTACCCATTCATCTTCCAATTTCCCGTCTCTTAAGTCTTCGGCAATTTGGGAGCGTTTTAAACGAATGTCTGTATCGTCATTTGCAGGTTCTTCCTGTTCTGCTTTTTGACCAAATAACATTTCAAATGGATTTTGCGTATTATGTTTCTTTTTCAAGGATGGTACGAGAAGACGGACGATGGCATCATTCGCCAATCGCTCAGCTTGTGCTTTTACGCCTTCAGTCATTTCTTCTTTGACTATACGTACAGCCGCTTCTGTTAAATCACGAACCATTGATTCCACGTCACGGCCAACATAGCCAACTTCTGTAAACTTGGTGGCTTCTACTTTGATAAACGGTGCGTTCGTAAGTTTAGCTATTCTTCTCGCAATTTCCGTTTTACCGACACCAGTAGGACCAATCATCAGTATATTTTTCGGTATAACTTCATTTTTCATCTCATCAGACAACAAACTTCTACGATAGCGATTTCGCAACGCTACAGCTACTGATTTTTTAGCTTCTTTTTGTCCGACAATAAAACGGTCTAAGTGCTCGGTTATTTGTTTTGGTGTTAACTGTTGTTTAATCATTCACTTAACGCCTCCACAATAATTTGATGATTGGTAAATACACAAATATCAGCTGCAGTTGTAAGTGCTGCTTTGGCAATTTCGGTGGCATTCAATGTTTCACCAGCATATTGTTTCAGTGCACGTCCTGCTGCCAATGCAAAATTCCCACCAGAACCGATTGCTAAAATGCCATCATCGGGTTCAATTACTTCACCAGTACCTGAAACCAATAAAAGTGTTTCTTTATTCATCACGAGCAACATCGCTTCAAGTCTTCGTAACATTTTGTCGCCTCTCCATTGTTGGGCAAGTTCGACTGCAGCTCTTTGTAAGTTGCCATCGTATTCCATCAATTTCGCTTCAAACATTTCAAATAACGTAAAAGCGTCTGCCACTGATCCAGCAAAACCTGCAAGCACTCGACCGTTGTATAAGCGTCTTACTTTTTTTGCTGTATGCTTCATGACAACTTGATTTCCTAAAGTAACTTGACCATCGCCAGACATTGCAGATTTTCCTTTATGCTGAATCGCAAAAATCGTGGTTGCATGTATTTCTCCCATGAAGTTCACCTCTCGTTTAGCTCATCCTTCATTATGCTCTAGGATGTGCATTCATATAAGTTCTTCGCAAATGTTCTTTCGTTACGTGTGTATAAACTTGTGTCGAAGACAAATGACTATGCCCAAGTAATTCTTGGACAGTACGCAAGTCGGCTCCATTGTTCAGTAAATGTGTTGCAAATGTATGCCGCAACATATGCGGATAGATTTTAGTATGCAATGCTGCTTTTTCCACTAAGTCGCTCAGTATATATCTAACACCACGCGGAGTCAAAGGCTGACCACGCATATTTGTAAATACAAAATTGTGTTTAGCTTGTTTCATTAATTTAGGACGCGCTTCGTCCATATAGAGTTCCAACGCATCTTGAGCAAACTGACCAAACGGTACATATCTCTCTTTTCTGCCTTTACCCATTACTCTCATGATGCCGAGACGCTTATCAATATCGCGTTCTTCCAAAGATGTTAACTCGCTTACCCGAATTCCGGTTGCATACAACATTTCAAGGATTGCCCGATTACGAAGCACCATGGGTTCTTCGCCTTCAGTTGCCTGGAATAGTTGTTGTAACTCTTCTTCATAAAAAAAATGAGGAAGTCGTTCCTCTTTTTTGGGATGATATAACGAGCGAAATGCATCTTCTTTTAAACCGAATTCCCGGTTGCCAAACTTGAAGAAAGAACGGATCGCAGATATTTTTCTGGAAATCGAAGTACGTGAAAGTGATTCATCGTACAGTTTTGTCACATACAGTCTAGCGTGAATATATTCGACATCATGTAAGCTTGTAATACCTTCTGATTGTAAAAAATCAAAAAAGTACAGTAAGTCTGATTCGTATTCTCGAACAGTGTGTTCTGAATAGTTCTTTTCAAGCTGGATATAGCTTTTAAATTGAGACAAAGCTTCTAACGGAGTCATAGGTGTCTGCACCTCCAAATAGTTAAAGCGCCAGGAACCGTCCCGTCTTGAAACAGCCGGAGCAGCTGGATGGCAAAACACGTGAAAAATGAATTGTATACGAATTTATAAATATGACAAAGTAAAAAGCCTCTAAATTATAACAATAATTAGAGGCTTTCAGCAATTAAATCGAATATGAATTCATAAAATTTTGAATTGTGCCGAGTGCACGTTCAGCTTGCTTCTCTCCACGCTTTTCTTTCGTTTTGTACCGTTGCGGCAAAGCAGGGAATAAACCAAAGTTGACGTTCATCGGTTGGAAGTTTTTCGGATCAGCTTCTGTAATATAGCGAGCCATACTGCCTAGTGCGGTAGCTTCAGGGAACACAAGCAATTCTTCCCCCAAAGCTAATCTTGCAGCGTTTATCCCTGCTATCAAGCCACTTCCGGCTGATTCAACATATCCTTCAACACCTGTCATTTGTCCCGCAAAGAACAATTGATCATTTGTCTTTAGTTGATATGTAGGTTTCAAAACTCTTGGTGAATTGATGAACGTATTACGGTGCATCACGCCGTAGCGGACGATTTCCACATCTTCCAAACCTGGAATTAACTGCAAAACTTGTTTTTGTGGACCCCATTTTAAATGTGTCTGAAATCCGACAATGTTGTACAAAGTGCCTGCTGCATCATCTTGTCTCAACTGTACAACGGCAAAAGGAACCTTACCAGTTTTCGGATCTTCCAGTCCAACTGGCTTCATTGGACCGAATAATAAAGTCTTTTTCCCACGTTCAGCCATCACTTCGAACGGCATACAACCTTCGAAATAAATTTCTTTTTCGAATTCTTTCAAAGGCACTACTTCAGCAGAAATCAGAGCTTCATAAAAACGGTCAAACTCTTCTTCCGTCATCGGACAATTGATGTATGCTGCTTCCCCTTTATCATAACGGGATTTCACATAAACCTTGTCCATGTTAATACTGTCTTTTTCAACTATTGGGGCAGCTGCATCATAAAAGTATAAATAATCCTGACCAGTCAGTTGTTGTATCTTTTCAGCCAAAGCCTGAGAAGTTAATGGTCCTGTAGCAATAATGGTAATGCCTTCAGGAATTTCAGTTACTTCCTCATTGATGACTTCAACAAGAGGATGATTTTTCACTTTTTCTGTTACATACCCCGCAAATTCATGACGATCTACCGCAAGAGCGCCGCCCGCAGGGACAGCACATTGATCTGCAGCACCCATTATAACGGAGTCCAGCATTCTCATTTCTTCTTTAATGACGCCGACAGCATTAGTTAATGTGTTCGCACGTAAAGAATTTGAACATACTAACTCTGCGAATTTATCCGTGTGATGAGCAGCTGTTTGTTTAACCGGGCGCATTTCGTACAATCGAACCCGTACACCTCTTTTGGCGATTTGCCACGCAGCTTCACTTCCTGCAAGACCTGCTCCAATTACATTGACGATTGTCAATTCCTACACCAACCTTTTCTATACAATCTGAGAAAAATAGAAACTTTCACAGATTTTTATTTCTTTTTTTCTATGTACAGCTCCAAACATCAGTCCAGTTAGCCCACTAAGGACCAACTGGACTGACACTTGTTGCTTATCTTTTTTATGCTTGTGTATCTTCCTTGTAATCACAAGAAGTACACTGGATTTGAATACCTTTTTTCAGTTTTTTCTCTACTAGCAATTCGCTACATTTCGGACATGGGCGGCTGATTGGCTTGTCCCATGAAACGAATTCACAAGTTGGATAGCGATCGCATCCATAAAAAATACGTTTCGATTTACTTTTACGTTCAACGACTTCGCCTTCCTTACAGCTTGGACACGTCACTCCGATATTTTTAACGATTGCTTTTGTATTACGGCAATCCGGGAAGTTGCTACATGCCATGAATTTTCCATATCTGCCTAATTTAAAGACCATTGGAGATTCACATTTTTCGCAATCTTCTCCTGCCGGCTCATCCTTGATTACGACTTTCTCCATCTCTTTGTCTGCGTGTGTTACATGCTTTTCAAAGTCTCTGTAGAACTTATCAATGATGTGAACCCATTTTTCCTGTCCTTCTTCGACACTGTCCAAATCTTTTTCCATCTGGGCAGTAAACTCGATGTCAATAATGTCCGGGAAAAACTCCAACACGAGCTGATGGACAATGCCACCAAGTTCAGTTGGCACAAAACGCTTTGCATCGAGTGATACATATCCGCGCTTTTGTATTGTATCAAGCGTAGGTGCATATGTCGAAGGACGGCCTATCCCAAGCTCTTCAAGCGTTTTAACAAGTCGGGCCTCCGAATAACGTGGTGGTGGTTGTGTGAAATGTTGCTTCGGCTCAATTTCAAGCTTCTTCACAAAATCGCCTTTTTCCATTTCCGGTAATATACGATCTTTTTCTTCTACTTGATCATCGTTGCCTTCTACATATAATTTCATGAAACCAGGGAATTTCACTTGTGAACCATTCGCACGGAATACAACATTTTCATTTGTTAAATCAACCGTCACAGTATCTAATACTGCTGAAGACATCTGGCTCGCCAAGAAACGTTCCCAAATCAACTTGTAGAGACGGAATAAATCTTTTGAAAGAATTGATTTCAGCTGATCAGGAGATCTCAATACGCTCGTAGGACGAATCGCTTCATGGGCATCCTGAGATTTGCTCGATTGTTTAGTCGGTCCTGTTGAAGTGGTGACATATTCCTTGCCATATTCCCCTTCTATAAAACTGTGTGCATCTTTCTTCGCTGTATCGGAAATTCGGGTAGAATCTGTACGCATATACGTAATCAAACCGACAGTACCTTCTTTTCCAACATTCAAACCTTCATATAGCTGTTGAGCAAGCATCATTGTTTTTCGTGCTCGGAAGTTTAACTTGCGTGCCGCTTCCTGTTGAAGGGATGATGTAGTAAACGATGGCGCTGGGTTACGTTTACGTTCTTTTTTAACAACGCTCGTGACTTCGAACTTGTCGCCTTTAAGTTGTTTCAAGATTTCTTTTACTTGGCCTTCGTTTGTCAACTTGACCTTTTCATTTCCATTGCCGAAGTACATCGCGTCAAATGATTTTTTGCCTTTTTCAAAGCTACCTTCGATTGACCAGTATTCTTCAGGCTGGAAATTCTTAATCTCATTCTCACGGTCAATGATTAGTCTTAACGCAACGGATTGCACGCGACCTGCAGATAGACCTTTTTTGACTTTCTTCCATAGAATCGGACTGATGTTATAACCAACCAACCTATCCAAAATACGACGGGCTTGTTGTGCATCTACCAAGTCCATATCAATGGGACGGGGGTTTTTAAACGATTCTTTAATTGCGTCTTTTGTAATTTCATTAAAAACGACGCGACAATCTGATTCAATATCAATGTTCAATGAATTCGCTAGATGCCAAGCAATTGCTTCGCCTTCGCGATCGGGGTCAGCCGCGAGATAAATTTTCTTCGCTTTTTTGGCTGCTGATTTCAGATCCTGCATAACTGGGCCTTTACCACGAATCGTGATGTACTTTGGTGTGTATTCATTTTCTACGTCTACACCCATTTGACTACGTGGCAAATCACGAACATGACCAAGTGATGCTTTTACTTTGTACTTTTTGCCAAGATAACGTTCAATCGTTTTCGCTTTGGCTGGCGATTCCACAATCACTAAAAAATCCGACATGTATGTGCCTCCTCATAGAGGTTCCTAATAAATCAATAAAAGAAATACCTGTTGCAAAATGTATAACAGATTTTACTATAATGCAACCATTTTTCATTACATTGTTCAATTTTGAATAGACAATCCTTGAAAATCTTCTACAATTTGATAGCCATTCCAGATTGGTTTAGCCCCATCTAATAGCGACCGGTTGGGTCCGAGTGACAGCATTGAGGTGATGGGACCAGGGACACAATAGACATCTTTTCCATTGTCCAAAGCATGTTGGAGGGTACTGACTGTTCCACTTTTTTCTTTTGCCTCTGTTACAACCAGTGCTTGAGAAATACCGCTGATTAGCCGGTTTCGCATAGGAAAATACCATTTTTGCGGGGTGACGTACGGTGGATACTCCGTCAAAGTTAAATGATGCTTTTCCATGATCGTATATAACTGGTCATTCTCTTTGGGATAGCGGGTGAAGTGACCATGACCAAGGATTCCGATGGTTTTTCCACCAAGATTATGAGTTGCCTGATGAGCCATTGCATCAGCACCTTTCGCCATGCCACTGACAATGACCATATCATACTCAATAAGTGGAGGAAGAATCAATGACATCGAAGCTCTCGAATAGTCCGTTGCGTCTCTCGCACCAACGACGGACACGTAATATTTCATCGTTAAATAATCAATATTGCCTTTCGCGTAAAGAATTGTTGGCGGGTCATAAAGTGTTCTTAATTGTTTGGGATAATTAGGATGGTTAAATGGGATTGGGGTAATGTTATTCGAGTTATATGCTTGTATAAGGGGGGTTTCAAGCACTTTTGCATATGCATCTTTAAATTTCCTGGCACGTTCAGGAGTCAGTCTCAATAATTTCGAAAGCTGATTGATATCCATTGCCTCGCATGATGCTAATTCAGAATCTACTTGAAGTAGGGGCTCCAAGCGATTTAGAGGGATTGGCAAAACGTAGTGAAGCGCCAATAAACGATGATGAAATGATAGATTGATCATGCATTTCCTCCTTTTTTATAGATAAAGAAGCGAAACATCCGACGATGCGTCGCTTTCTTTTATATTAATCTGTTATTTATAAATTGACCAGTTTTCGACTACTTTCGACTTCTACTTTTCTGAGTTTCTTCTATATAAATTAGATGTTAGAACCGCTTGTTATAAAGAATTATATTATTAGACAAAATCAAAAAAGCCCGAAACGTTGATTTAACAACGTTTCGAGCATTTATTTTAGATTAATGTGTTTTACATTGATCGTACAAGCCTTTTTCTTTAATCACTTTGATTAAAGTTTCACCAATAACAGATGGAGTAGCTGCAACTTCCATGCCAGCTTCATTCATCGCTTTGATTTTGTCAGCAGCTGTACCTTTACCACCAGAGATAATCGCACCGGCATGGCCCATACGTTTACCTTCAGGAGCTGTTTGTCCACCAATGAATCCTACTACAGGTTTAGTCATGTTAGTTTTGATCCACTCAGCAGCTTCTTCTTCAGCTGTTCCGCCGATCTCACCAATCATTACTACTGCATACGTATCTGGATCTTCATTGAATGCAGATAATGCATCGATGAAGTCAGTTCCGTTTACTGGGTCTCCACCAATACCTACAGCTGTACTTTGTCCAATACCTTCTTGAGAAAGTTGGTGTACTGCTTCATAAGTTAGTGTACCAGAACGAGAAACTACGCCTACATGGCCTTTTTTGTGAATGTATCCTGGCATAATACCAATTTTACATTCTTCAGGTGTAATAACACCTGGGCAGTTCGGTCCGACTAAACGAGTTTTCTTGCCTTCCATATAGCGTTTAACTTTTACCATATCAAGAACAGGAATGTGTTCAGTAATACAAATCGCCATATCCAAGTCAGCATCTACTGCTTCAAGAATAGCATCTGCAGCGAATGGAGCTGGAACATAAATAACGGACACGTTAGCGCCAGTTGCTTTCACAGCTTCTTCTACTGTATTGAAAACGGGTACGCCTTCAGCTTCAGTTCCGCCTTTACCTGGAGTTACACCAGCGACGATTTTTGTACCATATTCAAGCATTTGCTTTGTATGGAAAAGAGCTGTTGATCCCGTAATACCTTGCACGAGTACTTTCGTATCTTTGTTAATATAAACGCTCATCTTTTGTCCCTGCCTTTCTTAGCCTACAAGTTCAACAATTTTTTGCGCGCCATCAGCCATAGAGCCAGCCGCAATAATGTTTAAGCCAGATTCATTCAATAATTTCTTCCCAAGTTCTACGTTTGTACCTTCCAAACGAACAACTAAAGGTACTTGCAATCCAACTTCTTTCGCAGCTGTGATTACGCCTTCAGCGATAACGTCACACTTCATGATTCCGCCAAAGATGTTAACGAAGATCCCTTTAACATTTTTGTCTGAAAGAATGATTTTGAATGCTTCCGTTACTTTCTCAGCTGTCGCACCGCCCCCAACGTCAAGGAAGTTAGCGGGTGATCCGCCGTAGTAGCTGATTGTATCCATTGTTGCCATAGCTAGTCCAGCACCGTTAACCATACATCCGATGTTGCCATCCAATGAGATATAGCTTAAGTCATATTTAGAAGCTTCGATTTCTTTTGCATCTTCTTCGTCATAGTCGCGTAATTCCAAAATGTCTTTATGACGGTATAAAGCATTAGCGTCGAAGTTAAACTTCGCGTCAAGTGCCATAACGTCTCCACCACCTGTTACAACTAGTGGATTGATTTCAACGATTGCCGCATCTTTTTCAACAAACACTTGGTAAAGACCAAGCATGAATTTCACAGCTTTGTTTACTAGCTTAGCTGGAATGTTCATGTTGAAAGCCATACGACGAGCTTGGAAGCCTGTTAATCCAATAACTGGATCGATTACTTCTTTGAAGATTTTTTCAGGAGTTGCTTCAGCAACTTCTTCAATGTCCATTCCGCCCTCTTCAGAACCCATAAGAGTTACACGTGAAGTTGCACGGTCAAGTACTAAACCTAAGTAGTACTCTTTCTTAATGTCGCAGCCTTCTTCAACTAGAAGACGCTTGATTTCTTTTCCTTCAGGACCTGTCTGATGAGTGACAAGGACTTTACCAAGAAGTTCCTTCGCGTATGTACGAACTTCATCCAAGTTCTTCGCGATTTTAACACCGCCAGCTTTACCACGACCACCTGCGTGGATTTGAGCTTTCACCACGACAACTTCAGTGCCTAGTTCTTTTGCAGCTTTTACTGCTTCTTCAGGAGAAAAAGCAACTAAACCGTTCGACACTGCGACACCATATTGTCTGAGGAGTTGTTTACCTTGATATTCATGGATATTCATTTTACATCCTCCAATCAAACTTCTGTCAAGTAATTTACTACCTTAACCATTGTATAAAACCTGTCATACAATGTCCACACTTGTCCTTAATATTACTGAAACATCGAATATTCTGTACTTTTTTGTCGAAAAAAGAGTTTTTCTATTTATTCATGCCATGCGACTTGTCAATCCGGTAAATAAATGCAAACACTTCTGCAACCGCTTGATACAACTCTTCAGGAATCGATTCATTAATATCCAATTGGCCAAGCAGCGACACTAAACTAGGATCTTCTTGTATGGGAATTTTATGTTCATGTGCTTTTTTTATTAGATTTTCAGCAATTACACCTTTGCCTTTAGCTATGACTGTCGGGGCATTTTCTACATTCTGTTTATATGTCAATGCGACAGCTTCTTTGATGGTCTTGTTTTCTTCCCTCATATTAGAACATCCACTCCCCACTTGCTTACTTGCGCCTCTGTCAATATTGGATGGGGCTCCGGTTGCTTTATATAACTTTTCATAAATACGCCTGATAATTGATAATTTAACGAGCTAAGACCTGTTTTAAGCGCTTCTCTGAACTGTTCTGCATAAGGCATTAATGCATCACTTTCGTTAAAAATATTAATTGTGATAACACGATTTTGTATTTGCATATCAATTACAGTCTCTTTCAAAGAAGCTAAGTCCAGATAAAACATGACACGGGCATAATTGGAATCGATTTTCCCATCCTCTTTCATTTGACCATTCCATTGCAGTGAGGCATCCATGCGTTTTCCGAGAAAATCCAGTGGAACTTGCATAAGAAACTGATGTTGAGGACCATTTTCACCCGATAATATTTGCATCCCATTCAACCGGGAAACAATCATTTCTGCTGTTTCTTTCAACGTGGTTGCAATCGCTTGATTTTGTAGTAATGCCAGCAATTGGGGTTTAAGCGAATCACTTAATTGGCTCAGATTCGCTCCTTTCGCTAATTTTGCTTCGTAAGCAAATCCGATATTGCCAAGTATTTGTTTCATTGCTTGTTCGATCGCTATGCTGTTTATTCCAGATTGAATTGTAGCTTCTGCTGTAATAAAAGCTTGCTGAACGGGTAGTTGATTGGATTTACTAGATAGCAGTGTTAATTGTTCAAATACCTTTGCGTCCAACTCTTTACCGTTCAAGGAAGTTAATATGGACAACACATAATCCTTTGGTGTAAACAATTTCTGGTCAGTGTGAAATGGTTGGGATTGACTTGCTTCGGCAAATGCCTTTAATACTTCATTTATTAAAGACTTTATAGCCGTATTCCATTCTCGCGTTTGAGGTGCTATCTGCACTACTTTTTGAATCAGTTGTTGGATTTCATCTTTTCCTTCAGCTGATAGAAGTTGATTCTGTTGAATCATGTTTTGAAGAAATTTCAATAGTTCCTGAGCTCGAACTGGGTTTTGCAATTGAAGAAGTAGTTGTCCAACTTGCAAACCTTGCCCATCAGCTGGTGATTCAATGGATGTTACTTGTGAACTTAACCAGTTGGCAAGTGTTGCTTGTTTTGGGACAAGTCCAACGTCTTTCAACAAATTCAACAATGCCAGCTTGTCACTTTCGCTTGTTTTCTGTGATTGTAATCGTTCAATCACTTGTCCGAGTATTGCCCCGCCAAGTTCATTTGAGAAAGGCTGAGATATTTGCGCTAATGCTTTATCAAGGTTTCCCTTTTGGCTGGATGGAATGGACGTATCATTTTGTAACGCTATATTAAATGCATCCAATAGCTGATGTAAGCCATTCTTATCTTGTCCGCTGATTAACGTGCGAAAGTTTTCATTCGTAAATAATAAATTGAGCTCACTCAGTTTCTGAATCGCCAACAAACCTTCTTCCATTTTAACCTGTGGTGGGATTTCTTTCAGCCATTGTTCTGCCAATAGTAACTGTTCTTTAGATAGAGGTATTTTCTCTTTGACCATCTGTTGCACAATACTCTGCATTTCGGTTGTTTTCGGCAACTGAAGAGAGTCCATTAACTGCTTCGTTTGACTGGATGTGGCTTTGGAAGAGTTTAGAGCGTCTGTCACTACCTTTAATTGCAAAGTTGCTTTATCACCTACTATTTGAAAGTAATGAGCATCTCCGGCTTTTAAAGGAACTTCTAATATCGCCATCATTTTTTGATTTCCCACTTGAACTTCGGCTCTTTGGTCAGGAAATAATTTTTTCACACTCCCATGAACCACTTGACCGTGTTTTAACAAGAAAACCTGTTCACTTGTGACTGCGGTTCGAATGGATTGCTGTATTGTGGATGACATGCTCAAACCGCCTTTATGAAATCATGGATTTTATAGGTTCAAATGATTTTCTATGAATGGGCGTTGGACCAAACTCACTCAAAGCTTCCAAATGTAAAGCTGTCCCGTATCCGGCATTTTTCGAAAAATGATATTCTGGATAGATTTTATCAAACTCATCCATTATTTCATCACGCGTTGTTTTTGCTAATATCGATGCTGCAGCGATGGCCAGACTCTTGGCATCCCCTTTGATGATCGAGTGTTGTGATGTTGTTGTAGGCAGCTTCATGGCGTCAACCAGTAAGACATGCGGTTCTATCGACAAGTTGTCAACTGCTTTCATCATGGATAACCGTGTCGCTTCGTAGATATTTAAGGTATCAATTTGTTCAACTTCTTGAATATGTATGGAATAACAATGTGCATGTTTTTTAATGACTTCTGCGAAACTCTGCCTTTTACTGCGTGACAGCTGTTTGGAGTCATTTATCCCAAAAAGTTCGCTCGGGTAATCCTTGAAAATGACAGCCGCAGTTACGACAGGACCAGCAAGAGGGCCTCTCCCTGCTTCATCTATGCCAGCTACCAAATCATTCATCGTAAGCTTGTGACTATTGTCAAAATGAATCTTTTCTTCATGTTCAAGTTGAACTTTTTTCTGCATTTCCAGTCTCTTTAGCCAGGACGCAACCAGCTTTTGAACACCCGTCCGTTGATCGTTCATGAGTTCATTCGTCCAGTCATTAGGTTTTGATGTGTTCCTAAGTTGTTCTGAAATTGCCTTTATTGTTAGCATTCCGCTTCACCTCTTTGTCTGTGTTTTGCTATATATGTATGAATGTTGATGATATTGAATATAAAACGAGAGCGTGCATTTACACCTTGCTCTAATAAGAACCCAATTTGAAGGTTGCCGTTGATATTCCACAAAAAACGTCTTGTGTTTATAAAAAAACCTTTCTTACCCGAAGGTAAAAAAGGTTACTGTTCAGGTTCTGATACCAATTCATCCACAATATCAAACGTCAATTTACCGAGATGTTGCCCACGGATATCACGTACAATAAGTTGCGCAACTTGATCATAATCGATTTCCCCACCACCTGCGTAGGCACGTCTAAGTTTCCCGATATGGTCAAATGTGACAACTAAGTCCTCATCTACTTCAGATAATTTGTAGCGTTCTTCCATACGTTTTGGATAATGTGCAGCTAAGAACTTCAGACCATATACAGCCAAGTCTTCCATATTGGTTATGGTGTCTTTGATTGCACCTGTCAATGCCAGTTTGTAACCTACAGCCTGGTCTTCAAACTTCGGCCACAGGATACCTGGTGTATCCAAAAGCTCTAGTTCTTTCCCAACTTTTATCCACTGTTGGGCTTTTGTGATACCAGGCGTATTGCCCGTTTTAGCTAGATTCTTCTTCGCCAGACGGTTGATTAACGTTGATTTACCAACGTTAGGAATCCCGACGATCATCGCACGAATAGCTCGTGGTTTGATTCCACGAAGGCGCATACGCTCCCACTTTTCGAACAACAGCTCACTTGCTGCTTTGGTCACAACTTGTAACCCTTTGCCTTCAAGCGAATTGATGGCAACAGCACGGTGCCCACGTTCTTCAAAATATTGAATCCACTTTTTCGTTTGAAAATCATCAGCCATGTCCATTTTATTTAAAATCAAAAGACGTGTCTTCTGCCCGATCACTTCATCAATCATCGGATTTCGTGAAGACAGCGGCAATCTTGCATCAATCAATTCAAATATAATATCGACTAATTTTAATTTTTCCGTAACTTCACGACGAGCTTTCGCCATATGACCCGGAAACCATTGAATGGTCATTTTCTAATCTCCTCCTGTGTTACTCAACAAGTCCCATTTCAGTTGGTGGCCAGAAAATAACTTTCGTACTGCCTATTATTTCTTCCATTGGCACCACACCGATAATTCGGCTGTCTTTACTGTATCTTCGGTTGTCCCCCATGACAAATACATGCCCTTCAGGAACAACTTCCATTTGAATCAGTTCTTCAAGTGTAAAATCTTCTGTTAATGTACCTTCAATAATATCTTTTTTATATGCGTCCAAGTATGGTTCCGGTTGAGGTTTCCCATTGATATAAAGCTGATCATTTTTATAAGCGATATGATCTCCTGGTACACCGATGACACGTTTAATGTAATCCTTCTTCTCAGGTGCATGGAACACGACGATATCGAAACGGTCTGGTTCCCCCACTTCATAGCCGATTTTGTTGACAATCATCCGATCTCCGTCTTCAAGAGTCGGCATCATCGATTCCCCATCAACTACGATTGGTGTAAATAAAAAATATCGAATAAGCCAGGCTAGTCCAAATGCGATAAGCAAAGCTTTTGACCATTCCCATAACTCATTTTTCTCTTTTTTCGTCTGTTCCATTTTGTTGCCCCCTTGCGTCAATTACTTATATTGTACAAGTATTTATAAAGACAAGCAAAAAGAAAGAGAGCTTGTTAGCCAAGCTCCCTTTCTGATTTGATAATTATCGAATTTCTTTAATACGAGCTGCTTTACCACGTAATTCACGTAGGTAGTACAATTTCGCACGACGTACTTTACCACGACGAAGAACTTCTAAACGAGCAATTTTTGGTGTGTGTACAGGGAATGTACGTTCAACACCTACACCGTAAGAAATTTTACGAACTGTGAAAGTCGAGCTTACACCGCCACCGCGACGTTTAATAACAATACCTTCATACATTTGAATACGTTCGCGAGTTCCCTCAACGACCTTAACGTGTACACGTACAGTGTCACCAGGACGGAATTCAGGAAGATCCGTACGAAGTTGTTCTTTAGTGATTTCAGTAATAATGTTTTGCATGGTTTTCTCTCCTTAGACAGATGCTCATGCCAGCGACAATGGCTGCAGCGGAACACCGTAATTCAGCACTTCACATAGAAGTACAGAATAGATGATACCACAATTCATCGAAGCTAGCAAGGCAAATTAGTTGGTTTTTTCATTCTCCCACCGTGCGATGAGCTTTTTCTCAGCTGCTGTCAATTCATGATTGGACAACAAATCTGGTCGTCTGCTCCACGTACGATATAAAGACTGTTCACTGCGCCATTGATCAATGTGTGCATGATTTCCTGAAAGTAATACGTCTGGCACTTTCAGCCCTCTGAAATCGGCAGGACGTGTATATTGTGGATGTTCAAGCAATCCAGTTGAAAATGAATCCTGTACGGGTGACTCTCCATTTCCAAGTACGCCAGGTAACAATCGTACGACACTATCGATGACAGTCATTGCACCAAGTTCTCCACCAGTCAATACAAAATCCCCAATCGAGATTTCATCCGTCACCAAGTGTTCGCGGATTCGTTCATCATAACCCTCATAATGTCCACACAAAAACACTAACTCTTCTTCAAGCGCCAATTCTTCAGCTTTCGCTTGAGTAAAGCGCTCCCCTTGAGGACACATCAAAATGATGCGAGGTTTCTTGGAGCTAGCGGTAATTGCCTCCACGGCTTGAAATAAAGGCTCTGGCTTTAACACCATGCCTGCACCGCCACCATATGGATAATCGTCCACCTGGTTATGTTTATTGCCCGAATACGTACGGAAATCGGTTACTGCCAGTGAGACTGCCTGCTTTTCCTGTGCTTTTTTTAAAATCGAAGATCCGAAGACACCATTAAACATGTCTGGGAATAACGACAACACATGAATACGCATCATGACAATAAGCCGTCCAATACATCAATGACGATTTTCTTTTCATCGACATCAATTTCTTTTACTACATCTTCAATATAAGGAATGTAATGAGCTTTCCCTTTTGCAGGCGTTACGGTCCAAACATCATTTGCTCCCGTTTGCAAAATATCCGTCACCACTCCAATTTCCTGTCCATCCTGGCCAAACACAGTACAACCTAGGATTTCATGGAAATAGTACTCGTCCCCTTCTAAATCGGACAACTGATTTTCAGACACTTTTAAAATGCCGTCGCGGAACTCTTGCACCATTTCAATCGTCAAATAGCCTTCGAATGTCAATAAATCAAAGTTCTTATGTTGACGGTGACTTGCAACAGTTAACACTAGAGGCGATTTTCCATCTTTGAACAAAGACAGCTTATTACCTACTGCATAACGCTCTTCAGGAAAATCTGTACTTGAAATGACGCGCACTTCTCCACGAATTCCATGTGTATTAACAATTTTACCTACGTTATACCAATTCATTAAAATCACTCCCGATTTAAAGTGCAAAAAAGGAAGGAACCATAAGCTCCCTCCTTTGCGTCTTAATCTAAAATGTCGACATACGTCTTCTTTTTGTGGTGACTGCTTGCTGCTGAATAAACAATGGTACGGATTGCTTTCGCAACACGACCTTGCTTACCAATAACTTTCCCCATATCTTCAGCATGGACAGAAAGTTTGTAGACAATACGGTTTGCATTTTCGTCTAATTCAACACGAACTTCTTCCGGATAATCAACTAATGGTTTAACAATTGTTTCAATCAGCTGCTTCATTATGCTGCCCCCGATTATTTAGCGTTTTTTGCGTTATGGAATTTCTCCATGATGCCTTGTTCAGAGAACAAGTTACGTACTGTATCAGATGGTTTAGCACCAGTTGATAACCATTTCAACGCTAATTCTTCGTTGATTTTAACTTCAGCTGGTTTTGTTAATGGGTTGTAAGTACCAACTGTTTCGATTTGACGGCCGTCACGTGGAGCGCGAGCGTCAGCAACAACAATACGATAGAAAGGAGATTTTTTAGCTCCCATACGTTTTAAGCGAATTTTAACTGCCATGTTTAATAGCACCTCCGAATAGTTTCACACAAGATAGTATATTATCAAGGATTTATTTGTTTGTAAAGTGTTTTTTCTTAACACCTAATATTTTGCCTGAAAAATCACTTGAAAAGGGAATCCAAGCCAGGCATTTTCATCTTTTTCTTACCTTTTTGTTGTTGCATGTTCGACATTTGCTTCATCATTTTCTTCATGTCTTCGAATTGCTTAAGCAAACGGTTCACGTCTTGAATAGACGTTCCAGATCCTTTTGCAATTCGTTTTTTCCGACTGGAGTTAATGATATCCGGTGTCGTTTTTTCTTGAGGTGTCATAGCGTAAATAATCGCTTCTACACGCCCCATTTGTTTTTCATCAACTTTGGCATTTTCTAGCCCTTTGATTTTACCTGCCCCAGGAAGCATTTTAATGATGTCCTCAAGAGGACCCATTTTCTTCACTTGGTTCAGTTGTTCAACAAAATCATCTAACGTAAAGCTTTGAGTTCTGAATTTCTCTTCCAACTCTTTCGCTTTTTCTTCATCTACGTTAGCTTGAGCTTTTTCAATCAACGACAACATGTCACCCATCCCTAAAATACGGGAAGCCATACGCTCAGGGTGGAAAGGTTCAAGGGCATCCATTTTTTCACCCATCCCGACAAATTTAATCGGTTTTTGAGCTACTGAACGAATGGAAAGTGCTGCACCACCACGTGTGTCCCCATCAAGTTTCGTTAGGACAACACCTGTAATGCCGATGCTTTCGTTGAAGCTTTGAGCAACGTTGACAGCATCTTGACCTGTCATTGAATCTACCACTAGGAACACTTCATCCGGTTCCTTCAATGCACGAATGTCTTTCAATTCTTGCATAAGGTCCTCGTCGATGTGTAAACGTCCCGCAGTATCAATGATAATGACATCGTTGTGATCTTCTTTTGATTTCTCAAGAGCTTGACGGACGATTTCAACAGGAGAAACTTCTGTCCCTAATGAAAATACAGGCAACGATAACTGCTTACCAATTGTTTGCAATTGTTGGATGGCTGCTGGACGATAAATATCCGCTGCTACCAATAAAGGATTACGGTTATATTTTTTACGCAAAATATTCGCCAATTTCCCGGTAGTGGTTGTTTTACCAGCACCTTGCAAACCGACCATCATTATAACGGTTGGTGGTTTTTTCGCAAACTGAATCGGACTTTGTTCCCCACCCATCAATTCAGTCAATTCATCTTTTACGATTTTGATGACTTGTTGACCTGGAGTCAAACTCTTCATGACATCCACGCCAACTGCACGCTCACTTACTTTTTTGACGAATTCTTTGACTACTTTTAAGTTTACGTCTGCTTCGATTAAAGCAAAACGGACTTCTCTCATCATTTCTTTGACGTCTGCTTCGGAAACTTTACCTTTACCTTTAATACGTTGGATGGTTCCTTGCAGCCGCTCGGCTAATCCTTCAAATGCCATGCATGCCGCCTCCTAATCCGATTCTTTTAGCATCTCAATCAATTCAGAAGCTAGTTCTTTATTGACTGATTCCGCTTGAATTACTTGTTGTAATTGATTCATTACAAGTTGGCGTTGCTGAAATTTTTCCAGTAATTTAAGTTTTTCTTCGTATTCTTCTAACATCGCTTCTGTGCGACGAATATTATCATAGACAGCTTGTCTTGAGATTTCGTATTCGTCAGCTATTTCACCCAGTGAGTGATCATCCAGATAATAAAGATGCATATAGCTTCGTTGTTTATCGGTCAGCAAAGACTGATAAAAATCATATAGAAAGTTCATACGTGTCGTTTTTTCAAGTAGCATTGTGATCTCTCCCACCTACAACTTCCTACATGTATCATATCGAGCATTACTTTGAGCGTCAAGTATTTTTACTTGTCTACTTAGTATCTTCCGCTTCTTCCTGCTCCAGACCTTCTGCAAATAAACCGTATACATATTTCTCCGTATCGAAAGGCTGTAAATCGTCCATTTTTTCTCCGAGCCCTACAAATTTAACCGGGATGTGCAATTTGTTACGGATTGCCAGAACAATTCCGCCTTTTGCTGTTCCATCTAATTTTGTCAGAACAATTCCTGTTACATTTGTTGCATCTTTGAATGCTTGTGCTTGGACTAATGCATTTTGACCTGTTGTCGCATCAAGTGCAAGCAACACTTCGTGTGGAGCACCTGGTACTTCACGTTCGATTACGCGATGAACTTTTTGCAATTCATTCATCAAGTTCACTTTGTTTTGCAATCGACCAGCCGTATCACAAATCAATACGTCAATCCCTTTGCTTTTCGCTGAACGTACCGCATCGTACATAACCGCTGCAGGATCTGACCCTTCGGATTGTTTAATTACTTCAACTCCTACGCGGTCTCCCCAAACTTGCAGTTGATCAATTGCACCCGCACGGAAAGTATCTCCAGCTGCCAGCATGACAGTTTTTCCTTGTTGTTTCAGGCGATGTGCAAGTTTACCAATGGTTGTTGTTTTTCCAACGCCGTTTACCCCTACAAACAAAATAACCGTTAAGCCATCTTCCTGAATAAGGAGTTCGTTTGATTCTTCTTCACCAGATTCGTATATTTCTACTAACTTCTCAGAAATCACAGATTGAATACCAGCAGTGTCTTTCATGTTTTTACGTTGAACCTCAAATCTCAACGCATCCATCAATTCCATTACCGTTTCAACCCCAACATCGGCTTGAAGCAATAAATCTTCCAGTTCCTCAAAGAAATCCTCATCCACTTTACGGTACTTCGCCACTAAATCATTCACTTTGGAAGTAAATTGATTGCGTGTTTTAGATAATCCATCCTTGAATTTTTCGGATATAGAAACCGATTCACTGGTTCCTGTTAATTTTTCTTTCATTTTTTTAAAGAAACTCAAGCTCTTTCGCTCCCTTGTGCGACAAGTGTCGGTTGATCTTCTTGCATTTTGACAGATACCAATTTAGAAATACCTGATTCCTGCATGGTAATTCCATATAGAACATCTGCACCTTCCATCGTACCTTTGCGATGGGTGATAACGATAAACTGTGTATCTTGACTAAATTTTTTCAAGTATTGACTGTAACGAATTACATTTGATTCATCCAGTGCCGCTTCTACTTCATCCAGAATACAGAACGGTACAGGACGAATGTTTAGAATGGCAAACAATAAGGCAATGGCTGTGAGCGCACGCTCTCCACCTGAAAGCAAACTTAAATTTTGTCGCTTTTTCCCAGGAGGCTGGGCAACGATTTCGATGCCAGTTTCCAGCATATCTGAAGGATCGGTCAATACTAAATCCGCTTGGCCACCACCAAACAATTCTCGGAAGACGCGGCCGAATTGCGCCCGAATGGCGTAGAATGTATCACTGAAACGCAACGTCATTTCTTCATCCATTTCTTTAATAGCTTCATGCAATGTTTCTTTTGCATCCAATAAATCCTGACGTTGATCGGTCAGGAAAGCATGACGCTCAGAAACTCGTTCGAATTCTTCAATGGAGGCTACATTCACAGGACCCAACTCTTCAATGGATTGCTTCAGCAGTTTCACTTTTTTTCGTGAAACGTCTTCTTCAAATGTATCCATATCTGGCAGTTCCAATTCATCCAATGTCAGATGATAGTTTTCTTCCAGCTGGGTATGCAGCGTATGCTGTTCAACGTCAAAACGATTCAGCTTCACTTCAGCGGCTCTCAAAGCGTCCAACTGTTGTTTATGCAAATGTTGATTTTTCTTCAGTTGCAGTTCAACCTGTTGTAGTTGGACATGAATTTGTCCACGTTTTTCTTTGCCTACGGTAATACGATCAACAAGTGTTTGCTTTTTCTCTTTCCACTCAATCAGTTGCTGGTCAATTTCTTCCGGAGTTGGACCCATTTGATTGTCACCAGATTCATACCATTGCATTTCCTGTTTGGCGTGATCAAGCTTTTGCGAAACTTTTTGTTGTTTTTCCTGCAAATCGACAACTACATCGTTGGAAACATTCAATTGCTCGGTTAAAACCGCCTGTTTCGAACGAAGTTCAGCCATTTGTTCTGTTAATTGATCCCGTTCATTCAGCGTCTGTGATTTGAGATTGGTTAACCGATTGATTGTATCATTCAGTGTTTCCAGTTCATTCTTTAATTCATGAAGACGTTGCTGAGCTTGATTTTTCTTTTCTTTTGCTTGTTCATGTCGACTTGAAACATCTTTTGTTTCCGAATTGGAAATAAATGCTCGTTCATTAAGACGCTTGAAAGCGGTTTCGAGTTCACGAAGATTAGAACTTAGTTCCAATTCCTGCGCTCTGCGTTGTTCCCCTTCGGTACGCATACTTTCAAGTAACTCAACTTGTTGGTCAATAGACTTTTTCAGTGTGGCCACTTGAGATTCAGCTATAAGAATGGACTGATCCATCGCTTTTAATTTCATTGAAAGTTCATCCAGCTCGGCTTTCCTTGAGAAGACAGAGGACTGTTGCTTAGTGAATCCTCCGGTCAATGAACCGCCTGCATTGACGATATCTCCATCCAGTGTAACAACTCGGTAGCGATATTGAATGGATTTGGCAATTTGGGAAGCCCCTTGCAAATCTTTGACCACAATGACATTTCCAAGTAAATTTTCGACAATGGATTTTGACGATGGATCAAAGGAAACGAGTTCATCCGCTGTTTGAACGAAAGAAGGATGACCTCCAATGCTTCTCAATGTATCCGCTTGTATTTTTCTCGACTTCATGACCGTCTTCGGAAGGAATGTAGCACGGCCAGAGCGTTTGTTTTTCAAAAACGCAATAGCTTTTCGCGCATCTTGATCCGACTCGGTAACAATATGTTGCATAGCTCCACCAAGCGCTGTCTCGAGCGCTTTTGTATATTCAGGCTTTACTTGAATAAGCTCTGCTACCGCACCTGTAATGCCGGACAGTTCGCCCTTTTCACGCGCAACCAATACTTCTTTGACCCCTTGGAAGAAACCAGAGAAATCCGCTTCCAGTGCTTCTAACGATTCTTTTCTTGCTTTCAACTGTTGTTGGTGTTGATAAGCTTGATATAGCATCGATTGCTTGGAATCAAGTTTCTCTTTTTCTTTTGAGAAAGCCTCTTGACGTTTTTTGTAATCAGTCAGGTTTTTGTCCAGTTCACTTCGAATTTGTGATAACTGCTTATCCACTTGCTTCTTTTGTATCTCGACAGTTGATAAGTCTGAAGTAATCTGTTCATATTCATTCGTCATTTTATCTTTGAATTCATGTTGTTGAAGAAGCTGTTGCTCCAAATGTTTCAGTTCATTTTTGACAGTCGCTTCTTCATTTAACAAATCAATATATGTTGACTTATGATCTTCGATTTCCACTTCAATCTCTGCACTGGATTGTTTCAATAAATGATCCAACTGTTTGACTTCCTGTTGGACATTTCGCAATTCCGTTCTTGCTTTCGAGGTAGCGGCTTGCTTTAGTTCCAACTGGGTCGTTAACTGGTTTTTCTCTTCTTCAAGTTCATCAATGGTTAAGCGAAGTTTATCGATTTGCTGATCCATATTTTGACGCTTTTCAGCCATCAATTGTTTACGCCCATCCCAGCGCTCAAGCTCAGAACTGGCTTCAACAAGTGATTCCTGTGAATCATCAATTAATCGGTCCTGCTCTGTCAATTGCTCACGAACCGTATGTAACTCAGTTTCCATTTTAGCTATGAGGTCTTCCAGTTCCTTTTCTTGCTTTTCGAAGACTTCTACTTCCTGCTTAACTTCACCTAAGCGTTTTTCGACTCGTACCAAATCAAAAGCAATTAACCCTAAGTCAACGCCCTTTAATTCTTCGGACATGCGTAAATAATCGGTGGCTGCTGACGCTTGCATTTGAAGCGGCTCCATCCGACTATCCAGTTCGTGTAAAATATCCAGCACTCTGTGTAAATTGTCATCGGTTTCAAACAATTTGTTCTCGGCTTTCTTTTTACGCAATTTATATTTTAGAACACCCGCAGCTTCTTCAAAAATAGAACGGCGGTCTTCTGGACGACTGTTGAGAATTTCATCCACTCGTCCTTGTGAAATAATCGAAAAGGCTTCTTTACCTAGCCCGGAATCCATAAATAAATCATTAATATCTTTTAATCTACAAGTTTGTTTATTTAATAAGTATTCACTATCGCCCGAACGAAACACGCGTCTCGTGACACTGATCTCGTTGTAATCCAATGGCAAGCGCTCATCTGAGTTATCAAGTATAAGAGTAACTTCTGCAAAATTAAGCGCTTTTCGTGAGTCGCTTCCTGCAAAAATGACATCTTCCATTTTGGCGCCGCGAAGTGATTTTGCGGACTGTTCTCCCAAAACCCATCGAATAGCATCCGTTACATTACTTTTCCCACTTCCATTTGGACCGACCACTGCGGTCACGCCTGGTACAAAATCAATGCCAATTCGATCCGCAAACGATTTAAATCCAATGACTTCAAGTCGCTTTAGGAACAAATTTAGCCCTCCTGTCTGCTTGCAACTTGGCCTTGTATGCGAATAATCGCTACTTGGGCCGCTTTTTGTTCAGCTTCTTTTTTAGACTTGCCTTTACCTTCACCCAACTCGGTGTTGCCTAATCTCACACTGGAGACAAACGTTCGATTGTGGGCAGGTCCCTTTTCTTCTACAATTTCATAGTTCAATGCACCATTGTTCATTTGTTGAACCATTTCTTGTAACTGACTCTTGTAATCCATCACATGCGAAAAAGCACCGATTTCGACTTTTGGAAACACAACTTGTTCCAAAAACTTCACAACAGGTTGTAAGCCTTGATCTAAATATAGTGCGCCGACAAATGACTCAAACACATCTGCAAGAAGTGCTGGTCTTTCGCGTCCACCTGTAATCTCTTCTCCCTTACCTAAAAGCACATACTTCCCAAAGTTTAATTCATTCGCAAATAAAACGAGTGACGGTTCGCAAACGATCGCCGCACGTAATTTGGTCAATTCACCTTCGCTCATGGCAGTAAACTTTTGAAATAAGTATTGAGAGACAGAGAGTTCAAGAACAGCGTCACCTAGAAATTCAAGTCGCTCATTGTCCGTGTAAAATTTCCGTCGATGCTCATTCACATAGGATGAATGGGTAAATGATTGATAAAGAAGTTCAGGGTTTTGAAATTGAACTCCTAATTCTTGCTGTAATACCGCAAATGATTGCTTGACTGTTTCGGAAAATGTTCCGTTTTTTTGAGGAGTTCCTCTACGTTTACCCGTCATCTATATAATCTGCCTTCCTTTAGTTTCTACGGTCTAGTTTACCCGTTTGTCCTGTAATGTGCAAAAAGAAATAGAGACGCGATAGACCATTCTTAAAGAATGTCTATCGCGTCTCGCAAGTGAATAATTGCTTATCCTTGTTTGCTTTCGATATAAGTAACTGCATTTCCTACAGTACTGATCTGTTCAGCATCTTCATCTGAAATCTCCATGTCGAACTCATCTTCCAATTCCATTACAAGTTCAACTACATCTAGAGAATCAGCACCTAAATCATCACGGAAAGAAGCTTCCATTTTCACTTCGCTCTCGTCTACACCTAAACGATCTACGATTACTTTTGTTACGCGCTCTACTACTGTTGCCACTAAAGTCACCTCCCCTCAATGATTATACAAAAAACCACGCTTACTTCATAGAGGATAATTACATTATCATTCCGCCATCGACATGAAGCGTTTGACCTGTAATGTAGTTCGAATCATCGGAAGCCAAAAATACAACCGCTTTTGCTACATCTTCAGGATTGCCTAGCTTCGCCAACGGAATTTGAGTCAGCATTTGCGATTTCATTTCTTCGGACAGTTCGTCTGTCATATCAGTAGTGATGAATCCTGGTGCAATAGCGTTGACATTAATGTTACGACTAGCCAATTCTTTCGCAGTTGTTTTCGTCAATCCAATAACACCCGCTTTAGCTGCTACATAGTTAGCTTGACCCGCATTACCTGAAACGCCGACAATCGATGCAATATTGACGATTCTGCCAGCACGTTGCTTCATCATTTGGCGAGTAACGGCTTTCGTACACAAAAATACACCTTTTAGATTTGTGTTGATCACGTCGTCCCACTCATTTTCTTTCATACGCATTAAGAGATTGTCGCGTGTAATCCCAGCATTGTTGACTAAAATATCGATACTGCCGTAACGGCTCATTGTTTCAGCAATCATTGCAGATACACTTTCTGCATCGCTGACACTTGCCTGAATGGCGAAAGCTTCTCCACCATTTGCAAGTATGTCATTCACAACTTCTTCAGCTTTTGCTTGGCTGCCGCTGTAGTTCACAGCAATGCGTGCCCCTTCTTTAGCTAAATACTTTGCGATTTCAGCACCAATTCCTCGTGAAGCTCCAGTGACGATTGCCGTTTTCCCCATTAATTTCCCCATTACGCCCACTCCTTTGCTGCCTCAATTACTTGCTCAACAGTTTCGTTATCATAAGCTGCATAAACGACTGCCGATCGATCAATTTTTTTCACTAATCCACTCAGAACTTTACCAGGTCCACATTCAATGAATGTGTTTACGCCTAAGTCCAATAATGCACGGATTGATTCTTCGAAACGCACAGGTGAATAAAGTTGTTCAACCAGTAGCTGTTTCATTTCCTCAGCCGATGTTACAGGTCCGGCAGTAACATTTGAAATGACAGGAACATCTGTATTATGCATGTCCAGTTCATTTAATGCATTCTCCAGTTTCGATGCTGCAGGTCTCATAAGCTCAGAGTGGAACGGTCCGCTGACAACCAGTGGGATCGCTCGTTTAGCTCCAGCTTCTTTTGCTTGCAGACAGGCTTTTTCAACGCCGGCTTTTGTTCCTGATATGACGATTTGGCCAGGACAATTCAAGTTTGCGAGTTGGACAACTTCACCCTCAGCTGTCACTTGATCCGTTACCATTTTTAGAGCATCAGCTTCCATACCGAGAATGGCAGCCATAGCCCCTAGTCCAGCAGGTACCGCTTCATTCATAAATAACCCACGTTGATGGACAATTTTCACACCGTCTTCAAAAGACATAACGCCTGATGCAACAAGTGCTGAATATTCTCCAAGACTGTGACCTATTGTATAATCTGGTTTTAAACCAGCAGCTTGCAGAAGTTCAGATACCATTGTGCTTGTTGTCAAAAGTGCGGGCTGTGCATTATAAGTGTACGTCAATTCTTCAACCGGTCCTTCCAACATCAGCGTTGAAAGGGAGAATCCCAATTGCTCATCGGCTTTATCATAAAACGCCTTGTTACCTGTATTGCTCTGAACCAATTCATTCCCCATGCCAATCGCTTGAGATCCTTGTCCTGGAAAAATAAATGCAATTTTTGTCATTTAGTTTTACCTCCTTCAATAGTTGAATGGATTGTGCCACACACATCAAATTCAACCATTGTACGTGCCTGGCGGATTGCGTTCATTACGGCATTGGCATTGGAAGACCCATGTGCTTTGATGACAGGTGCTTTCAGACCAAATAATGCAGCGCCTCCGTATTCGGTATAATCCATTTTGTTTTTTAGACCACGTAAATCATCTTTGACTAGATAAGCGGATATTTTTGATTTCGTAGAAGCGCCAAATACTCCTTTTAACATACTGAAAAAGCTAGCTGCAGTTCCTTCTATTGACTTCAATACCATGTTGCCTGTAAAACCATCCGTCACAACAACATCAGCGACATTCATCAGTAAATCTCGTGATTCCACGTTCCCAACGAAGTTAATCGGTGCTTGTTGTAATTGACTAAAAGCAGCCTTCGTTAATTCATTTCCTTTTGTTTCTTCCGTCCCGATGTTCAGCAATCCAACTCGTGGTGATTCGATCCCACGTACTTTTGCCGCATAAATACTCCCCATAATACCGAACTGAACCAAATGCTCAGGCTTCGCATCAGAATTTGCTCCCAAATCGAGCATAACAAATCCTTGTCCATCGATTGTCGGCAATGTTGGAGCAAGTGCAGGGCGCTCAATTCCTTCAATTCGACCTACGATGAAAAGTCCAGCAGCCATTAATGCTCCCGTGTTACCAGCAGATACACACGCATTGGCTTCTCCGTTTTTCACGGCTTCCGCCATGCGAACCATCGAAGCATCTTTTTTCCGACGAATCGCTCTTACAGGTTCATCGTCTGCTTCTATTTTTTCTTCTGTATGTATAAGTGTTAACCGTTCATGAGTTGAAAGAAACGGTTTCACCTTTTCTTCATGACCGTATAAAAGAATATGGATATCTTCGAATTGCTCCAGTGCTTTTAAAACACCTTCCACGATTTCTTTAGGTGCGTGGTCTCCACCCATTGCGTCTACTGCGATTCTCATGATACATCACCTTTACCATGCTCATTTGTGCGATACATTTCAAAATGTCCTTCAAAAACAATTTCATTTTCGACAGTTGAAGTGACTTCGACAAATGTGCGATTTTTATCTTGATCTTTTTTTGTCACTGCTGCTTTTGCAATAACGCGATCTCCAAGTTTGACTGGTTTAACAAAAGACAAATTCGATTTCACAGTCAACGCTAACTCATCATTAATGACAGCCACTGCCAACGAATTGGCCTGAGCGAATAAATGATGCCCACGTGCGATTCGATTTCGTTTGAATACATGTTCCGTTTTAACGTCAAACAATGAAATTGCTCGGACATCCAACTCAATGTCTACCATTTCACCGATTACTTCATTTAACGGCAATGAACGTACCTCATCTTCAAAAGATTTCGAAGCGACATGTTTTATGCGCTCGCGTAACTCGGGAATTGATAATTCCAATCGATCCAATCGTATTGTCTGGACACTTACGCTAAACTGGCCTGCCAGCTCTTCATCCGTGATGAAGGGATTATTTTTTATCGTATCTATTAACAGTTGTTGACGTTCTTTTTTTGAGCGTTTCATATGGTCACCATCCGATATTAGCACTTGGTACTAATATCAGTATATTAATACAACAAAAAGAATGCAAGGATTCTATGAAAGTTCATACTTCAAATGGAGCATCAAAAGAGTGCATTTTTCAAAGGCGAGCAATTTTTTCGGGCCATCTAAGAAAAGAAGAAGTTAAAGAATATTTCATACAGACTAATTGATGCATAGCGTTTAATTTTTCTCTTGGTGGCATTGGTGCCATAATAGAGACAAGCAAAAGAAATCGTAACTAAACCAATAAAACACACGATCAACTGCATTGATAAACGTACTAAAGGGGAATGTGAAAAATGAACTGGATGCCGGATAGAAATGCCAAAAAAGCAATCTATAAACAGCTTGCGGAATATATCGAAGCCGGAATTGCGGATGGAACTTTTCCGCATGATGAACCACTTCCGTCGGAAAGGTTCTTGGCTAAGGAATATAACATTAACCGCAGTACAGTTGTGTCTGCATACGACGAATTGGAATCCAATGGGCTTATCCAAAGAAAAAGAGGAAGCGGTACAACAATAAATAAAGACATATGGGGGATTACGAAGAAACGGATTCCGAGTTGGAATCGATATATTGAGGCTGGCTCTATATTGCCTAATTTAGCCGTAACCCAAAAAATCCGAAAAGAAGTGGCTGATCATAAATTGATCAATTTAGCGAGTGGAGAATTGTCGGAAGACCTCTTCCCACAGGCCACACTGAGAAGCATTGCATCAAACAGATCATTTTTCGGAAGCTTGGGCTATGATCACCCTCAAGGGAATGTGATATTAAGAAATACAATTGCAAAACATGTGATTCATCAAAGGAAAATGGAGGGAACAGATCCGTCCTCAATCCTTATTACCTCTGGTGCACAGCAAGCTTTGCATTTAGTCATCCAATGCCTGTTAAAGCCAGGTGATGCAGTAGCTATAGAGAATCCATCGTATTCTTACAGTCTCCCTATATTCAAATCTGCAGGTATCAGGACCTATTATTTACCCATGGACACGGAAGGAATTAATCCGGATGACTTAGTATCCTTATATAAAAAGCATAAAATCAGAATGATTTTCTTGAATCCCGCTTTCCAAAATCCAACTGGAACATTTCTATCCCAGAGTAGAAGAAAAGCTGTTTTGGACATATCATCTAAGTACGGAATTCCTATTGTGGAAGATGATCCATACAGTTTATCTTCCTTTAGGGGTGATGAAGTCACCACCTTAAAGTCGATGGACACCCAAGGGAATGTCCTGTATATAAGTTCATTATCAAAAATCGTGGCTTCCGGATTGAGGATTGGCTGGATCATAGGTCCAAAAGCGGTGATTGAACGATTAACAGATGCGAAGCAGCAGATTGATTTTGGACATTCGAGTTTCACTCAATGGATTGCAAATGATTTCCTGGAATCAGAAGACTTTCCTGCACATATAAAAAGGTTAAACATGCAGTTGAAAAAGCGAAGAGATCAAATAGCCAAAAGCCTTGAATTTTTTCTTGGGAAACAAGTCGATTTTCATGCTCCCGAAGGAGGCATTCATATCTGGTGCAAGCTGAATATAGAATTTAATGAAATGAAACTGCTGGAAGAATCCATAAAAAGAGGGATTATATTTGTTCCTGGAACAACAATGGGTTCAGAAAAAGGATATGTCCGTTTTACATTTGCTAGAGAAAATGAAGGAAATATACATGAAGGAATAAAACGATTTGCAGAAGCCTTGCAAGTGGTTCAAGAGTAATTTATTTTTGAAAATAGCACAAAAGTGGATGGTATAATTAATACCGAAATGGATGGTCATAAATTTAGTAAATCCTTTATAATTATATGCGATAGGGCAGTAGGAAAAGTAGAAATACATTTTTTATCTCATATGTAATCATTTCAATGTTTGAATGTAAGGATATATTCTAAACAAGGTTTACGATAAAGATGACATTCAAGGAGGAAATATGAACATTCTCATTTTATTAATTATCGTTTCCATAATTTTGGTGATCGCTCTGGTAAGTACACTTTTAGTTACAAAAGAAAGAGACGCTGTTTATAGTAGTGAAAAAAGTATAACTAAACTTGGATTGATGTATAGCGCCTTACTTCCACTAATAATTATTGTAGCGTTGATTTTTTGGTTTTAAAATAAATACCATTTGAATGGTTCGACTATTCAACATGGAGAAATCGCACAGGAAAATGCTCCTGTGCGATTTTTTGCGTACAATGAAGTTCGCCTCGAGTCACCACGCTAATAATTAATGGCTTTTGCGCATAGCAAGCCGCAAGAATGAAAATGGTCAAAGGTAGTTTGACCTGCAGCTTGTTGACAAAAGAATAATAATTAATCTAAAAGTATAAAAATTGAGTTCTTATTTTTTGCACTCTATCGAAATAGATTGTGGTCGGCTATATCTTTCGCTTTCCGCGGACGAAACGCTAGCCTCCTCGGTTCAACTGTCTATGACAGCTGAGCCTGTGGGGTCTAACTTGTTTCGTTTTTCCGCAGGAGTCTTCAGAAATAGCCAACCACCTTCCAACTTATATATTTTACAGAGACACGATTACAGAAGCAATTTCTTTTGATTGGAGTGGAGGCGACTTGTTGGCATGCGGTACGTGCGGCATGCGCAAATGGACGATAAACAACCATACCATTTAACAGAGCTTAATTAATCAATCCGTTCTCCATCCATGGCACCAGATTTTTCCAAGTAGTTCCGCAAACACTTTGTCTCATCACTTGTCCAAAATTCATCTGAGGAAATAAATCTTTCAGCGTCTTGTCTTGCAGTTTCTAGTGCACGGTAGTCATGGACGAGGTCTGCCATCTTGAACTCTGGCATCCCGCTTTGTTTCCGACCGAAAAAATCACCTGCTCCACGAAGTTCCAGATCTTTTTCAGCAAGTTTGAATCCATCATTGGTTTCTGTCATTGACGTCATTCGTTCTTTACCTTCCTCGGATTTCGGATCAGCCAATAAAATACAATAGGACTGTTCAGAGCCACGCCCTACACGACCGCGAAGCTGATGAAGTTGGGCCAAACCAAAACGTTCTGCATCATAAATAACCATAAACGTGGCATTCGGAACATTCACCCCTACTTCTACTACTGTAGTGGATACGAGAACTTGAACTTCCCCATCACTGAATGCCCTCATCACTTCATCTTTTTCACTCGAATGCAAACGGCCATGCATCAGACCTACCTTATATTTCTGATGGAAAATGGAAGACAATTGTTCGTAAACTTCCACTGCATTCTGCACATCCAGTTTATCCGATTCTTCAATGAGTGGACAAATGACGTAGGCTTGTCTACCAGCTTGAAGTTCTACCACCATGCGTTTAATGATTTGATCAAAAAGCTCCTTTTTAACCCAATGCGTTTCAATCTCTTTTCGCCCAGCTGGCATTTCATCAATAATGGATACATCCATTTCACCAAAAGCTGTAATCGCCAGTGTGCGGGGAATCGGTGTTGCCGTCATGAATAATACATCCGGGTTCATTCCTTTGTCCCGCAGCACCCTACGCTGTTCCACACCGAATCTATGTTGTTCATCGGTAATGACGAGACCAAGTTTCTTAAATTCTACGTCCGGCTGAATAAGTGCGTGTGTTCCTATGAGCAAGTCAATCTCCCCATTTTGAAGTTGCTCCAGTAAAATTCTTCTTGCTTTTGTTTTGGTGGAACCGGTTAATAGTGCCATACGTATCCCCAGAGGTGACAACCAATCATGGAGTGACGCGGCATGTTGCTCTGCCAAAATTTCCGTTGGAGCCATCATGGCGCCCTGGTAGCCTGCGGTAATCACTGCATACAAACCAATCGCAGCAACAACCGTTTTACCCGAACCAACATCACCTTGAAGCAAGCGGTTCATACGGTGTGGCTCTTTTAAATCTTTACATATTTCATTGACTACCCGCTTTTGAGCATTCGTCAGTTCGTATGGAAGTGTAGCAATTAAGTCTTTTAATTTCTGGACATCATAGGCAATGGAGAGCCCTTTATTTTGTTCTTTACGCGCTTTTTTTATCGCTTGCATTTTCAATTGGAACTGCAATAATTCTTCATAAACAAATCGTCTGCGTGCCTGTTTCACATGTTCGGCAGATTTCGGGAAGTGTATCCCTTCCAGCGCTTCATGCACTGGTAAAAGTTTATAAGTTTCTCTTAAGCTATGTGGCAGACATTCTTCTAAATCGTTTGCCACTTCCTGCAAAGCCTGATGCATAAATTTACGGAAAGTTTTTTGATGAAGAGATCCTTTCAGGCTATACATGGGCTCAAAATCCACATTGTCCGTTTTGGGTCCTGGCGAAAAATTGGATACGCTGATCGCCTGACGACCTCGATCCCATTTACCTGTTACCGTTATGATTTGACCGCTGGTTATTTTATTCTTCAAGTATGCCTGATTAAAAAAGACCACTTTAATTAAATGTGGTCCTACGAGAAGTCTAATTTGCATACGAGATTTGTTTTTCCCTAAAAAAAGAACGGAAGGTTCACTTTCGACCCTTCCCTCCACTGTTATCCGTTCATTATGTGGTGTTTCTGAGATGTTTTTTAAACGAAAATCTTCATGACGATATGGAAATGTCATGACTAAATCCAGTAAAGTAACAATGCCCATGTCATTCAGTGTTTTTTCTGTTTCGCCACCAATACCTTTTAAACTACTGACTGCCTGAAGTGCTTTATCAGACACCTTTTACAAATTCAGCACCAAAGATTCTTTCTGCTAGTGCTCTTCCTGTAGGTGTCGCAGCTAAACCGCCCTGCGCAGTTTCTTTTAATGCAGTTGGCATTGTTTGACCAATTTTAAACATGGCATCAATAACTTCATCACAAGGTATACGGCTAGTCACGCCTGCTAGAGCCATATCTGCAGCAACCAATGCGTTTGCAGCTCCCATCGCATTGCGTTTAACACATGGAACTTCTACTAATCCCGCAACAGGATCACAGACTAGACCCAGCATATTCTTCATCGTTATCGCAAAAGCTTCCGAACATTGCTGTGGAGTACCGCCGGACATTTCAACAATCGCTGCCGCTGCCATCGCCGCTGCTGATCCTACTTCCGCCTGACATCCTCCAGCAGCTCCTGAAATGGATGCATTGTTAGCTACCACGAATCCAAAAGCTCCTGAAGTGAACAAGTAACGTATCATTTCTTCACGTGTAGGATTCAATTGATTTTGCACAGCGAATAAAGTACCAGGCACTACGCCTGCTGAACCTGCAGTCGGTGTTGCACAAATCGTCCCCATAGCCGCATTTACTTCGTTAGTTGCTACAGCTTTACTAACTGCATCAATCAACAATGTGCCAGAAAGCGTTTTGCCTTTTTTCATGTAATTTTGAAGTAGCACTGCGTCTCCTCCAGTTAAACCTGAAGTGGATTGAACGCCTTTCAATCCTTTTTCAACTGCTTCTTCCATGACCGTCAAGTTGCGGTCCATTTGATTCATGATGTCTTCACGGCTTCTTCGTGTAACCAACATTTCCTGCTCAATCATCAACTCAGAAATCAATTTATTTTCACTGTTAGCCAAAGCGACCAATTCTTTTACATTACGAAATAGAACATTCATTTATATAACTCCTTTAATCTGCAATTTTCGTTACTTGTGTGATATAAGGCAATTGTGAGATTTGCAATAACACATGATCTTCGATTGGCTCATCCACTTCAATAACCATTAACGCCCTCTGACCTTGCTCTTTTCTAGACACTTCCATATGTCCAATATTGATATTTTGTTCCGCCAGACAGCTTGCTACTTTTGCAATACTCCCTGGTTTATCATCATGTACAACTAAAATTGCAGAATGATTTCCTGATAAGCGAAGCGGGAAACCATTTAATTCACTGATTTCGATTTTTCCGCCACCAATGGAAATGCCGATTAGTTCCATTTCGCCTGAATCGTCGCCAATGACAATACGTGCTGTATTGGGATGCTCAGTGTGACCGCTTTCTGGGATGAATTCAAATGTCATGCCAATATCTTTTGCCAGCTCAAACGAAGTTTTGATGCGTTCATCAAACGTGTCAAAACCAAGTAATCCCCCAACAATGGCAATGTCTGTCCCGTGCCCTTTGTATGTTTCGGCAAAAGAGCCATATAAATAAATTTTTGCCCACTTTGGCTGTCTGCCAAATAATTCGCGGGTCACCAGACCAATTCTTGCTGCACCTGCTGTATGTGAAGATGAAGGGCCAATCATGACTGGACCAATAATATCAAAGACTGATTTAAACTTCATTTTAATAACCCCTTTGTTTCGAATTTCTACTAACAGTTTACAATATAAGTGCACATTAAACAAAAGTAATAGAATCCGCTTACATTTATGTGTCAAGCCATGTTAAATATTGCTGTTGAGATTCCGCAAAATAGCTACGCTTTCTTAGGGCGAGCGTCAAGACTCCTCAGGCCAACAGGATGTTGGTCACGAAGGCGTTGCCACACGAAGTGCGTACTTAGTCTTCGTTCTTATGTTCGCTTCTGCGGGGTCTCGACTGTTTCGCTATCCCTCAGGAGTCTTCGCTGTTTTGGATCCTGTAGTTACTCGTCGGAAAGATATTGGCCATTCGTCCAATATCTTTCCTGCGGGTTAAGCATGTCCAAGTGAGAATCCACAGAGAACGAATTGTGCAAAATTGCTTTTGTACAATTCGTTTGCGACGAAGATAGCGTACCTATGCAACGCACTTTCATGTTTCGAAGCTAGTAGAGCGATGTAGAAACAGGAGCACAGATTTTTTCGCGTGAGGAGGCTCACGAACTGCACGCAGAATGCGTCCGCTCGTAACGGAAATCAATAGTCTAGTTTAACAGAGCTTTGTATAAAAAAGCAGTGAACCGAATTGATTCACTGCTTTTGTGTATTATTCTACTGAGATGATGTATGGATATAACGGTTGTTTCCCATTATAAACTTCCACATCTGCATGAGAGAATTTCTCTTCTACAAATGCAGCCAACTCGTTGGCATCGACTTCCGTAACGTCTTCGCCGTAAATGATGGTAATGATTTCTGCATCTTCATCAACCATATCCTTGAGAAGTGTTTGAGAAACTTCTTCGAGTGAAGGTGTGGCAAGAATAATCTTCCCTTCTGAAATCGCCATGAAGTCATCCTTCTGGATTTCAACACCATCGATGGAAGTATCACGAACCGCAAACGTTACTTGGCCAGTTTTGACGTGTGCAAAAGCTTCAGTCATTGTTGCTTTGTTGTCTTCAACAGAAGCTTCCGGATTGAATGCTAACAATGCCGCCATTCCTTGAGGAACAGATTTTGTTGGTACTACTGCCGCTTCAATACCCATCACTTCTGCAGCTTGCTCAGCTGCCATGATTATATTTTTGTTGTTCGGCAAAATAAGAACTCTTTCAGCGCCAACCGCTTCAATCGCTTTGACGATATCTTCCGTAGAAGGGTTCATTGTTTGACCGCCCTCAATGACTGCACTTGCACCTACACTTTTCAGAAGTTCGGAAATTCCTTCACCCATCGCAACGGTAACCACTGCATACGGATGTTTTTTTGCAGGAGCGGCAGTCGGTTGATCTTTTTTGTAATCATCTCCAACAATTTCAGCATGCTGCTGACGCATGTTTTCAATCTTGATTTTGATAAGATCGCCATATTTCTGACCATAGCTTAAACAATTACCAGGTTGTTCAGAGTGGATATGTACCTTTGCAATCTCGTCATCCGAAATAACCAGCAATGAATCACCGAATTGACTCAAACCTTCGCGGAAGTCATTTTCATTGAAAGGATGTTCTGCTACTTTTTCTGGCATGAATTTCACCATGAACTCCGTACAGTATCCAAATTCAATGTCCGATGTATCCATGAAGCCCTGAACATTTTTATGATGTTCCGCACTTACAAGATCATCCATTGAATAAGCAGAGGTCTTCTCAGGTAATTTCTCGCCTTTCATCGAAGCAATGAAACCTTCATAAACGAACACAAGACCTTGTCCACCAGAATCAACTACACCAACTTCCTTTAATACCGGAAGTAAATCAGGCGTACGTGCCAAAGACGCTTTTGCTTCTTTAAGCAACTCATCCATCACAACAATGACATCGTCTTCATGTTCTGCAACTTCAACCGCTTTTTTAGCAGAATCTTTTGCTACGGTCAAAATAGTTCCTTCCACTGGTTTCATGACTGCTTTATAAGCCATATCCACACCATGTTGGAATGCGTGGGCAAACTCTTTTGCCGTCAAAGATGATTTAGTTTCAACATCTTTTCCGAATCCACGGAAAAGTTGGGATAAAATAACGCCCGAGTTCCCACGGGCACCCATCAACAATCCTTTTGATAGTGCTTGTGCTGTTTTTCCAATATGAGCAACTGCATGTGCTTCTGTTTCTTTTGCTCCAGAAGACATGGATAAGTTCATGTTCGTTCCCGTGTCACCATCGGGAACAGGAAAGACGTTTAGCGCATCCACATAATCTGCATTCTGAAATAGATGATGGGCACCCATTTTCACCATTTCTGCAAATTGAATTCCGTCTAAAGACTTCATATCCTACTTCCTCCTCTTATGGGTTCGTAACACGAACTCCTTGAACGTAAATATTTACTGATTTCACTGCTAGTCCTAATGTCTTATTTAATGTGTATTTAACTTTCGATTGAACTTGATAAGCTACTTCTGACACTTTAGTGCCGTAGCTGATGATGATGTACATATCTATGTGAAGATCCTCGCCATTTTGGCGTACAAGTACACCCTTAGCAAAATTTTCTTTACGTAAAATATCCGTTAAACCATCTCGAATTTGGTGTTTAGTAGCCATTCCTACAATTCCATAACACTCAATAGCTGCTCCACCTGCAATTTGGGCAACGACGTCATTTGAAATATCAATTTGACCGAATTCGTTTTTTAACTCAATTGACATAGAGTATGCCTCCTTATAAGTCCTTTTTGACTACCCATTATTGTACTACACAAAGTCCTTTAATAAAAGAAAACGTTAACATCTCCTGCATTTGTCTGTAAAGGCTTTTTTCTTGAAAGAGGGGTTAAAACTTGTTGCAAAGAAATTTACTATATGTTAAATTATTAAAGTATGTGAAATATCGAACTGAAAAAAATCTTTCAGCTTCTTTTTTGAGGAGGAAAATAGTATGCCAAAAGTATGTGTAATTTCAGGGCGCAAAGCTCGTGCTGGTAACGCTCGTTCTCACGCAATGAACTCAACAAAACGTACTTGGGGAGCTAACCTACAAAAAGTTCGTATTCTTGTAGACGGCAAACCAAAACGTGTATGGGTTTCTGCGAGAGCATTGAAATCTGGAAAAGTTGAGCGCGTTTAATCTTCGCGCCCATAAGTAATGCCAGACTGACATAAGTCAGTCTGGCATTTTTTCGTTCCTCTTCTTCGGTTTATCCTCGGTATTCATCCAACCTAAACACATTCTTACAAACCCACTTACAAATTTCGGTAATCTAAACGTATAAACACGCATGCTTTCACTCCTTCTTATTGATCTGAGCTACGTATTAATAAACATATGCCAGATGTAAAGGAGATAGACCCTTGTTCGTCCAATACTTCATTACTTGTAAACCGGGAAATGCCCATTTCAATCGTCTCATCGCTGACATTATATTTCATACCTGCTAATGTCACGTGTTCCACGCTTCCTTGAAAGGCAAAAAAAGATACAAATGGAAACTGTTGATCCTTCGTTAACTTGGTTACACCAGGAGTCAGCAGCTTCATTTCATTCCATTTGTTGCGTATTGTAAATTGAATGGAGGCATTGTCCGTTTGAAAACGATAAACACTGTTAAGTACAGCCATAAAGTGATCTAATCGACCACCCGTCACACCTGTCAGTACAATATGATCAGGTTCGAAAGTCAATGACTCGTCGATTGCTAAATCGGTATCCGTTTCATTCTTTTCTGCAGGTGCAACTTTCACTGACGCTACTTGGTTTTTCAATTTCGAAAATTCTTCCGGTGACAATGAATCAAAATCACCTATAGCCACGTCCGGAAGAATTCCACTTTCGATTAAATAAATAGCACCTTTGTCTGCACCGATAAAAATAATTTCATCGTTATTTTTTAGGGTCGCAAAATCAGCTAATTCATCAGCTGGTCCACCTGCGCAAATTACGGCCGTCTTCATCCGCGGATTGCTCGTTCGCCTGCTTCTTTAATTTCCTGTAATGCAGCAGTACGATCCGTTTTACTGTAAATTGCTGAACCGGCTACAAAAATGGTCGCGCCTGCCTCTGCACAAGGAATAATGGTCTCAGCATTAATACCACCATCAATTTCAATTTCAATATTCAATCCTTTTTCTTTAATTATGTCAGAAAGTTGTTGAACTTTCGGAACGACCGAATGAATGAACTTCTGTCCACCGAAACCTGGATTGACCGTCATGAACAACACCATATCGATGTCGTCAAGAATATGTTGGATGCTTTCAACCGGCGTATGTGGATTTAATACCACACCTGGTTTCACTCCAAACGAACGGATTAATTGAATGGTACGGTGAAGGTGAGTACACGCTTCAACATGAACCGTAATGTAATCGGCACCAGCTTTTGCAAATGACTCAATATACAAATCCGGATTTTCAATCATTAAATGAACGTCTAAAGGAAGATCCGTTACAGGTCTTAAAGCTTCCACCACAATTGGACCCATCGTAATGTTAGGCACGAAATGTCCGTCCATTACATCGATATGGATTAATTCCGCACCAGCTTTTTCGACTTCTATTACTTCTTCAGCCAATTTCGAAAAATTAGCAGCAAGGATAGATGGAGCAATTTTTATCATATTAATACCTCGGCTTTCGATCGTTTATTTCATCTAAAAACTTCATGTAATGTTTGTATCGATAATCTTTGATTTCTCCGGTTTCCAGTGCAGCAAGAACTGCACATTTCGGTTCACTTATGTGTAGGCACCCTCTGAATTTACATCGTTCTGACGCCTCGCGGAATTCAGGAAAACAATCGGATAACTGCTCTTTTTCAATCTCATCGAAATCAAAGGAACTGAATCCCGGAGTATCCGCTAGTAACCCCTCACATACTTCTAAAAGTTCTACATGGCGAGTCGTATGTTTCCCCCGTCCAAGGGCTTCCGAAATAATACCTGTCTTTAAATTCAACGATGGCAGCACTGTATTTAACAGTGTAGATTTTCCTACACCGGATTGTCCTGCCAAAACGCTGATTTTTCCTTTCAGGATCGGAGCGATATTGGACACCAGATCATCATCATCCTTATAGGTTTCAAGCATTTCATATCCAATCGCACGATAATCATCCAAATAAGGCTGGATTTTACTCATCTCTTCTTCAGAAAGTAAATCTGTTTTTGTCAGACAAATAATTGGCTCTACATTAAATGACTCCACGACAACAAGAAAGCGATCCAGCAATAATGGATTGAAATCGGGTTCAGTCAGGGAAAACACCAGTAAGGCTTGGTCAATATTGGCAATAGGTGGGCGTACGAGTGCATTTTTACGTTCATGCACCACTGTTATCGTGCCGTCTGAACCGCTTTCCACTTCATAATCGACAAAGTCCCCAACTAGCGGGTTGACACCACGATTTCTGAATACACCGCGTCCACGGCATTGTATAAATTGTTCTCCGTCCTGAACATAGTAAAATCCACTAAGTGCTTTTCGTATTTGTCCTGTTGGCATTGTATACCTCCCTATTCGAAGCTGTCATACTCGATTATTTCATCTACGATGACTTTCGAGTCGACCATTATTCGATATGCTCCTTTTTGTCCTTCTTCAATTTTCAATTGAATTTGTTGCTTTTTGTTTTCAGTGAGTACATATTCCTCTACTGGTTCTGTCAGTGAGTGTGTTTGATCTTGCAGATAAATTCGTACGATCTGCTCAGTGCCCGGATCATCTGGTTCATATGGGATTTCTACTGTTGTCACAAACGTTTTAATTTGTTTGGCGGCAGGACCTTTTGATAAAACGATTTCAATCGAACTGCCTAGTTCAAGTTTTGTGCCCGCAACTGGATTTTGTGAAATGACAAATCCTTCCGGTACATCTTCAGAATACTCTTCTTTAATGATGCGAATATCAAACCCGGATGATCGAGCATAGTCATTCAACGTTTTCTCGTTGTATTGTCTTCTCAAATCAATCACACTTTGCAACTCCGGTCCTTTACTCACAGTGAAAACAAGATCGGTCTCATCCGGAATGACTTCGGAGAACTCAGATGGACTTTGAGAGATAATGCGCCCCTCAGGCTCATCCGAGAATACTTCGTCTGCTTTGATGGACTTGAATTTTTGCGAAGCCAGTAATTCTTTCACTACGTTGTATTCACGTCCGGCATAGTCTGCAAGCGTCACTGACTCTTTCCCACTTGAAATAATGAATTCAATTTCAGTTGCTTCTTCCCGGATTTTTCCTGCTTGTGGGATTGTCCGAATAACTTGGCCTTCCTCAACTTCTTCCGACGATTCCTGTTTTTCATTTCCTGCAATGAATCCAACTTCTTCCACCTTATCGATTGCTTCACTTAATGGCAAATTCGCTACGTCCGGAACTTCGATTTTTTTGGGACCAAATATCCCTGGAAATGCCACAACAATCACTAAACCTGCAAGCAATAAAAATGCAAGAATGCCCACTATCCATGGCCATTTTTTCTTCTTCTTTTTTTCTTCCACAACGGGAGGTACTACCACCGGTTCTTTTTTAAGATGTTTTGTCTTTGCTAATGAATCGTAACTAGCATCTTTGATGACCGGCATTGTTTTTGTAGCCCCATCATCATCTAAAGGAATCTCAAAAGCTTTCTCATTTGCGCGCTCTTCCGATAAAACATTTTGCAAATCTCGCTGCATTTCTTCTACATTCTGATAACGGTTACGTGGATCTTTCGCCGTCGCTTTCATGACAACATTTTCAAGGCTTTGTGGAATGCTTGGTACTGCTGCCCGAACCGATGGTGTATCGGTTTGTAAATGTTTCAACGCAATGGATACCGCTGACTCTCCTGAAAAAGGAAGCTTGCCGATAAGTAATTCATACAACACAATTCCAAGCGCATAAATATCCGATTTTTTTGTTGCTGTACCACCACGAGCTTGTTCAGGTGATAAATAATGGACAGTGCCTAACACGGAATTGGTCTGGGTAAATGAAGTTGCACTCAAAGCCATCGCAATTCCAAAGTCCGTGATTTTAACATGATGGGTACCATCCATCAAAATATTTTGGGGCTTGATATCACGATGAATGATTTGATTTTGATGAGCATGTGCAATCGCAGACGTTAATTGCTTCATGATAGTTACAGCTTCATTCGGTGACAGAGGTGCTGCATCAGTAATATATTGTTTCAAGGTCTTCCCTTCAACAAATTCCATGACCAAATAGTGAATGTCCCCATCTTCACCTACATCGAAAATATTGACGATGTTCGGATGAGTCAAACTGGTAGCTGAAAGTGCTTCACGCTGGAATCTACGATGTAAATCATCTTCATTAGAGAAGTCGTATCGTAAGACTTTTATTGCGACATCCCGATCGAGAATCATGTCGTGTGCGAGGTAAACATTGGACATGCCCCCTCCACCGATCATTTCGAGAACTTTATATCGACCGCTGATTCTTTTGCCTAAGAGCACGACTACACCTCCTCTTTCGTATTTGTGATTAAAACGAGAGAGATGTTATCTTCTCCACCTTTTTCATTGGCAAGATTCACTAAACGGGATCCTTTTTCACCAACTGAAAGATTGGTCTTTAAAATATTCGTCATGTCATCCATTGATAATTTGTTACTTAATCCATCAGAACATAATAATAAGTAAGAATATGTAGGAATCTGAATTGAAATAAAGTCCGGCTCGATGCTTTTTTGCGTTCCTAATGATTTCGTAATCAAATTTTTCTTCGGATGACTTTCTGCTTCTTCTTCGCTGATTTCTCCACTTTCCACTAAGACATTAACAAAAGAATGGTCTCTTGTTAATTGCTTCATTTTCCCCTCATGCCATTCATAGGCCCGACTATCTCCGATATGACAAAGAATTTTTTCGGCATCTGTTAATATAACTGCCAGGAAAGTAGTACCCATCCCTTGGCAATCCTCGTGTCTTAGGGAATAATCAAAAATGCTACTATTGATTTTCTTTACGGCCTGTAAAAACCACTCTTTGATGGATTCCTCAGTAGAAAATTGATTCAAGGCAGCGCTTTCAAAACTTTCTCCGATTTTTGTGATAGCCATCTCACTTGCGATATCACCAGCATTGTGTCCGCCCATGCCATCAGCAATGACGCCTAAACGGACAAAATCCGATCGCACGAAAACTGCCGCGCGATCTTCATTCACCGATCTTTTTTTACCAATATCACTTAATACCGTGTATTTCATCAATGGTCACTCCGTTTCTTGTTGATGCTTCTCGCAAGAAGTAGTCTGCAAGCTGCATCAATATCAGAGCCGTGTTCACGACGGTTTGTAACTGAAAGCCGTTGGTGCATACGATTCATACTATAAAAATATGTTGGTATGCATCACTTTACTTCTTTATTTCACTTCTTTTGAAGATAACTCTTTTTTCCGAAAAGCGGCAACAAAGAAACCATCGCTATTGAAATCCTGAGGGAAAATATGAATCATACCATTGCTTGTCAGGTGATGATAGGCTTCTGGTAATACATTCAGTTCATCCAGCATCATGTCTGTATGGTTTGCAAGAAATTCTTGAACAGTTCCATTATTTTCAACCTCATCAATGGTACATGTACTGTAGACGATCAGTCCGTTTGGTTTGATTAACTTGTACGCTTCATCAAGTAATCGAATCTGGATATTATGCAATGAAGCAAAATCTTCCTGCTTCTTTGTATACTTAATATCGGGTTTTCGACGGATGACACCCAAGCCACTGCACGGAGCATCGACAAGTATTCGGTCAAACGATTGTTCTTCATATTCATTTGTCAGTTCACGGCTGTCCCATGTACGGGTTTCAACGTTTTCAAAACCTAGTCTTGTAGCTTGATCGGCTATAAGTTTTACTTTATGTGGATGCAAATCCACAGATACCAGAGATCCTTGACCGTTCAACTTTTCAGCGATATGCATTGATTTTCCACCAGGAGCCGCACACATATCCAAAACTCTTTGCCCTGGTTCAATCTGAAGTGCATAAGTAGGGATCATGGAACTTTCATCTTGAATTGAAACAGCACCATATTGATAAGCTTTCGTTTTGGCAACTTGCCCTTTTTCAATGTGCAAGCATTCAGGTATCACTTCGCTTTGGTGTGCTACAATTCCTTCGTCAAGCAACATATCAATTGCCTCATCCACTGAAATGCGTGTGGTGTTGACGCGAACGGTAAGTGCAGGAGGAATATTGTTTTCAAAAGCCATTGTCTCAGCTTGTTCGAAACCAAATTGTTTCACCCATCGTTCAATGAGCCATAATGGATGACTTGCTTCAATTGATAGTCGTTCAATTGGATCCGCAATATCCTCAGTCGAGCGAACTCCTTGTCGTAGAATGCCTCTTAAAATGCCATTAACCAATCCAGCTGTCCCTTTGTGACTGCGTTTCTTGGCAATTTCAACAGCTTCATTGACAGCAGCATGATTCGGAATTCGGTCCAAATAATGAATTTGATAAAGTGAAAGTCTTAATAACTGGCGAACCCAATCATCCAGCTTTCCTTTGATGAACGGTTGTAGATAGTAATCAAGCGTCATCTTGTGTTGCAGCGTACCATAAGTAATTTCCGTTAATAACCCACGGTCTTTTGGTTCAATATCATATTTTTCTATGGTCTGATGAAGTAACAAATTACTGTACGCTTGATTTTTTTCAATTGCCATCAAGATTGATAATGCGGCATCGCGTACATTTCCGTTCCACATTCTATAACTTTTTGAGCTCATTCAAACTGATCCCCAATCTGTAATTTAGAACCAGTGCCTCGTAGAAATTCTTCTGCAGACATTTTTTTCTTTCCTGCTGGTTGTAATTCGGTAATTTCAAAAGCTAGTTTATCGCCTGTTTGCACAATCACTCGATCAACTTTCAATTCAACGACTGTACCTACAGGTTGCGAGTAAGTTTGTTGACTCGGTTGACCCCACCATATTTTCACGTTTTCCTGTTTCAACGTGGTATAGGCAACTGGCCAAGGATTAAGACCACGTACCAAATTATAAATGTCCTGTGCCGACTGTTTCCAATCAATTCGTTCTTGTTCTCTTGAAATATTGCGGGCAAATGTCACAAGGCTTTCATCCTGAACCAATCTTGCATTTGAGCCATTAATAATGGTCGGTAATGTTTCTTTTAACAAGTCACGTCCAACGACACTCAATTTTTCAAAAAGAACTCCTGTTGTATCGGATTGTTCAATCGGTATCGATTTTTGTGAAATAATATCACCAGCGTCCAATTTTTGCGCCATATACATGATGGTCACACCTGTTTCTGTCTGACCATCAATCACAGCTTGATGTATCGGAGCACCCCCACGATATGCAGGAAGCAAAGAAGCATGTACATTCAGACAGCCATATTTAGGTGCTTCCAGAATTTCTTTAGGAAGTAACTGACCAAACGCAGCCGTTACCACAATATCCGGTTGTAAAGAAAGAATTTCATCTAGTTGTGGTGAACCTTTTAGTTTTTCAGGCTGAATGACAGGTAATCCAAGACGTAACGCTTCTTTTTTAACAGGAGTTGGTGTCAATACTTTTTTACGCCCTACAGGACGGTCTGGCTGAGTTACAACAGCTAAAATGGAATAGCCTTCTTCATGTAGCATGGTTAGAATCGGTACTGAGAACTCTGGAGTCCCCATAAATACTAAAGAGGTCAAATCAATTCCTCCTCCTCAGTTTCAAGCTCAGATGGATCGACGACGCGAATTATTTTCGAATCAAACAATACGCCATCCAAATGATCGATTTCATGTAGAATGGCTCTTGCTTCATAATCTTCAGCCTCGAGTTCATACCACGTGCCGTCTCTTTCCTGTGCTTTTATCTGTACGAAATATGGACGTTCAACTTCGCCATAAAGTTCTGGGAAACTGAGGCAACCTTCCACTTCTATGGCTTCCCCTTCCGTATCAACTACCAAAGGATTGATCATCTCAATGATGTCTTCCCCTTCTCCTAAGTCTACAATTGCAACGCGAAGCAACTCTCCCACTTGTGGGGCTGCTATTCCTATGCCATCTGACTCAAGCATGGTCTCATACATATCATCAAGTAACGTTGCAAGTTTCTGATCGAACTCTGTCACTTCTTTTGTTGGAGTTGTTAATATTTCATTTGGATGTAATACGATTTTTCGAATCGTCAAAGATTATTCCTCATTTCATTTCCGCTCACATGATGGATGAAGGGTTTAAGTCAATGGACATTAAAATCCCTTTTTTTATCCAGTCCGTCCGGTAAATACGCGTTAATTGCTGCAATACTTCCGGGAGCGTCGGTTCTTTTTTGTATTTTATCAAACATTGATAGCGATATCTATTTTGCAAACGACTAATAGACGATGCCGTCGGGCCAATAATTTCAGATTGCGGAGATAAATTATCACGGAGCCAGTTTGCTGTTTTATGTGCATATTCCGCAGTCATCAAAACATCTTCATGCGTGATTTGAATCAGCACGACATATGTGAATGGAGGATATAAAAATTGTTTCCGGTTCATCATTTCCTGATTGTAAAATGGGACAAAGTCGTGCTGTTGTGCGAATTGAATAGCATAGTGTTCGGGGGTGTAGGTTTGCACGATGACTTCCCCTGCTTTATCATGCCTTCCAGCTCTTCCACTGACTTGGGTTAATAATTGGAACGTTTTTTCGGCAGCTCTGAAATCCGCTAAATGAAGCGTTGTATCAGCTGACAAGACCCCTACTAATGTGATATTTGGGAAATCAAGACCTTTGGCAATCATTTGCGTGCCAAGCAGAATATCGGCTTTTCCTTCTCCGAACAGATTCAGAATGTGTTCATGTGATCCTTTTTTTCGAGTGGTATCCACGTCCATACGCAGTACCCTTGCAGTTGGAAACAATCGGGCAATTTCTTCTTCTACTTTTTGAGTACCTGTTCCAAAGAATCGGATATGCTCACTGCTGCATTCTGGACAAGTAGTAGGCACTTGGGACTCTTCACCACAATAGTGACATTTAATCTTTTCCTGATGGCGATGATAGGTCATGGAAATATCACAGTTTGGACATTCTACCACGGTACCACAATCCCGACAGAGAACAAATGACGAGTGACCACGACGATTCAGGAACAACACCATCTGTTCCTGCTTGTCCAGTCTCACATTGATCGCTTCTGCCAGTTCCAGAGAAAACATGGAGCGGTTGCCGTTTTTCAATTGCTCTCGCATATCGACGACAGACACTTCAGGTAATGCCTGTTCTTTTGGTCTGTTGGCCAACGTCAACAAAGCATAATTCCCTTTTTTGGCACGTGCAAATGACTCAAGTGACGGCGTGGCACTTCCTAAAATAACTGGACATTTGTGATATTCACTTCGCCAGATTGCAACATCTCGTGCATGATAACGAGGTGAATCGTCCTGCTTATAAGTTCCTTCATGTTCCTCGTCCAAAATGATGATGCCAACATTTTGAAATGGAGCAAATATGGCTGAACGGGCACCCACGACCACTTTTACTTCGCCGCGTTTGATTTTTCGCCATTCATCGTATTTTTCCCCAGTCGATAATCCACTATGCAATACAGCCACAAGTGAACCAAAACGTTCTTTAAAGCGATTGGTCATTTGTGGCGTAAGTGAAATCTCAGGTACCAGAACGATGGCTTCTTTATCGTCCATCAATGAACGCTCAATCGCCTGTAAATAGACTTCTGTCTTGCCACTGCCCGTAATGCCATGAAGAAGAAAAGTTCTAGCATCCTGTTCGTCATATGAATGGATGATTTCACTCAGTGCGAGGTGTTGTTCATTTGTTAAAGCAAGTTTTGTTGTTACATTTATCGTTCTGTCCGCATACGGATCCCGGTAGATTTCTTCCATTTGCATTGATGCTGCGCCTTTTTCTAAAACCGCTTGTAAGACCGCATTTGTCGTACTGAGACGTTTCAATAAATCTGCTGAGACAATTCGTTCTCCTGCATGATCCATCATCCATTTGACAACATCTTTTTGCTTCTTGGCTTGGTTGGAAATGCTGTCATAAATCAGGTTCAAACGTTCCATATCAGATTCGATGTGAATCATTCTTACTTTTTTTACGGCAGTTTTTTGTTTGACCGATGTTTCCAGTGCCAAAATGTCTTCCTTCACCAATTTTTTGATGAGTGCAAGCAATTCTTTCGGTTCATCTACTTTTAACTCTACTTGGTCTTTTTGCTGAAACAAGGCTTGTACACTTTGCGGAAGCTCCGCATGATGATCAACAATTCGCACTATCTTTTCATACTTCGCACGTAACGCCGAAGGCAACATGACTTGAAGGGCATCAATTTCGTAACATAAAGTATGTCGTTTCAACCATTTTGTCATTTCGAGCATTTCCTGCGTCAATATCGGTTCAATATCGAGCAGTTCACCAATCGGTTTTTGTTTTTCAGCAGGGACATCCGTGTCACTTTTTAGTGCCGTAACAAATCCAAGAACTTGCCGATTGCCAAAAGGAACTTTAACCCGACTGCCACTTTCAATCAGGTCTTGAAACTTTTCAGGGACCACGTAATCAAATGGTCGATCAATGGGATAAGCCGCTACGTCAACAATGACTTCAGCGTACATAATGTAAATCTTTCTCACGGGCCAAAACGGTCTCGAACAATTTATTAGCCAATTGTTTTTTCGTCATATTGTCAAAATGCTGGACATAATTTTCTTTGCCAATCAGCACAACAGTATTGGTGTCTGTCCCAAAACCGCTATCCTCTTTTGTAACATCATTAGCTACAATATAATCCGCATTTTTCTTTGAAAGTTTTCCTTGTGCATACATCTCGACATCGTTTGTTTCAGCAGCGAAACCGATCAACAGTTGATGCGTTTTCTTTTGCCCAAGTGTCATGAGGATATCGGTAGTGCGTTCAAGTTCTAAGGTAGAGTCACCAGCTTGTTTCTTCATTTTTTGCCCAAATACGAACTTTGGACGATAATCTGCGACAGCTGCCGTTTTCACGACAATATCAGCATCATCAAAATGCTGTAACACGGCTTGCAGCATTTCTTCTGCACTTTCCACATTCTCAACAGTTACCCCTGAAGGAATTGGCAATGAAACGGGACCAGAGACAAGAACCGTTTCCGCTCCAAGTTTTGTCGCCGCTTCAGCCAGCGCATAGCCCATTTTCCCTGAGGAAAAGTTAGTCAAAAATCGTACTGGATCTATTCGCTCACGTGTTGGACCTGCAGTAATCACAACTTTTTTGCCTATCAACGGCAATTCTTTCGGCTGAAAAAATGCGTCGACCAATGCCACGATTTTTTCTGGTTCTTCCAATCTTCCTTTTCCTACATACCCACAAGCCAAAAAACCTTCTGACGGTTCAATGAATTCATAACCATCTGCTGCTAGAGTGGAAATATTTCGTTTCACTGCGGGGTGATCGTACATATGTACATTCATAGCTGGTGCAATCCAAACCTTGGCGGTGGTAGCTAACAGGGTCGTCGTCAGCATATCGTCACCAAGTCCATTGGCAAGTTTGCCGATGACGTTCGCTGTTGCAGGTGCCACGATAACTAAATCTGCCCAATCTGCCAGGTTGATATGTGCGATGACATTTGAATCTTTTTCATCAAATGTATCTGTATAAACATCATTACGAGACATTACTTGAAAGCTCAGTGGCTGCACAAACTTTGTGGCAGATTCGGTCATGATGACTTTGACATCCGCTCCTGCTTGCGACAATTTACTAACAAGGGCAACAGCTTTATAAACTGCAATACCACCAGCTACGCACAATAAGATTTTTTTGTTTGCTAGCATGAACAATCTTCCTTTCTCAAACAACAAACTCCCAAAGCATCTGACTGTCTTAGGGAGTTTTTTGGGTAAATACTATTTTTTAAATTTCGTCTTCGTAAATAGTTGCTTCGTCTTGAACTTCTTTTGTTAAAGCGCCTGATGCCACTTCTTCCAATGCTCTGCCTACATACTTCAAGGACACATACGACTCAAGACGCTCTCCGCCTTCTTCTTGTAATTGGCGAGCACGTTTTGAAGCCAAACTCACTAGTGAGTATTTTGAATCGATTTTGCTTTTTAATGAATCAACTGATGGATATAACATTAATATTCCCCTTCCAGCATAGCTAGGTATCTTTTTTCAACGCGTTCCCGACGGCAATGTTCGGCAGTGACAATGGCATTTACACGATCGCAAGCCAATTGCACTTCGTCATTTTCGACGACATAATCGTACAAGTTCATCATTTCAAGTTCTTGTCGTGCTGCTAAAATTCGTGAAGCAATCACATCTTCTGTTTCTGTTCCACGACCTACCAGACGTTGTTGCAGTTCCGTTAAACTTGGTGGAGCCAGGAAAATAAATAAGCCGTCTGGTACTTTATCGCGAACTTGCGATGCACCTTGCACTTCAATTTCCAGAAATACATCCCGACCGGCATCCAATGTCTCGTTTACATAATCTAACGGAGTTCCATAATAGTTCCCAACATAAGAAGCGTATTCTAATAAACGGCCTTCTCCGATTAGTTGTTCAAAATCCTCGTGGGATTTAAAAAAATAATCGACACCATCGACTTCGCCTTCACGCGGCTTTCTTGTCGTCATTGAAATCGAATATTCATAATTTGTGTCAGGCTGTGAAAACAATTCTTTTCGCACAGTACCTTTCCCAACACCTGATGGCCCTGAAAGGACGATTAATAATCCACGTTCTTTTCGCATTCAATCCCTCTTTTTATCTATTCGGCTTGATCTATCACACGTGTCACCATGGTTTCAGCATGGACTGCAGATAAAACCACATGTTCACTATCCATAACAAATATCGCGCGGGTTTTTTTACCATAAGTTGCGTCAATCAAAAACCCTTTGTCCCTTGCCTCTTGAACGAGACGCTTAATCGGCGCAGATTCAGGCTGCAAGATGGAGATGATTCGTTCAACTGCGACCACACTACCGTTTCCGATATTAATAAACTTAAGAGTTGGCACAGTCGTTCCTCCTAAAGAGCTTCAACTTTCTTTGTTACACACTTAGGCAATTATATCACATTTCCCTTGTAAAATGATAAGATAGAGCAAAACGTTTTGAAAGAGGAATACTTATGGCATTTGATGGCTTATTTACAAAAGCAATGACGCACGAACTTCAACAATTGGTATCCGGAAGAATTTCGAAAA